>JBBRVW010000029.1:0-64342 GCA_038246545.1 Actinomycetes bacterium | reverse complement strand
TATGAGAGAGTCGCATCTACGAGATGCCCTTCGTGAGCAGTCAGATTCGGTCCTTCGCAAGCCCGATTCTGTTGCCACGCAAGGGCATCTTCGTGTTCCGACCCGCTGACAACCCCAAGATCATCGGTGGATCAGGGCTTAACGCCCGGCTAAAGCGGGGCCAGCGCGGCGCAACAGACCGGCTCGGGCCCGGCCCACCAGTACCGTCGCAGCATGGCCGTGCTGCTGCTCGTCGAGGACGACGCCCAGATCCGCAGCGCGCTGATCCGGGCGCTCACGGAACGCGGCCACGCGGTCTCCTCGGAGTCCACCGGGCTCGCAGCCCTGCAGCGGGTCATCGACGAGCCGCCCGACCTGGTGGTCCTCGACCTCGGCCTGCCCGACCTCGACGGCATCCGGCTGCTGCGGATGCTGCGCCCGGTCAGCGACGTGCCGGTCATCGTCGCCACCGCCCGCGACGAGGACACGACCACCGTGGCCGCCCTGGACGCGGGAGCGGACGACTACCTCGTCAAGCCGTTCAGCGCCGAGCAGCTCGACGCGCGGATCCGCGCCGTGCTGCGGCGGTCGTCGTCGCCGACCTCGGCGGTGCTGACCGTGGGGGACCTGGTCGTCGACACCAAGGCTCGCAGCGCGGTGCTCGGCGGCCGCGCTCTCGACCTGCGGCCCCGCGAGTTCGACCTGCTGGCCTATCTCGCCGCTCGGCCCGGTGAGGTCGTGACGAAACGAACGCTGCTCGCCGACGTGTGGCAGTCGCCGTACGGCGGTGCCGACAAGACCGTCGACGTGCACCTGTCGTGGCTGCGCCGCAAGCTCGGCGAGTCGGCGGCGGAGCCGCGGATGCTGCACTCGGTGCGTGGCGTCGGCGTCAAGCTCTCCCCCTCGCCGTGAGACGTCGGCTGACCCTGCTCGTGGCAGCGACGACCTCGATCGTGCTGCTGGCGTTCACCCTGCCGCTGGGCCTGCTCATCGACCGGGCCGCCACCAACACCGCCGTCAGCACGGCGGCGGACCGCAGCCAGCGGATCGTGCCCACCGTGCTGTCCGGGACCGACGGTGAGATCGAGGCGGCGGTTGCCGCGGTGTCGGACGGCGACTACACCACCCAGGTCCGGCTGCCCGGGGGTGCGCTGCTCGGCGAACCGCTCGAGGTCGCCCGCCCAGCGCTGGACGGCGACCTGCGGTCGACGGAAGCCCACACGCTGGCCGACGGCCGGGTGGTGCTGGACCAGCCGGTGCTCCGGCCGGACGGCACCGCGGTCATCAGCACCCTCATGAGCGAGGGCGTCCTCGACCGCGGCGTGTGGCGGGCCTGGGGCGTGCTGGCGTTCCTCGCCCTGGTGCTGTTCGTGCTGTCGCTGCTGGTGGCGGACCGGCTGGCCCGTTCGCTGACCCGGCCGATCAGCGAGCTGGCCGCCACGACCCGGCGGCTCGGCGCCGGGGACCTCGACGCCCGGGTGACGCCCGGCGGGCCGGCCGAGGTCCACGACGTCGGGGTAGCGGTCAACCGGCTGGCCGGCCGGATCCGCGAGCTGCTGACCCACGAGCGCGAGTCGGTGGCCGACCTCTCGCACCGGCTGCGGACCCCCATCACCGCGCTGCGCCTGGACGTCGACGCGCTGCTGCCGGGACCCGACCGGGAGCGCCTGGTTGCCGACGTCGACGCCGTGAGCCGTACCGTCGACGCCCTGATCCGGGAGGCACGCCGGCCGGTCCGGGAAGGCATCTCCGCACGCTGTGACGCCACCGACGTGGTGCGGGAGCGGGTGGAGTTCTGGCAGGCGCTGGCCGAGGACCAGGGCCGTACGGTCCGGCTGTCGCTTCCCAGCCGGCCGGTGCCCGTGCGCGCGTCCGAGGGCGACCTCGAGGCCGCCCTGGACGCGCTGCTGGGCAACGTCCTGGCGCACACGCCGGACGGCGTGCCGTTCGGCGTCTCGCTCGCCGCGACCCCCCGAGGCGGCGCCGTGCTCGAGGTCGACGACGACGGCCCCGGTCTCGCGGACGGCACCGTCGTGCGGCGCGGGCAGAGCGGAGCCGGCTCGACCGGCCTCGGGCTGGACATCGTCCGGCGCACGGCGGAGGCCTCGGGCGGGTCCCTGGAGGTCGGCTCGGGACCCGGCGGCCGAGGCGCCAGGCTGACGGTCCGGCTGGGCCCGCCGGCGGCCGGTGCCCGGTCGACCGACTGAGCGGCCGGGCCGTCAGAAGGGCAGGAGCGGGTCGACCGCGATCGCGAGGAACAGCAGGGTCAGGTACGTGATCGAGCCGTGGAACAGCCGCATCGCGCCCGCCTCGACCGAGGGGCCGGGCACCACGTGCCCGGCTGCCGCGGCGGCCGCGACCAGGTTCGCGCGGCGGAGCAACCGGTGCGCCTCGACGAGGAAGGCCAGGCCGAGCATCGCGGCGGCGACGCCGTAGAACGGCGTGGTGCCGGCGACCGGCCAGAGCAACAGCGACGTCGCGACCATCACCCAGGAGTAGGCCACGATCTGCCGGCCGACGGTGACGTTGCCGGCCACCACCGGGAGCATCGGCACGCCGGCGGCGGCGTAGTCGTCGCGGAAGCGCATCGACAGGGGCCAGTAGTGCGGGGGCGTCCAGAAGAAGATGACGGCGAACAGCACGGCCGGGGTCCAGGCCAGCGAACCGGTGACCGCGGACCAGCCGATGAGCACCGGCATGCAGCCTGCTGCGCCGCCCCAGACGATGTTCTGCGGCGTGCGGCGCTTGAGGGCCAGCGTGTAGACCCCGACGTAGAACACGATCGCCGCGAGGGCGAGCACCGCCGGCAGCCAACCGGTGGTCAGCGCCAGCCACGCCACCGCCACGACGCCGAGGACCGTGCCGAGCACCAGCGCCTCGAGCGGTGACGCAGCGCCGGTGGCCAGCGGTCGCCGCTCGGTGCGGTGCATGACCTGGTCGATGTCGCGGTCGAGGTAGCAGTTGAGGGTGTTGGCGCTGCCGGCGGCGAGCGCGCCACCGGCAAGGGTCGCCGCGACCAGCGACAGCGACGGCACGCCACCCTCGGCCAGCAGCATGGTCGGGACGGTCGTGACGAGCAGGAGCTCGATGATGCGCGGCTTGGTGAGGGCGACGTAGGCCGTGAGGACCTGCCGCGCGGTGCGCCGGGGTCGACCTGCCTCGCGGGCACCGGCCACGGGGGCAGCGGCACCGCGGCGTGAGTCGACGGCCGTCACGCGCTCTCCTCGGTGGTTCGTTTGCCGGGAGGCCCCCCGGGCAGGGCCACTCTATCGACTGCATGGGATGTGCCGGCCGCTGGACGGCCCGAACGAGGGGCGGGGATCCTCGCCCCGGCGCGAGTAGGCTCACGGGCGGCCGATCACCGGTGCACCATGGATGAGTCAGTCTCCGTCTCCCCGATCGTCAAAGGAGCCCGACGCCTGTGAGCACGACGAAGCTCGACTGGTCCGACCTCGACTCACGGGCGGTCGACACCGTCCGGGCGCTCGCGATGGACGCCGTCCAGAAGGTCGGCAACGGCCACCCCGGCACCGCGATGAGCCTCGCGCCGGCGGCGTACCTGCTCTTCCAGCGCTACCTGCAGCACGACCCGACCGATCCGGCGTGGACCGGTCGTGACCGGTTCGTCCTGTCCTGCGGGCACAGCAGCCTCACGCTCTACATCCAGCTGTACCTCTCGGGCTACGGCCTGGAGCTCGACGACCTGAAGTCGCTGCGCACCTGGGGCTCGCTGACGCCGGGGCACCCGGAGCACGGGCACACCGCGGGCGTCGAGACGACCACCGGGCCGCTGGGACAGGGTGTCGGCAACGCCGTGGGCATGGCCATGGCCGCCCGCCGCGAGCGCGGCCTGCTCGACCCCGACTCCCCCGAGGGCGAGAGCCTGTTCGACCACCACGTCTACTGCATCGCCTCCGACGGCGACATCGAGGAAGGCCTCAGCGGCGAGGCCTCGTCGCTGGCCGGCACCCAGCGGCTCGGCAACCTCACGCTGATCTACGACCACAACCACATCTCCATCGAGGACGACACGAACATCGCCCTCTCCGAGGACACTGCCGCCCGCTACGCGGCGTACGGCTGGCACGTCCAGGAGGTCGACTGGCTCTCGGCCGACGGCAGCTACCGCGAGGACGTGGCCGGGCTGGCCCGCGCGCTGGACAAGGCCCGCGAGGTCACGGACCGGCCGTCCTTCATCTCGCTGCGCACCGTCATCGCCTGGCCCGCGCCCGACGCGCAGAACACCGGCAAGGCCCACGGCAGCGCCCTCGGCGTCGACGAGGTCGCCGCCACCAAGAAGGTCATGGGCATGAACCCCGACACCGCCTTCGACGTCGACCCCGACGTGCTGGCGCACGCCCGCGAGGTCGTCGAGCGCGGTCGCGCGGCACACGCGGCGTGGGACGAGAAGTTCGCCGCCTGGGCGCAGAGGAACACCGACGGCAAGGCCTTGCTCGACCGGCTGCGTACCCGCACCCTCCCGGACGGCTGGACCGCTGCGCTGCCCGAGTTTCCCGCCGATCCCCAGGGGATGGCCACCCGCAAGGCGTCCGGCAAGGTCCTGGAGAAGATCGCACCTGTGCTGCCCGAGCTCTGGGGTGGCTCCGCGGACCTGGCCGAGTCCAACAACACGACGCCCGAGGGTGAGCCGTCGTTCCTCCCGGAGGACCGCCAGTCGAAGATGTTCACCGGCGGCCCGTTCGGCCGGGTGCTGCACTTCGGCATCCGCGAGCACGCGATGGGCTCGATCATGAACGGCATCGCCCTGCACGGCGGCACCCGTGTCTACGGCGGCACCTTCCTGGTCTTCAGCGACTACATGCGCCCGGCCGTCCGGCTGGCCGCGCTCATGCAGCTGCCCGTCACCTATGTGTGGACCCACGACTCCATCGGGCTGGGCGAGGACGGCCCGACCCACCAGCCGATCGAGCACCTCGCCGCACTGCGCGCCATCCCGGGCCTCGACGTCGTGCGCCCGGCCGACGCCAACGAGACCGTCGTCGCCTGGCGGACCATCCTCGAGCACACCGACCGGCCGGCCGGCCTCTGCCTGAGCCGGCAGGACCTGCCGGTCTGGGACCGCACCGAGAACGCCTCCGCCGAGGGCACCGCGCGCGGCGGCTACGTCCTCGCGGACGCCACCGGCGGCCAGCCGCAGGTGATCCTCATCGGCACCGGCTCCGAGGTGCAGCTCGCGATGAAGGCGCGCGAGACCCTCGAGGCCGAAGGCAGGCCCACCCGGGTCGTGTCGATGCCGTGCGTCGAGTGGTTCCACGCCCAGGACCGCGCCTACCAGCAGCAGGTGCTGCCCGGCACCTGCAAGGCCCGGGTCAGCGTCGAGGCCGCGATCGCGATGGGCTGGCGCGACCTGGTCGGCGAGGCCGGCGAGATCGTGAGCATCGAGCACTACGGCGCCAGCGCTGCGCACACCGTGCTGTTCGAGCAGTTCGGCTTCACCCCCGACCGGGTGGTGGCTGCCGCACACGCCAGCCTCGAGCGGGTCGGCGTCATCACCGGCGACAAGACTGGCTCCTGACCACCCGCCACGTGGCGACCCGGCCGCCCCACCAGCCCTCCTCCGACCCACGGGAGCACCCCATGACCGAAGCCCTGCGTCAGCTCTCCGACGAGGGTGTCGCCATCTGGCTCGACGACATGAGTCGTGGCCGGCTGGCCACCGACAACCTCGCCGACCTGGTCCGCGACAAGCACGTCGTCGGCGTCACGACCAACCCCACGATCTTCCAGAAGGCCATCAGCGACAGCGACACCTACGACCGTCAGCTCCGAGACCTCGCGGTCCGTGGCGTCGACGTCGAGGAAGCGATCCGGATGGTCACGACGTTCGACGTCCGCTGGGCCTGCGACGTCCTGCGGCCGGTGTACGACGCGAGCGGTGGATCGGACGGGCGGGTCTCGATCGAGGTCGACCCGCGGCTGGCCCACGAGACCGAGCGGACCATCGCCGAGGCCCGTCAGCTGTGGTGGCTGGTCGACCGTCCCAACTTGTTCATCAAGATCCCGGCCACCAAGGCCGGCCTGCCCGCGATCGAGCAGTGCATCGCCGAGGGCATCAGCATCAACGTCACCCTGATCTTCTCCCTCGAGCGGTACCGCGAGGTCATGGACGCCTACGTCACCGGCGTCGAGCGCGCCCGGGCCGCTGGGCACGACCTGACGAACCTCACCTCCGTCGCGTCGTTCTTCGTCAGCCGGGTCGACACGGAGGTCGACGCGCGCCTGGACAAGCTCGGCTCACCCGAGTCGGCCGACCTCAAGGGCAAAGCGGCGATCGCCAACGCCCGGCTCGCCTTCCAGTCGTTCGAGGAGGTCTTCGGCACCCACCGGTGGACGTCGCTCGCCGATGCCGGCGCGCAGGCGCAGCGCCCGCTCTGGGCCTCGACCGGAGTCAAGGACCCGTCCTACGACGACACGCAGTACGTCATCGACCTGGTGACCCGCGGGGTCGTCAACACGATGCCGGAGCCGACGCTCGAGGCGGTGGCCGGCCACGGCGTCGTTCGCGGCGACACGATCCGTGGCGAGTACGCCTCGGCCGCTGCCACCATGCAGGCACTCAGGGACGCAGGCGTCGACATGGACGACGTGGTGCAGGTGCTGGAGGACGAGGGCGTCGACAAGTTCGAGGTGTCCTGGAACGACCTGCTCGCCTCCACCAGGTCCGAGCTCCGGCGGCTGGCCAAGGCGGCCAAGGACGACGCGCAGAGCGACGCCACGTGAGCGTCAGCGTCAGCACCGGGGCCGACGACGGCGACGGCAGCGACCTCGCCGGGCTGGCTGCCGCCCTGGTCGCCAAGGACGACACGCTCTGGGGGCCGGATGCCCGGGCCGAGGCGGCCGTGCGGCTGGGCTGGCTGGACCTCCCGACGTCCTCCGAGTCCCTGCTGCCCCGGCTACGGGAGATCAAGGACCGACTGGCCGCCCAGGGCCTGGACCACGTGGTGCTGGCCGGCATGGGCGGCTCGTCGCTCGCGCCCGAGGTCATCACCCGCACCGCCGGCGCCGACCTCACGATCCTCGACAGCACGGACCCGCACCAGGTCGGGGCGGCGCTGCGCGACCGGATCGACCGCACGGTGCTCGTGGTGGCCTCCAAGAGCGGCGGGACGATCGAGACCGACAGCCACCGTCGGGCGTACGAGCAAGCCTTCCGAGACGCCGGGCTCACCGACGCCGAGGTCGCCGGGCGCATCGTCGTCGTGACCGATCCCGACTCGCCGCTGCACAAGGCCGCCACCGAGGCCGGCTACACCATCGTGTTGGCCGACCCGGATGTCGGCGGCCGCTACAGCGCTCTGTCGGCCTTCGGGCTCACCCCCAGCCACCTCGCCGGTGCTGACGTCGAGCGACTGCTGGCCGATGCCCGTGTCCTCTCAGGTGACCTCGGCGAGGACGGGAACCCCGGCATCGTCCTGGGCCAGGCGCTGGGAGACGCCGCGAAGGGCGGGCGCGACAAGCTGGTGATCGCCGACGCCGGGTCGGGCATCGTCGGCTTCGGCGACTGGGCCGAGCAGCTGGTGGCCGAGTCGACGGGCAAGCAGGGCACCGGCATCCTCCCGGTCGTCGTCGAGGGCGTCGACGCACCGGGCTTCGCCGACGCCGACAAGGATGCCTACCGCGTCGTGCTCGGCGCCGGTCGCCCCGGGCTCGACGCGGCCGCCGTCAGCGGCTCGCTCGGAGCGCAGCTGCTGCTGTGGGAGTACGCCACGGCAGTGGCAGGGACCATCCTCGGCATCAACCCGTTCGACCAGCCCAACGTGGCCGAGTCGAAGGAGAACACCGCCAAGATCCTCGAGGAGTCCGGCGACGACGGCCCGCTGCCCGAGGGCGAGCCGGCCTTGGTCGACGGCGCCGTCGAGGTGCACGGCGACCTCTCCGGCCTGGGTGCACCCAGTGACCTGGAGGGGGTCCTGCGCGCTCTCGTCGGCGCGATCGGCAACGACGGCTATCTCGCAGTGATGGCCTACCTCGACCGGCACGGAGACAGCGATGCCGAGGGTCTCCGGCCCCGGCTGGCCACGGCCGCCCAGGGCCGACCGGTCACCTTCGGCTGGGCACCGCGGTTCCTGCACTCCACCGGCCAGTTCCACAAGGGTGGTCCGCAGGTCGGGGTCTTCCTCCAGGTGACCGGCGCCGTCACCGACGACGTCGACGTGCCCGGCCGGCCCTACTCCTTCGGCCGGTTGCAGATGGCGCAGGCGCTCGGCGACATCCGCGCGATCGAGCAGCGGGCGCGCCCGGTCGTGCGCCTGCACCTGACCGACCGGGCGGCCGGCGTGCGCCAGCTTCTCGACGCCGCCACCGCGGCAGGAAGGCCGACCGCGTGACCGCGAGCTATCCCCCGCTGCGGGACATCCCGCCGGACGAGCACCCCCCGCGGCACGTCCAGCGCGACAACCCGCTGCGCGACGCGCGGGACCGGCGGCTGCCGCGGGTGCCGGGACCGTGCGCCCTGGTCGTGTTCGGCGTCACCGGTGACCTGGCGCGAAAGAAGCTGATCCCGGCCGTCTACGACCTCGCCAACCGCGGCCTGCTGCCCCCCGGCTTCGCCATGGTCGGCTTCGCCCGCCGCGACTGGGGCGACGGCGACTTCGCCCAGCTTGCTCGCAGCGCGGCGGAGGAAGGAGCCCGCACCGGCTTCCGCGAGGACGTGTGGCAGCGCCTTGCCGACAGCATCCGGTTCGTGCCGGGTTCCTTCGACGACGACGACGCCTTCGACACGCTGGCGTCCACGCTGATCGCCATGGAGGAGTCGCACGGCATCCAGGGCAACGCGGCGTTCTACCTCTCCATCCCGCCCGCGATGTTCCCTGTCGTGCTCAAGCAGATGCAGCGCACCCGGATGGCCGACAACTCCGAGCGGGGCGGGTGGCGCCGGGTCGTGGTCGAGAAGCCGTTCGGGCACGACCTGAAGAGCGGCAAGGAGCTCAACCGCCTGGTCGACGAGGTGTTCACCGCCCAGGACGTCTTCCGGATCGACCACTACCTCGGCAAGGAGACGGTGCAGAACCTGCTGGCCCTCCGGTTCGCGAACACGCTGTTCGAGCCGGTCTGGAACGGCAACTTCGTCGACTCGGTGCAGATCACCATGGCCGAGGACGTCGGCATCGGCTCCCGAGCCGGCTTCTACGACACGGCGGGCGCGGCCCGCGACGTGCTGCAGAACCACGTGCTGCAGCTGCTCGCCCTGACGGCGATGGAGGAGCCGGTCGCCTTCGACGCCGAGGCGATCCGCACCGAGAAGACCAAGGTGCTCGGCGCGATCGAGCTGCCGAAGGAGCTCGAGCACTACGCGATCCGCGGCCAGTACGACCAGGGGTGGCTGGGCGGCCAGCGGGTGGTCTCCTACCTGGACGAGGCGAACGTCCCCCGGAGCTCGCGCACCGAGACCTACACCGCCGTGCGCCTGAACGTCCAGACCCGGAGGTGGGCAGGTGTGCCGTTCTACCTCCGGACAGGCAAGCGGCTCCCACGCCGGGTCACCGAGATCGCGGTGGTCTTCAAGAAGGCGCCGCACCTGCCCTTCACGACGACCGACACCGAGGAGCTCGGCCACAACCAGCTGGTGATCCGCGTGCAGCCCGACGAGGGGGTGACGCTGCGGTTCGGTTCGAAGGTCCCCGGTTCCGCGATGGAGGTCCGGGACGTGTCGATGGACTTCCTCTACGGCGAGGCATTCACCGAGTCCTCGCCGGAGGCCTACGAGCGGCTGCTGCTGGACGTGCTCATCGGCGACGCGACGCTGTTCCCGCGCAACGAGGAGGTCGAGCTGTCCTGGCAGGTGATCGACCCGCTGGAGGAGTTCTGGGCGGGCAGCAAGCCGGAGGTCTACCGCTCCGGCGAGTGGGGCCCCAGGGGCGCCGACGAGATGCTCGCCCGCGACGGCCGCGTCTGGAGGCGTCCGTAGCATGACGACGATCCTGTGGGACACCCACGGCAACGAGATCGTGAAGACGCTCGCGGCCGAGCGTCGGGCCGCTGGCGCGCTCGCGTCCGGCCTCGCGCTGACCCTCGTGGTGGTCGCCGAGGAGGACCACGCCGAGGAGGCGCAGCGCGCCGCCGCGACCGCCGCGTCCGCCCACCCGTGCCGGCTGCTCGTCGTCGTGCGCCGTCGTGTCGACGCCGACGACCGGCTGGACGCCGAGGTCCAGGTCGGCGGCCGCCTCGGCGCCAACGAGGCCGTGATGATGCGCATGTACGGCCGGCTCTCGCTGCACGCGGAGTCGGTGGTGCTTCCGCTGCTCGCCTCGGACGCGCCCGTCGTCACGTGGTGGCACGGCTCGACCCCGGACAAGCTCGCCTGGGATGCGCTCGGTGTACTGGCGGGCCGACGGGTCACCGACGCCACCACCGACGACGACGCGATGGCCGCGCTCAAGCGCCGCGCCAAGGACTACGCGCCCGGCGACACCGACCTGGCGTGGACCAGGACGACACCGTGGAGGGCCCTGCTCGCGTCCGCCTTCGACGACATGGCCGACGTGCCGACCTCCGCGGAGGTGCAGGCCGAGAGCGGCAACCCGAGCGCCGCCCTGCTGGCCGGCTGGATCACGGCCCGGCTGGGCATCAAGGTCAAGCGCAGCGACTCCCCCGGCCCCGGCGTCACGGCGATCGAGGTGCGGTTCGGCAGCCGGGACAAGCTGCGCATCGACCGGCCCGACGGCTACCTGGCCACCCTGTCGCGCACCGGCATCACCGACCGGCAGCTGCCGCTCAAGCGCCGCGACCTCGGCGAGCTGCTCGGCGAGGAGCTGCGGCGGCTGGACGCGGACCAGCCCTACGCCGACGCCCTGTCCGTCGTCACCGGCGAGAAGGCCCTCGACAGCCGGCCGCCGATGCGCACGCTGATCTGGAAGGACCCGGAGAAGCGACGGACCGCCCGGCCCGCGCCGGCGGCGTCGGCGAAGAAGGCCCCGCCCCAGAGCACGACGCCCACGAAGACGACCAAGAAGACAATAAAGAAGACGACGAAGAAAACGACGACGAAGACGGTTGGGAAGGGGACGACGCGGGCGGCCAAGCCGGCCGGCACGGCGGCGCAGAAGACCACCCGCACGAAGGCCGCCGCCAGCCGCAAGGCAGCCGCCGGCACCGTCAAGCGCACCGCGACCAAGGTTGCCGCCCGGAAGTCGCCTGCGGCGAAGCGTTCCGCGCGATGAGCACCCCCACCGTCCTCGTCCACCGCGACCCGGACGAGCTGGCAGCGGCCGTGGCCGCCAGGCTGATCACCCGGCTGGTCGACGTCCAGTCGGCCCGCGGCTCGGCGTCGGTCGTGCTGACCGGCGGCACCATCGCCCGGACCACCCTGCAGGCGGTCGCCGGCTCCCCGGCCCGCGACGCCGTCGACTGGCGCCGCCTGGACCTCTGGTGGGGCGACGAGCGGTTCCTGCCCGCGGGTGACCCCGAGCGCAACGAGACGCTGGCCAGGGAGGCGCTGCTGGACCAGGTGCCGCTGGACCCCTCCCGGGTGCACGCCATGGCTCCCAGCGACGGACCCGACGGCGACGACGTCGACGCGGCCGCGGAGCGCTACGTCGCCGAGCTGGCCGCCGCGAGCCGGCCGGAGGACCACGGGCCGGCACCGTCGTTCGACGTCTGCCTGCTCGGCGTCGGGCCGGACGGTCACATCAACTCGCTGTTCCCGGGCCACCCGGCGCTCTACGACGACCGGCCGGCGTTCGCGGTCCGCAACTCGCCCAAGCCGCCGCCGACCCGCATCTCGCTCGGCTTCGGCGTGGTGCAGGGCTCCCGCGAGGTGTGGGCAGTCGTCGCGGGCGAGGACAAGGCCAAGGCCGTCACGATGGCCCTCTCCGGTGCCGGACAGCACCAGGTGCCGGCCGCGGCCGCGCGTGGCCGCGAGCGCACCCTCTGGATGCTCGACCGCGCCGCCGCCAGCCGCCTGCCCGCCGGACTGGACCGGATCGCGTCGCCCTGACGACCGATGACTTCCCGCCGGGAGGGTGGTCTGGTGTGGCATGGACGATGCGACTCGAGCACGGCTCGCCGGCTCGCTGGACGGATCGGTGCTGCTGCCCGGCGACCCGGCGTACGACGCAACCCGGACGGTGTGGAACGCGATCGTCGACCGCCGCCCGCGGCTGATCATCCGCTGCGCGAGCGTCCGGGACGTGGTCACCGCGGTCCGGACGGCTCGCGAGCACGACCTCGAGATCGGCATCCGGTGCGGCGGCCACAGCGCGGCCGGCCACGCCGTCCCCGACGGCGGCCTGATGATCGACCTGACACCCCTGCGCGCGGTCCGGGTCGACCCGGGAGGGCGCCGGGCGGTCGTGCAGGGCGGCGCCCTGCTCGGGACGCTGGACCGGGCGACCCAGCAGCACGGCCTCGCCACCACCGCCGGCAACGTGTCCCACACCGGCGTCGGAGGCCTGACCCTGGGCGGCGGGATGGGGTGGCTGGCCCGGCGGGCCGGCCTCACCTGCGACAACGTCGTGTCGTTCGAGGTCGTCACCGCCGAGGGTGACGTGCTGCGTGCCAGCGACAGCCGGCACCCCGACCTCTACTGGGCACTCCGTGGCGGCGGGGGGAACTTCGGCGTGGTCACCGAGTTCGAGCTCCGGCTGCACGACACCGGCACCGAGGCGCTGTCCGTCGAGGTCGACTTCCCGGTCGATCAGGCGCTCACCGTGCTGCGCGGGTGGCGCGACCTCAGCGCGTCGGCACCGCGCCGGGCCACCTTCACGGCGGGAGTCGGCGGCGGAGCCGTGACGCTCGGCTACGTCTGGGTGGGCGACCCGCAGGGCGCCGAGGCGCTCGTCCCCGCGGTGCGTGCGCTGGGTCGCCCGTCGGGCGAGCGGGTCGTGCCCTCGACCTACCTCGAGCTGCAGTCACGCGACGACGTGGTGGACGGTCATGCGCGGCGCCGCTACTCCAGGGGGCACTACTTCCGCGAGCTCACCGACGAGGTCATCGACACGATGGTGGCGGTGACCGACCTCGGCCCACTGGCGCCCGGGGTGGGGCTGCAGGCGTACGGCGGCGCGATCGCGGACGTGCCCGAGGACGACACGGCGTTCAGCCACCGCCGCACGGCGTTCGAGCTCGGCGCCAGCACCGGGTGGACCGATCCCGGTGAGGACGAGGCACGCATCGGGACGGCCCGGTCCTACGCCGCCACTCTCGAGCCGTTCGCCTCCGGGGTCTACGTCAACGTCCTGGGGGACGAGGGGGCCGCGGGCGTCCGTCGGGCCTACTCGCCGGCGAAGCTGGCGCGGCTCGCCGCCGTGAAGGACACCTACGACCCGCAGAACCTCTTCCACCTCAACCAGAACATCGCACCTTCGGGGGCCCCGGCGACCCGCTGACGCCCGGTCACCCGGCCGGCAGGTCGAGGTCCAGTCCGAGCCAGTCCGCCAGGGAGCCGATCTCACGCCGGACCGCCGCTCGCGCCGTCGCGCTGAGCGCGACGTCCTCGTGCAGGGCACGCACCCGGAGGACGCCAGCGCCGCGGTCGGCGGTGGCGTCGAGCTTGCCGACCAGCCGGTCGCCGTAGAGCACGGGCATCGCCCAGTAGCCCCAGCGGCGGCCGGCCACCGGCTTGTACATCTCCAGCTGGTAGTCGAACTCGAAGATCTCCGTCATCCGCTTCCGGTCGATCAGCAGTCGGTCCAGCGGCGACAAGAGCGCGGCCCGGCCGTCGAACGGCCGGTCCAGCAGCTCGGGGTCGACCCGCCAGGTGCCGCGGACGCCCTCCACGACGGCAGGCTCGCCGGCCTCGCCGACGTGGTTCGGCTCCCCCGGCAGGACCGTCGCCCGGGCTCGTGCGATGCCGAGCGACCGCAGCCGCCGCCGGTCCCTCTCGTCCCGCGCCTGCTCGTACGGCACCGCGGACCCGGCGGGGTAGACCCGCTCGGCGAGGTCCCAGAGACGGTCCCGGCCGTCGCGGCCGGCGGCTGCGATCTCGCCGCGCAGCACCATGAGGTCGAGCATCATCCGCAGGTTGCGTCCGTCGTTCCACCCGCTCGACCGCCACGGGACGACACAGGTGTCCGGCAGCTCGGTGCTGGGCAGCGGCCCGTCCATCTGCAACCGGTCGAGGACGTCGAGCCGGCACCCCTCGTTGGCCCGGACCCAGTCGAGGGTGTCCTCCTGCCACTCCTTCCACGGCTGCGGGCCGGGCCACATCGCCATCTCCGCGCGGTAGAGCTCGAGGTCGTCGGCGGGGCGGGCCATCCCGAGCAGCTCGACCAGCTGCTGCCGGTCGAGCGCGTCCTGGAGCTGGGCTGGCGCGTACCCCGGGCCGAGCCGGCTCCAGAGCACCAGGTCGGCGCTGGGTGCCACCGCCGCGGTCGGGTCGAGCTGCAGCAGGGTGAGGTGCCGGACCACGTCGAACAGGTCGTCGGGTCGGTGCGCGTCGAGCAGCTGTGCCTGCACCGCGATCCGGCGCGCCTGGGGGCGGGACAGGCGGTGCTCGCTCATCTGACGACCCTACGAGGCGGCCCGCACAACGCACCTGACGGTGCGCGACTGAGCCGACGCGCGCTCCCCTCCGGGCGCGCGGCGGCTCAGCCGCCCGCGCTGCCGCCGGGTCGCGGGTTCGGGCAGGTGTGCGCAGCCCGGCTGACGGCATAGCCGTGGTTGTGGTGCGGGCCACCGACCGCGCCCTTGTCGCGCGCCACGGCGGACACGCAGCTGCCGTGGACGCCGCCGCCGCCACCCTCGTCGGCCCTGTCCGCCTTGTCGTCCGCCTTGTCGTCCGCCTTGTGAGCCTTCTCGTCGACCTTCTCGTCGGCCCTCTCGCTCTTGTCGTGCGCCTTCGCGGACTTCTCGTCGGCCTTGTCGGACCGACCGGCAGCTGCGTGCTCGCTCCCGGTCGGCCCCGCCGAGGTGGACGTGCCGGACACCGTCACGAGCGTGGTGGGTCCACCGGACAGGGCCGAGGCTCCCACGACCGCGCCGGCCGCCAGGGCCACCGCGGCCAGCACCGCGAGCCGGGCACTCCGGGTCGCGCGGTCCAGCAGTCCGGCGTGCACGTCCACCTCCGTCGTAGGTCGCGTCGGTTCATCGCCCCGGAGCTGCCATGCGTTACCCACGAACCGTGGCGCCACCACCCCCGCAACGCCACGATGACGTCGTGCAACCGACTGAGCAGGTGCGCCGGGTGGTCGCGACGTTCGACGCCATGGCCGACGACTACGACCAGGGCAGGGTTGCCTACTTCGGGACGATCGCCGACCTGCTGCTCGCCTCGGTACGCCCACGCCCGGGCGAGAGCCTGCTCGACGTCGGCTGCGGTCGTGGGGCGGTGACCATGCGAGCGGCCCCCGCGGTCCGGCCGGGCGGCCGACATCGACCTGTCGACCGGGATGCTGCGCGCACTCGAGGCCGACCTGCGCGGCGGCGGGCGCGACGGTATCGAGCTGCTGGTTCGCGACGCCTCCGCGCCCGGCCTGCCGGGCTCGTCGTACGACGTGGTGACGGCCTCGCTGGTGCTGTTCTTCCTGCCGGACCCGGTGGCCGCGCTCACTGCCTGGCGCGAGCTGCTGCGACCCGACGGCCGGCTGGGCTTCACCACGTTCGGGACGCGGGACGACGTCTGGTCCCGCATCGACGAGGTCGTCGAGGCCTACCTCCCGCCGGCTGTCCTCGACGCGCGCACCTGCGGGCAGACCGGGCCGTTCGCGAGCACGGAGTCGACGGCCGCTCTGGCCACCACCGCCGGATTCGCGGACGCATCGACGGTCGAGTCCGGCGTCGAGGTGCGCTACGACTCCCTGGAGGCCTGGAACGACAGGTCCTGGACAGTCGGCCTGCGTGCGTTCTGGCTCGCGGTCCCCGAGGACGAGCGGCCGGTGGTGAAGGAGGGCGTCTTCGAGATCCTTGGGGCCGCTGCAGGCTGCCGACGGCAGCCTCGTCGTCGACCAGACCGTCCGGGTGACCACCGCCCGCTGTCCGGGGGGTGCGGAGCGCGCTGTCCTGACGTCCGCTACGACCCGGTGAGCTCGACAACAGTGTCAGGCCCGGCCGGTGGGTGTCGCCCGCGAAGGGCGTGCGACCTCGCGTGTGCCAACGCCGCGTCCAGGTCGCCGGTGACGTGACCCGCCTTGTCCAGCCGGTCCAGCGCCCCGACCGTCCGGAGGAGACGGAGGTGCTCCGGAGACGCCACCTTGAGGACGACGGCGATCCCCCGGTCGTCAAACTGGGCGATGATCTCGGACAGCGCGCGGGCGCCGCTGGCATCGAGCATCGCCAGGTTCGCCAGCCGCAGCACCACGACGCGGACGTCGGAGACCGCGGTGAGCTGGGCGAGGAACCTCGACGCCGCCCCGAAGAAGAGCGGCCCGTCCAGGCGGTAGACGAGGACGTGCTCACGCAGGAGGCGGTGCTCGGCGGCTGACGCCAGTTCGTCGACGACGGGCGGGTCCTCCACCAGCCGTGCAGTCCGGGACAGCTGGACGAGTGCGACGACGACGGCCAGCACGATGCCGACCTCGACGGCCACCACCAGGTCGAACGCCACGGTCGCCGCGGCGGTGAGCAGGAACACCGCCGCATCGGTGCGCGTGGAGCGGAGCACAGCAAGTACCGAGTACCGCTCCACCATCCGCCACGCCGTCACGAGCAGGACGCCGGCCAGGGCTACCAGCGGGATCCGGCCGACCGCGCCTGCAGCGACCAGCAGCATCAGCGCGAGGACGACGGCGTGGCTGAGGGACGCGAGCCGGGTCGCGGCACCCGCTCGGGCGTTCACCGCCGTCCGCGCGATCGCACCCGTCGCCGGCATGCCGCCGAAGAGACCGGACGCCAGGTTGGCGAGCCCCTGTCCCACCAGCTCGCGGTCCGGCGAGTGGGGCGCGACGTCGGCCATGCCGTCGGCGACCCGAGCCGACAGCAGGCTCTCGAGGGCCACCAGGGCAGCGACCACCACAGCCGGCGAGACGAGGGCCAGCCAGCTGCCCAGCGCAGGCACCGAAGGAGCGGGGAGGGTCCGCGGGATCTCACCGATGACGGCGACGTCCGCGCCCACGAGGCTCGCGACGACGGTCGTCACCACCACGGCGACGAGGCTCGCAGGGAGCGATCGGCGCAGGAGGGGCAGCCCGCCCGCCAGGACGACGGTGAGCCCCAGCAGCAACAGCGTGGTGACGTCCGGGTCGCCGACGGCGTGGACGACCGCCCGGATCGCGACGACCGACGCGTGGTCACCCTCGGGGCGAGCGACACCCAGGGCCATCGGCACCTGTTGAGCGGCGATCACGAGCGCGATGCCCACCGTGAACCCCTCCACCACCGGCCAGGGGATCAGACCGACCAGGCGGCCGAGCCCGAGCGCGCCGGCGACCACGACGATCACGCCCGCCATCAGCGCCACTGCCGGGACCACCGCCGCCCCGTGCTCCGAGACGATGGGGAGCAGCACGACAGCCATCGCCCCCGTTGGTCCCGACACCTGGAGCCCTGAGCCACCGAACACGGCGGCGACGACTCCCGCGACGACGGCCGTGACCAGTCCCGCCTCCGGCCCGACGCCCGACACGACGCCGAACCCCAGCGCCAGCGGCAACGCGACGACGGCGACGGTGAGCCCCGCCAGCAGGTCACCCGCCCAGCTGCGCCGCAGGTCGACGTAGTCACGGGACGACGGGAGCAGCCGGCCCACCGCGAGCCGAACCCGTGTCACGCCCCGGGCCCCGGGGCGGAGCCTGCTGGCAGAGCGTCGTTCTCGAGATCGGTGAGGAGGACCTGGTTGTCGCGCAGCCCGCCGAGCAGCATCTCGCGCGCGACGGCCAGCAGGTCGGCCGTCCGCGGGTCGCGGACCGAGTAGAACACCGTGCTGCCGGCCCGCCTGGACTGCACCAGCTGGGCCCTCCGCAGCACCGCCAGCTGCTGGGACAGGTGCGACATCTCGGCGGCCAGCGTCTCGGCCAGCGAGCCGACCGCCCGCTCACCGACCACGAGGACCTCCAGGGCCCTGATCCGCAACGGGTGGGCCAGCGCGCGGAACATCTCGGCCTTGGCCTCGGCGACTGCAGTGGTCGGCATCCCTGGACATTATCACTTGACGGATCCGTCAAGTCACTACATGGCCAGTGGCTACCTCAGGTCCACGTCGGCGTACGGCGCGCCGCCGGACAGCCGGGCGTAGCCCGGTCCGCGGTCGAAGAACGGCTCGTCACCGGTCCGCCGGCTGCGCAGCTCTGTCCGCAGCGCGTCGGTAGCCGCCTCGTCGACCGAGGCCGCGGCACCCTCGAGAGCCAGCACGACGCCGTAGTCGGCCCGGGCCGACGTCACCGACACCTTGCGCCACTCGACGTCGCGCACCACGTCGGCCACTGCCCGCTCGAGCGGGTCGCCCCAGCCGCCGCCACCCGTGGTCCGGATCCGGATCAGCTGGCCGGCGCGCACCGGCTCGGCGTCGGCGAGGGCGTCGACCTCGAGCTCGTGCGCGCCACCCGGGTCGATCGTCACCTGGAACGACCGGCCCGCCTTGCCGCCCTTCACCCCCCAGCAGGCCAGGATCGAGCGGTCGGCGATCGACATGAAGTGCGCGTCGCGCAGCATCCGGATGTGCTTCTCGTAGCCGAGGCCGCCGCGGTACTGCCCGGCGCCGCCGGAGTCCTGCGCCAGGCCGAGGCGCTCGACGAGGAACGGGAAGCGCGACTCGGTGAACTCGGTCGGCAGGTTCCGCGAGTCCGGGACGACATGGATGGTGTCCTCGCCGTCGGCGTACCACCTGCCACCGGAACCGCCTCCGAGCACCTCGCGCATGAGGTACGGCTCCCCGTCGCGGTCGGTCCCGTACACGCCGGTGTACCGGATCGTCTCCTGGTCGGCCGGCATCCGGCCGTCGACAGCCTTCGCGAGGACCCCGGCGAGCACGCCGAGCAGCCGCAGGATGACGAAGGTCCGGGCGTTCGTCGGGGCCGGAAAGACCGGTGTGAGCAAGGTGCCCGGCGGCGGGAACCGCATCTCGATGAGCGGAACGACGCCCTCGTTGACGTCGAGCTCGGCCATCCGCTCAGGCGTCGCAGCCAGGTTGCGCAGGATCGGCGCCAGCCACTTGGCCAGGAAGTTGCCGTCGGCATAGTCACCGCAGTGGTTGATCGGTCCTTTGGCCTGCGGCGACGTGCCGGTGAAGTCGAGCACCAGGGGGCGCTCCTTCGTCGAGTCCATCGTCAGCGTGATGCGCTGCGCGTGCAGCCGCGGCTCGTCGACGCCGTCGTGCTCGGCGTAGTCCTCCCAGACGTAGCTGCCGTCCGGGATCTGCGACAGGATCTCGCGACGGTAGGTGTCGGTGGTCCTGTCGACGATCGCGTCGAAGCACTCCTCGACGGTCTCGCGCCCGTAGCGCGTGAACAGCTCACCGAGCCGGCGCGAGCCCATCAGGCAGGCCGAGCACTCGGCGTCGAGGTCGGCGGCGAGCGAGTCGGGCATCCGCGAGTTGCGCGTCATGATGCGCAATGCGGCGTCGTTGCGGACGCCCTGGTCCCAGAGCCGGATCGGCGGGACCATGAGCCCCTCCTGGAAGACGGAGGTGGCTGTCGAGGGCATCGAGCCGGGGACCGAGCCGCCGATGTCGTCGTGATGTCCGAAGGCCTGCACGAACGCCACGACGTCCGGGCCGGCCGGGCCGTCGACGAACACCGGGACGGTCACGCAGAGATCGGGCAGGTGGCCGATGCCACCCTCGGAGAGGTAGACGTCGTTGTGGAAGAACACGTCGCCGGGGCGCATCGTCTCCAGCGGGAAGTCGCGCGCCACCGGGTGGACGAGGGCGGAGTACGAGCGGCCGGTCAGCTTGCGCAGCCGCCGGTCGTGGATGCCGGCGCGGAAGTCGTGGGCGTCGCGGATCATCGGTGACCGCGCGGTCCGCCCGATCGCGGTCTCGACCTCCTTCTCGATCGCGGCGAGCGACCCCTCGACGATCTCGATGAGCACCGGGTCGACGGTCATGACGTCTCCGTCCTGGTGACCAGCAGGTTGCCGAACCGGTCGACGGTCGCCAGGTAGCCCGGGTGCAGCGGCACGGTGGACCCGAACTCCTCGACCACCGCCGGACCTGCGACGACGTCACCCGGGGCCAGGTCCGGGCGCCAGTAGACCGGCGTCTCGGCCCAGTCGTCGAAGTGCACCGGGCGGACGCCGGTGCGGGCCCGCTCGACGCCCCCGTCGAGCGCCGGCAGCTCGGTGAGCCGCGGCCGCTCGATGGGGCCGACCCCCGTGACCCGGAGGTTGACCCATTCCACCGGCTGACGATCGTCCCCACGGAAGGCATAGCCGTACAGCTGCTCGTGCGCATCGTGGAACGCGCCCGCGACCGCGTCGACGAACGCGTCGTCGACCTCACCGTCCGGGGCCGGGACGCGAACCTCGAACGCCTGGCCGACGTAGCGCAGGTCCGCGCTGCGCAGGTAGCGGTGCTCGGAGCGCCCGAACCCTTCCCGGTCCAGTGCGGCAGCCGCCTGCGACTGGAGGTCGTCGAGCACGGCCGCCACCGACTGCCGGTCGAGGTCGGCGTGGCGGCTCACGGCGGTGCGCACGTAGTCGTTGCGGACGTCGACCGTGAGCAGGCCGAACGCCGACAGGTTGCCCGGATCGCGCGGCACGAGCACACCGGCGAGCCCCAGGACATCGACGAGGCGGCACAGGAGCAACGAGCCGGAGCCACCGAAGGTCGCCATCGTGAAGTCACGGACGTCGAGACCCCGTTTGACCGTCACCTCGCGCAGGGCGTTCGCCTGGTTCCAGGCCGAGATCTCCAGAATGCCGGTAGCCGCCTTCTCGACGGTGAGACCGAGCCGGTCGGCCAGCGCCTCGAGTCCGGCGCGGGCGGCCCCGACGTCGAGGAGGATCTCACCGCCCAGCAGGTGCGGCGGGATCCGGCCCAGCACCACGTGTGCGTCGGTGACGGTGGGCTCGGTGCCGCCCTTGCCGTAGCAGAGCGGACCCGGGTCGGCACCCGCCGAGCGCGGCCCCACCTTGAGTGACCCCTCGGGCGACACCCAGGCCACCGAGCCGCCCCCGGCGCCGACCGTGACGACGTCGATCATCGGCACCTTGCTCGGGTAGCTGCCGACGGTGCCCTCGGTGCTCAGCGCCGGCTCGCCGTCGAGCACCACGGCGACATCGGTCGACGTGCCACCGCCGTCGCAGGTGAGCAGCTTGTCGAACCCGGCCTCGCGAGCCACCAGCGCAGCGCCCAGCGCGCCGGCCGCAGGCCCGGAGAGCACCGTGGTGATCGGCTGGTGCACGACCTCCTCGGCGGACAGCACGCCGCCGTTGGACTTCATGACGTAGAACGGCACGCCCGGCGACAGCTGGTCCAGCCGCGCGCGGATGTTCGCGACGTAGGACGACATCCGCGGCTTCACCGCGGCGTCGACGAGGGTCGTCACGGCCCGCTCGTACTCGCGGTACTCACGCAGCACCTCGCAAGAGATCGACACGACGGCCGCCGGGTGCTCCCGGCGCAGCACCTCGCGCATCGCCAGCTCGTGCGAGGGGTCGGCGTAGGAGTGCAGGAAGCAGACGCCGATCGTGTCGATCCCGGCGTCGCGGAAGAAGCGGGCCGCGGCCACTGCGTCCGCCTCGTCGAAGGGGCGCACCTCGCGGCCCTGGAAGTCCAGCCGGCCGCGCACGGTCCGGACGCGGTGCACCGGCACGATGCGCGGCGGCTTCACCCAGAAGTAGGAGTTGCCGTACCCGTCCGGCACCGACTGCCGGGCGATTTCGAGCAGGAACTCGTACCCCTCGGTGGTGATGAAGCCGAGGTCACCGACCTTGCCCTCGAGCAGCTGGTTGGTGGCCACGGTGGTGCCGTGGCTGACCGAGGTGACGTCGGCGCCGGAGGCGCCCATGAGGTCGAGCACCTTGCGGACACCGGCCATGAAGCCGTCCGCGGGATTCGCCGGTGTCGAGGGCGTCTTGGTGGTCACCACCCGTCCGGTGCCGGCGTCCACGGCGACGACATCGGTGAACGTGCCGCCCGTGTCGATGCCGATGCGGAGTCGTCGGGGCCGGCCCTGCGGCGCGGCTACGAGCTCCGACATCGGTCACCTCCGGGACGGGGTGCCCAGGCTAGCCCGCGGTCGCGAGGCCCATCTCGACGAGGTCGCTGAAGCGCAGCACCAGGGCGTCGACGAGACCGAACAACACCCAGGCACCGTTCGCCAGGGACCTGACGCCACGGCCGCCACCCGCGGTCCGCGCCGCTGCGGTCAAGGTCGGGCCGGCGTCGCGGAGCTTGGCCCTCGCCACGAGGTCGATGAGGAGGCCACCCGGACCGTCGACCTCGTCGGCCGGTTCGGTGCGCTGGGCGGGAAGGGTCACCGTCGTCGTGACGGCTCCGAGCGGGTCGGCGGCGGTGGACCGGCAGCGGTGGTACAGCTCGATCACAGCGTTGACCAGGGCCTCCAGCTCGCCGGACGAACCAGGGTGGCCACCGGACATCTCCTCGGTGAGCAGCGCCGCGTAGAGCGCGCGGGTCATCTCCCCGGGCTCGATGCCGAGCTCCGCCCGCACCCCGCGGCGGAAGCTCTCGTAGACCTTCAGCGCCTGCGTCTTCCGCCCGGCGGCCCAGTGCGCCCGCAGGGACAGCTGGCAGGAGACCTCGGAGAGCGGGTCCAGCCGGAGCGCCCGGGCGGACATCAGGTCCGCCGTGTGGAAGTCCTCGATGGCCATGCTCAGCTCGGCGGCGGAGACCAGGACGCCGATGACCCGTTCCGCGTAGAGCGTCCGTGCCGACTGCGCCCAGCTGCCGTACAGCTCGTGGCAGAGAAGCGGCCCACGCACCAGGTCGAGAGCCTCGGACAGCATGACCACCCGGTCCCGGGCCGGCAGGTCCACGCTCTCGCAGACCAGCCGGTCGAACTCGTCCACGTCCAGGGATGCGCGGGTCCGGTCGAGCGCATAGGTGCCCGGGCCGGTGACGATGACCGACTCACCCCGCACCGCACCCGGCTGGAGCTTGCCGCGCAGGACCGACACGTAGCTCTCCAGCGTCGCCATGTAGTCGCGCGGCGGCTGCCCCTCCCAGAGCAGGTCTGCCAGACGCTCCTTGGACACCGACTGGTTCTGGTGGAGCACGAGGATCTCGAGGATCTGCCGGGTCTTGACGCCGCCGAAGGACCCGAGTCCGAGCACGCGACCGCCGCTGCGGACCTCCGTCTCCCCCAAGACGTTGATCCGCAGCGCGTCCTCGTCAGGAACGTCCTGCATCTGCTGTGCCCCCCCAGGCATCGCGACGCGCCGGCAGGGCGAGTCGCAGATCACGCGACCACCACTGTGCGGGACGCGAGAACTGGGACGCCATGGGCTGTTCCGCCAAGCCCGCCTTCCTGACGGGCTGGGCCGAACGGGTGACCGACGCGTCGGCAAGGACTACGGAACCGGTTCCCCAAGGTCTGCCCAAGGTCGCCTCTGCATCGTGCCATCACCAAACGTCAGAGGCCTGGGGGACACCGTGCGTCACTTCGTCTTGACCAACTCATCCCGCCGTCCGCGGCGCGTCGTGAGCCATCGGATCCGTGCTGCCGTCGCCGGGATCTCGCCGCTGCTTCTCGGTGTCACGGTCCTTCCGCTCGGCCTGGTCACCACTGCCGAGGCCGTGACCGCGCCGGTCGGCCAGGGCTTCAACGTGACCAAGAGCGACCTCGCCTTCATCCTCAAGCAGATCCAGATCTCGGAGCGGCACGTCCGCACGACGACCGCTGCGACCGGACCGTGCGACTCGCTGCTCGGCGACGGGCCGAGCCAGGTCCCGAACCCGCTGCTCAGCTACGGCCTGCGCACCGTGGACGGCTCCTGCAACAACCTGCAGCCCGAGCGCGCCGACTTCGGCGCCTCCCACCAGCCGTTCCCGCGGCACGCGCCGGCGGACTTCCGCCCGGCGGAGGCCGCCGGCCCGTTCGGCCCGCCTGGCCAGCTCACGACCTACGCCTCCAAGAACACGAACGTGGTGGACTCGCAGCCCCGTTTGATCAGCAACCTGATCGTCGACCAGACCGCCACCAACCCGGCGGCGATCGCTGCGGCGCTGCACCCGGTTCGCACCCAGGGGAACCCGGGTGTCGAGGCCTGCGTGGCCCCTGGGGACCCGGTGGACTGCATCCCGACGGGACAGACCCTCTTCATCCCCAACGTCACCACCGACGTCGGCCTCTCGCCGCCCTACAACTCGTGGTTCACCCTGTTCGGGCAGTTCTTCGACCACGGCCTGGACTTCACCAAGAAGTCGCACGGCGCGGTCTTCGTGCCGCTGCGTGACGACGACCCGCTGCTCGACGGCATCGACGGCATCCCCAACACCGGCGACGAGCCGGGCCCGAACACCCGGTTCATGGCACTGACCCGGACCGAGAACCTGCCCGGCCCGGACGGGGTCCTCGGCACCGCGGACGACGTCAAGGACGGCGTCAACACGGACACGCCGTTCGTGGACCAGTCCCAGACGTACACGTCGGTCCCCTCGCACCAGGTGTTCCTGCGCGAGTACGTCGACGCCGCAGGGCGCCCGACCGACACCGGCAAGCTCCTCAGCACCGCGGACGGCGGGATGCCGACCTGGGCGTTGCTGAAGGCCAACGCTGCGGACGTGCTGGGCATCAGGCTGACCGACGCCGACATCTTCAACATCCCGATGCTGGTCACCGACCCCTACGGCAACTACACCCGCGGCCCGGCCCGGGGCCTGCCGATGCTCGTGACCAAGGGCCCCGACGGCCAGCCGCTGACGGCGGACGACGTGTTCGTCGAGGGCAACCGCGCCGCCGGCGGGCTGGACGTCCCCGCGGACGTCGTCCGCGTCGGCACCGCCTTCCTCGACGACATCGCGCACAACGCGGTGCCCTCACCGGGTCTCACCCCCGACTCGGACACGGCCATCACCGGCCTGAACGGGCTCCAGGAGCCGGGCACGTACGACGACGAGATGCTCAACGCCCACTTCATGGCGGGTGACGGCCGCACCAACGAGAACATCGGCCTCACCGCCGTCCACCAGGTGTTCCACTCGGAGCACGACCGGCTGGTGGCAGACATCAAGAACACGCTCGAGACCGACCTGTCGACCAAGGGCATCTCCGAGCTCGCCAAGTGGACGGCAGCTCCGGTCGCCGTTCCCGGACCGACGGGCACCCTGGCCACCGCTCCGGTGTTCGACTACGGCCAGCGACTGTTCCAGGCGGCGCGGTTCGTGACCGAGATGGAGTACCAGCACCTGGTCTTCGAGGAGTTCGGCCGCAAGATCCAGCCGCTGATCAACCCGTTCACCGTCTACCACGACAACGTGAACCCGGCGATCCGGGCCGAGTTCGCGCACGCGGTCTACCGGTTCGGCCACTCGATGCTGACCGACACGATCTCCCGCACCAACGAGGACGGGTCGAACAACGACATCAGCCTCTTCGACGGGTTCCTCAACCCGCCGGCGTTCAACGACGCCGGGCCGGGCAAGCCGCGGCTGTCCACGGACGAGGCTGTCGGAGCCATCGTGATGGGGATGTCGGACCAGGTCGGCAACGAGCTGGACGAGTTCGTCACCAACACCCTGCGGAACAACCTGCTCGGGCTCCCGCTCGACCTGGCGACCATCAACCTGGCGCGGGCCCGGGACGCCGGGGTGCCGACCCTGAACAACCTGCGGAGGTCGATCCACAGCGACACCCAGGACAGCGCCCTTCAGCCGTACGAGAGCTGGCTGGACTTCGGCCTGAACCTGAAGCACCCGGAGTCGCTGGTCAACTTCGTCGCGGCCTACGGCCTGCACCCGAGTGTCACGGGTGTCGACTCGATCGCCGGGAAGCGGGCAGCAGCCCAGCTGCTGGTCGACCCGCCGATCGGGACGGACCCCGCCGCTATCCCCGCGGACGCGGCCGCCTTCATCACCAGCTCCGGAGCATGGGAGAACACGGCAGCGGACGTGTCGACCACCGGTGTCGACGGCATCGACCTCTGGGTCGGCGGCCTCGCCGAGCGCACGAACCTGTTCGGTGGCCTGCTGGGCAGCACGTTCAACTTCGTGTTCGAACAGCAGATGACCGACCTGCAGAACGGTGACCGGTTCTACTACCTGGCCCGCACGCCGGGCATGAACCTGCGGGCGGCGCTCGAGGGCAACTCGTTCGCTGAGATGATCATGCGCAACTCGAACGCCAACACCCTCAAGGCGGACGCGTTCGGCACCGCCGACTGCAAGTTCCAGCTGGGCAACCTGGCCGGGACGGTCGCGGGCTTCCAGGCCTTCGGCACCAGCGTGGCCGACGACGCCACCAGCGAGTGCGACGAGCACGCGCTGCTGGTCCGCAAGCCGGACGGCACGATCCAGTACCGCACCGTTAACACGGTGGACCCGGCCGGCATCAACGGCCAGGCGGTCTACAACGGCACCGCGGGAGCGGACCGGGTCCATGGCGGCGTCGACAACGACACCATCCTCGGCAACGAGGGC
Organism: Actinomycetes bacterium; assembly: GCA_038246545.1. GTDB lineage: Bacteria > Actinomycetota > Actinomycetes > JACCUZ01 > JACCUZ01 > JBBRVW01. The sequence goes on along the minus strand of JBBRVW010000029.1, from coordinate 37,935 downwards.
AACGACCGGATCGAGGGTGGTGACGGTGCCGACGTCGCGCTCGGCGGCGAGGGCAACGACATCATCACCGACCTCGCGGGCGACGACGTCCCGAAGGGTGGTCCTGGTGCCGACGCGATCGACGCGGGTCCAGGCCTCGACATCGTCATGGGCGGTGAAGGCAACGACTTCACCAACGGTGGCGCCAACGACAACGAGACCTTCGGCGGCGACGGCGACGACATGATCATCGCCGGTGCCGGCAACGACACGGTCTTCGGCGACGGCGGCTCGGACTGGATCGAGGGCGGCGACGGCCAGGAGCTGCTCTGCGGCGACTCCTGCGCCCCGTTCTTCGACGACCCGAACTCCCCCGGCGACGACGTCCTCATCGGGCAGAACGGCGAGGAGGACTACGACGCCGAAGGCGGCAACGACATCCTGTCCGCCGGTCCCGGCATCGAGCGCAACGCCGGGGCGGCCGGGTTCGACTGGTCGATGTACCAGTACGACCCGCTGAAGGCCAACGCGGACCTGAACCTCAGCCTGATCGGGGTCCCGCTGCCGGCCGTCGTCTTCCGCGACCGCTACCAGGAGGTCGAGGCCCTGTCGGGCAGCAAGCTCGACGACATCCTCCGTGGTGACGACGTGGTCCCGTCGGCCAACGGCGGCGCCGGCTTCAGCGGCTGCAACGTCCTCGACGCCGCCGGCATCGCCCGGATCGGTGGCCTGGACCAGGTCGTCCCGGCCGCTTTGCTCACGACCGCGAAGGCGGACGTGGCGACGGGCACGGTCAACGGCGCCTGCGACGAGATCAACGGCAACGTCTGGGGCGCCGGCAACATCATCCTCGGTGGCGGCGGCTCGGACCTGATGGAGGGTCGAGGCGCCGACGACATCCTGGACGGCGACCGCTACCTCAACGTCCGGCTGAGCGTCCTGAGCGACCTCGGCGTCGAGATCGGGACGACGGACCTGATGGAGAAGCCCTACCAGGTCGGCAACCCGCGGACGCTGCAGCAGGACGTCTTCGCCGGCCGGGTCAGCCCGGACCACATCGTGGTCGTCCGCGAGATCCTCTCGGACGGCGCCGGCGTCGACACGGCGGTCTTCTCCGCCGCCAGCACCACCTACACGATCACCCGAGGCACCGGTGCGAACGCCGGTGTGATCACGGTGGACAGCAACGGCGGGGTTGACGGCATCGACCGGCTCACCAACGTCGAGCGGCTGCAGTTCACCGACCGCACCATCGTGGTCGGCCGGCCGGGGACCCCGACGCTCGGGGCCGTGGTCCCGGGCTCGGCATCGGTGCTGGTCAACTGGACGGCGCCGGCCAACAGCGTGGGCGGCGTGACCGGGTACGACGTCCGGGTCGTCCGGGCCGCCGCGCCCACCGTCACCGTGTCGGTCCTGCCCGCCGGTCCCAACGCGACGTCGCTGAACGTCACGGGCCTCACGAACGGCACGGCCTACCAGTTCCAGGTCCGCGCCAAGAACAACGCCATCCCGCCGGAGCAGCTCGGCGACTACACGCCACTGTCTGCCCCGGTGACCCCGCTGGCGACGCTCGCCCGGCCCAACGCGCCCACGATCACGGGCACGCAGGGACCGGTGGGTGCACCACTGACGGTCGGGGCGACATGGGTGAACCAGGGCAACGGGTTCACCTACCGCTTCACCGCCACCCCGGTGGCCGGCGGGGCACCGACCACGGCGATCGTCACCACCACGACCACGGTCTTCGGCCTCTTCCGCACCGGCCAGCTGCCGGTGCCGGCGGGGGGCGCCTACCTGGTGAAGGTGAACACGATCAGCGCGGCCGGGGTAGCGAGCCTGGACTCCAACACGGTCACGGTGACCGCGCGGTAGCTCGAGCCCGGCGGCGCCGCACAGGTGGCGCCGCCGGGTGACCCACTCAGGGCGAAACCGGCGGGCTGCGGCCGCCGGTCCACGGATGAGTATCCGTGCTGATGAGCCTAGGGGGAGCAGTGAAGCGAAGTCTGACACGGCCGGGAGCCCGGCCGCTGGCAACGGGAGTCGCCGTCGCCGTCGTGCTGTCGGCCGGCCTCGTCGCGGTCTCCTCGACCACGGCCCAGGCGGACGGCACCAACGCGGCGTCCCTGATCGACCGGTCGATCACCGACCCGGTCAACGAGCTGGACCCAGTGGTGCGCTTTGCCGGCACCGCAGCCAGCGAGATCGAACAGATCGTCCTGCTGATCGACAACATGGAGGACGACATGGCCCCCGTCGAGAGGGTCCTGCAGATGGGGACCCTCGGCGGCGGCTCACCCGAGTCGACGGCCGAGCAGACCTGGACGAAGGACGTCGACTTCCTGGCGCTCGTCGACGGCGGCTACCTCGGCGACGGCGGCGTCGCTGTCACGGTCACGTACTCCGACATCGCCGGCGTCGTCGGCGACCCGGAGGCGTTCCCGCTCTACGTCGACCTGCACGCGCCGAAGATCAGCTCCACCGTCCCGTCGGGGCAGGTCCCGGTCAGCACCTCGGTGGCGGTCAGCGTCGACGACGACTTCATGGGGATGGCGCTGCCGGTGGCGACGTACACGACCGACGGCTCGACCCCGAACGAGGGCTCGACCCCGCTGGGCGCGGGTGTGACGAGGGTGATCGACCAGGACACCACGCTCAAGGTGCTGGCGCGCGATGCCGCCGGGAACCAGTCCCGGCGCACCTTCACCTTCACGGTGCCGGCACCGGTCGACCAGACCCCGACCCCGACCCCGACCCCGACGGTCACCACGCCGGCTCCGGACCCGACCTCGCCGGCAGCGCAGGGCACCACCCCGGCACCGCAGGACGCGACCGCGACCACGCCGGCACCGGTGGTCGTCGCCCCGGTCCCCGTCGCTCCCGCGGCAGCGGCCACGGCGGCCCTACGGGTCAGGCGGGTCTCCCCGGCCGGTCGCGAGTACGTCGTGATCAAGAACGTCGGGACCGCCTCGGTCGACCTCGCCGGGTACACCCTGCGGGACCGCGCCGGCCACAAGCTGCGCCTGCCCAGCTACCAGCTGGCGCCCGGTAGCAAGGTCAAGGTGTTCACCGGCAAGGGCCGCGCGGCCGACGGGAGGCTGTTCGTGGGCAAGCGTGCCTCGCGCGACGTCTGGGGCAGCTCCGACACCGCGAAGCTGCACGGACCCCAGGGCGTCCGGTTGGACCGGCTCCGCTACTGACCTCCCTTCCCCCTGGGAGGCGGTTGCCCGCCCCGGCTGCCAGCCGGGGCGGGCACCCAGCGGAGCCGCCACCACGGGACACAGCACGCGAGCGACCACGCACCACGACGCAGGGGGTAGACCGATGACGATCACGAGGCGAGCCGCCCTGCGGCTCGGTGCGGCCGCCGGCGCCGCCGGCCTGACCGGGCTGGGCCTGTCCGGGCCGGCGCACGCCGACCTGGACGACCCGCCCACCACGGCGACCTCCGCCCTGCTCCCCAGGAACACCCCCCGGCCCTACGCGGCCCTGTTCAAGCGTCCCCCGGTCGTGGAGCCGTACGACCGCGGCGAGGACGACGTGGGCAGGTACGCCCGCTACGAGCTCACCCAGCAGGTCGGCGCCCAGCTCATCGTGCCCAGGCTGGCCACTCTGGTCGCGGGGTACAACGGCGTCTTCCCGGGACCGACGATCAAGGCGAACCAGGGCGAGCGGGTCGAGGTGCGGCAGCGCAACGCCCTGCACGCCAGCCCGTGGCACGGCGGTCGGTTCTCGACGTCGACCCACCTGCACGGCTCGGCCTCGCTCCCCCAGTACGACGGGTACGCGAGCGACCTCACCCAGCCGGGATACGAGAAGAACTACCACTACCCGAACTGGCAACCGGCTCGGACCCTCTGGTACCACGACCACAACATCATGGTGACGGCGCAGAACGTCTTCGCCGGCCTGGCCGGCCTGTACCCGATCTCGGACCAGTACGAGCGGGCCCAGCTGCCCCAGGGCGAGTTCGACGTGCCGCTCATCATCTCGGACGCCTCGTTCAACGCGGACGGGTCGTTCAACTACGACGACAACCTGCACCGGGGTCTGTACGGCGACGTCATCCTGGTCAATGGGGTTCCGTGGCCGACGATGCGTGTCAAGCCGCGCGTCTACCGCTTCCGCACGCTCGTGGCCTCGTTGAGCAGGTCCTACCGGCCCGCGCTGAGCACGGGCGAGCCGCTGCACCTCGTGGCCACCGATGCCGGTCTCGTCCCACAGGTCCAGTCGCTGTCGTCCTTCCGGACCGGCGCCGCCGAACGCTACGAGGTCCTCATCGACTTCCGGCACTACCGGCCCGGCCAGGTCGTGGAGCTGCTCAACCGCAGCAACAAGAACAACGAGAACTTCACCGACACCGACAAGATCATGCGGTTCGTCGTCGAGGGGGGCAGCGGGCCTGCCGACGGGTACCGGATCCCGGACCGGCTGGACCGCGGGCCGGAACCGTTCGCCGACCTGGGTGCGCTGGACGTCATGAGCCTCGACGAGAGCCAGGCCACCGCGGTCCGCAAGATCCGGGTCCAGCGGAACTCCGGGATGTGGACGCTCAACGGAGAGACCTGGGACCAGGTGGTCCGCAGCGGGTTCCAGCGATCCTTCGCCGACCCGGCGCGCGACGCCGTCGAGATCTGGGAGCTCGAGAACCTCTCCGGTGGGTGGTTCCACCCCCTGCACGTGCACCTGACCGACGGCAGGATCATCGGCCGCAACACGACACCGGACGGCAAGCCGTTCGCCTGGGAGAGGGGTCCCAAGGACGTGTACTACCTCGGCGAGGCCGAGACGGTGCGCGTGATCATGCAGTTCAACCTGGGCCCCAGGAACGCCGGCGGCCGGTACATGGTGCACTGCCACAACCTGGTCCACGAGGACCACGACATGATGATGCAGTTCAACGTCGGCAAGGTCCCGGACGGCGTCAACCACCCCATCAGCGCGGCTCCGCCGGTCTTCGACCTGCTGCCCTACACCCGGCCGCGCTACGCGGCCCCCTATCCCCTGGGCACCTGATGCGACGGGGTCTCGCGACGGCCACCACGCCCTCCCTGCTCGCCCTGCTGCTCACCCTGCTGCTCGGCGGGTGCAGCGCGGCCGCCGACGGCGCACCGGACAGCCCGGAGGCGCAGCGGGCAGCCTCGGGACAGCTCGTCAGCGACGTCGGCAACGAGCGCCCCGAGGTGGGCTACGACGGGCTCATGGTCCGCCGCCGCGTCGCGGTGGCCTTCCACCTCGAGCGCGGGACCGACCCGGTCGCGGTCGGCCGCCAGGCCCGCCGGGCCGGGAGGCTGCTGGGCTGGCCGCTGCTCGACGTACCCCCCGGAGTGCTCGACGCGGTCCTGCTCGAGCACCTCGTGCCGGAGGTGGTCCTGCTCTTCCCGGAGAACGCGACGACGATCGACGCAGACCGGGTGCTGAGGTCCCACCGGATCCCCGGGGTGGACCACACCCACACCGTGCCGGTGCTTATCCACGACCTCCGGTTCGCCGTCCGCACCGGCCACCCGCGCGACGCGCGCCGCGCCCTGGACCGGGAGGGTGTGCTCACGGACCTGCTGGGCCACTACGACACGGTGGCCGGCGCCGGCAGCCTGGAGGTCCTGTACACCGGTCCCCTGCTCGGCGACACGCTGGTCGAGGACGCCGCGGACGCGCTGGGGCGGGCGGCGGGAGCGCCCGCCACGATCCACCCACGGTCGGACCGGGGCGCCGGCGTGGACATGTCCCGCGAGCCCCGACCCGACCCGGTGCCCGACGCCCCGACCGGCCCGGTCAGCGGCCACGAGGGACCGGGGCACTGACCGGCGGGCACGCACCGACATGAGCGGACGGCCACCGCCCGCGGCGAGCCCGGGTGCGCCACCCTGGTCCCCGTGGTGAAACCCCAGCGCCCCGGCGCCCGTACTACCGGCGTGACCCCGCTGAGCGACGAGTCGCTGCTCGCCGGGATGGCCGTCGGGGACGAGGACGCGGCCGCCGCCTTTGTCCGGCGGTACCAGGCCCGGGTGGTCGGTCTCGCCTTCACGGTGGTCGGGTCGCGCGCCGTCGCCGAGGAGGTCGCCCAGGAGGCGTTCGTCAAGGCCTGGCGGCACGCCTCGTCCTACGACGCCCGGCGTGGCCGGGTCACGACGTGGCTCCTGACGATCACCCGCAATACCGCCGTCGACGCGGTGCGCTACCGCCGCGAGACGCCGATCGACCCGGAGGTGCTCACCAACGTGCTGATGGCCGGCAGCGCCTCACCCGAGACCGCAGAGGGCTGGGGCCGGACCGAGGAGATCCGTGACGCACTTGCCGCCCTGCCACCGAACCAGAGCAGACCGGTGGTGCTCATGACCTTCTACGGCCTGACCGCGGGCGAGATCGCCGAGCGCGACGGGCTGCCCGTCGGCACCGTCAAGACGCGGGTCCGGCGCGGCCTCGGCGCCCTGCGCGAGCAGATGGGAGCTCGAGATGAGTGACCGGGACGACCGGTCGGGCTGCGGCGAGGTCCGCGACCTCCTGCCGGAGCTCGCGGCCGGGGTCGCCGCAGGCGACGACCGGGCCCGGGTACTCGCGCACCTGGCGGTGTGCCCGGTGTGCCGGCGCGAGCTCGCCGAGCTCACCGCCGTGGTCGACGAGCTGGTGCTGCTGGCGCCCTCCCGGGAGCCGTCTCCCGGCTTCGAGAGCGCCGTGCTCTCGGCGATGACACCCCGGGACCGGCGCCGCCCGAGCCCGCTGGTGCTGGCCGCCGCCGCGTCGGTCCTGGGTGCGGTCCTGGCCGGCGGACTGGTCTGGTGGCAGACGGCCGCCGACCGGGACCTCGCGGGGCGCTACCGGCACACCCTGTCCGTTGCCGACGGCCAGTACTTCGCGGCCGCACCGGTGCAGGGCGCCGGCTCGGGCAGCGGCACGGTCTTCGCCTACGAGGGCGATCCGTCCTGGCTGTTCGTGAGCATCGAGGACTCCGCCTGGTCCGGGCGCTACGAGGTGCAGGTGGTCACGACCGACGGGCGCATCGTGGAGGCAGGCTGGTGCGAGGTGCGCGGCGGTCACGGGTCGTGGGGGCGCACCGTAGCGGTCCCGGTGCACGAGATCAGCGCCGTACGGCTGCTGGCCCCCGGCACCGGCACGCTCCGCGCGACCTTCCGGACCTAGCCCGTCAGTCCATCGGCTCCCCGTGCGGCGAGGCGTGCGGGAAGGATGTCCGCGCCGGCCGGACCAGGTCGTCGGCGTACCGCCGGACGAGGTCGAGGTTGCGGTCGGCCAGGTGGTCGAACACCTGCCCCACGCTGGAGCCGGGGGTGAGCGACGCCATCGCCGTGGCCGGGTCGAGCCGCGCACTCACCCAGCACTCGTGGCTGGCCGCCCGGGCGACCACCTCGGCCGTGGGCGTCACCACCATGGAGTTGCCGAAGTACAGCACTCCCGCGGGGTCGGTGCCGGTCGCGTTGGCGCCCACGAGGTAGACGTGGTTGTCGTAGGCCCGGGCCCGGTTGGTGAGCTCCCAGATGTCTGCCGACCGCAGGAGGGCGGACGGCCGCACGATGACCTCCGCACCCCGGACCGCCGTGATGCGCGAGAGCTCGGGGTAGTCGCCGTCGAAGCAGATGATCTGGCCGATCCGCCCCAGGTCGGTCTCGACGACGCTGACCTCGTCGCCCGGGGTCACCCAGCCGCCGCGCGAGCGCATCTCGGTGCAGAACGGGTGTGTCTTGCGGTAGACGCCGGCCACCTCGCCGTCACGGCCGACGAGCACCGAGGCGTTGTGCACGACGCCGCGGTCGGCACCGCGCTCGTAGCTGCCGACCACCACGTGCACACCGAGTCGCCGCGCGGTGTCCTGCAGGGGCTCGACGACGGGGCCGGGCACCTGGGAGACGAGGTCCCACAGCTCCTCCGGCCCCACGCCAGGGGTGAACCCGGTCGTGACGGACTCCGGCAGCACCACGAGCTCGGCGCCGGTGGACTCGACGCAGCGGGTCACCCAGTCGGCGGCCTTGGCCTGGTTGCCCTTGATCGACTCCGCGGTCAGCGGTCCGGGCAGGGGGGCGACCTGCACGGCCGCGACGGTGAACGCACGCATGCCCCCACTGTGCCACCCGGCATGATGCGGGGCGTGGAGACCCGACGGGACCGCGCGCTCGGCGCGCTCCTCGGCCTGGCCGTCGGCGACGCTCTCGGCATGCCGACCCAGACGATGCCGCGCTCCCTGGTCGAGTCGTTGTACGGCCCTGGCAGTGGCCTCGACGGCTTCCGTCCCGGTCCGCCGCAGAACGAGATCAGCGCCGGCCTCCCAGCGGGCCACGTCACCGACGACACCGACCAGGCCGTTATCGTCGGCGAGCTGCTCGTCGAGGGGCACGGCCGCGTCGACCCGGACCGCCTCGCCGACCGGCTGCTGGCCTGGCAGCGGCGGATGGCGGCGGCCGGCTCGGCCGACCTGCTCGGGCCGTCGACGCTGCGCGCCCTCCGGCTGGTCGCCGACGGCGCCCCGGTGGGCAGCACCGGCCGCTGGGGCGACACCAACGGCGCGGCGATGCGGGTGGCACCGGTCGGGGTGGCCGTCCCGCCGGAGCCGCTCGACCGCCTCTGCGACGCGGTCGCCGACGTCGACCGGCTGACGCACGACACGACGCTCGCCAACGCCGGTGCCTGCGCGGTCGCCGCGGTGGTGAGCGCCGGGGTCGAGGGCGCCGACTGGGCCGACGCGCTCCCGCTGGGGCTGCGGGCCGCGAGCCTGGGCGCCCGGCAGGGCAGCCACGTCGCCGGCGCCGACGTCGCACGGCGCATCGGCTGGGCCCTCGACCTCACCCGGGGCTGCTCGGACGCCGTGCTGCTCGACCTGGTCGACGGGCTGGTGGGCACCGGGGTCGCTACCCAGGAGTCCGTCCCGGCGGCGTTCGCCGTAGCCGCCAACGCCCCCGGCGACCCGTGGCGGGCCGGCCTGCTGGCTGCCCGTCTCGGCGGTGACAGCGACACGGTGGCAGCGATGGCAGGGGCGATGGTCGGCGCCTGCACCGGCGCGTCCGCCCTGCCCCCGGAGGCGGTCGCCACCGTCCGGTCGGTCAACGACCTCGACCTCGAGCCCCTCGTCGACGGCCTGCTCGCGCTCCGGGCGGCCGCGTCGTGAGCCGCCTCGTGGGTCTCGGGAGCATCGTGGTCGACCTGGTGCTCCCGGTCCCGTCGCTGCCGGAGCGAGGTGGTGACGTGCTCGCGTCGTCGTCGGTGACCGCTGTCGGAGGTGGCCTCAACGCCCTGGTCGCCGCCTCCCGCGGAGGTCTCCCCTCGGCGTACGGCGGCGGGCACGGCACCGGCCCCTTCGGCGACCTGGTGCGCACCGCCCTGGCGTCCGAGGACGTGCCGGCCCTGCTCCCCGCCGCGCCCGACGAGGACACCGGCTTCTGCGTGGTCCTCGTCGACCCCGAGGGCGAGCGCACCTTCGTCACCACCGTCGGCGCCGAGGGACACCTGTCGGGGACCCAGCTCGCCCAGCTGGCGATCGGGCCCGACGACCACGTCTACGTCTCCGGCTACGACCTGGCCTACCCGCACGCGGCCGAGGTGGCCGCCGCCGTCGCCGGGCTGCCGGCCGGGTGCACGGTGCTGCTCGACCCGGGTCCGCTGGTCGCCGACCTCGGCCGCGATCTGCTGGCGACGGTCCTGTCCCGGACGAGCTGGGCGAGCCTCAACGCGCGCGAGGCCGAGCTGTGGACCGGGCTCGCCGACCCCGCGACCGCGGCCCGCTCGCTGCTGGCGGACCACCCGGCGACGGCCGGCGTGGTCGTCCGGACCGGCGCCGGCGGCTGCGTGGTCGCCGTCCACGACGCCGATCCGGTCGCCGTCGCCGGCGTCCACGTGGCCGCCGTCGTCGACAGCAACGGCGCCGGCGACGTGCATGCCGGCAGCTTCCTGGCCGGCCTGGCCGCTGGTCGCACACCGACGGAGGCGGCAGCGCAGGCCAATGCCGCGGCGGCACTCGCCGTGACCCGGCGCGGGCCGGGGCTCAGCGGACGCGATGGCTGACGCCGCCGACGTGCGCCGGCTGGCGCTGGCCCTGGCGGGCGTCGTCGAGATCGAGAGCGACGGCTTCGACTTCCGGGTGAGCAACAAGGGCTTCGTCTGGTCCTACCCCGAGCGGGTGCCGGGGCGCCCCCGGGTGATCCGCACCGACGTGGCGGTCCTGTTCGTCGGCGACGAGGCCGAGAAGCAGGCACTGGTCCTGGGTGAGCCGGAGCTGTTCTTCACCACGCCCGCCTACGACGGCTGGCCGCTGGTGATGCTCCGGCTCGAGGCGGTCGAGGTCCGCCGCCTGCGCGAGCTGCTCACCGACGCCTGGCGGATGCGCGCCCCTGAGACGATGGAGCAGTGAGCCGGCCCCCGTCCCCCGCCGCCGCCGACCCGGCGGCCCACGGTCCGGTCCGCAGCTTCAAGCGACGGGCCAGCCGGGTCACGAGCAGCCAGCGCGCCGCCCTCGACCGGCACTGGCCGAGCCTCGGGATGGTCGTCGACGGTGCGCCCCTGGAGCTGACGGACCTGTTCGGGCGCGTCGCGCCGGTCGTCCTGGAGATCGGTTTCGGCATGGGCGAGGCGACCGCGGCGATGGCCGCGGCCCAGCCGGCCTTCGACGTGCTCGCCGTCGATGTGCACACCCCCGGGCAGGGCAACCTGCTCCGGCTCCTGGTGGACGCGGGGCTCACCAACCTGCGGGTGGTCGACGGCGACGCCACGGTGCTGCTGCGCGAGTCGCTGCCACGGGCGTCCCTCTCGGTCGTGCGGGCCTTCTTCCCCGACCCGTGGCCGAAGGCCCGGCACGTGAAGCGCCGCCTGGTCGACGCCGCCTTCGCGGCACTGGCGGCCGACCGGCTGGTCGACGGCGGTCTCCTGCACGTCGCCACCGACATGCCCGCGTACGCCGACCAGGTGGCGGACGTTCTCGCACGCGAGCCGCTGCTCGAGCCTGTCGACGCCCCCTGGCGGGCGCAGACCCGCTTCGAGCGTCGCGGTGCAGCGGCTGGTCGGCCGGCCCACGACCTCGCGGCCCGCAGGGTCAGCCGGACGCCCTAGGCGCGGCGGCGGGCCCCGAGCGCGCCGACCAGGGCACCCAACAGGGCCACCACGGCACCGAATACTGCACCCTTGACGAAGTCACTGCTGAGGACGGTCCCACCTGCGGGGCCGGCGCCGGGAGCCACGTACACGGCGGGGCTCGGGACCGGCGGGCCCGTCCTGACGTCGGTCGGCTCCGGGCGCGGGGCCGGCACGGTGGGCGCCTTGCCGGTGAGGACGTCGTCGACCGCGGCGAAGAACTCCCCGGCCGTCTTCTTGGCGACCCCGGCGAGGACCCGCTGGCCGACCCCGCCGATCATGCCGCCGACCACGGCGTCGGCGTCGTAGTCGAGCCGGGTGGTGCCGGCCCCGGCGTCACTGAGCGTCACCCGCACGTCGGCGGAGACGGTGCCGGGGGCGCCCGCGCCCGAGGCCCGCAGCGTGAACGCGCCCGGCTGCTCCTGGTCGGTCAGAGCCACGTCGCCCTGGTAGCTGCCCTTGATCGAGGCCACGCCCGCGGTGAGCGTCATCCGGTAGGCGTCCGGGCCGACCTCCTCGAGCTGGTGGCAGCCCGGGATGGTGCGCACCAGCACCGCCGGGTCGTTGAGCGCTGCCCAGACCTGCTCGCGCGGTGCGTGCAGGGTGGCCGAGCCGGAGACCTTCACGACTGCTCCTTCGGGTCGGAGGTGCTGCTCCGCTGCAGCGACGGGATGTGCCCCGCGGCGTGCCGACGGCGCAGGTCGAACAGCTCGGACGGCGAGATCGGCATCCGGGTGATCGGGAAGCCCTCGGCGTCCTCGATCGCCGAGGCGAACACGGCGGCGGACGGGATCACGCCGGCCTCCCCCGCGCCCTTGATGCCGAGCGGGTTGAGCGGCGAGCGCGTCTCGAGGTGGTCGATCTCGATCTTCGGCACCTCGGAGGCGTAGGGCATGAGGAAGTCCATGAACGACGCGTTGAGCAGCTGACCGCTCTCGTCGTAGTGCATCCGTTCGTAGAGCGCCCCGCCGACGCCCTGTGCGACACCGCCGTGCACCTGTCCCTCGACGATCATCGGGTTGATGAGCGGTCCGCAGTCGTGCACGACGCAGTAGCGGAGAACCGTGATCTCGGCCGTGTCCGGGTCGGTCTCGACGATCGCCACGTGCATGCCGTTGGCGAACGTCGCCTGCATCGGCGAGTAGTAGTCGGTGCCCTCCAGGCCGGGTTCCTCGCCGGTCGCGACCGGCGGTCCGCTGGTGTCGCCGACCGCGAACTGGGTGGCCGCCTTCGACGCCTCGTCGAAGGCGTACCGCAGCGGGTTGGACAGCACGGCGACCGTCGCCAGCGGGATCGACGCGTGCGACGATCCCTTGACCCGCACCACGCCGTCGACGATCTCGAGGTCGTCGGGGTCGGCCTCGAGCGCGTCACCGGCGATGCGCAGCGCCTTGGCGCGCACCTTGCGCGACGCCAGCGCGATGGCGTTGCCGCTCATCACGGCGGCCCGGGAGGCGAAGGTACCCACGGCGTAGCCGAAACGACGGGTGTCGCCGGTGACGACCTCGACGTCCTCGAACGGCACGCCGAGCTCGTCGGCGGCGATCTGCGCGAACGACGTGAAGTGGCCCTGCCCCTGGGTCGTGAGCCCGGTCGCGACCTTGACCTTGCCGGACGTCTCGACCACGACGTGCGCGCCCTCGTAGGGGCCGACCCCGGTGCCTTCGACGTAGCAGGCGAGGCCGACGCCCACCTTGCGCCCGGCGGCACGCGCCGACGCGGCCTCGGCCAGCGCGTCGTCCCACCCGACCAGGTCGAGCAGCTTCTGCAGCGAGGCGGGGAAGTCCCCCGAGTCGTAGATCAGCGGCCGCCCGTCCTGGAAGGTCAGGTGGTGGTCGTAGGGCATCTCGTCCGGCGTGATGAAGTTGCGCCGCCGCACCTCGGCGCGGTCGAGCCCGAGCCGGTCGGCGATCGCGTCGACGGTGCGCTCCATGAGGAAGCAGCCCTGCGGGCGGCCGGCGCCTCGGTAGGGCGCCACCAGCACGGTGTTGGTGTAGAGCGACCACCACTCGCACCGGTAGGCACCCGGCTTGTACGGCCCGAGCAGCTGGGTGCTGGTGATGATCGGCACGATGACGCCGTACGGCGTGTAGGCGCCGTTGTCGTGCCAGAACCGCACGTCCAGGGCCAGCAGCCGGCCGTCGTCGTCGAAGCCGACGGTGACCTCCTGCAGCTGGCCGCGCTCGTGCGCCGACGACACGAAGTGCTCGCGCCGGTCCTCGACCCACTTCACCTCGCGGTTCAGCCGGCGGGCGGCCCACGGGACGAGGACCTCCTCCGGCCATGGGTGCACGATCTTGACGCCGAAGCCCCCGCCCACCATCGGCGCGACGCACTCGACCTTGCCGAGCGGCAGCGCGAGCTTCGCCGCGACCGCGGCGCGCACCGATGTCGACGTCTGGGTCGACGTGTGCACCCGCAGCGAGCCGTCGACGGGGTCCCACCGCGCATGGACGCCCTTGCCCTCCATCGGCATCGACGCGCTGCGCTCGATGTCGAGCTCGAGGCTCAGCGTGTGCGGCGCCGCCGCCAGAGCGGACTCGACGTCGCCGACCTCCTGCACCAGGTGGGCCGCGACGTTGTCGGGGACGTCGTCGTGCACGGCGCGGTCGGCCCGCCGGGCGTTGTCGACGCCTACCACCGGCGGCAGCACCTCGTAAGTCACGAGCACGCGCTCGGCGGCGTCCTCGGCGAGGTAACGGTCGGCGGCCACCACCATCACGATGGCCTCGCCGACGTGGTTGACCTCGTCGCGCGCCAAGGGGTACCCGGTGCGGGGTGCGGTCAGCGACGGGTGCGGGATGAGCAGCGGCAGCGGCTCGGACACCGCGGTGCCCTCGTCCTCGTCGGCGGCGACGAGGTCGTCGTAGGTGTAGACCGCGACCAGCCCGTCGACCTCGAGCGCGCCGCTTGCGTCGATGTCGGTCACCCGGGCGTGCGCGTGCGGGCTGCGCACGAAGGCGACGCCGAGCGAGTCAGGCCCGAGGTCGTCGAGGAAGTGGGCCGTACCGGTGACCAGCTTCGCGTCCTCGACCCGCTGCACACGCTCGCCGAACATCTGCGTGGTCACCCCTCCCCCACCTCCTGCCCAGACGTATCGCGACTGAGCTCTGCGGCGCGCAGGACCGAGGCGACGATGTTCTGGTAGCCCGTGCAGCGGCACAGGTTGCCACTGACCGCCTCGCGCGCCTCGTCCTCGGTCGGCTCGGGATTGTCCACCAGGTATGCCGCCACCGTGGTGAGGAAGCCGGGCGTGCAGAACCCGCACTGCAGGCCGTGGCACTCGCGGAACGCCTGCTGCACGGGGTGCATCGCCTCGGGCGTGCCCAGCCCCTCGACGGTGGTGACCTCGTGGCCGTCGGCGGTGACGGCGAGCAGCAGGCAGGACCGCACCGGCTCGCCGTCGAGCAGCACGGTGCACGCGCCGCAGACCCCGTGCTCGCACCCGACGTGGGTGCCGGTGAGGCGCAGGTCGTGACGCAGGCAGTCGGACAGCAACCGGCGGGCCGGAACCGTCGCCTCTCGCGGCACGCCGTTGACCACCAGCCGGATCTCGTGCCGGGCCTCGGTCATGCCGCCCTCCCCGCCGCCTCGGCCAGCGCCCGCGCGGTGAGCACCCGCACCAGCTGCCGGCGGTAGTCGGCGGTGGCGTGGATGTCCGGCTCCGGGTCGACCTGCCCGGCCGCGAGCTCGCCGGCCGCGGCCCAGCCGGCGGTGGACGGCTCGGCGCCGCGCACCGCCTCGGTCAGGTCCAGCACGAGCGGTGTCGGGGAGACCGACACGTAGCCGGCCCGGGCCGCGGTGACGACGCCGTCGGTGAGGGTCACCACCGCCCCGAGGCCGCACATCGCGTAGTCGCCGTGCCGCCGCGCCACCTCGACGAACGCCGACCCGCTGCCCGGGGGGAACGCCGGGAAGGTGACCGACTCGGCGAGCTCGCCATAGGCGAGGGTCGACTCGAGGGGTCCGGCGAAGAAGTCCGCGGCGGCGACGGTGCGCCTCCCGGCGGCGGCGGCCACCTGCACCGAACCGCCTGTCAGGGCCAGCACGGCGGTCATCTCGCCGCTCGGGTCGGCGTGCGCGATGCTGCCCACCGTGGTGCCGCGGTTGCGGATGACGGGGTGCGCCACGAGCTGCAGCGCCCTGCGCAGCAGCGGTTGCACGGCGTACGCCGGCTCGTCGCGCTCGACGTGGGCGTGCCGGGCCAGTGCGCCGACGACGACGGCATCGTCGGTCGTCCGCACGTAGCCGAACTCGGCCACCCGGTTGATGTCGACCAGGTGCGCCGGTGCGGCCAGCCGCATGTTGAGCATCGGCAGCAGGCTCTGGCCGCCGGCGAGGACCTTGCCGTCGTCGCCGACCTGTGCCAGCACCGCCAGCACCTCGTCGAGCGACGTAGGCGCCGACCAGGCGAACGGGGACGGCTTCACACGACCGATCCTGTCCTACCGACGGGCCGGGGGCGAGCAGCCGCCCCCGGCCCGTCGGTCGGCCGGCGCCTACCGCGGCTCAGGCGGGCCCTCGAGGCGGACCACCATGACGGCCCTGACCCGGGCCGGCCCCGTCGTCGTCCTCGTCGAAGGCGTCGCTCGGCGCCACCACGGCGTCGTGCGCGGCGTCCTCGGGGTTGTTCACGACGCGGAACAGGTGGTAGGTGATCAGTGCCACGACGGTGCCCATCGTGATGCCGCCCAGGCTGACCTTGTCGGAGATCTTCAGGGTCACGTCGCCGGCGCCGAGGATGATGCCCGCGGCGGCCGGGACGAGGTTGCGGGTCTGGCCGAAGTCGACCCGGTTGCTCACCCAGATCTTCGCGCCGAGGACCGCGATCATGCCGTAGAGCACGATCGTCACGCCGCCCAGCACGCCCGCCGGGATCGACCCGACCAGCACGCCGAACTTCGGGATCAGGCCGAACAGGATGGCCGTGATCGCGGCGATGCCGTAGGCGGCCGTCGAGTAGATCCGGGTGGCGGCCATGACCCCGATGTTCTCGGCGTACGTCGTGGTGCCGGCACCGCCGAACGCCCCCGCGATCGTCGTGGCCGCACCATCACCCATGAAGGCCCGGCCGAGGTCCTGGTCGAGGTCGGCACCGGTCATCTCCGACACGGCCTTGACGTGGCCGGCGTTCTCGGCGATGAGGACGATGACCACGGGCAGGAAGACCAGGAACGCGGTGAGGGAGAAGCTGGGAGAGGTGAAGTCGGGCAGCCCGACCCATCCCGCGTCACCGAGCGAGAGCGACTTCCCGCCCGGCTTGGGCGCGACCCAGTTGATCCGGTCGATGATCGAGCCGTCCTCGGCCTTGAGGCGGGCGATGTGCAGCAGGTCCATCAACCAGGCCGCGACCCAGCCGGCCACCACCGCGAGCAGGATGGCGATGCGCCGCATGAAGCCGCGCAGGAACACGAGCAGCAGGATCGTGATCGCCAGGGTGACGAGAGCGAGCCACTGGTCCCTGATCCAGTAGGCGTTGTACGCGACCGGCCCGGCCAGGTTCAAGCCGATCAGCATGACGACCGTGCCGGTGAGCACCGGCGGGATGATCACGTTGATGATGTGAGCCCCGCCGGCGTTGACGAGGAAACCGACCAGGAAGAAGATCACGCCGGCCGAGAGCACCCCGAACAGCACCTGGGACAGGTCGCCGCCGCCGTTGTAGACCGCGAACGCCGGACCGATGAATGCCGCGCTGGTGCCGAGGTAGCTGGGCACCCGGTTGCGGACGATGACGAGGAACAGCAGGGTGCCGATGCCGGAGAAGAACACCGCCGTGTTGCCCGGGATCCCCATGATCGGTGGCAGCACGAAGGTGGCCCCGAACATCGCCAGCACGTGCTGGATGCCGATGCCCGTGGTGCGGCCCCAGGACATCCGCTCGTCGGGGCGGACCACCTCACCGGGGGGCGGGGTCTTGCCGTCGTGCACGACCTTCCAGCTGAGCAGAGCCATCGAATCCTCCAGGCCTCACGTCGCCGGTGACGCACGTCACCCGGGAGCAGGGTGGCCCATCCGGACGCCTGGATGTGGGAGGTCGGGGGGATCCGCCAGGACAGAATCCGGGGCGTCGCCGCTGTCGGGTCCCACAACGCGTGAGATGTCCCGCCGCGACCCGTTACGGTCGCGGCATGGCGACTTCCGCCCCTGCGGTCCCGGGCGCGGCACCGACGCCCCGGCAGCGGCTGCTCACCGGGCCCGGTGTCACCGGCCGGGTGGTGGCGGTCTTCCCGCACTGCGCGTACGCCGACCTCGGCGGCCGGCTGGTCGCGGTCGAGACCGCGCGCGGGCTGCGGCTGCCCTGCTCGGTCCTGCTCGGCCCCGCGGACCACCCGCTGGCCGGGGTCCGGCCGGGCGACCCGGCCGAGGCCGGTGCCGGGTCCCTGCGGCTCGGGCCGCTGACGGTGCGGGTCGCGCGCTGGTGGCGGCCGGCGGCACCCCGTGCGGCGCGGCCCCGGCAGGAGGCGGCGGCGTACCCGCCGGGTCCCTGGGACGAGCTGGTCCGGCCGCTGCTCGGTCTCGGTCCCGGGCTGACGCCGGCCGGCGACGACCTGCTGGCGGGGCTGCTCGTGGGGCTCGCGGGCCGGCCGGACCTGCGCGACCCCCTGGCGGACGCCGTCGGCCGGCAGGCACCGGCCGGCACCACCTGGCTGTCGGCCGAGCTGCTGCTCCTCGCGGCCGACGGGCTGGCGGCACCCGCCGTGGTGGCCGTCGCCGACGCGCTCGACGGGCACGGCCCCGGCGACGCGCTGGCTCGGACGCTCCCGGACCTGCTGTCCGTCGGGCACACCTCCGGGCCGGCCCTGGCCCGCGGGCTGCTGCTCGCCGCTGACACGCTGGCCCGGCACGCCTCCATCCCCGACACCCCGCACCCGACGAGCAGGAGCGCCGCATGACCGACACCGTCGAGGTCCGTCGCGGCATCTACCACGACTCGGTGACCCTCATGCAGGTCAGCCGCGACGTCGCCGCCGTCGAGGGCGTCACCGCGGCCCAGGTCGCGATGGGCACCGAGCTGAACCTCGAGCTGATGCGGGGCGACGGCTTCCAGCTGCCGCCGGGAACCGGACCCAACGACCTCGTCCTCGCCGTGCGCGCGGTGGACGACGACGGGCTCGGGCGCGCCCTCGCGGCCCTGGAGCAGGCGCTGACCGCGTCCTCGGCCGGGGGCGGCGGCAGCTTCGGCGACGAGCCTCCACCGCACACCGTCGGGTCGGCCACCCGCCGGGCCGGCGGGGCCGATCTCGCCGTGGTCTCGGTCCCCGGCCCGCACTCGTTCACCGAGGCGATGGACGCGCTGTCGGCCGGCCTGTCGGTGCTCGTCTTCAGCGACAACGTGTCGGTCGAGGCCGAGGTGCGGCTCAAGGACGAGGCGGCCCGGCGCGGTCTGCTCGTCATGGGACCGGACTGCGGGACCGCGGTGGTGGGCGGGGTCGGGCTCGGCTTCGCGAACGCGGTGCGGCCCGGGCCGGTCGGCCTCGTCGCCGCCAGCGGCACCGGCGCCCAGCAGCTCATGTGCATGCTCGACACCCGCGAGGTCGGCGTCAGCCACTGCCTCGGCGTGGGGGGCCGCGACCTGTCGTCGGCGGTGGGCGGTCGGTCCACCCGCGCGGCCCTCGCGCTGCTCGACGACGACCCCTCGACCGAGCTCGTCGTCCTGGTGTCCAAGCCGCCGGACGCCACGGTCGCCGCCGACATCACGGCGTACGCCCGGACGCTGCGCACCCCGGTCCTGCTGGCGCTGCTCGGCGAGGGGCAGGACGACCTCACCACGGTGGCACAGCGCGCCGTCGAGGCGGTGGGTGTCGAGTGGCGCGAGCCGTGGTCGTGGGACGAGCAGCCGCCACCGCCGCCCGGCGGCAGCCTGCGCGGCCTGTTCGCCGGGGGGACCCTGTGCGACGAGTCGATGGTGATCGCGGCGGCCGCCCTCGGCGAGGTGCGCTCGAACATCGCGCTGCGACCCGAGTGGTCGCTGGGCCCGGACCTGCGCTCGGCCGGGCACACCATGCTCGACCTGGGCGACGACAGGCTGACGCAGGGCCGGGCGCACCCGATGATCGACCAGCGCAGCCGGCTCGACCGGATCGCCGTCGAGGCCGCCGACCGGTCCTGCTCGGTGCTGCTGCTCGACGTCGTCCTCGGCCACGCGGCGCACCCCGACCCGGCTGCCGAGCTGGCGCCGGCGCTCGCCGCGGCCAGAGCGACCGCCGCGGCCGACGGCCGCGCGCTCGCGGTCGTCGTCTCGCTGTGCGCGGCGGTCGACGACCCGCAGTCGCCCCGAGGGCAGGCCGACCAGCTGCACGCGGCCGGTGCCGCGGTGTTCCTCTCCAACGCGGCCGCCGCCCGGCACGCCGTCTCCCTGGTGACCGGAGGCTCACGATGACGCTGCTCGACGGCGCCCCGCGGGTGGTGGCGGTCGGCGCCCAGATGTTCTCCGACGCGTTGGCCGCCCAGGCGGTCGAGGTCACCCAGGTCGACTGGCGCCCGCCACTGGGCGACTCGGGCACCGAGGTGCATCTCGCGCGGGTGCTCGCCGACCCCCGCCACGGCCCGGCCAACGCCGAGGCCGTCGACCGGATGCTCACCGCCGGCGCCGAGCTGGTCGACGTGCGCCCTGCCTCGGAGGCGCTGGGGCTGGGCCGCGGCGAGTTCCTGCACGCCGGACCGCCGATCGGGTGGGACCGGGCCTCCGGCCCTCTGCGAGGTGCCCTGGTCGGCGCGATGCTGCTGGAGGGCCTCGCCGGCACCGCCGAGGAGTCCGAGGCTGCACTGGCGAAGGGTGACGGCGTCTCCCTGGACCCGTGCCACCACCACCGCACGGTCGGGCCGATGGCCGGCGTGGTCAGCCCGTCGATGTGGATGTTCGAGCTGCGCGACCCCGTGCACGGCGGATCCGCGTGGTGCTCGCTGAACGAGGGGCTCGGGAAGGTGCTGCGGTACGGCGCCTACGGTCCCGAGGTGGTCGAGCGCCTGCGCTGGATGTCAGCCGTCCTGGGGCCTCTGCTGCAGACCGCGGTGCGGTCGCACGGCACGGTCGACGTGAAGGCCATCGCCGCCCAGATGCTCCAGATGGGCGACGAGGGCCACAACCGCAACAGGGCCGGCACGCTGATGTTCCTGCGCGAGATCCTGCCCGACCTCATCGGTTCCGGCGCGCCGACCGCCGACGTCGCCGAGGCCGCACGCTTCATCGGCAGCAACGACCACTTCTTCCTCAACCTCGGCATGCCGGCCTGCAAGCTCGCCGGCGACGCTGCCCGCGACGTCCCCGGCTCATCGCTCGTGGTCGCCATGGCCCGCAACGGCACGGACTTCGGCATCCAGGTCTCCGGCACCGGCGACCAGTGGTTCACCGGCCCGGCCGACACCCCCGAGGGACTGTTCCTCGGCGCGTTCGGCCCCGAGGACGCCAACCCCGACATCGGTGACTCGGCCATCACCGAGACCGGCGGAATCGGCGGCTTCGCGATGGCGGCGGCCCCGGCCATCGTGAAGTTCGTCGGCGGCGAGGTGGCCGACGCGATCGAGGCGACTCGGCTGATGTACGAGATCACCCTGGCCGAGAACCCCGTCTACCAGGTGCCGGTGCTCGGCTTCCGCGGCACACCGACCGGCATCGACGCGACGCTGGTGACACGGACCGGGATCCTGCCCCACATCAACACCGGCATGGCCGGCAAGGTCGCCGGCACCGGCCAGGTCGGCGCCGGTCTGGTCAACCCGCCGGCCGAGATCTTCCCGGCCGCCGTAGCCGCTCTCGCGGAACTCGCCCCGCCGCTCGGCCTCGAGCCCTGAGAGCCGCACATGAGCGACGTGACGCCGAAGCTCTGTGCCGTGGTCGCGGCGACACTCCTGCTCGCGGGGTGCTCGGCGAGCACGACGTCGTCGGCGCCGACCGGGCCCACCGGGGCCACCGTCGCGTCCCCGACCCCCGACCGCGCGCATCCCGTGGGCATTGTCGCGATCGGGCACTCGGGGCTCACCGGTGAAGGCACCGGTGCGCGCCTGGAGGCGGTCCCGGGGAAGTCGTGGGCGACCGGGGACGACCCACAGGTCGACAGCGTCTACCTCCGCATGGTCGCCCTCCTGCCCGAGACCGAGGGCCAGGTCGCGAACACCGCCTTCGGCGGGGCACCGGCCTCGGCCCTGACGAGCCAGGCTGAGCAGGCGCTGGAATCAGTCCCGGCTCCGGCCCTGGCGATCGTCCAGACGGTCGACAACGACATCAACTGCGACGGTTCCCACGTCGCGGACGTCGGTCAGGCCCTCCGCGACGCCCTCGCGCTGATCCACGAGGCGTCGCCGAGCACCGCGATCCTCGTCGCCGGGCAGCTCGGACGGCCGAGCCTCTCCTTCATCACGAGGCTCGTCGCACACGACCCCGCAGCCAAGAACGACCTGACCTGGGACGACCCCTGCTCGTTCTTCGATTCCGACGGGAACCTGCGCAAGTCCGGCGTCAAGAAGCTCAGCGCGGTGATCGATGCGTACGAAGCAGAGACAGCACGTGTCTGCGCAGAGGTCCCGAACTGCGCGACCGATGGCGGCGTGCGCAAGGCGTACCTCGACACGATCGAGAACTTCTCTCCCGACTACGCCCACCTCAACACCAGGGGACAGGCCGCCGAGGCCGAGCTGATCTGGCCGGTCGTCGTGGCCCTGCTCGAGCAGCCCTAGAAGGCGGCCACGATCACGGTCACGTTGTCGATGCCCCCGCGGTCGAGGGCCTCCTCGACCAGGGCGTCACACGCCTTCTCCGCGTCGCCGGAGCCGAGCAGGGTGCCGATCGCCTCCGCGTCGACCATGTTGGACAGCCCGTCGGAGCACAGCAGCAGCCGGCTGCCGGCCGGAGTCTCGAGCTCGGCCACGTCGGGCTCGACGCCGCGGTCGAGTCCGAGCGCCTGCGTGATGTAGCCACCCATACCGTGGTCCTGGGTCACCTGCGTCAACCGGCCGTCGGTGCCGAGGAGGTAGGCCCTGCTGTCGCCGACATGCGCCACGAGCACGCCGGCTGCACCTACGGCGGCCGCGACGACCGTGGTGGCCATGCCGCTCCGGGCCGGGTCCTCGTCAGCGACCGCGACCACGGCGACGTGCGCCGTGTGCAGGGCGGCGACCAGGGCCGCCGGCGAGGACGCCGCCTCCGACGCGCCGGACCGGAGGCTCTCGACGGCCGTGGCGCTGGCCAGGTCACCCGAGGGGTGCCCGCCGAGGCCGTCGCAGACCACGAGTAGACGCTCGTGGCCGGCCACGAGGAGAGCGTCCTCGTTGCGGGTGCGGACGTGCCCCACCTCGGTCCGCGCGGCCACCTGCATGCACCCACCGTAGACGGGACCCGGGATGGACCGGCGGCCACGCGCCGGACGGCTGAGAGACTCCTCTGCCATGACCGACGTCTCGCCTGCCGCCGCCCGGCCGGCGCCGCTGCCCCGGGGTCTGCTGGCGGTGACGATCTTCCTGGTGGCGCTCAACCTGCGGGCCGCGCTGGCTGCGCTGCCACCACTGGTCCGCACGATCCAGGACGACCTCGGGCTGTCCGGCGCCACGGCCGGGCTCCTCACCACGCTGCCGGTCCTCTGCATGGGCCTGTTCGCCCCGGTCTCGCAGGTGCTCGCCCGCCGGGTCGGCCGGGAGGCGACGGTCGGGTGGGCGCTGGTCCTGCTGCTGCTCGGCCAGGCGGCGCGGCTGGTGGCGGACGCGCTCCCGGTCCTGCTGCTGAGCACGGTGGCCGTGGGCGTCGGCATCGCGCTGGCGGGCACCGTCCTCCCCGGCATCGTGAAGGAGTTCTTCGCCGAGCGGTCCGGCACGATGACCGGCGTCTACCTGCTGGCGATGATGGTCGGCGCCGCGACGTCCTCGGCGCTCGCCGTGCCCGTCGCGGACGCGCTCGGATCGTGGCAGGAGTCGCTGTCGGTGTGGGGACTGCTCGCCGTCGTCGGCCTCGCGGCCTGGCTGCCGGTCGTCCGACGGGTGAACGACCGCGGATCGGTCGACCCGGGCGACGAGCGGACACCGCTGCCGTACCGCAGCCCGACGACCTGGCTGCTGGCCGGCTACCTGGCACTGCAGTCGCTGAGCTTCTACTCCCAGATCGCCTGGATCCCGCCGACCTACGAGTCGCACGGCTGGACCGCCCGGGACGCCGGCCTGCTGCTCGCGCTGTGGAGCATCGCCCAGCTCGTCACGGGCGTGACCGGACCGGCGCTGGCGGACCGGGTCCGGGACCGGCGGCCACTGATCGCCGTCGCCGTCGGCTGCAACATGGTGGGCCTCGCCGGAATCGCGTTCGCGCCGGAGGCGGCACCGGTGGTCTGGATCCTGTTGCTCGCCTTCGGCCAGGGTGGCGGCTTCGCGCTCGCCCTGGTGAAGCTGGTCGACTACGCGCCGACCCCGGCTGCCTCGGCCCGGCTGTCGGCCCTGGTGTTCCTGGTGTCCTACTCCACCGCGGCCCTGGGGCCGTTCCTCTTCGGCGCCGTCCACGACGCGACCGACGGCTTCACGGTGCCGTTCGGCTGCCTTCTGCTGGTCGCGACCGTGCAGCTCACGCTGGTGCCACGGTTGCGACCCGGGCGCCTCACCGAGCCGCACCGTCAGACCGCGGAGGCAGGATCGTCGCCATGACGCACACGACACACGTGACGAATATCCAGCTCACCTTCGACTGCGCCGACCCGCACGCTCAGGGGAGGTTCTGGGCCGCGGCCCTCGGGTGGGTGGCCGAGCGCAACGAGCCGTTCGTCCGCAGCATCCTCGAGCAGGGGCTCGCCACCGAGCAGGACGTCGTCGAGGTCGACGGCCAGCTGACCTGGCGCACCGTCGAGGCGATCCGCCACCCGGAGCACGACGCGATCCGGGAGCTCGGCGGTGCGGCGCGACTGCTCTTCATCCTCGTGCCGGAGGGCAAGACGGTGAAGAACCGGGTGCATCCCGACCTCAACGTCGGCAAGCAGAACATCGACACCGAGGTGAAGCGGCTCACCGCGCTCGGCGCCCGCGAGCTGTACCGGGTCGCCGAGCCGGGCGCCCTCCACACGACGATGGCCGACCCGGAGGGAAACGAGTTCTGCGTGCAGTAGCGGTCAGGCCAGGCCGACCACGTTCCCGTCCGCGTCGATGTCGATCCGCTCCGCCGCGGGGTGCCTCGGCAGTCCCGGCATCGTGCGCATCTCGCCACAGATCGCGTAGACGTACCCCGCGCCGACGGCGGCACGCACCTCGCGCACGGGCAGCCGCCAGCCCGTCGGCGCGCCGAGCAGGGTCGGGTCCGACGACAGCGAGAGGTGGGTCTTGGCGATGACGACGGGGAGCGCGCCGTATCCCAGGTCCTCGAACCGGCTCAGCTGTCGCGCCACCGGCGCCGGCAGGTCGATGCCGTCGGCGCCGTAGACCTCACGAGCGATCACGTCGATCTTCTCGGCGAGAGGCCGGTCGAGCTCGTAGAGGTAGCGGAAGGCACTCGGCTCCCCGGCGGCCTCGACCACCAGCTTCGCCAGGTCCCGCGAGCCCTCGCCACCCTCGGCGACGTGCCGGGTGACCGCTACCCGGACACCGGCCTCGGCTGCCAGCTCGCGGATCACCTCGTGCTCCGACTCGTGGTCCCCGGGGAAGGCGTTGATCGCCACCACTGGTGAGACGTCGAACCGCCGCACGATGTCGATGTGGCTGCGCAGGTTGGCCCCACCTGCCCGGACGTCGTGCGGGCTCTCAGCCAACATCTCCGGTGGCAGCGGCTTGCCCGCCACCACCCGGTAGCGGCCGGAGTGCAGCTTGAGGGCGCGCACGGTGACCACCAGGACCGCCGCGTCCGGTCGAAGCCCGGAGGCGCGGCACTTCACGTCGAAGAAGCGCTCGGCGCCCATGTCGGCGCCGAAGCCGGCCTCGGTGAGCAGGAAGTCCGCCGCCCTGATCCCGAGGAGGTCTGCGACGACCGAGGAGTTGCCGGTGGCGATGTTGCCGAACGGACCGGCGTGGATCAGCGCCGGCGTGTGCTCCAGGGTCTGCAGGAGGTTGGGCTTGATCGCGTCGCGCAGCAGGACCGTCATCGCGCCCGCCGCCTTGAGGTCCTCGGCGGTCACCGGCGCACCTGCCGTCGTGAACCCCACCACGATGCGCCCCAGCCGCTCGCGGAGGTCGCGCAGGGAGCGCGCCAGGGAGAGGGTCACCATGACCTCGCTGGCGGCGGTGATGTCGAACCCGGTCTCCCGGGTGACGCCGTCGCTGCGCGCCCCGAGGCCGACCACCACGTTGCGCAGCGCCCGGTCGTTGACGTCGATGACCCGTCGCCAGGCGATCCTCCGGACGTCGATACCGAGCTCGTTGCCGTGGTGCAGGTGGTTGTCGACCATGGCGGCGAGCAGGTTGTGCGCCGACGTCACGGCGTGGAAGTCACCGGTCAGGTGCAGGTTGACTGCTTCCATCGGCACGACCTGGCTCCAGCCGGCCCCGGCGGCGCCGCCCTTGATGCCGAACGTCGGCCCCAGCGAGGGCTGCCGCAGCGAGAGCATCGACGTGTGGCCGAGGGCAGCCAGGCCCTGGGCGAGCCCGATCGAGGTGGTCGTCTTGCCCTCCCCGAGCGGCGTGGGGGTCACGGCCGTGACCACGACGTACCTGGCCGGTGTCCGTCCGGCGAGCGCCGCCTGGGCGGAGGGCGCGACCTTGGCGAGGTACCTGCCGTAGGGCTCCAGGTGCTCGGCGTCGATCCCGGCCGCCGCCGCGACCTCCTCGATGGGAAGCAGTCGGGCGCCGCGGGCGATCTCGAGATCGGTCGGGGGGTGGTCGGCCACGGCGGTCAGCATCGCACCCCGGGATCACCCGCCGAAGCGGGCCAGGTCCTCCGGCGTGTCGATGTCGGCCGGGTCGCCGACGTCGCCGCACTCGACCTCGGTCACGAGCACGGGGTGTGCGGCCAGGAACGGCCGGGCCCCCACGTCGCCCAGCGCCAGGCGGCCCACCTCGGCCCAGTGCTCGCGGGCCACCAGGACGGGGTTGCGGCGCTGCCCGCCGTAGGTCGCCACCGCGACGGTCGCGCCGCCGCGGTAGGCCGCCACCAGCCGCCGGACCACCGCTGCCCCGATGCCGGGGGTGTCGACGACCATCAGCACCGCGGCGTCGGCCGGCCGGCCGGCGAGCGCCCCCAAGCCGGCTTGCAGCGACGTGCCCAGGCCGCTGCGCCAGTCCGGGTTGTCGACCACCACCACACCGGCGGGCTCGAGCGGCTGCGCGCCGGAGACGACGAGCACCTCCGCCACGCCGCCGTCGCGCAAGGCCCCGACCGCGCGGTCGAGCAGGGTCGCGCCACCCAGCTCGACCAGCGCCTTCGGCCGGCCCAGCCTGCGCCCCTCGCCCGCGGCCAGGACCAGGCCGGCCACCGGGCTCCAGCTGCCCCGGCCCGGGCTCACCGGTGGATCGGGCCCTCGGTCGCGCCCAGCCGGGCACCGGTGCCACCCCAGCGGTGCGCCACGATCTCGGCGGCGATCGAGACCGCCGTCTCCTCGGGCGTGCGGGCGCCGATGTCGAGGCCGATCGGCGACGACAGCCGGCCGAGCTCCTCCTCGGAGACGCCTTCGTCGCGCAGCCGGGCCAGCCGGTCGTCGTGGGTCCGGCGGCTGCCCATGGCACCGATGTAGGCGGCCTCGGTGCGCAGGGCGACCTCGAGCAGCGGGACGTCGAACTTGGGGTCGTGGGTGAGGACGCAGATGACGGTGCGCGAGTCGACCGGCTGGGCAGCGAGGTAGCGGTGCGGCCACTCCACCACCACCTCGTCGGCGTCCGGGAACCGCTTGCGGGTGGCGAACGTGCCGCGGGCGTCGCAGACGGTGACCCGGTAGCCGAGGAACTTGCCGACCCGTGCCACGGCCGCCGCGAAGTCGATGGCGCCGAACACCAGCATCCGGGGCGCAGGGGCGAACGACTGCACGAACACACTGAGCTCGTCCTGGCGGCGCTCGCCGTCGGGGCCGATGTGCAGCAGTCCGGTGGCGCCGTGGTCGAGCATCCCGCGGACGTCGTCGCCGACCGCGGCATCGAGCCGGGGCGTGCCGAGGCCGCCGGCCTTGCGGTCCGGCCAGACCACGAGGTGCGCGCCGGCCTCCCCCGGACCGTCGACCACCGTGGCGACGGCCACCGGCTCGTGGGCCCGGACCGACGCGACGACGTCGGGCAGCTCGGGGAAGGTCGACGCGTCGACCGGCTCCACGAACACGTCGATGATCCCGCCGCAGGTGAGCCCGACCGCGAACGCGTCGTCGTCGCTGACGCCGTAGCGCTGCAGCACCGCCTCGCCGCCGGCGATGACCTCCTGGGCCAGCTCGTAGACGGCGCCCTCGACACAGCCGCCGCTCACGCTGCCCAGCGGCTCGCCAGCCGGCGAGACCACCATCGCCGCGCCCGGCTGGCGCGGCGCGCTGCGCCAGGTGCCGACAACGGTCGCCAGCGCGAACCGGCCACCCGCCTCGTGCAGGCGGGCCACCTCGTCGACGACGTCATGCACGGCGGCTCCCTCCGGACCGGCTCCCCAGCAGGGCGGCCAGGCGCTCCAGCGCGTCGAAGGTGTGGCCGTCGACGAAGTCGTCGACGAACGGCAGCGCGGCCTGCATCCCCGCGGTCATCGGCGCGTAGCCCGGCAGGCCGCGGTGCGGGTTCACCCACACCACCCGGTGCGCAAGCCGTGAGAGCCGCTGCATCTGCGCGCCCAAGAGGGTCGCGTCGCCGCGCTCCCATCCGTCGCTGGCCACCACCACCACGGCACCGCGGGCCGTGCCGCGCTGACCCCAGCGGTCGAGGAACGCCTTGATCAGCTCGCCGAGCCGGGTACCACCGCTCCAGTCCGGCACGCTGCCGGCCACGGCCACCAGCGCAGCGGACGCGTCCCGGCCCCGCATCTCCCGGGTGACACGGGTCAGGCGGGTGCCGACCGTGAAGACCTCGGTGCCGGGCCGGCGTCGCGCGGCCGCGTGGGCGAACCGGAGGTACGGGTCGGCGTACGGCTGCATCGACCCGCTGACGTCGACGACCAGCACGAGGCGGCGCGACCGCGGTCGGCGCACCCGGTGCTCGAGACGGGCCGGCTCCCCGCCCCGCCGCAGCATCGACCGCACCGTGCGGCCGGGGTCGAGCCGGCCGCGGTACGCCGGCTGCTGCCGCCGCGAGACCCGGGTCTCGCCCACCGGGTCGAGCAGCGCGATCAGCCGGCGGACCGTCTCCCGGTCGGCTGCGGTGAGGTCGGCGAGGTCCCGGTGCCGCAGCACCTCGACGTCGCTCGCGGTGGCCGCCGGCAGCTCGTCCGCGCGGTCGGCGGCGCCGGCCTCGCGCTCCGTGCCGGGCACCGCGACCGGCCGCAGGACCTGCACCGGCGGGACGCTGCGCAGGGCGGGTGCCGCGCGGCCTCCGAACCACGCCTCGAACGCGCGGTCGTAGCGGTCGAGGTCGTCCGGCCCGGCGCACAGGGTCAGCCGCCCGGCCCAGTAGACGTCGCTGCGGCGGCCGACGTCGAGATGGCCGACGGCGGCGACCGTCGAGTGCAGCCGGTCGGGCGTGGCGGCGACGCCGGCTGCCCGCAGCACCCGAGCGAAGCCGACCAGCGTGCCCGTGAGCGCGTCGGCATCCTCGTCGACCGTGACGGGCGCCGGGCTCATCCCGCCGCCGCCCACTCCGCGAGCTGCTGCGAGACCCGGTCCTGGTCCTCGCGGTACTTCACGAACGCGCCGAGGCTGGCAGCGGCCTTGTCGAGGTCGCCGGGCGCCAGCGAGCGGGCGCCGAGCGCGAGCAGCGCCTCGGTCCAGTCGAGCGACTCGGCGACGCCGGGCGCCTTGAGCAGGTCCTCGTCCCGGGCCCGTGCGGCGACCCGGGCCACCGACCGGGCCAGCGCCTCGGAGGCCTCCGGGAGCCGGCGCCGGATGATCGCTACCTCCCGCTCGATGTCGGGGTGCGGGAGCCAGTGGTAGAGGCAGCGGCGCTTGAGGGCGTCGTGGACCTCCCGGGTGCGGTTGCTCGTGAGGATCACCACGGGCGGCGTCTCGGCGCGCAGCGTGCCGAGCTCGGGCACCGAGATGGTCCAGTCGCTGAGGACCTCGAGCAGGAACGCCTCGAACTCGTCGTCGGCCCGGTCGACCTCGTCGACGAGCAGCACGGCACGCGGCCCCGCCTCCAGCGCCTGGAGCAACGGGCGGGCCACGAGGAACCGGCGGTCGTAGATCTCGTGCTCGAGGCGCTCGGCATCGGCGACCTCGGTGCCGCTGCCCACCGCCTCGGCGGCCCGCAGGTGCAGCAGCTGCCGCGGGAAGTCCCAGTCGTACAGGGCCTGCGCGGCGTCCAGCCCCTCGTAGCACTGCAGCCTGATCAGGTCGGCGCCGAGCACCTGGGCCAGTGCCGACGCCAGCGCGGTCTTGCCGACCCCCGCGTCGCCCTCGCAGAACAGCGGCCGGTGCATGCGCAGCGCGAGGTACGCCGCGGTGGCCAGGCCCTCGTCAGCCAGGTAGCCGACCGCGTCGAGGCGGTCGGCGAGCTCGGCCGGGGACCCGGGTGCGGCGGACGACGGGGTGGTGACGTCACTGGTCACACCGGCACCCTACGGCGCCGGACCGACGGACGCCGGTGCCGCTGGGGCCCCCGTGGCAGCATGCGGGGATGGCGACCTCCCCCACGCTCGACCCGGCCGGCCAGCGCGCTCTCGCGGTAGCGCTCTTCAACCGGACCTGGGAGCTGCTCGAGCAGGACCGCGACGACGCGGCCGACCGGACCCTGCTGGCGACTGCGCTGGCGTCCCGGCTGCACTGGGAGGGCCTCGGCACCGACGAGAACTACGCCGCGGGCGACTGGCTGGTGGCGCACGTCGCGAGCCACCTCGGCCACGCCGACCTGGCGCTGGACTTCGCCTCGGCCGCGCTCGACCGGGCCACGGCCGCCGGGGACGGCGTTCCGCTGTGGCTGGTGGCCTCGACGCAGGAGGGGATGGCGCGCGCGCACGCCGTCGCCGGCCACGACGACGAGCGGGACCGCTGGGCTGCTGACGCGCGCAGCACGCTCGAGGAGGTCGACGACGAGGAGGACCGCGAGCTGATCGAGAGCCAGCTGGCGACGGTGCCGGGGCTGTCGTGATGGGATTGGCCGCGTGAGCGACCCGCACCACGTGCACCCCGACCAGCAGAGCCCTCCCCCGAGCCGCGTCGAGCGCGGCCCGGTGACCGAGCTGGCCCGGTTGTTCCTCGTCCAGCTGGCGGCGGTCATCGGCATCGCGACGGCGATCGTGGTGATCGTGGCCCTGGTGGACCCGGGCGGGGACGGCGACGTCACCACCGCGGCCCCGGGCTCGTCCGGCACCCCGACCGCGACACCGGCGGCGTCGGGCGACGCCGCCACGTCCGCGGCACCGGCTCCCACCAGCTCGTCGGCACCGGGGGCCGCGACGCCCTCGGACACCGGGACGACGTCACCGGCCAGCCCCACCGCCGGGGCGCCGGCGCCGGTGAAGGTCGACGTGCTCAACCAGTCCGCGGCGAACGGGACGGCGGAGCAGGTGGCGGCGCGACTTGAGGACGCCGGCTGGGAGATCGGCCGGGTCGAGGACTTCCGCGGCAACGTGAGCACCACGACCGTGTACTGGCTCGACCCCGAGCAGCGCCGCCAGGCCCGCCAGGTCTCGCGCTTCCTCGGCGGGGTGCGGGTGATGCCGGGCTTCGACACGCTGGTCGACGGCCGGGTGTCGGTCATCCTCGTCGGCTAGGGGACGGGGTGGCCGTCAACGGCCGCGCTTCTCGCGCATCTTCACGCTGACCTGGATCGGCGTTCCCTCGAAACCGAACTCCTCGCGCAGCCGGCGCTCGACGAACCGCCGGTAGCCGGCCTCGAGGAAGCCGGAGGTGAAGAGCACGAACCGCGGCGGCCGTGCGTCGGCCTGGGTCGCGAACAGGATCCGCGGCTGCTTGCCGCCCCGGACCGGGTGCGGGTGGGCCGCGACCAGCTCGCCCAGGAAGGCGTTGAGCCGACCGGTGGGCACCCGGTACTCCCACGAGGCGAGGGCGACGTCCAGGGCTGGTACGAGCCGCTCCATGTGCCGCCCGGTGCGGGCCGAGATGTTGACCCGCGGCGCCCACGGCACCTGCACCAGGTCGCGCTCGATCTCGCGCTCCAGGTAGTACCGGCGCTCCTCGTCGAGCAGGTCCCACTTGTTGTAGGCGATGACCAGCGCGCGGCCGGACTCCACGACCATCGAGATGATCCGGGTGTCCTGCTCGGACAGCGTCTCGCTGGAGTCGACCAGCACCACGGCGACCTCGGCCCGGTCCAGCGCCGACTGGGTCCGCAGGGTCGCGTAGTAGTCGGTGCCGCTGGCCTGGTGCGCGCGCCGACGGATGCCGGCCGTGTCGACGAACCGCCACTCGCGGTCGCCCAGCACGATCATCTCGTCGACGGGGTCGCGGGTCGTGCCGGCCACGGCGTCGACGACGACCCGGTCCTGGCCGGCCAGCTTGTTGAGCAGCGACGACTTGCCGACGTTGGGCTTGCCCAGCAGCGCGACCCGGCGCGGTCCGGCCTCCAGGTCGTCGGTCTCGGCGGGCGTCTCCGGCAGGGCGGCGAGGACGGCGTCGAGCATCTCGCCGCTTCCCCGGCCGTGCAGGGCCGAGACGGCGTAGGGCTCGCCGAGGCCGAGCGACCACAGCTCGGCCGCGTCGGCCTCGGTCTTGGCGTTGTCGACCTTGTTGGCCACCAGGACGACCGGCTTGCCGGCGCGACGCAGGACGCGCACCACGGCCTCGTCGGTGTCGGTCGGCCCGACCGTGGCGTCGACGACGAAGAGCACGGCGTCGGCGAGCGAGATCGCGACCTCGGCCTGGCCGGCGACCTGCGCCGCCAGACCCTTGGCGTCGTGCTCCCAGCCGCCGGTGTCGACGACGGTGAAGCGCCGACCGTTCCAGGTCGCGTCGTAGGGCACCCGGTCACGCGTCACCCCGGGCACGTCCTCGACGACGGCCTCGCGGCGGCCGATGATGCGGTTGACCAGGGTGGACTTCCCCACGTTGGGGCGGCCCACGACCGCCAGCACCGGGACCGGGCCGGTGGCCTCGTCCTCGTCGGCGGCGACGTAGCCGGGGTCGAACGTGTCGTCAGTCACGGTGCACCGCTGTCACGAGGTCGAGGAGCGCCTGAACGGTCTCCTCGAAGGTCAGGTCCGAGGAGTCGACGACGATGACGCCCTCGCCGGCCTCGAGGAAGTCGGCCACGGTGGAGTCCTGCGCGTCACGGCGCAGCACGTGGTCGCGCGTGGCGGCGATCGACTCGTCGTCGTCGCTGCCGTGCACCTCGAGGGCACGACGGGCGAGGCGGGCCTGCTCCGAGGCCGTGAGCAGTACCCGCACGTCGGCGTCCGGCGCCACGACGGTGGTGATGTCGCGACCCTCGACGACGATGCCGCCGCCGTCGTTCGCGATCACGCGCTGCCGGCGCACCAGCTCCTCGCGGACACCGAGGTTGGTCGCGACCGCGCTCACGGCCGCCGAGATGCGGGGCTCCCGGACCGCAGCGCTGACGTCGCTGCCCCCGACGGTGAGCAGCGTGCTGTCGGGGCTGGTGCCGAGGTCGAGCGGCAGCTCGCGCGCCATCCGGGCGACCGTGTCGGCGTCGTCGAGGTCGGCACCCTTGTCCAGGACCCACCAGGTGAGCGCGCGGTACATCGCGCCGGTGTCGAGGTAGCGCAGACCGAGTCGACGGGCGACCTCCCGACAGACGCTGGACTTGCCCGACCCGGAGGGGCCGTCGACAGCGACGACGAGCTGGCTGGGCGCGGGCATGCAGAGACCTCGGAGACAGCTGGAGAAGAAGGCGGGGAACCCCGGGAGTCTACGTGCCTTCGGCGTGCACGACCCACCCGAGCGCGTCCAGCGCCGCGACCAGAGCCTCCTGGGCGCCCGGAGCGACCGCGAGCTCGACCAGGCCGACCGGCTGGCCGGGCGAGTGCTCGATCCGGATGTCCTCGATGTTCACGCCCGCACCGCCGACGTCGGCGAAGAGCCGGCCCAGCTGGCCGGGACGGTCCGGGAGCACCACCGGCACCACGGCGTACGGCGTGGGCCGGCCACCGTGCTTGCCGGGCAACCGGGCTCGGCCGGCGTTGCCACGCACCAGCACCTCGCGCAGGGACGTGCGGGCCCACTCGACGTCGTCGTCGACCTCCTGGAGCGCGTGCACGACGGCATCGACGTCCTGCCGCAGCTCGGTCAGGACCCGGGCGACCGGCCCCGCGTTGGCGACCAGGACGTCGACCCAGAGGTCGGGGTCGGACGCCGCGACCCGGGTGACGTCGCGCAGCCCCTGGCCGGTGAGCGCCAGTGCCGAGTCGTCGCCCTCGGCGAGCCGGGCGGCGACCAGCGAGGCGGCGACCTGTGGCACGTGCGAGACCAGCGCCACCGCGGCGTCGTGGTCCGCGGGCTCCATGTCCACCCGCACGGCGCCGCACAGGTCGAGCAGCAGCGCGACCCGAGCGAGGGACCGTTCGTCGGCCCCGCGCGGTGACACGGCCCACGGACGGCCCTCGAACAGGTCGGCACGCGCGGCGAGCGGGCCGGACTTCTCCCGGCCGGCCATCGGATGGGTGCCGACGAAGTGCGGGGCGGCCCCGACCGTGGCTGCTACCTCGCGCAGGACGCGGTCCTTCACCCCGCAGGTGTCCACGACGGTCGCGGCGACGTTCCCGGCGAGCAGGCCACTGACGACCTCGGCGGTTGCCGACGGACTCACCGCGACGACCGCGAGGTCGACCTGGACCGCCGGCGGATCCACCGTCCCGGCGCCGAGGTCGGCCGCCTGACGGGCTGCGCGCGGGTCGCGGTCCGTGAGGTGCACGCGCACACCCTGGCGGCTCAGCGCGAGGGCGACCGAGGTCCCGATCAGGCCGGAGCCGACCACCAGGCAGGTCCGCAGCGCCGGGGCGTCGTCGCCGGTGCCGGTCACTGGGCGAGGTCGCGACGCAGCGCCACCGCACCGCGCAGGTAGACGTGGCGGACCTCGGACTTCGAGCGGTCGGTCTCGACGGTCACCATCACCCGGATCACGCGAGGCATCGCGCCGGCCACGTCGATCTCCTGGGCGCAGAGCAGGGGCACGTCCCCGATGCCGAGCTGCCGGGCCGCCAGGGCCGGGAACTCGCTGTGCAGGTCGGGCGTGGCCGTGAACAGCATCGACACGAGGTCGTCGTGCTCGAGCCCGTTCTCCGAGAGCAGCGCGCGGATCAGCTCGTCGACCGAGGCCAGCAGGTGGTCGCGGTCGTCCTCGTCGAGCTGTGTGGCACCCCGGATCGCGCGCACCGCCATGGCGGACCCTCCTCCCGGCTCGTCGGTCCGACCTGGCGCAACCTACCGGGGGCCGGCGTCTAGGGTCGCCTGGTGTCCAGCGCCGGGGCGTCCCTCGCCGAACGGGTACCGGCTCCCGCACTGGTGCTCGTGTCGATCGCGTCGGTGCAGACCGGTAGCGCGGTGGCCCGCACAGTCTTCGACGTCACCGGGTCGGCCGGGGTGACCTTGCTGCGGCTCGGGTTCGCGGCCGCCCTGCTCATGGCGGTGACCCGGCCCGCGCTACGGCGGTGGGACCGCGCCCAGTGGACGGCGGCGGTCGTGCTCGGTCTGACCATGGGCGCGATGAACCTGGTGTTCTACCTGGCGATCCGGGAGGTGCCGCTCGGTGTCGCGGTGACGGTGGAGTTCCTCGGCCCGTTGCTCGTCGCGCTGGCCCAGACCCGCCGTGCGGCCGACCTGTTGTGGGTGGTGCTCGCCGGCGCCGGTGTCGTGATCCTCGGCCTCCGGGACACCGGGGCCACACCGCTCGCCGGCCTGGCGCTGGCACTGCTGGCGGGCCTGTTCTGGGGCGGCTACATCCTGGCCAGCGCCCGCGTCGGGCAGGTGCTCCCCGGAGTCCAGGGTCTGGCAATCGCCCTCTGCGTCTCCACGCTGCTCGCGCTGCCGTTCGGCGCCGCGGGCGCCGCGCACGCGGTGGTCGACGGCTGGGCCCTTCTGATCGGGCTCGCAGTCGCACTGCTGTCGTCGGTCGTGCCCTACGCGCTGGAGCTGACGGCGCTGCGCCAGCTGCCGACCCGGGTGTTCGGGGTGCTGATGAGCCTCGAGCCCGGGGCGGCTGCGATCGCAGGTCTGCTGGTGCTGGACCAGCGGCTGGGCCACCGCGAGCTGGTCGCGCTGTCGCTCGTGAGCCTGGCGAGTGTCGGCGTCACCCTGGGTCGGCGCGCGGACCAGCCGCCGACCCCGATCGACTAGGGAGCGACCGTCGCCCGCACGGCCCAGGCGCTCGCCGCGAGCTCGAACGGCGCCGGCGGGAGCAGCCTGGCGCACCGGGCTCTCAGGTCGGCCCGGTCGTCGTCGGACAGGTGCCCGACGTGGTCACCGGCCGGACCGACACCCAAGGTGTAGGGCTCCCACCAGTCGTCGAGGGTGGCGAACCGCGCCCGGACGGTCAGCACCGACTCCTCGACGTCGACCAGCCCGGCCGCCACCACGAGCTCGCGCAGGTGTCCCTCGCGGGCGCCGGCCAGGTCCGCCTCACCGGGGGCGGTGGAGTCGAGCTCGCGGGCGGCCCGCCAGAACGTCGACAGGGGCGCCCGCTCACCGGCGTAGTCCCAGACGCAGACCACGACTGCCCCGCCGGGACGCGTCACCCGGGCCATCTCCCGCAGCCCGGCCAAGGGATCGGCCATGAAGTGCACCACCAGCTGGGCCAGCGACGCGTCGAAGGTGCAGTCGTCGAACGGCAGGTCCTCGGCTGCGGCTCGGCGTACGTCGACGCCGGGCAGCCGGCTGCGGGCCGCCGCGACGAACGGTCCCGAGGGATCGACGGCCCGGACGTGGTCGGCACCCACCCGGTGGACCAGCTCAGCGCTGAGCGCTCCCGGGCCGCAGCCGACGTCCAGCACGTGCTGCCCGCGGGCCGCGCCCGACAGGTCGGCGAGCCGGCCGGAGAGCGGCTCGGACCAGCGGCCCATGAACCGGCCGTACGCGTCGGCCCCGACGTCGAAGGACATGCCCGGAACCTACTGTTCCGCGGCGGCGTCGAGCTGAACCACCAGCCGCTTCGGGGCGACGGTGCGGTACGCCTCGACGCAGACCGCCCGCACCTCGGCCCAGTCCGGCCGGCCATCCACCCGCACCCCGATCCAGCCGCGGTGCCCGACGTACGGCGGACGGAAGAACCGTTCGGGGCTCTCGCGCACCATCTCCCCCTGCGCGCCCGGCGGTGCCGCGCACCACAGGGCGAGCCGGCCATCGCCATGGTGGTCGTCCCAGAACATCACGAAGGACGCCTTGTCGCGCACGAAGAAGGTCGGTGTCCCGTGGCTCGGCCGCTCGCTCACCTCGGGCAGTGCGAGGCAGACGGCGCGGACCCGGTCCAGCGGGGTTCGCCTGGTCATCCCGGCAGCATGGCCGCTCGCAGTCGCAGCCGCCGGGTGGTCAGCACGACCTCCGGCCGCCTCATCGCGGCCTGCGCGCAACGACCCAGAGGAACCGCTCGCCGCCGGACTCGTCCTCGACGACGACCTCGGCCGAGTCGACGACCAGCCGGGCGTCCTCGACCGCCGCGAGGGTCGCCTCGACGCCGACGCCGCCGAAGAACATCGGCACCCCCAGCCAGTCGTCGTCGGCGTCGTCGCCGATGCTCAGCGGCGCACTGGTGAGGAGCAGTCCCCCCGGCCGGAGCCAGCCGGCGACCGCAGCGTAGAACGGGCCGTGCGCGGCCGCCGGGAGGTGTCCGGTGGCGTAGAAGGACACCACGGCGTCGACCGACTCCGACGCCAGGGCGAACTCCGCGACGTCGGCCTGCACCAGGGTGGCCCCCGGCGCGAGTCGTCGGGCGATCGCGAGCTGCTCCCCGGACAGGTCGACGCCGAGGACGTGGTGGCCTGCCTCGCACAGCCGCCGGGTCGCCGGGTCGCCCGGGCCGCAGCCGAGGTCGACCACGACGCTGCCGGGCTGCAGCGCTCCGAGCACGAGGTCGACCATCCGCAGTCGGGTCGGGGTCGTGTGCGACCACCCGTGGTAGCGCTCGCCGATCGCGTCGTACCCCGCGCGCACGACGCTCTGCGGTGTCGGTCCCGCACCCCGACCTGTCATCGGCGGCTCTCCTGACTCGGCAGTACGGGGGGCGCTCCGGCGGCGCCGAGCACACGGCCCGGGACGTGCGAGGGTTCGCTCATGATCGGAACCCTCAGCTGTCTCGTCATCGACTGCCCAGCACCACAAGCCCTCGCCCCGTTCTATCAGGGGCTCATGGGGCTGGCACGCGTCGAAGACAGTGACGAGTGGGTGACGTTGGGGGATTCGGCCCAGCTTCCACGCATCGCCCTCCAGCAGGTGACCGACTATAAGGCGCCCGAGTGGCCGTCGTCTGCATCCCCGCAGCAGATGCACATCGACGTCCTGGTCAGCGATCTGGACATCGCACAGGAGGGGGTGCTCAGTCTCGGGGCCAGGCTCCTGGAAGGCTCGGACAAGCCCATCGGCTACCGGGTCTACGCCGACCCGGTGGGGCATCCGTTCTGTCTCGTCACGCCCGAAGCGCTCACGTGAGTGCCGCTGAACCCGCACGTACCTGACGCGAGGCGCACATCAATCGTGACGTGTTCGCTCCACGCTGTCGGGCGACAGGAGCACACGTTCTCAGAACGGCGGGACGTCGAGAACGGCATCGACCTCGGTCAGCACGGGGTCGGCGGGGCGGTGGTAACCGCGGCCGGAGGGCAGTGTCATGTTCAGGCCGCCGGCGCCGTCGCTTTCGACCTCCGTGTCGGTGTGGGTCTTCACGGTGTGGTGGCTGCGGCACTGCGGGTCGAGGTTGCCCGCCGAGGTCGGGCCTCTCGGGTAGGGATCGCGGTGGTCCAGATCACACACTGCTGCC
>JBBRVW010000028.1:0-64617 GCA_038246545.1 Actinomycetes bacterium | reverse complement strand
CCGGCACCACCGCACGGCACGGCGGCCCCGCCCGGGCGCCGGCGGGGGGCCCGGGGGATGTCCCGGGGCCGCGCGCCGGTTGCCGTCGAGGTGAGCGACCTCTCCGCAGTACCGCTGTCCGTGCTCGACCTGGCGCCGGTGGCCGCCGGCAGCACCCCGGGCGACGCCCTGCGGGCCACCGTCGAGCTGGCCCGGGTGGTGGAGGACCTCGGCTTCACAAGGTTCTGGGTGGCCGAGCACCACGGCATGCCCGGCGTCGCGTCCAGCGCCCCGTCAGTGCTCATCGCGGCGATCGCGGCGGCGACCTCGCGGATCCGGGTCGGCTCCGGTGGCGTGATGCTGCCCAATCACCCGCCGCTGGTCGTTGCCGAGCAGTTCGGCACGCTTGCCGCCCTGCACCCCGGGCGGATCGACCTCGGCCTCGGCCGGGCGCCGGGCACCGACCAGAACACCGCGCGGGCGCTGCGCCGCAGCGTCCCGCCGCTGTCCGACGAGGACTTCCCGCAGCAGCTCGGCGAGCTGGTGGGCTTCTTCCGCGGTGGCTTCCCCGACGACCACCCCTACCGCGCGGTCACCGCGGTGCCCGGTCTCGGCGAGAACCCGCCGATCTGGCTGCTGGGCTCGTCTGGTTACAGCGCGCAGCTCGCCGGGTTGCTGGGTCTGCCCTTCGCCTTCGCCCACCACTTCATGGCGCAGAACACCCTGCCGGCCCTCGAGCTCTACCGGCGGTCGTTCCGGCCGTCGGACGTGCTCGACGCGCCGTACGCCATGGTCGCCGCGCAGGTGGTCCTGGCCGACACCGACGTGCACGCTCTCGAGCTCGCGAAGCCGCTCGCGCTGTCGTTCCTCGCGCTGCGCCGCGGCAACCCGACGCAGCTGCCGACCGTCGAGCAGGCGGCGGCGCACCCCTGGACCAAGGTCGAGGAGGCCGCGATGCGCGAGCGGCTTGCCGGCCAGGCCGTCGGCGGACCGCAGACCGTACGCCGCCAGCTGGGCGAGCTGCTCTCGGCGACCGCCGCCGACGAGCTGATGGTGACGACGACCGTGCCCGACCCCGCGGCCCGGCTGGCGTCGATGCGCGGCCTGCGCGACCTCTTCGGCGCCGCCGACCTCCCGCGCGGAGCCGTCGCCGCCTGAGAGCTGCCCGGCGCAGACCAGGAGCGGCCGGTCAGCTCCGCGGCCCCGCAGGCAGCAACGACTGCGGCACCGACTGGTAGGCGACCGGCCGCAGGAAGCGCTGCGTTGCGGTCAGGCCGACCGAGCTGTGCAGCGGGTTCGTCGTTGCCGGATGCGGTCCGCCGTGGTGCTGGGCAGCCGTGACGGCGACACCGGTCGGCCAGTCGTTCCACACCACGCGGCCGGCGATCCGGGCCAGGCGACGCACCAGCGTTGCGGCGAGCGGCTCGTCCTCGCTGGCGTGGATCGTCGCGACCAGGCAGCCGTCAAGGTGGGTCAGCAGCAGCAGGAGCTCCTCCTCCGAGGCGTACTCCACGACAACGGCCGCCGGCCCGAAGCACTCGGTGTGGAGCAGGTCGAGGTTCGCCGCCGCGGTCGCGCCGTCGACGGCGAGGATCACCGGCGCGCTCCAGGCCCCGGGTCGGTCGGGAGTCGCGCCGGGCACGGGCACCCGCACGCCTGGCAGCCCGGCGAGTCGGGTCACCTTCCCGTGGAAGAGTTCCGCCACCCCCCGGTGAAGCATCACACCGGGCTCGCGCCGGCCGGCTTCGGCGACGACCAGCTCCGTCACGCCGCCGCCGGCCGGGACGAGGAGCAGGCCTGGGTTGGTGCAGAACTGACCGGCGCCGAGGGTCAGCGAGTCGACGTATCCGGTGGCCAGCGCGGCGCCGCGCTCTGCCGCCGCAGGTGTCACGACGACCGGGTTGACGCTGCTGAGCTCGCCGTAGAACGGGATGGGGTCGGGCCGCCGGGCGGCCAGGTCGAACAGCGCTCGGCCGCCGCCGTACGAGCCGGTGAAGGCGGCCGCGCGGATGCCCGGGTGCTGGACGAGCAGACGACCCGCGTCGACACCGCGCACCATCCCGAAGGTCCCTGCGGGCGCGCCGGCCGCAGCGAGCGCGGCGGTCATGACCGCCGCGACGGCCTCGCTGGTCTGCGGGTGACCGGGGTGCGCCTTGACGACGACGGGGCAGCCGGCCGCGAGCGCCGAGGCGGTGTCGCCCCCGGGGACGCTGAAGGCGAAGGGGAAGTTGCTCGCGCCGAACACGGCGACTGGCCCCAGGGGGACCAGCACTCGGTGCAGCTCGGGGTGTCCTGCCGGCGGTGGGCCGGGCACGGCGGGGTCGACCAGCACATCGGGCCCGTCCCCGTTGTCGAGCGCGTCGGCGAACATCCGCAGCTGGAACGTCGTGCGCGCGAGCTCGCCGGTCAGCCGCGGACCGCCGAGGCCGGTCTCGCGGTCTGCCAGCTCGACCAGCTCGGGGCCGCGCCGGTCCAGTGCGTCGGCCGCGGCCCGCAGCGCCGTCGCTCGCTGCGCCGGGCCGGTGTCCGCCCAGGCGTCGGCTGCGGCTGCGGCCGCCTGTACCCGGAGCGAGAGCTCTTCCGGCGAGGTGTCCTCGTGCACCGGGCCGAACCTCTCGTTGGTGCGCGGGTCGACGGACTGGGTGGTCACGGTCACCTCGGTGAGCTGGAGGGGATGGGGCGCGCCGGCACGGCATCGCAGAGCAGACGGAACAGCCGGTCGATCTCGATGATGGTCTCCGCATCGAGGACGTACCCGTACGGCCGCCGTCGGAGGTCGCTGACGAAGACGCCCTGCCGCACCAGCAGGTGCTTCTCCGCGGCGACGAAGGCGTCGAGGCTGGTCTGCAGCGACACCAGCCCGGCCAGCGGCCCGTGGATCGCGGCGACTGCCGCCGCGTCGCCACGAGCCAGGGCGCGCCACAGCTCGACGACCGCCCAGGCCACCTCAGGTCCCGGCATGGTTCCCACCACGCCGCGTCGATGGCTGTCGACCAGGGCTGCCCCGCCGGTGCCCTCGAACACCCGAGCCCGACCACCGGTGGCGTCGCGCAGCGCCGACAGTCGCGGCCCGGTGGGCGGCGCCTCCGGCTTGAACAGGACCCGGTCGGGCCCGTGCTCGTCGAGCAGGCCGAGGTACAGGTCCAACGACAGCGGACGACCGAGGTAGCCGG
Organism: Actinomycetes bacterium; assembly: GCA_038246545.1. Lineage (GTDB taxonomy): Bacteria > Actinomycetota > Actinomycetes > JACCUZ01 > JACCUZ01 > JBBRVW01. Next base: position 61,465 of record JBBRVW010000028.1, on the reverse strand, counting down.
ACGCGTCCTGCACGACGAGCGGGATCTCGACGGCTTGGAGGATCGCGCCGAAGTACGCCGCGATCTCGGCGTCCTTCAGCTCGACGGCCACCGGTGGGATCGCCATCAGTGCCGCAGCGCCGGCGCGTTCGGCGTGGACGGCGAACGCGACCGCGGCCTTCGTGCTCTCGGCGCCGACGCTGGCGACCACTGGTACCCGGCCGCCGGCCGCGACCACCACCGCCGATGTGAGCGCGCGTCGCTCCGCTTCGCTGAGGCGCAGGACCTCGGACACCATCGCGACGACCAGACCGTCGACGCCGCAAGAGATGAGCCAGTCCACCTCGCCGGCCAGCACCTCGGCGTCGATGTCGTCGGTGGCGTCGAAGGGCGTGGACACGACCGGGAGGACGCCGGTCAGCGCGCCGGGAGTCATCGCGGTTCCGCGAAGCGGTGCGGCAGCCGCCCGGTGGACGACGACGCTGTCCCCAGCAGGCTGCCGGCTAGCGGCTGGGCGGCGCGGCGGCCCGTGGCGAGGCCCTCCCACGCGGTGGTGACGACGAGCAGGTCGAGCCGGGGACCGGCGAAGCAGGGGCAGGTGGGCTGCTCCACCGGGAGGTCCACCCGGCCCAGCAGAGAACCGTCCGGCGCGTACCGGTGCAGGGCCCCGCCCTGCCAGAGCGCTACCCAGACGGCGCCCTCGCTGTCGACGACCAGCCCGTCCTGCACGCCCTCGTCCTGGCCGAGCACCGCGAGGTCGGCGAGCCGCGGCCCGAGGCGGCCGTCGGCCACGTCGTAGGCATAGCGGCGGACCACCGGCTCGCCCGAGTCGACGTAGTAGAAGACGGCACCGTCGCCGGACCAGTCCAGGCCGTTGGACTCCGTCACATCCTCGAGCAGCGTCGCGTGCCGGCGGTCCGCCGTCAGGCTCCACAGCACGCCGCCCCCGGGTGTTCCGGACACTGACGTGGTCCCGGCCAGCAGCCGTCCGGCCGGGTCGCACGCGGCGTCGTTGAAACGCTGCCCGGGCGGCAGGTCCACCACCACCGGATCGGCGTCGGGCCGGCCACGTGCGTCGAGCATCAGGAACGCGGAGTCCACGGCGGCGACCAGTCCACCCCCCTCTCGCAGCGCGACAGCGCCGACGACGGCGCCCACCTGGACGGCCGTGTCGGCCCAGGGTCCGGCCCGGTCCTGCGCTGGCGGCGTGGACCGGTGCACGGTCCCGATCAGGACGTCGACCCAGACGGCGGTCCCCGTGCGCGCGTCCCACACCGGCCGTTCGCCGAGCTCGCTGTCGCTGCGGACCAGGGTCGTCCACTCGACCACCGGAGGAATCATGGTCACTTGCCGATCCCTGCGGTGAGCCCACTGATCAGGTGGCGCTGGAAGACGAGGTAGACCACAACGGCGGGGATCGCGCTGACCAGCGAACCGGCCATGAGGACCGGGATGTCGGTCACCCGGCCGGCCGACAGCGCACCCAGCCCCACGGTGATGGTCCTCTGGTCCGGGTTCTGCAGGAAGAGCAGCCCGATCAGCAGGTCGTCCCAGATCTGGATGAACTGCAGGACCGTGACCGTGACGACCGCGGGCACCGCCAGCGGCAGCGCGATCCGCAGGAACACCCGGCCGTAGCCGAGTCCGTCGACGATGGCCGCCTCGATGAGCTCGTCCGGCAGGCCGCGGAAGTAGGCGGTCATGAGGAACGTCGCGAACGGTGTCCCGAGCGCGGCGTAGACCAGCACCGCACCCCAGTAGCTGGTGAGCAGGTTCAGGTGGGAGATGTTCACGTACGCCGGGATGATGATCGACTGCATCGGGATGAGCATGGCCGCGATGATCGCCAGGAAGACCGGTGTGGCGCCGGTGTAGCGGAGCTTGGCGAACGCGAAGCCGGCGGTCGTGCTCACCGTGACGATGATCGCGATCGACAGCGCGCACACGATGGTCGAGTTGAGCAGCTGGCGACCCACGGGCAGTGCCGTGGTCAGCGTGCGCCAGCCGTCCAGCGAGTGCCCGCTGCCGCTCAGATACTGGCTCTGTGTCTTGAACGACGTGTCGATCATGAACCAGAACGGATAGAGCATGACGGCCGCGATCACCAGCATGAGGGCGAGCAGCGACGCTCTGCGGAGACTGAACGGCTTGCGCCGGCGGGGGAGGGAAGCAGTCGAGGTCGGGGAGGTGGGCGCGGGGGCGGTGATGGTCACGGTGTCCTCGCCGTCAGTCGTCCGAGCGCAGCAGCTTCAGCTGCGCGGCGCCGAGGGCGGCCATGATCACGAAGAGGACGACGCCCAGCAGCGCCCCGGTGCCGAACTCACCCTTGGCGAACGCGGTCTGGTAGACGAAGAACTCCAGCGTGGTCGTGCCGTAGCCGGGGCCGCCGCCCGTCATGACGAAGATCAGGCTGAACAGCGCCGTGAAGGCGCTGATCACCGTCATGACGAAGGAGAACTGCACGAACCGCTTGAGCTGCGGGAACGTGATGTACCAGAACAGCCGGAGGGCGCCCGCACCGTCCACCTTCGCTGCCTCGTGCAGAGTCGGGTCGACGGTGGCGAGACCGGTCAGGAAGATGATGGTGTTGGTGCCGACCATGGACCACACGAAGGTGATCGCGACAGCGACCAGGGCCGAGCGTTCGCCGGCCAGCAGGTCGGTCGTGACCGAGCCGAGGCCGATGTTCGCGAGCAGATGGTTCAGCATGCCGTCCTGGGCGAAGAACCGGGCGGACACCATGCCGATGACGACCCATGACACGGCCGTCGGCAGGAAGTAGACCGAGCGGAAGAACCGCCAACCGACCACTCGCTCGTGCAGCACAGCGGCGATGCCGAGCGGGATGACGATCGCGACCGGTACGGCCAGCAGCAGGATCCCGTTGTTCTCCAGCACTCGCCAGAAGATCGGGTTGGTCAGCTGCCGGGTGTAGGCCGACGGCCCGACCCACGTCGCGGTGATGCCGTCCCAGCGGGTCATCGAGTAGTACACCGCCTGCCCGATCGGGAGGCCGAGCAGCAGTGCTACCAGGGCGAAAGCGGGCAGGGTGAGTGCCATGCCGGCGCGGCCGCGGTTGCGCGCCAGGGCCGACGTAGGTCGACGATGCCGCACGCGGCGCGTCGCGGGTCCCGCGTCCCGCGTCGCGGCGGTCTGGGCACTCATGGCGGTACTCCTGCGGTTGTGCGGCGGGCCAGTGTTGCGGGGTGCGGACCTGGGGCACCGGAGCGGGGGGCGTCCGGTGCCCCAGGCGACAGGGGCGGGGCGGCTAGGAGTAGTCGCTCCCTCGTTGGTCCGCGGCCAGCTGGCTCCACACCGTGTTCAGCTGTCCGAGTCCGTCGGCCGGGGCCTTCTTGCCGGCCAGGATCGGCGGCAGGATCTTGTTCCCGGCGTCGACGACGTCGCCCTGGACGACGTTGTCGAGCATGGGGTACGCGGTGAACCCCTGGCCGGCGACGAAGTCCAGCATCTGCTGGTTGACCGGGTTGGTCGTGCTGGTCCCGGTGAGGTCCGGGATGAGGCCGGCCTCGTTGATGACCTTCGCGCCGGCGTCGCTGGCCAGGAAGGCGAGGAAGTCCGCCGCCGCCGCCTGGTGCTTCGACTGGCTCAGGATGCTGAAGCCGTCACCGGGGTACTGCACCACGCCCTTGATCGGCTGGTCGGAGAACGGCGGGACGAACGCCGCGACGTCGTCCTTCATGGCGTCGGTGAACTTCTGGGTGTCCCAGGTCCCGTCGATGATCATCGCGGCCTTGCCGCTGGTGAAGTCGTCGAGGTTGTCGGTCTTGGTGAGGATGTCAGTGTTGGTGCAGCCCTGGGACTCCAGCTGGGCCCACTTGGACAGCTGGGCGGTGTTGCTCGGGTCGTCCCACGAGATGTCGCCGTTGTAGAGACCCTTCCAGTCCGCGACCGAGTGCGCCCCGATCATCAGGTAGCTCGCGTCGTACCAGGGATAGAGCTGCGCGCCCAGGCTCTGGCCGCCGTTTCCGTAGACGAGGGGCGTGTACCCGGCGGACTTCAGCTTGCCGCAGGCCGCGAAGAGCTCGTCCCAGGTGGTGGGGACGGCGCTGATGCCGGCCTTGGCGAAGGCCTTCTTGCTGTAGAAGCCGATGTAGAACTGCTGCTCCAGGGGCATGACGAGCGGGCCGTTGCTCGCGTCGAACTTGTCCGACATCCACTCCAGGCCCTGGACCCGCTCGAGGGTGGCGTCGGGAACCTTCCCCTTGAGGTTGACCAGCATGTTCTTGTACTTCAGCGTGAACAGGCCGGTCCACATGACGGCGAGGTCCGGGCCGGTCTTCGAGATGGCCGACGCCTGCAGCAGCGAGAAGTAGTTGTCACCGGGCTGGCTGACGACCTTGAAGCTCACGTCGGGGTGCAGCGCGTGGTAGGCCTCGGTGAGTCCCTGGGTGGCGACGGCGTTCTGCTCGGTGCCGTAGTTGTGCCAGAGGGTGAGTGTCACCGGGCCCTTGTCGGCCGAGCCGGAGCCGGCCTTGGGCGAGTCCGAACCGCCCGAGCAGGCCGCCAGGACGGCAGCCGTCGCCACAGCGGTCGCGATGAGTGCTGTTCTTCGCACGTGTCCTCCTTGTCGTGCCGCAGCGTGTCCGCTGTGGGATGGCGAGCGCGCCCTCCGTCGTCGATCGGTCATCAGGACCGTCCGACGACGGGGGGCACGAACCTGCGGTGCGCCGCAGTCGGCGCCTGCAGGAAATCGAAGTCGCAGCCGGTGTCGGCCTGCGTGACGTGCGCCTGGTAGAGGGCCGGCCACCCGCGCAGGTGCGCGGAGGTGGCCGGGATCCAGTGCGCACGCCGCTCGTCGAGCGTGCCGGAGGAGACCTCGAGGTCGAGCCGGCCGGTGGCCACGTCGATCGCGACGACGTCGCCGTCCTGCACGAGCGCGAGCGGTCCCCCGACTGCCGCCTCGGGGGCGACGTGCAGGAAGCAGGTGCCGAACGACGTGCCGCTCATGCGCGCGTCGGTGACCCGCACCATGTCGCTCACACCCTGCGCCGCGAGCTTCGCGGGGATCGGGATCATGCCCCACTCCGGCATGCCTGGCACGCCGACCGGACCCGCGCCGGCCAGCACCAGGACGGTGTCGGCGGTGACCGGGAGATCGGGGTCGTCGATCCGCGCGCGCATCTCCTCGTAGGAGCGGAAGACCAGCGCCTTGCCGCGGTGCGTGAAGAGACGGGGCGATGCGGCGGACGTCTTGATCACGGCGCCGTCCGGTGCCAGCGTGCCGGTGACGACGGCATACGCGCCGTCGGCGTGCAGCGGGTCGGCCGGGTCCCGCAAGGCGCCGCCGGTCGTCACCGCGGCCGGGAGCTCGGAGCGCCACGGCCGGCCGGTCGCGCTGAGGGCGTCGAGCTCCACCTGGTCGCCGAGCAGGTGCAGCACCGCGGGCACCCCGCCGGCGGCGTGGAAGTCCTGGATCAGCAACCGACCGGAGGGCTCGACGTCGGCAAGCACCGGGACGCCGCGGCCGAGCCGGCCGACCTCGCCGAGGTCGAGGGGGGCCGGCGTGCGGCCGGCGATGGCCAGCAGGTGGATCACGGCGTTGGTGGAGCCGCCGACCGCATTGAGGACGCGCACCGCGTTGCGGAAGGCCGCGTCGGTCAGGAGCCTCGACGGCGTGACGGTCTCGCGAACCATCTCGACGACCCGGGTGCCGGTCAGCCGAGCCGCCGCGGCCCGAGCGGGGTCGTCGGCCGGGATCACCGACGTGCCCGGGAGGCTGAGGCCGAGCACCTCGGTGACGATGGCCATCGACGACGCGGTGCCCATCGTGTTGCAGGCGCCCTGACCGCAGGCGAGGCATCGCTCGAACTCGCGCCAGCCCTCGTCGTCGAGCACACCGGTCCGGTGGTCCTCCCAGGCTCGCCAGAGGTCGGTCCCGGTGCCCACCCGGCGGCCGCGGAACAGCGCGGTCGCCGGCCGGGCGCCGGCCGTGACGACGAGGAAGGGGAGGTCCGAGCTCACCGCGCCCATGACGGCACCCGGCACCGACTTGTCGCAGTTGGCCAGCAGGACCACGCCGTCGATCGGGTAGGTCCGCAGGTACTCCTCGACCTCCATGGCGAGCAGGTTGCGGTAGAGCATGGCGGTGGGTTTCATCAGGTCTTCGCCGAGGGACATCACCGGCAGCTCGACGGCGATCCCGCCGGCGGCCATGACCCCCGCCCGCACGTCCCCTACCAGCTCGCGCAGCGGCAGGTTGCACGGGTTGAGGTCGCTCGCGGAGTTGAGCACACCGATGACGGGGCGGTCGTGGTCGGCGGACAGCTCGAAGCCGGCGTTGCGCATCGCGACGCGGTGGATCACGGCTACCTCGTCGTCGCCCTCGAACCACTCCTGGCTGCGGAGCCTCATGCCCACCTCCTCGGTCCTCTCGTCTGTCGCTGCGGGCCGGCTGCCTGGCTGCCGGGTCGGTCGGTCAGGGCCGGGGAACGGCCAGCCCGGCGGCGCCCGGGGCGGACTGGACCAGGTCGGCGTCCCGCCGCGCCATCCACTCCAGCGCGATCTGGGCGCGGCGCACCTTCTCCCGGGCGATCAGCTCGGCGTCGTGCTGCACATGCATCCCGGACGGGTACAGCGGTCGCGAGTTGCGCAGCCCGAACTTCACGTACAGCGGCGCGGCCACCGCGACCAGGTCGGCCACCTGCTCCCCACGGACGACCCCGCCCATCGCGTCCGGCGCCTCGACGTACAGGTCGAGCGGCAGCGCGGTGGCGGCCCGCATCTCGGCGAGCTCGGCCAGCGTGAGGTCGGTGGGCAGGTTCACCGTGCCGGCACCCAGGCTCTCGAGGACCTGCAGTGCGGCCGGGTTCGACGGGGCCGCGAGGGCCGAGACCTTCCAGACCACGTCCATGGGCACCTCGCCGGTCTTCTGTGCCTGCGCCAGCAGGTGCAGCAGACCGAGGTCGGCCACCAGGAAGCCCCGGATGCCGCAGTCGACCGCGCGCAGGACGTCCTCGACGGCGTAGCGGAGCTGGCGCAGACCGCGGATGCCGCCGGCCAGGCAGCCGCCGTCGGCCGCGCGGGCCATCGCCGAGATGCCCCACTCCTCGCGAGGCCCGACGAACAGTGAGACCTCGAGGCCGGCGTCAGCGCCGATCCGCGCCATCTCGGCGAGCTCGGCCTCGGTGTGCATCATGGCGCCGCTGCCCTGGGACACCCTGTTGACGACGACGTGGCGGTCAGCTGCTTCGGCGAGCACCGCGGCGAGGACGCCGGGACCCTCGACCGACGGCACCTCGATGCGGTAGTCGGCCCCGTCCGGGAACCGGTGCGCGCTGGTCGCCGGCACCGTCTCGGGTCCGTGTCCGGCAGCGGCGAGCAGCATGTCGGAGCGCATGGGCGGGTCCTCTCAGTGGCCAGCGACGAGCACGGCGGGACGTGCTGGCTGGAGGTCGTCGGCGGTCGGCCAGTCGGCAGTGCTGGTGACGAGCTCGGGACCGTCGTCGCCGAGCAGGTAGGTGTCCTCGTCCTTGGCTCCGCCGGGCAGGCTCGGGTTCCACGCGACGGCGCACCCGGCGGGCAGCCGCGTCGTCCACCACGGGCTGTCCGACTGGCCCGGCGCGATCTCGAACTCGCGCTGCCCGTAGCCGATCGGGCCGCCCTGGTAGTGCTGCTGCCAGGCGGTCGGCGCGCCCTCGTCGGCGTACGCGGCGGCGACCTCGGTCATGACGGCGCCGGCCGTGGTGCCCGGCCGGCACGCACCGAGGGTTCGCCGGTGCAGTCGACGGGCGGCGGTGAGCCCGTCGGCGAGGTCGTCGTCCACCGGGCGGGCGGAGGCGTAGCGGGTCAGGGCGACGTGCCGGCCGTCGCGGGACGCGACGAGCACGGCCATCACGAGCTCGTGCATCGGGGCGCCCACGGCCACCGGGTGCCGGAACCGCCTGACCCGGTCGTCGCCGCCGACCAGGAGGACCGGCGCGAGTGCGCCCATCCGTTCGACGTCGGCGGCCACCCGGGCGGCCACGTCACGGTCCTGCTCACCCGGGCGCCAGGCGCCCAGCGCGCCCTCGACCGCCGTCGCCGCGTCCCGGCCGAGAGAGCGGAGCTGGGCCTGCTCGCCGGCGTCGAGCGCGAGCCGGGTCTCGGTCAGCCCGACCGACAGGTCGTGGCCGAACGCCGGGTGGTCGTCGGCGCCGAGGTCGGCAGGCGGTGCGCCCGCGGCGGTGGCCGCGGCGCTGACGAAGGCGTCGTGGGCCCACCACGGGACGGCGACCAGGTCCAGACCGAGGCCGGCGAGGTCGTGCTCGGCGGCCAGCCGCGGCGCCTCGACGGCGGTCGTCACGACGGTGGCCCGGTCGGCGCCCAGCGCGAGCCAGACCAGGTCGACCGGGGCCGAGCGGTCGATCGGGGCGTTGAGCCCGCCCGTCGCCCAGGCCACCGGCCCCGGGCGGGTCAGGACCACACCCGCGAGGCCGGCGCGGTCGGCAACCGCCATGGCGCGCGCGACGGTGGACCGGAGACGCTCGACCGAGCCCGTGGACAGCGTGATGGAGGCACCTCCTCAACGACTATGTTCGGCAGGACCTCAACGACTATGTTCGGCAGGACAGAACGCTAATCGGTGGACCAGCACAGTCGAGCAGTAGGCCTGAGCGGTGTCAAGGACCTTGCCGATGTTCGTCGATGATCTCGGTGAACCCGGGTCGTGGCTTGCCTTCCGGTCCCGTCGGTGCGCACCATGTGCGAGGCCCCCGCTCTCCGGGGCACGCCGGGGCACTCATGTCCCGTTCGTCAGAGATGCGTGCTGTGTGGCTGTGCCGAACGATTCGGAGGTCTGTGTGGTGTCCAGCCGGACGCAAGCGAGGGTCACCGACCCGCCACCGCCGGCAGCCGGCTCGCGCTACACGGTCGGCAGCGTCGCTCGGGCCCTGCGGCTGCTCGACATCGTCGCCGGGGGGCCGCTGGAGGGGCTGACGGTCAGCGAGCTGGCCCGCGAGCTCGGGACGTCGAAGAGCACCGCCTTCGCGCTGGCCCACACGCTGGCCGACGTGGGGTACCTGCGCGCGGACGGCGCCGGACCGCGCTATCAGCTGGGGTTGGCCCTGGTGCACCTCGGTGACGTGTCGGCCAACCGGCTGCCCCTGGGGCAGCTGTGCCGGCCGGTGCTGCACGCCCTGAGCGCCCGGACCGGGCTGACCACGCGGGCGGCCGTGAACGACGCCGCCCAGCCCATGTTCGTCGAGCGCGTCGATGCCCCGGGGGCCATCCGCTTCCACACCCCGCTCGGCGTCCCCGAGCTGGCCCACGTGAGCTCGGCCGGCAAGGCGATCCTGGCGGCCCTCCCGGACGACGAGGTCGCCGCCCTGGTCGCCGAGACCGGCCTTCCGGGCCGTACGCCGAAGACGATCACCAGCCTGAACGAGCTGTTGGTCGACCTCGCAGCCACCCGCCGCCGCGGCTACGCCGTCGACGACGAGGAGGACGTCGAGGGCGTGTTCTGCATCGGTGCCGCCTTCTTCGACCACACCGGCGCCTGCGCGGGGGCGCTGAGCGCGACCGGCATCAAGCGGGACCTGACGGCCCGCGCGGTGGACGAGCTGGGGCAGGCTGTCGGGGCGGCAGCGGACCAGGTCACCGAGCAGCTGCGCGGCACCCCACGCCGGGTCACGGGTACTCGATGAGGGCGCTGGTCGTCAGCGGCCCGGGACGCGTCGCGCTCGAGGAGCGCGCCGACCCGGTGCCGGGTCCGGGCGACGTCCTCGTCCGCCCAGCCGTCGTGGGTCTCTGCGGCACCGACCTGGAGATCATCGACGGCAGCATCGACCCGGCGTACGTGCGACTGCCGTTGGTGCTCGGGCACGAGTGGAGCGGCGTGGTCGTGGCTGCCGGTGACTCGACGTCGGCGCCGCCGGTCGGCTCTCGCGTCGTGGTCGAGGGCATCGTCCCGTGCCGGGTGTGCGCGGCCTGTGCGGCCGGTGACACCAACCGCTGTGCGACCTACGACGAGTTCGGCTTCGTCCGGGACGGCGCGGCCGCCGAGCTGCTCGCCGCCCCGGCCGAGCTGGTGCACGTCCTGGACGCGGCGGTGTCCGCCGAGTCCGGTGCGCTGGTCGAGCCGGCGGCGGTCGTCCTGCAGGCCCTGCTGCGCGCGGCCCCGAGGCCGGGGCAGCGGGTCCTGGTCGTCGGGGACGGCACGGTCGGGCTGCTGGCCGTCACGTTGGCCCGGCTCTGGTCCCCGGCCTCGGTCACCCTGCTCGGTGCCCGGCAGGAGCAGGCGCCGCTGGCGACCGCCGCCGGCGCCGACCTGTTCGTCACGAGCCCTGAGGACGCGGGCGGGGGGTACGACCTGGTGGTCGAGGCGGCCGGTGTCCCGGCCGCCGTCTCCGCCGCCCTGCACGCCACTGCCCGCGGCGGCACCGTGCTCCTGCTCGGCCTGGCCGGCACCGGGAAGTCCGCACCGCTGCCGATCGACGACCTGGTCAACGGCGACGTGACCGTGCTCGGCAGCTTCAGCTACACGGTCACCGCGTGGACCCAGCTCGTGCAGCTGCTCAACACCGGACGGCTCGACCTCGGCTTCCTGGTCACCCACCGCTTCCCGTTGTCGGACTGGGCTGCAGCCCTGGACGCGTTGCGGTCGCCGACCGGGACGCGGGGAAAGGTCCTTCTCGATCTCGCGTCGGCGTGATGCGCGCCGTTGAGCCGGTGGCCTGAGTCAGCCAGGGGCCGATGCCGCCCGGGCCATCACCGCGACCATGTCGTAGACGACCGTGGCGGCCGCGAGCGAGGTGATCTCGGCGTGGTCGTACGGCGGGCTGACCTCGACCACGTCGGCCGCCACGAGCTGCTCGCCTGGCAGCGCCCGCAGCAGTGCCAGCAGCTCGCGGGACATCAGCCCGCCGACCTCGGGCGTGCCCGTGCCGGGTGCGAACGCCGGGTCCAGGACGTCGATGTCGACCGACAGGTACACCGGAGCGTCGCCGGCGCGCTCGCGGATCCGGCCCACGACCTCCTCGACGCCGAGCCGGTCGAAGTCGACTGCCCGCACGGCGGAGAAGCCGAAGCGCGCGTCGTCGGTCAGGTCGGCGGCGTCGTACAGCGGGCCGCGGATCCCGACGTGGGTCGACGCGTCGGGCAGCAGCAGGCCCTCCTCGGCGGCCCGGCGGAACACCGTGCCGTGGGTGCGTTCCGCACCGAAGTAGGTGTCCCAGGTGTCGAGGTGCGCGTCGAGGTGCACGACGGCGACCGGGCCGTGCTGCCGCACCACGGCGCGCAGCGCGGCCAGCGCGATGGTGTGGTCGCCGCCGATCGTGATCAGGCGCCGGCGCTCGCCCACCAGCTCGCTGGCGTGGTCGTCGATCTGCTGCAGCGCGGCGTCGATGTCGAAGGGGTTGCACGGGACGTCGCCGGCGTCGACGGCCTGCAGCACCCGGAACGGCGCGACGTCGACGTCGGGGTGGAACGCCGGGCGGAGGTGGCGGGACGCCTGGCGGACCGCGGCCGGCCCGAACCGCGCGCCCGGACGGTAGGAGACACCGCCGTCGAACGGGGCGCCGAGGATCGCGACGTCGTAGTCGCTGACCTCGTCGACCCGCGGCAGGCGGGCGAACGTGGGGGCACCGGCGAAGCGGGGCACCTGGGTGCCGTCCACCGGGCCGATGATGTCGGCGGGGTCCACGGGGTGTCTCCTCAGTCGGGGACGACGGGTTGCGGGAAGACCCGAGGGGTCAGCGAGAGCGACCGGATGTGCGCGGCGATCTCACCGGCGGTTGCGAGCCACAGGCCCGGCCGACCCTGCATGTCCTCGATGAGCAGCTCGAGCGCCCGCGCGCGGGCCGGCCGCCCGGAGAGGAACGGGTGGTTGGTGAGAGCGAAGCAGCACCCCTCGTCGTACATCGCGTCGAGGTCCGCGCGCCACATCGACAGCGCCTTCGCCGGGTCCTCGATCAGACCGGAGCCGAACAGGTCCGGGAGGTAGGCGTACTGCTCCCAGTCGTCCAGCGCCCAGTGCACCGGGATCTCGACGATCGAGCGGGCGTCCGGGGCCGGCCCCTCGGCGAGCTCGTAGGGCAGCTCGCCGTCCATCAGGCTCGAGTCGTAGCGGAACCCGCGGTCGAGCAGCAGCCCGGGGGTGGCGTAGGTGGTCTCCCACATCGGCGCCCGGTAACCGGCGGGGCGCAGCCCGGTGACCTTCTCCAGCGCGTCGAGGCCGCGGTCCAGCATGGCGGCCTCCTCGGCGGGCGTCATGCCGGTGACCGCCTCGTGCAGGTAGCCGTGGTGGGCGATCTCGTGCCCCGCGTCCCGGACCCTACGGAGCAGGTCGGGGTACCGATCCGCGGTGAACCCCGGGCAGAAGAAGGTCGCCCGGACGTCGCGCCGTGCCAACAGGGCGAGCAGCCGGGGCATCCCCGTGAGCGGCCCGTAGGCCTGGTGCGACATGACCGACAGCCGGCTCGCCGCGTTCGGGTCGATGGTGAGCACCACGGCCTCGGCGTCCATGTCGAAGCCGAGGGTGGCGGCTGCCTGCTTCCCGTCGGGCCAGCGGACGGGAGCGGCCGGGGCGGTCACGTCGTGCTGGCCGGTCACTGCTCGACCTGGTCCCGGGAGACGGCGGCGTGGCGCCAGGTCGCGGCGTCGGCGTCGCTGTCCCGCACGAAGTCGACGCTGTGCCGCCCACCCGGCCAGTGCAGCTGGACCGGGGAGGGGGCGCGCTCGGCGACCACCCGGCCACGGGCGACCACCCACTGGGGCGCGACCTGGCGGCGGACGGCGTCGAGGCGGGACGAGGCCGGCAGCACGACGAGGTCGGCGGGCCGGCCGGTCTCCAGCCCGTAGCCGTCACCGAGGCCCAGGACCTGGGCGCCGCGGCTGGACACCATCTCGAACGTCTCGGCGATCTCGTCCTGGCCGGTGAGCTGCGCCGCGACCACCCCGGTGTGGGCCAGCAGCATCGGGCTCCCGGTGCCGAGGGGGAACCAGGGGTCCATCACGTCGTCGGTGCCGAAGGCGACGTTGACCCCGGCGGCGAGCAGCTCCTTGACCCGGGTCAGGCCGCGCCGTTTCGGGTAGTCGTCGAACCGGCCCTGGAGTGCGAGGTTGACCAACGGGTTGCTGACCAGGTTGATGCCGGACCGCACGAGCAGCCGTTGCAGCTTGTAGGCGTACGCCGCGTTGTAGCTGCCCATCGCGGTGGTGTGGCTGGCTGTGACCCGGTCGCCGAGACCGCTGCGCAGCGCGAGGGTGGCCAGCACCTCGACGAACCGGGACTGCTCGTCGTCGATCTCGTCGCAGTGCGCGTCGACCATCCGGTCGTGCCGCTGGGCGATGTCGACGGCGATCTCGAGGGACCGGACGCCGTCCTCCCGGGTGTCCTCGAAGTGCGGGATGGCCCCGACGACGTCGGCTCCCCGGCGCACCGCCTCCTCGAGCAGCTCGGCCCCGCCCGGGAAGGACACGATGCCCTCCTGGGGGAACGCGACCACCTGCAGGGTGACGACGTCCCGCACCCGGTCCCGCAGCTCGAGCAGCGCGTCGAGCGCGGTGAGGGAGGGGTCGGTGACGTCGCAGTGGCTGCGGACGAACAGCACGCCCTGCGCGGCCTGCCAGCGCAGCACCTGCTCGGCACGGGCGAGGACGTCCTCCCGCGTCACGGTGGGCTTGCGCTCGGACCAGACCGCGATGCCCTCCCACAACGTGCCGGAGGAGTTCCACCGCGGCTGGCCGGCGGTCAGGGTCGCGTCGAGATGGATGTGCGGCTCGACGAACGGGGCTCGCACCAGCCCGCCGGCCACGTCGATCTCGACGTCGGCCGACTGCTCGGGCGACCCGGTGACGGAGGAGGTGACCCCGCTGATCCGGCCGGCGTCGACGAGCACGTCGACCAGGTCACCGCCGTCGACCAGGCGCGCCCGCCGCAGCCTGAGCTGGGTCAAGGGCGCCGGCCCGGCGTCTGGTGGGACACGGCCGGCGCGGCGTCCCGTCGACGTGCCGCGAGAGCGGCGTAGAGGATGCCGGCCGTCAGCGCGCCCGCCAGCCAGGACAGGTCGACGTTTCCCATCGCCTTGGCGCCCGGTCCCTGGAGCGCGCTGGGGATGCCGAACTCGAAGAACCAGGTGGCGAAGATCCCGACGACGAACGCGATGATCGCGTCCCACTTGACGTCCTCGAGCCGCGAGGAGCCGGGCGGGTGGAAGAGCGCGTCGACGTCGACCCGCTGACGGGCGACCCAGTAGTAGTGGACCAGCATCACGGCACCCCAGGGAGCGACCCAGGTGACCATGCTGGCCAGCCAGCCGTCCAGCGACGAGGCGAAGTCGTTCTGGAAGACCAGCCACACCGTGAACACCGTGGCCAGGCCGCCCACGACGTAGGCCACGATCTTGCGGTCGACCTTGATGTCGAGGGTGAGCGCGCAGACCGACGCGCTGTAGATGTTGAGGATGTTGGTGGCGATGGGTCCGTGGATCACCAGCAGCAGCACGGGGATCGCCAGGGCTCCGAAGGAGTCGACGATGAGCTGGCCCGGGTCCACCTTCTGGCTGACCGTGGCGAGCGTCGCACCCAGGACACCGAGCCAGATGACGGGGATGAACTGGCCCAGCGTGCTCGCGGCGTAGAGCTTGCGGGCCGGCATGTCGCGCGGCACGAAGCGCGAGTAGTCCGAGGCGTAGGCGAACCACGAGATGCCCCAGCCGATCCCGATGGCCGTCATGATCGTGCTCATCGCACTGAGCCGCTCGGTGCCGGCGAGCCCGGCGCCGGCGTAGCCCCAGTCGACGTCGACCTTGCTCCACGCGACGATCGTCATGACCGCGAGCACCAGCAGCGTCACCGGGACGGTGTACTTCTCGAACGCCGCGATGGCGCGGAAGCCGTAGGCCGCGATCAGCACCTGCAGGCCCATGATGACCAGGACGACGAAGACCTTGAGGCCGCGCCCGCCGTCGATGCCGATCTCGCTGAACAGGCTGGTGACGAGGTCGAGCACGATCCAGGTGTTGATGGCGCACCAGCCGGTGGCGATGACGAACTGGAACGCGGTCGGGAGGTAGGCGCCCCGCCGCCCGAAGGCGCTGCGGCTGAGCACCATCTGGCTGACCCCGGTGCGCTGGCCCATCAGGACGAAGAAGCCGAACGTCGCCATGCCGATGACGTTGCCCAGGACCAGCACCGTGATGGTGTCGGCCAGGGAGAGACCCAGGACGATCCCGAGAGCGCCGAGCACCCAGTTGATCGGGGCGATGTTGGCGCCGGCCCAGATCCAGAACTGGTAGGCGGCGGTCGAGGAGCGCGCGCCGTCGGGGACCGGGGCCAGCGTGTGCTCGCCGTGCCAGGCGGTGTCGTCGACGGAGTCGCGGGACGAGGCGGTGGTGGCCACGGAACCTCCAGGAGGGGTGAGCGGCTCGGGCAGCAGCAGCCGACCGCAGCCTCGCGCCTGGCGGAGGGCTGTGCAACGGACAGGGTGACCGCAATACTCCGACCAGCTCCGGACACAGTGTCCTGGTGACGAGGAGGCGTTGGCAGCCATGACGATGACCCTCGCGGCCGTGCTCGCGCTCCCGGCGCTGCAGCACTCCCGGCCCGAGCTGCTCGCGGGCGACCCGGAGAGCCGCACCGTCCGGTGGGTGCACAGCAGCGAGATCTACGACATCGCCGCCCTGCTGCGCGGTGGCGAGCTGCTGCTGACGACCGGGCTCGGGCTGGAGCGATCAACGACCGACGAGCGACGCCGGTACGTCCGGTCGCTGGCCGACAAGGGCGTGGCGGGGCTGGCGCTGGAGCTGTCGGGCAGCTTCTCGCAGGTGCCGGCGGACATGGTCGACGAGGCTCGCCGGCTCGGGCTGCCCTTCGTCGCGCTGCGCGACGTCTACCCGTTCGTCGAGGTCACCGAGCAGGTCAACAGCGCCATCCTCGATCTGTCCGTCGTCCGGCTGCGGCATGCCGACGAGATCGGCCGCGCGCTCTCGCTCGTGCTCGCCGAGCGCGGCGGGGTGGTGGCGCTCACGCGGACCCTCGCCGGGCTCGTCGCCCGGCCGGTGGTCCTCACCGACGCCTCCGGCGCCGTGCTCGCCGCCGTCGCGGAGGACGCCGCCGAGGTGCTGCGCGCACCGAGCGCGACCGCACCGGTCACCGCCGACGGCATCCTGCTGGGCGGCCTGGCGGTGGGCGCCGGCGAGTCCGAGCCCGACCTGCTGCGGGCCGCACTGGACCGGGCACCGGAGATCTTCGCCCTCGAGGTGCTCCGCGACCGGCAGCAGCCGCTGCTCCTGGGCCGCGACCGGCGCGACCTGCTGGCCAGGATGCTCGCCGGCGCGCACGACCCCGGTGCGCTGGAGGCGCACGCGGCGGCGTCACGCATCCAGGGTGACGCCTCGTGGGCCGGGCTGGCGGTCGACGCGTCCGACGGCGGACGCGCCGCCGCCATGGCCCTCGTGCACGACATGGCCCGCGCGTCCGGGCTGCCGGTGCTGGCCGCGGAGGTTGCCGGCGAGGTGGTGGGGCTGGTCGCGCTGCCCGGCGGTGACGCCGACCAGGCGATGGCGCGGGTGCGGGGGGCGCTGGCGTCCGGGCCCGGGCTCGCATCCGCCGTGGGGCCTGTCGTCCCCGTCGTCTTTGCGGCGCGCAGCGTGCGGGCCGCCCGGCAGGCCCTGCAGCTGGCCGCGGGGAGTGCCGGCGGGCGGCCGCGGGTGGCGGCCGAGCTCGCGGTCGAGCGTCTCCTCGCAGCGGTGGCCGACCCGGTGCATCTCGGTGACCTCGTGGACGAGCAGCTCGGACCGCTGTTGCGCGCACCGCGGACGGAGACCCTGCTGCGCACCCTCGAGACCTACTTCGACAGCGGGTCCTCCAAGGCGGCGACCGCGCGGCTGCTGCACCTGCGCCGGCAGTCGGTCCACCAGCGGCTGGCGCGGATCACGGCGCTGCTCGGCCACGACCTCGACGACCCGCGCCGGCAGACCGCGCTGCGGCTGGCGCTGGCCGCCCGCCGCGGACTGTGAGGATCGCGCGCTGATCGCCCCCGCGCGCTCAGGCCCAGGGCTGGGAGGTGGTCGTCACCGTGCGGTCCGTGTCGGCAGCCTCCGCGATCGCCAGCGCGACGTGGTGGTCGTGGGCGCCGTCGGCCAGCGGGTACGGCGGCGCGCCGGCACCGTGCACCCACGCCGCCATCGCCTCCAGCAGCGAGGCGATGGCGACCTCCTCGTCGTTCCAGCGACGGCCGACGTAGGGGTTGCGGAACAGGATGCCCGGGCCGGCCGCGATGTGGTCGGTGTCGAACCCGTCGAGGTCCAGGTCGTAGCCGGTCTGGCGGCGCACCAGTGGTTCACGCACGATCGTGCGCGCCGCGGTCAGGCGCACCACCTCGTCGTCGCGCAGCTCGCCGCGCGTGCCGCGGACCAGGAGGCGCCGGAACCGCAGCTGGTTGTGCCACTGGTTGTCGGTGAAGTCGTAGACGCCGGAGCGCCCGTCGCCCAGGTCGAGCGTGGCGATGACGGTGGTCGCCGGTCGGGGCGTGTCGTCGTCGGTCCAGCCGTCGCGGGTGAGGGGGTCGACCAGAGGCGCGGTCGTCCGGGTCGCGCGCACCGACACCGGCTCGCGACCGGCACCGAGCAGGCCGCGGATGAGGGCGACGGCGTGGTAGTCGTGGGTGGAGGACACCTGGACCTGCGTCGGCATCCCGATCACGCCGCTGCGCACCAGGGCGAGCCGGGCCGCGTGCGACGGCATCCGCAGGTACTGCTCGGCCACCTGCACCAGCCCGGTCGCGCCGACGTCGGCCCACAGCGACCGCAGCCCGTCGAGGTCGGGCGCCGGCGGTGTCTCGGCCAGCACCGGCAGGCCGAGGGCCACCGCCTCGCGGATCGCGGTCGGGGTCACCGGCCGCGGGGTCGTGGTCACGACGAAGTCGGGTCGTCGCACGGCGACCGCTTCGGCCAGCGACGTGTACGCCGGCAGGGCCAGGTCGCGGGGAGAGCGCACCACGGCGCCGACGCACTCGAGGTCCGCTAGCCCGGCGGCCGCCCGCCAGAAGTACTCGGCCCGCCACCCCGCGCCTACCGTCACGAACGTCGACACGAGGCCGACGCTACGCGGCTACCCGACCGGCGCCGGGCTCGGCTCGGGCCGCGGCGCCTCCACGATCGGGCGGGGCAGCCGGCCCGGGAGGGCGAGGGACGCGGCCACGGCCCCGGCCAGGCAGAGGACGCCGATCATGACCGACGACGTGTGCAGACCGGCCATGAAGGCGTCCTGCATCGCCGAGGTCAGCTCGGCCGAGCCGGCACCGATCGCCCGGGCCACACCGACCGAGTCCTGCGCCGCACCGAGCTGCGCGGCGGGCAGCCGGCCGAACGCACCGTCGGCGAGGTGCGCGGCGTAGACCGAGGAGAACAGCGAGCCGACCACGGCGACGCCGAGGGTGCCGCCGAGCTCGCGGGTCGCGTCGTTCACCGCGGAGCCCACCCCGGCCCGGGCGGGCGGGAGCACCAGCAGGATCGACTCCGTCGCCGGGGTGGAGATGAGCCCCATGCCGAGGCCCATCAGCACCATCTGCGGCACGATCACTTCGGCGTACGACGTGTCGCCGGCGACGGTCGAGATCCAGAGGAATGCCGCGCCGAACAGCGTGAGCCCGGTCGTGACCACCGACCTGGTGCCGATCCGCGGGGCGAGCTGGGCGCCCACGACCGAGGCCACCGCGATGCTCAGAGCGACGGGGAGGATGCGTGCGCCGGTCGACAGTGCGCCGTACCCGCGGACCAGTTGGAAGTACTGCGTGATGAGAAAGATGAAGCCGAACAGCGCGAAGAACGTCACGGTCACCGCACCGCTGGCGGCGGAGAACCGGCGGTCGCGGAACAGCGACACGTCGAGCATCGGGTGCGCGGCCCGCCGCTCGACCGTGACGAAGGCGGCGAGCAGGGCGGCGCCGAGACCGAAGCCGGCCAGTGTGGGCACCGAGCCCCAGCCCCGCGCCGGCGACTCGATGATGGCGAACGTGATCGTGAAGAGCATGGCGATCGAGAGCGCGAGGCCGGTGAGGTCGAGTCGGGGCACCTCTGGGTCGCGGGACTCCGGCACGACGAGGAACGCGGCCGTCGCCGCGACCAGCGCGAGCGGGACGAGGGCCCAGAAGACGCTGCCCCAGTAGAAGTGCTCGAGCAGGACGCCGCCCGCGACGGGGCCGGCGGCGACGCCGACGCCGACGACAGCGCCCCAGCCCCCCAGCGCCGCGGCCCGTTCCTTCCGGTCGCGGAAGGTGTTGGTGATGATCGACAGGGTGGTCGGGAAGATCAGCGCAGCCGCGGCACCCATGAGGACCCGGGTGAGCACCAGGGCACCGGTCGAGGAGACGAGGGCGCCGGCCGCGCTGGCGGCCGCGAAGCCGACGAGCCCGAGGATGAGCGCCGGCCGGCGTCCGTAGCGGTCGGACAGGCTGCCGGCGGCCAGCACCAGCGCCGCGAACGCCAGGTTGTAGCCGTCGACCACCCACTGCAGTCCACGGGTGCCCGCGTGCAGCTCGCCGGCAATGCTCGGCAGCGCGACGTTGACGATCGTGGTGTCGAGGTTGATGGCGAGCACGGCCGCGCAGACCGTGAGCAGGATCCCGAGCTTGCTTCTCATGGCGGAGGCACCTTCACGCGAAGTGGACACTGACAACATTCAGGGAAGCACCGGATGTTGTCGCTGTCAACACTGCGCTACTGTCTGTTGCGTGAGCACCTACCACCACGGCAACCTCCGGCCAGCCCTGGTCGAGACGGCGGCCGGGCTGGCCCGCACCGCCGGCCCGGACGGCGTGGTGCTGCGCGAGGTGGCGCGCCAGACCGGCGTCTCGCACAACGCGGCCTACCGGCACTTCGCCGACCGTGACGAGCTGCTGGCCGAGGTGGCGGCGATCGGGATGGCCCAGCTGGAGCAGGCGATGCGGGACCGGCTGGCGACGGTGCGCACCCGCGACCCCGAGAGGCGGGCCCGCCGCCGGCTGCGCGAGACCGGGCGCGCCTACGTGCAGTTCGCGCTGGCCGAGCCCGGGATGTTCGAGGTCGCCTTCTCGGCCAAGGGGGATGCTGCGGCAGCCGGGCAGCACGTGCCGGAGGTCGACGGCGGTCCCTACGGGCTGCTCCACGAGGTGCTGGACGAGCTGGTGGCCGCCGGCGGGCTGTCGCCGGAGCGGCGCGTGGGCGCGGACGTCGCGTGCTGGGCCGCGGTGCACGGATTCGCGCTGCTGTGCCTGCGCGGGCCGCTGCAGGCGCTGCCGCCCGCGGATCGCGACGCGGTGCTCGACGTGGCCCTCGACGTGCTCGACCGGGGGCTGTCGTGAGCGGGGCCACGAGTCGTGCAGTGCCGGGCCAGCGCTGGGGCGTCACCGACGCGGAGGTGGCGCGGCACTACCCGTGCGACGACCTGGTGCCGGCGCCCGTGCTCGAGCTGTGGCGGGGCGTCAGCGTGACGGTGCCGCCGGCCGAGGTCTGGCCGTGGCTGCGCCAGGTGCGGCTGGCGCCGTACTCCTACGACTGGCTCGACAACCTCGGCCGGCGCTCGCCCCGCGACCTCCGCGTCCTGCCCGACCCGCAGCCGGGCGACCCCTTCTCGTGCATCGGTGGCCGGTTCGACGTCGGGCGGGTGCTGTCCGCCACCCGCGAGGAGCACCTGACCGCCACCATCATGGGTGCGGTCATGTCCTACGTCCTCGTCGCCGAGGGTGTCGGCTGCCGGCTGCTGCTGAAGGTCGTTTCCGGGCGCGACCGCTGGTACGTCCCGGCACTCGGCGTCGGCGACTGGCCGATGGCGCGACGGCAGCTGCTCACCCTCAAGGCGCGCGCCGAGTCCGGCCCCCGGCCCTGACGGCCGGCCCGGCTGCACCGGTCGATCCGTGCGTCGTGGCACGCTGCGGCCATGGCAGCCGACTCCCCGGACCCGGCCGGCAGTCCCGCACCGTCGTACCCGACGGTTCCGTTCGCCGTCGACCCGCGGAGCCGGGAGCACGCGGCCGCCGACCAGGCGAGGTTTGCCGCGCTGATGTCCGCGCGCCGCACCGTGCGCGACT
Source organism: Actinomycetes bacterium (assembly GCA_038246545.1). Taxonomy (GTDB): domain Bacteria; phylum Actinomycetota; class Actinomycetes; order JACCUZ01; family JACCUZ01; genus JBBRVW01. The sequence goes on along the minus strand of JBBRVW010000028.1, from coordinate 40,482 downwards.
TCTCCACCGAGCCGGTTCCCTGGGAGCTGGTCGAGACGGCGATCCGGGTCGCGGGGACGGCGCCGAGCGGTGCGCACGTGCAGCCGTGGCGGTTCGTCGTCGTGTCCGACCCCGCGGTCAAGCAGCGGCTGCGCGCGGCCGCCGAGGAGGAGGAGCGGGCGTTCTACGACCAGCGGGCCGGCGACGAGTGGCGGGCGGCCCTCGCGCCGCTCGGCACCGACTGGCGCAAGCCGTTCCTGCAGGACGCGCCGTACGTGATCGTCGTGATGGAGCTGCACAAGGGCCCGGACAGTCCGAAGCCCTACTACGTCAAGGAGTCGGTCGGCATCGCCGTCGGCCTGCTCCTCGCTGCTTTGCACGAGGCGGGGCTCGCCACCCTCACACACACCCCGAGCCCGATGAAGTTCCTCAACGGCATCCTCGGCCGGCCGCGTGAAGAGCGTCCGTTCGTCGTCGTCCCGGTCGGCTACCCGGCCGCGGGAGCCCGGGTGCCGGACCTGATCCGCAAGCCCCTGGCGGAGGTGCTGGTACGGCTCGACGAGCCGGGCTCACGGGACAGGTTCGGACACGAGTAGTCAGTCGCCGATGGCCAGCAGCCGGCCGTCGGTGACCCCGACCAGCAGGGTGCCGTCCGCCGTCAGCGCAGGGTAGGAGTCGACGGTTGCGCCGGCATCGACCTGCCACAGCCGCTTGCCGTCCCGGTCCGCGGCGTAGACCAGGCCTTGGCGGGTGCCGACGTAGACGCGGTGTGCGGCGTCGACCAGGACCGAGGTCCAGATGCCGATGGAGCGCGGGTGGTCGCGCGCGGTCGACCCCTGGTGCCGGTAGATGGGCAGACCGGTGACGGCGTCCAACCCGGTGACGCGGTTGGCATGGTCGCCGAAGTAGACGATGCCGTCGCGGGTGACGCCGGGCGAGGAGTAGGTCCACGGCCCGCGCCGGTAGGTCCACCGGACGTGCCCGTCGTCGGGGTCGAGGCCGTACTGGAAGGGATCGTTGGTCCCGATTACCACTGTGCCGTCGGGACCCACCGCGGGGCTGACCTCGACGGTGGCGCGCGGCGCGCGCGAGCGCCAGAGCACCGTCCCGTCGCGCACCGCGACGACGCCTGACACCACCGACTGGAACGCGGTTCGCCCGTCGGCGGCGATCACCGGCGAGCCGTAGGAGCCCTCGCCGAGCTCGACGTCCCAGGCGACGCCCGGTCCGGACGCCGTGGGGCGCAGCCCGACCAGGCGCCCGCTCGAGTCGCCGACCACGACGTCACCGTCAGCGGTCGCGGCCGGCGAGGTGACCGTCCCTGACAGTGCGAGCTGCCAGCGCACCGCGCCTGCGGGCGTCACTGACCAGAGCGTGTTGTGGGGACCGGGCCAGAGGACGCTGCCGTCCGGCAGCACGGCCGGGCTGGTCGACTGGTCGATGCCGTATGCGGCGCCACCGTCTAGGGTCCAGCGGTCGGCCCCGGTGGCCGGGTCGAGCGCGTGCAGCACCCCGGCGTTGGACGCGGCGTAGATCGTGCCGTCGGCGCCGACGACCGGGCCGGGCGTGACGTTGCCCTCCAGCCGCCTCGTCCAGCGGACGTGCCCGGTGACCGGGCCCTCGACCGTTGCGGCACCGGAGTGCTGCGCGTCGTGCAGTGCCTGCGGCCAGGGCGCCCAGGTCTCCGACCCCGGCGGGCCGCGGTGACCGGGCAGCGCCTGGTCGGTCGCCGCAGTGACGGCGGTCCGCTGGTGGCGCGCCGGCAGTCGGCCGGTTGCCGCAAGGCCGGCGACCAGCAGGACGACGACGGCGAGCACCAGCGGCGCCAGGTGCTGTCGTCGCATGTCCCAGTGTCGGCACCAGGACCCGTCCTCCGCGCAAGCCGGGCGCTTACCGTCTGGTGACGTCTCGTGGGCGCCCAGGTCGTGGCACGCTGCCGCCATGGCTGACGACACGACCGACTGGCCGACCCTCGCCGAGCTCTCTGCCGAGGAGGCCGAGCTGGTCCTCGACCGGTTCGACAACGACGACGCGTGGCGGCTCGGCGTCGCGCTGGTCGACGAGGCCCGACGCCGAGGCCTTGGAGTGGTCGTCGACATCAGCCGGAACGGCCAGCAGCTCTTCCATGCCGGGCTGCCCGGCACGTCCGCGGACAACGACGCGTGGGTCGTGCGGAAGTCGCGTGTGGTCGCGCGTTTCGGCCACTCGTCTCTCTACATGGGGCAGCGCTGCCGCGACGACGGCACGACGCTGGCCGAGACGTTCGACCTCCCGGTGGCCGACTACGCCGCGCACGGCGGTGCGTTCCCCCTGGTAGTCCGCGACGTCGGACCGGTGGGCGTCGTCACGGTCTCCGGGCTGCCCCAGCTCGAGGACCACCGGTTGGTCGTCGAGGTGCTGCACGAGTTCGCCACCGCCTGACCTCGTGAGGCGCTGCGACCGCCCGCGGTCCCGCCGGTCGATCACCGGCGGGACCGCGGTCGGCCCCTGCACCCCCACGCATCCGCGGCGCCCGCCCCTCGGAGTCCCGTCAGCCGATAGCGCTGCGGACCAGGCCACAGAAGTCGAAGTCGGGCGCGAAGGTGGGGTGCGGTCCGGACACGCGGACCAGGATGGGGTCGGAGCCGATGCCGCCGGGGGCTCCGTCCCCGAGGGTGTCGAACACGTAGGAGAACGTCAGCACCCCCGACTCCTGCACCAGCAGGTGCCCGGCCGAGTCCTTGATCGTGAACCGCCCCGAGTCGTGCGCGATGTAGGTGAACACCCGACCGTCGGTGGTCTTCGGCTGCAGCTCCTTGAAGACACCGCTGGCGCTGATGACGACGTAGCGGCCGTTCGCCGGGTTGGTGAGGGTGTCGCGGAAGTTGTACCGGTTGGTGAACCGGAAGAACTGCCCGGACAGCGACGGGTTGGTGTCGAGGACCTGGGTCGTGCCCCAGTACGTGTCGAGCCCGTCGAAGCCGCAGTCGGTGAACGGCTCCTGACCGCTGTAGCGCGTGTTGTCCAGCGGGGCGGCAGCCCGGGCCGGGGTGGTCAGCCCGACGAGGGCGAGGACGACGAGGGACGCGAGAGCGAGCTGTCGGCGCATGGGTTCCTCCTGAGGGGGCGGCTGGTCGTGAGCCCGGCTCCCTCGCAGCCGGGCGTCACCAGGGAGACGTCCCGAACGCCCCCGATGGTTGTTCGGCTCCGGCACTTCTTTCGGCTCGTGCGCGGCGGGGCGCGAATCCGCTGCTGGCTGCCTCGTCGCGTGCCAGGCTGCGCGGATGGCGGAGTGGACGACCGACACCGAGCAGGCGGTAGTGGCGTTCCTCGGGTCCTGGTCGGTGATGTGCGCCAGCTCCCGTGGCGGCTCGTGGACCGAGCACGCGGGGGTGGTGCGGGGCAGGACCGGGCTGCCGGTGCCACCGTTCAACGGTGTGTGGTCGACGCGCCAGCACGTCGCCGCCGGCGATGTGCTGGCCGCCGTGGACGAGTTCGAGGCTGGCGACCTGCCCTGGAACGTCCAGCTCCGTCCGGGGTATCCGGTCGAGATCGACGGCGAGCTGGCCCGCCGGGGTCTGGTGGTGACGGGCGACATCCCGTTCATGATCCTGCCCGACCCGTCGGGGCTCGCGGCCGCTCTGGTCGGCTCGCCGGCGACGTACCGCCAGGTCGAGTCCTTCGCCGACCTCGACAGCATGCTCTCGTTGCTGGAGCGCGGCTTCGGCATGCCGTCCCGGCTCGCCCGCGAGATGTTCCCGATGCGGCTGATGTTCCTCGCGTCCACCTGGATCGCCACCGACGGCCCGGACGTGTCCACCGGGTTGGGCTTCGTGCGCGACGGATGGTGCGGCGTCTTCAACGTCGCGACCCCCGAGGAGCAGCGGGGCCGCGGGTACGGCGCGGCTGTCACGGCGCACGCGGTCGAGCAGGCCCGGACGGCCGGGGCCCGGGGCGCCTACCTGCAGTCGTCGCCGATGGGTCTCCCGGTCTACGAGCGCCTCGGCTTCGTCACCGTCGAGACCTGGCGGCAGTGGATGCCGGCGCAGTACGCCGGCTGACGCGGCCCTGTGGACGGCCGCGTGAGTGTCCCGACCGCGACCTACGGTGAGGGCATGGCCTTCTCCGGCACCGGCGGTGACCTCAGCGACCTGGCGATCCAGCGGACCGTCGGGCCGCGGTCGTTCGCCGCCGGGGTGGCCTACGCCCGCGCCGGCCGGGTGCGCGACGTGCAGCACGACCGGGCGGACCGCCTGATCTACGGCGCGGTGCAGGGCACCAGGTCAGCTCCGTACAGCGTCATCGTCACGCCGACGGGTCAGGGCGGGCGCTGGGCCGGCCGGTGCACCTGCCCGCTGTCGGTCGACTGCAAGCACGTGGCGGCGGTGCTGCTGGCTGCCCGGGACGCACGTGCGAGCGGGCTGGTCGCCGACGGGCCGGGCGCTGGCGCGGCGCCGTCCTGGGAGCAGCCGCTGGCGGCGCTGGTCCGGGCCCGGGCGCGAGCAGGTGCCACGGCTGCCCAGCCCGGGCTGGCCCTGCAGGTCGAGCCGGTCGGGTCAGGGCGGCTCCGGCTGCGGCCGGTGCAGCCCGGCCGGCTGGGCGGCTGGGTGCGCAGTGGTGTCTCCTGGCGGAACGTGCAGTACGGCCACCCCTCCTACGCCTACGGCGCCCGCCCGACCGGGGCGTCCCGCGCCCAGCGCGAGGTGCTGCGGGCGCTCCTGGCCGCCCACCAGGTCCACTCCTACGGCCAGTTCGCCGGCTACGCCGAGCCTGCCGTCCACCTCGACGAGCTGGGCCCGATCGTGTGGTCGCTGCTGGAGCAGGCGCGGGAGGTCGGCCTCGAGCTGGTGCCGACCCGGGGCGAGGCGGGCCCGGTCGTCCTGGCTCCCGCGGTGGCGCTGGAGCTCGACCTGCGCGCCGACGACCCAGAGGCGGGCGACCGGTCGGTGGCGGCGCTGCGCCCGGTGCTGCGTGCAGGCGACCACACCGTCGAGATCCACCGTGCGCACCTCGTCGGCGAGCCCGCGCACGGGGTCTCGGTCGCCGACCCGGAGACGGCCGACGTGCTCGCCGGCAGGTCCGGCGCCCGGCCGGGCGCGCCGCCTGGCCTGGTGCTCGCTCGCCTCGAACCCCGCCCGGACGAGGCGCTGGACCGTCTGCTGCGCCGACGCGGTGCCCTGGAGATCCCCGCGGGAGAGCTGCCGCGCTTCCTGACCCGCTACTACCCGCCGCTGCGTCAGGCCGTCACCGTGGTGTCCTCGGACGGCTCGGTCGAGCTGCCCGAGGTGCCCCGCCCCGAGCTCGCCGTCACCGTCACGTTCGGTCCGGAGCACGTGGTCGAGCTGGACTGGCAGCTGAGCTACGACGGCGTCCCGGTGACGGGCGGGTTCGCCGCCGACGGGTTCGACGACGCTGACCGCGACGGGTTCGACGGCGGCGGGTTCGACGGCGACGGGTTCGACGGCGACGGGTTCGACGGCGACGGGTTCAACGGTGACCACCCGGTCGACGACGGGGTCTGGCGGGACCGGGCGGCGGAGCGGCAGCTGCTCGACGAGCTCGACCCGGGCACCCGCCGGCTGATGCGCCCGGGGGCGCGTCTCGTGGGCATGGACGCCGTCACCTTCACCCGCGACGACCTGCCGCGGCTGGACGGCGAGCCGCGCCTGGCGGTCGCCGTCGTGGGAGAGCGGCCCGACTTCCGCCCGGCCGAGTCGGCGCCGGTGATCAGTCTGTCGACCGAGGCCCGGCCCGGCGAGTCGGACTGGTTCGACCTGGGGGTCGCGGTCTCCGTCGACGGCGAGCAGGTGCCCTTCGACGAGCTCTTCCGCGCCCTGGCCGACGCGCGCGCCCACCTGGTGCTGGGAAGCGGCCGCTACCTCTCGCTCGACCAGCCCGAGCTGGTGCGTCTGCGCGACCTGATCGAGCAGGCCCGCCGGCTGCAGGACCGCACCTCCGACGGCTTGCGGGTCAGCGTCTTCCAGGCCGGGCTGTGGGAGGAGCTGTGCGCGCTCGGGGTGGTCGAGACCCAGAGCGCCCGGTGGGCCGAGGCGGTGCAGGGGCTGCTCGACCTGAGCAGCGTCGCGCCGCCCGCGGTGCCGGCCGGTTTCGTGGCGCAGCTGCGGCCCTACCAGCTCGACGGCTTCCGCTGGCTGGCCTTTCTCTGGCAGCATCGTCTCGGCGGTGTGCTGGCCGACGACATGGGGCTGGGCAAGACCGTGCAGGCGCTGGCGCTGATCTGCCACGCCCGCGAGGCCGGCCCGCTCCCGGGACCGTTCCTGGTGGTGGCGCCGACCAGCGTCGTCGGCAACTGGGCGGCCGAGGCCCGCCGCTTCGCGCCCGGCCTGAAGGTCTGCGTGGTGACCGAGACCGTAACCCGGCGCGGCACCCCGCTGGCCGAGGACGTTGCCGGTGCCGACCTGGTGGTGACGTCGTACGCCCTGTTCCGAATCGACGCCGAGGCCTACCAGGGGCTGCCGTGGGCCGCGCTGCTGCTCGACGAGGCGCAGTTCGTCAAGAACCACCAGGCGAAGACCTACCAGTGCGCCCGCCGGCTGCCGGCCCCGTTCAAGCTGGCGATCACCGGCACGCCGCTGGAGAACAGCCTCATGGACCTGTGGTCCCTGCTGTCGATCGTCGCACCCGGGCTCTTCCCGAGCCCGGAGCGGTTCACCGAGGACTACCGACGTCCCATCGAGCGCGGCGAGTCCGCCGACCTGCTGGCGACCCTGCGGCGCCGGATCCGGCCGCTGATGCTGCGCCGCACCAAGGATCAGGTGGTCGCCGACCTGCCGCCCAAGCAGGAGCAGGTGCTCGACGTCGTGCTCAACCCCAGGCACCAGAAGATCTACCAGACCCACCTCCAGCGCGAGCGGCAGAAGGTCCTGGGGCTGCTGGCCGACCTGGACAAGAACCGGTTCGAGATCTTCCGGTCGCTGACCCTGCTGCGCCAGCTGAGCCTGGCCCCGGAGCTGGTCGACCCGGCCTACGCCGGGGTGCGGGCCAGCAAGATCGATGCCTTCCTCGAGCAGCTCACCGAGGTCGCCGACGAGGGCCACCGGGCGCTGGTCTTCAGCCAGTTCACCGGGTTCCTCGCTCTCGTCCGGGCCCGGCTGGACTCCGAAGGCATCTCCTACGGCTACCTCGACGGCAGCACGCGCAAGCGCACCGAGAAGATCGCCGCATGGACCGCCGGCTCGGCACCGGTGTTCCTGATCAGCCTCAAGGCCGGGGGAGTGGGGCTCAACCTGACGGCCGCCGACTACTGCTTCATCCTCGACCCGTGGTGGAACCCCGCCGTCGAGGCACAGGCCGTGGACCGCACCCACCGGATCGGCCAGGACAAGCCGGTGATGGTCTACCGGCTGGCCTCTGCCGGGACCATCGAGGAGAAGGTGATGGCGCTCAAGGCCCGCAAGCAGGAGCTCTTCTCCCGGGTGATGGACGACGGGGGAGCGCTGTCCGCAGCGCTGTCGGTGCAGGACATCCGCGGGTTGCTCGGCTGAGCTCGCGCCGGCCAGGTGACCCGTGCCCTGACCACCTCATCCAGTGATCCACACCGGATTCACCTGCTCTTTCCGCGCCGATCGAGTGTGGATCCTGGGTGCTGGCCGCTGGCCGTCACCGGCCGCGGCTCAGGCGCTCCCCGAGCCCGGTCGCGCGGGCGGCGGGGCGGCCGACGGCCTCGACGAGCGCCTCGGCCGAGCCGATCACCCGCACGTGCGAGGTCGCGCGGGTCACCGCAGTGTAGAGCGTCTCCCGGGTGCCCAGCGGTGCACCGGCCCCCGGCAGCAGCACGGTGATCCGCGCGAACTGGCTGCCCTGGCTGCGGTGCACCGTCATGGCGTGCAGCGGTCGCACCGCGCCGAGCCGTACCAGCGGCACCGGGATCGGGGAGCCGCCCCGGCCGAAGACCGCGACCAGCCCGCCCTCGCCGTCGTCGACCACCACGCCGGTGTCGCCGTTGTAGAGGTTGATCTCGTAGTCGTTCGCCGTCACGAGCAACGGCTCACCCGCGTACCTGCCGTCGGCGCGCGGGACGACCGGGTGCTCGTCGGCGATCCACCGGGCGGCCAGCGCGCCCCAGTGCTGCACGCCGCGCGGTCCACGGCGGTGCGCACAGAGCAGCCGGTGCCGGTCCAGCGCGTCCAGAGCGGCGGCCGCGTCGCCGCGCGCGGCGGCGCCGAGCAGTGCGGCGCCGTTGACGACGACGTCGGCGCGTACGCCGTCGAGCTGGTCGGCCGCCAGCGGTGCGTCGTCGGCCACCTCGACGAGCTCGACCTCGGGGGTGTCCCCGGACCGCAGGACGTCGAGCGCGTCGGAGCCGCGACCGTCCTGCACCGCCGCGGCCAGCAGGGCGATACCGCTGGTCGCGGGGAACCGCCGGTTGGTCGCCAGGGCCGCGACCGCGACCCCGGACCGCGCGTCGACCAGGTCGCCGAGCACCGCGCCCGCCTCGACCGACGCGAGCTGGTCGGGGTCGCCGACCAGGACCAACCGGGTCGACGGCCGCAACGCCTCGAGCAGCCGGGCCATCATCGTCAGCGACACCATCGAGGCCTCGTCGACCACGACCACCTCGACGGGCAGCCGGTTGGTGCGGTCGTGCCGGAACCGGCTGCGCGCCTCCGGCCGCCAGCCGAGCAGCCGGTGCAGCGTCGTCGCGGACAGCTCGCCCAGCCGCTGCTGGTCCTCGGCCGGCAGCAGCGCGGACGACGACCGCACCGCCTCCTCCAGCCGTGCGGCGGCCTTGCCGGTCGGCGCGGCGAGTGCGATCCGCCACTCGGGGTGCTGCTCGCGCAGCAATGCCAGCAGCCTGCTGACCGTGGTCGTCTTGCCGGTGCCGGGGCCGCCGGCCAGCACGCTCACCCACGACTGCGCGCAGGTCCGGGCGGCCTGCTGCTGGTCGCCGTCCGCGGCGCCGAAGAGCCGGTCCAGCCCGGCCGCGAGCACGGCCGGGTCGAGGTCTCCCGGCTCCGCACCCGACCGGTCGAGCAGCTCGGTCGCGACCTGCTGCTCCTGGTCCCAGTAGCGCACCAGCCACAGCCGGCTGCCCTGCAGTCGCAGCGGGCCGCCAGGGCGGTCGTCGCCGCCGCCGACCAGCGGGCTGGCCGCCACCCGCGTGACCCAGTCGGCCGGCCAGGCCAGCGGCGCGTCGGCCACCGCGACGGCGCCGGCCTCCTCGTCGACGTCGGGGCTGGTGGTCGCCTCGGCGGTGGCGAGGTCGAGCACCACCGACCCGTGCCGTGTCGAGCGCACCACCAGTGCCGCCGCGAGCAGCACCGCCTCGTCGGTCTCGCCACCGAGCCGGCCGAGCCGGCGCGCCACGTGCGCGTCGGCCGCGGTGAGGATCCCGGCCTGGTTGAACGCCGCGAGCAGCCCGGTCGCGCACAGCGCCAGCGTCGCGTCGTACGACCTTGTCGAACCAGGGGACGTCGAAGCAGGGGTCGTCGAACCAGGGGCCGTCGAAGCAGGCGTCGTGGTCATGCGCGGCCCGCCAGCAGCGCGGAGGTCCCGACCACCAGCCCGGTCGGCGGCCGCCACGAGAACACCCCGGGCGCGGCGCCGTTCGCGTCGGCCACGCCCGGCCCGGACATGCCGCGCAGGAACAGGTAGAGGCAGCCGCCGAGGTGCACGTCCGGGTCGTACGCCGGCTGCCGCCACCGCAGGTAGCGGTGCAGCGCCATGGCGTACAGCAGCGCCTGCAGCGGGTAGTGCGCCTCGACCATCGCGGTCTCCATCGCGGCCGGCCGGTAGTGCCAGGCCGTCAGCGGCTCGTCGTAGCCGCCGAGCCGGTTGGTCTTGTAGTCGACGACGACGTAGCGCGGCGCCGCGGGTGTGCCGATGCGCAGCACGGCGTCGATGCTGCCGGTGAGGTAGCCGCGCAGCGGCACGTCGGGCAGCTCGGCCAGCGCATCGGCGTAGGACGACAGCAGACCCGTCGGCACCTGTGCGCGCCACAGCGGCACGAGGTCCTTGAGGACGACCTGCGCGGTGCTGTCGCCGGTCGCGTCGTCGCCCCCGGCAAGCGGCAGCTCGAAGTCGAGCTCGGGCAGCCGGTCCCGGGCGGCGACATCGCGCAGGGCGCCGCCGTCGGTGAGGTCGCCGAGCGGGGTGGCCAGCGCAGACTGCAACCCGGTGCTCAGCGCAGCGACGTCGAGTCCCGGGGCGAGCCGCGTGACGTGGGTGGCGACCGTGGCGGCGAGTGCGGTGTCGTCGTCCGGGTCGTCGAGCTGCTCGAGCACGCTGTGCACCAGGGTGCCGAAGGCCGCGCTGCCGGGGATCGCGTCCCACGCCGACACCACCTCGCGCAGGGCGGCGTCAGCAGCAGTCGTTGCTGCGGGCACCTCCTCGAGGTCGGCCTCGTCGTCCTTCTGCGCCAGCTCCGGTTCGCTGCCGAGCCGCTGCTCGTGCGCCGTCGAGGTGAGCGCGCTGTAGGACGTACGCCGCCAGCCGGTGTCCAGGTCTCGGGTGAACGCCGCGAGCTGCAACGCCTGCGCCGGCGCGACCGGTGGCGACCAGACCGCCGGCTGCCGGGACCGCACGACCTCGACGCCGAGGCCGCCGTCGCTGTCCGCGGCCCGCGCCCGGAAAGCAGCGAGCGCCGCAGCGTCGTCCGGGACCTTGACGCTCTGCGGGGCGACGGTCCCGGGGTCGTCGTGGAACAGCAGCCGGTGCAGCGGCGCGGTCGGCGTGTTGTACGACGGCGCCCACCACGCGACGAGGTGCGACTGGGCGCGGGTCAGGGCGACGTAGGTGAGCCGCAGCTCGTCGTCGATCTCCTCCTGCCGGTGCCGCGCCACGTGCTCTGCCCAGCCGGGGCTGCCCGGGCCACCGACGTCACGGACCCGTCGGTCGCGGTCGTCGTGGAACACCGCCGTCGCCGGGTCGTCGCGCATCCAGTTGTCCCACGCGAACGGCACCAGGACGACGGGGAACTCCAGGCCCTTGCTGGTGTGCACGGTGATGACCTGCACCGCGGCGGCGTCGGTCTCCAGCCGCCGGCTGCGCTCCTGGCCGCCCTCGCGGCGGGCCTCCTCGCGGCGGCGTCGTAGCCAGACCAGCAGCGCCGTGAGACCGAGCTGTCCCTCGAGGGTGGCCTCGTGCAGCACCTGCGCGATGTGCCGCAGGTCGGTCAGCAGCCGCTCGCCGCCGACCTGTCCGAGGATTCGTGGCTGCAGCCGCTGGTCGAGCGACACCGCCTCGAACATCGCCGCCACGCCTCGGTCGGCGAGCACCGCGCCCCAGACGCGCAGCCGCAGCGCCAGGTCGTCGGCGAACGCGTCGCCGCGGGCGTCCAGCCCGGCGGCGTCCAGCCCGACGAAGCAGGTGAGCGCGAGCCGGCGGACCCGGGTCGTGCGGTGCGGCTGCTCCAGCGCCTCGAGCAGCAGCTGCCACTCGGCGGCGGCCGGGGTGGCGAACACCGACGTCTTGCCGGTGAGCACGACCGGCACGCCGGCCGCGCGCAGCCTCGCCTGCACCAGCTCGGCCTGCACGTAGGTGCGCACCAGCACGGCCACGTCGCCGGGGGCGACCGCCCGGGGCTCGCCGCCGTCGCGCGGGTGCAGCAGGGTGCTGCCGTCGAGCAGCGCGACGACCCGGTCGGCGAGGTCGCCGGCCACCAGGTCGCGTGCCGGTCCGGTCCGGACCGTCCCGTTCTGGGCCACCGGCAGCCCGTCGCGCGACACCACTCGCAGCTGCACGGGTACGGCGGCGTCGACCAGCCGGCCGGTGTGCTGCGCACCGACCGGCAGCACGCGGATCCGGGGGTCGCCGAGGGCCGCCCCGCCGAGCACTGCGGTCAGCCCGTGGAGCAGGCCGGCGTCGCTGCGGTGGTTGGTGGGCAGCGTCCGCACCACCGATGCGGACGCGCGGGCGGCGAGGTAGGCGTGCACGTCGGCGCCGCGGAAGCGGTAGATGGCCTGCTTCGGGTCGCCGATGAGCACGAGGGTGCGGTGCCCGTGGAAGGCCGCGCGCAGGATGGTCCACTGCACCGGGTCCGTGTCCTGGAACTCGTCGACCAGCACGACCCGGTACCTCGCCCGCAGCCGGGCCCGCGCGACCGGCCCGTTCTCCGGGTCGGTGAGGGTGCCGGCCAGCCGGATCAGCATGTCGTCGTAGTCAACGAGCTGCTGGCGGCGCTTGCGGCGGTCGACCTCGCTGCGGACGGCGGCCGCGATCCGCGCGCGCTGGCCGGGGACCCCGTCGGTGCCGGGGTCCGGCAGCAGGTCGGTGGCCGGGTCGGTGGCAGCGGCCATCGCGAGGGCAAGGAACTCGGCCCGGGTGAGGTCGGGTGGCCCGGCGAGCGGTGTGCCCCACTTGCGCAGGTAGAGGTCGTCGGCAACCTCGGCCACCAGGTCGCCGATGTTCTCCACGAGCACCGCGCCGGTGTCGTGGTCGCCGGCGGTGCCGAGAGCGAGCAGCACCTGCTGGCAGAAGCCGTGGGTGGTGGTGACGGTGGCGGCGTCGAAGACCGCGAGCGCCTCCTCGAGCCGGCGCCGTCGTACGACGAGGGTGGGCGGGTCGGCATCGGCGAGCAGCCGCAGCACCCGGTCGTCGTCGCGGATCGTGCCCGGCCGGGTCAGCCCGTCGCGGGCCGAGACCAGCCGCTCGCGCACCCGCTCCCGCAGCTCGCGCGTCGACTCCCGGCTGAAGCTGACGACGAGCAGCTCCTCCATCGTCGCGACGCCCTCGGCGACATAGCGCGCGACCAGGTTGGCGATGGTGAAGGTCTTGCCGGTGCCGGCGCTCGCCTCGAGCACGGTGGTCCCCTCGGGCAGCGGCCCGAGCAGGTCGAACGGCTGCGGCGCGGTGTCCGTGGCGACCTGGGCGTCGGTCACATCAGCTCCGGTACGCGTCGGGTCGGGGCGCGATCGCGACGACGGTGACGGAGTGCTCCGCCTCGTCGATGCGGTAGAGGACACGGTACGTGCCGCGTCGGGCGCTGTGCCGGTCGGCGAGCGGCGGCTGGAGGCGCTTGCCGACTCGCTGCGGGTTGTCGAGCAGTGGACCGACGATGAACTCGTGCGCCGCGAATGCCACTGCCTCGGGGAGGACCTGGGCCAGCTGGCGGCGAGCGGTCGGCGAGATGACCAGCCGGTAGCGGTGCTCCGACGTCACACCCGCGACCGTCGGCCTCGCATGGCCTCGGTCAGCTGCTCCTCCGTCTCGCCCTCACCACGAGCCAGCTCGGCCTGCGAGTCCGTGAGCTGCCGGACGGTGTCGCCGTCGGACAGCACCGCGATGGTCTCCTCCAGCGACTCCAGGTCCTCGACGGCCAGCAGCACCGCCGACGGGCGTCCGTGCACCGTGACGGTGACCCGCTCGTGCTGACCGGCCACCCGGCTGACCAGCTCGGAGAGGTGGGACTTGACCTCGGCCAGCGGCAGCGTCGACATGGTCACAAGTATGACTAATCCTCGCCGTCGTGGTCAAGAGGGTCCGGTCCGTCGGCGGGCGCGGCCGGTGAGACCTGGCGCGATCTCGACGAATTGCTTCTTGACGTCCTAACGGCATGAGGACATCCTCGCAGCATGAGCGCCGAACCCGTTCCGGACCGCCGCCGGCGACGCCGGCAGGAGACGATGGAGGAGGTCCTCGACCACGCGGCCGAGATCATGGCCGAGCAGGGCGTCGCGGGGCTGTCGGTCGGCGAGGTGGCCCGCCGGATGGGCATCCGCCCCCCGTCGCTCTACGTCTACTTCTCGTCGAAGAACGCGCTGTACGACGCCCTGTTCGAGCGCGGGGCACGGATGATCCTGGGCCGCTTCGACGCGGAGTCCGCCGACGTCGAGGGGCGCTCCCTGGCCCAGCTGCTGCTGCGCACCGCCGAGACGTTCGTCGGCTGGTCGATCGAGCACCCGGCCTACACCCAGCTGCTGTTCTGGCGGCCGGTGCCCGGCTTCACGCCGTCGGCCGAGGCCTACGCGCCGGCGGTCGAGCTGGTGCAGCGCAGCCACGACTGGTTCGCGGACCTGCAGCAGCGCGGGCTGGTACGCGCCGACGCCGATGTCGACCACGTCCTTCGCGACTGGACCGTGCTGACCGCCGGGGTCGTCAGCCAGCAGATGTCCAACGCGCCGGGCGACACCCTCGCGACCGGCCGGTTCACCGCGGCGCTGCCCGGCCTCGTCACCATGTTCGCCCGCCACTACGGCACCGACGCCGGCGTCGCCACCGACCCCGGCACCCGTCCATCGACACCCGCAACGAAGGGGGCACGCCGTGTCCGCACCAGCTGACCAGATCGCCGACCGGATCAGCCTGGCGCACGATGCACCGGTCGGAGCGTCGTCGTGACGACGCCTGCAGCGGTGGCCGCGTCGTCCCAGGCGAGGGTTCGGGTGCTCCCGCGGCACGTCGCGATGCGGCTGGCCGCGCACGAGTACGACCTGTTCGTCGACCAGCTGCGCGAGCTGTCACCGGAGGACTGGTCGCGGCCGACGGACTGCCCCGCCTGGGACGTGCACGCGATGGCCTGCCACGTCCTCGGCATGGCGGAGTTCGCCGCGTCCGTGCCCGAGCAGGTGCGGCAGTCGCTGGCTGCCCGCAGGGCGGGTGGGATGTTCGTCGACGGGCTGACGGCGGTGCAGGTCGACAAGCACGCCTCCCGCCCGCCGGCAGACGTCGTGGCACGGCTGGCTGTGGTCGGCCCGAAGGCCGCGGCCGGCCGGCGCCGGACCCCGTCCCTGGTGCGACGGTTCCCGCTCGCGGGCCAGCCGGTCGAGGAGACGGGGACGCAGACCGAGAAGTGGTCCCTGGGCTACCTCACCGACGTGATCCTCACCCGCGACACCTGGATGCACCGCAGCGACATCGCTGCGGCGACCGGTCGGAGCATGACCCTGACCCCCGAGCACGACGGTGTGCTGGTCGCGGACATCGCGGCCGAGTGGGCTGGCCGGCACGGGCAGTCCTGCACCCTCACCCTCACCGGGCCCGCCGGTGGGAGCTGGGCCTTCGGCGGCCTGGGAGCCGCGGGTGAGCGGCCGGCGCTCGTGCTGGACGCGGTGGAGTTCCTCCGCATCCTGGCCGGCCGCGGCAGCGGTGACGGGCTGCTCGCGACGCGCGTCCCGTTCTAGCGGGCCCTCGCGTCAGTCGGCGATGGCGACGACGATCCTGCCCTCGGCGGCCCGGCCGAGCGGCAGCGGTGCGACAACCTCGCGCACCGGGCCGGCCATCGGCATGTGTCCCGGTCAGCCCGGCGGCGGCGAAGGTGTCGGTCGGGCGGCCGGCGGCACCTACGACTGGACGGTGACCTCCGCGTCCAGCAGCCGGCCCCAGAGCCGGCGGGCCAGCAGGCCGAACCGGTCGGTCTCGTCGGCGTGCCAGCCGGTGCCGCCCTCACCGGGCTCCGGGCGCTGGGTGGTGAGCACGCTCAGCGGTGCGCGCGGGCCGTGCAGCAGGACGTGCTCGGCGTCCTCCTGCTCGCCGGGGAAGCGGTCGGTGAGCCACTCGCGCTCGGCGCCCTGCCGCGCGGTGGGGGTGTCGCTGGTGTTCCGCCGCCCGGCGTAAGCGGCCGCGGTCTTCACCGGCAACGGCAGCGGCGAGCGCAGCCCGGCCCGGTGCAGCGCGACCAGCTCGTCGAGCGCGACCCGGGCCTCGGCCTGGTCCAGCGGGTCGAAGACGCTGCGCTGCGCGCCGCGTCCCCGGCCGCGCCCGACGGCGACCGCCCGCCACTGCCGGTCCGGTTGCGCGACGGTGACCGCGACCAGGTCGATCCAGGCGAGCAGCCGGTGCCGGGCGCCCAGCCGGGAGTAGGCGAGCGAGAGCAGGGTGTCGCCGCGTACGCCGCCGACGGTGCCGGCCAGCCGGGTGCCGTCGGGCAGCGGCACGTCGACGTCGTGCGACTCCGGCGGCAGCGCGCGCTCAAGGGTGGAGGCCTGCAGCAGCCCCTCGACCTTCGGCCCGATCGCGCGCAGCTGCGCGACGCCGAGCGGTCCGGGCGGCAGGGTGCCGCGGCGCTGCTCGAGGGCGAGGCAGTCGGCGGGCTCGAGCCCGGCCATCCGCTCGTGCAGCACCCGCTCGCCGACGGCCCACTGCTCCAGGGAGTCGAGCTCGACCGGCAGTGCGTCGTCGGGCTCGTCCTCGCCGCGGGTCTCGGCGACCTGCAGCCGCTGCCGCAGGAACCCGCGCGCCGGGTGGGTGAGCATCCGCCGGAGGTCGGCGAGGTCGACGTCCGCCGGAGGCTGCAGCGGCAGTGCCGACGAGTAGACCGGCAGCGGCTCGGTGCGCTCGCCCGCGGCGGCCCGCGCACCGGCGTACGACAGCGGGTCGAAGGAGAACGCCCGGCCCGCCGGACCCGGCGCGAAGTTGCGCGGGTCGAACGGCTGCAGCGCGTGGTGGGTGGTGACGACGTCGCGCACCCTGCCGTCGGGGTCGCCGGCGACCGTCGCGGTGCGGTCGAGGGCGTCGAGCAGCTCGCCGAGCGGCACCGCCGGCGGCACAGGCGCGCCGGTGCGCTCGTCGGCTCCGGTGTAGGTGATGACGAGGTGGTCCTCGGCGGCGGAGAGGGCGTCGAGGAAGAGCTGACGGTCCTCGCTGCGCGGGTCGCGCTCGCCGACCCACGGGTCGCGGGCCAGCACGTCGTCGCCGTCGCGGTTGCTCTGCCGGGGGAACACGCCGTCGTCGAGGCCGAGCAGGCACACCACCCGGTGCGGCACCGAGCGCATCGGCACGAGGGTGCACACGGTGAGGGTGCCGGTGCGGAAGCTGGCGCGGGTCGGGCGGCCGGCCAGGCTGCTGGCCAGCAGCGCGCGCACGTCGGCGAGGCCGAGCAGGGCGGTGCTGCCGTCGGCCGACTCGGCGATGTCGCCGAGCTCGCCGCGCAGCTGCTGCAGCTGCCAGGCCGTGTCGTACGTCGTGGCCGAGAGCCCGCCGACGGCGTCCTCGAGCCCGTGCATCCAGGCCGACGCCGTGTGCCGGCCGGCCATCAGCGCCTGCGCGGCGGCGACCCGGTCGACCAGCTCGGCGAGCCGGCCGGCCAGGTCGATGTCCGAGCTGTCGACGTCGTCGAGCGGGACGACGTCGCCCCAGCTGTCGAGGGCGCCCTCCATCGCCGCGCCGAGCAGCAGCCGGTCGAGACCGTCGCGCCAGGTGCCCTGGGTGACGTCGCCGAGCGCCCAGGTGGCACGGTGCTCGCCGTCGAGGCCCCAGCGCACACCGGCGTCGACCGTCCAGTCCCGCAGCCGCTCGAGCGCATCGTCGTCGAAGCCGAACCGCTGCCGCACCGCCGGCGTTCCGGCGAGGTCGAGCAGCTGGCTGGCGGTGAGCCGGGCCGAGCCGAGCTCGAGCAGCTGGCTCAGTACGGCGAGCAGCGCGTTGGTCTGCCGCAGCGCCCGGTCGGCCAGCCGTACCCGCAGCCGTGCGGCCAGGTGCGCGGCACCGGCGGCATGGTCCTCGGCGCCGATCGCGAAGGTGGCCGCGATGATCGGAGCGAACGTCTCGACGTCGGGGCACATGACCAGCACGTCGCGCGGCTCGAGGGTCGGGTCGTCGGCGAGCAGCCCGACGATCACCTCGCGGAGCACCTCGACCTGCCGGGTGCGGCCGTGGCAGGCGTGCACCTGGACGCTGCGGTCGCCGTCGGCCAACGGCTGCGGCTCGGCGGGCACGTGGTCGTCGGCGAGGTCCTGCTGCAGCCGGCCGAGCAGGGTCGCGGGCGCGGGTGCGGACGGGTGCAGCACCGTCCCGCTGCCGGACGCGGTGCGGGCGACGAGCTGTTGCAGCTCGAGGACGTCGCGGGACAGGCTGGTGAGCAGCGGGTTGCGCAGCGCGGTCCGGGTCTGGTCGTTCGCGCGCCGCAGCGACGGCGTCGTGCCGGCGACGGTGTCCCACAACGCGGGCGAGGAGTGGTGCAGCCACAGGTGGACGTCGCGGTGCGCCGCGAGCGCGGCGAGGACCTGCAGCCGGGCGGGGGACAGCCGGCTCGCGCCGAAGACCGACACCCGGTCGGGCAGGGTGCTCAGCCGCGGCTGGTCGCGCAGCTGCTGGCAGGCGTCGTCGAGCAGCTCGGCCGGGCTGGGTGTGGCGAGCGCGTCGCGCAGCCGTCGCCACAGCTCGGCCTGCCAGTGCAGGTCGCCGTCCAGCGGGGTCCCGTCGCCGCGCTCGTCGCGGCCCGCGGCCCAGGCGCGCAGCATCGCCGGCCGGGACTGGCCGTACTCGTCGTACATCCCTGCCAGCCGCCGCGCGACGGCGAGCCGGCGGCCCTTGTCCTCGGCGTCGGTGCCGAGGTGCTGCGCCAGCGACCGGCACCACGGCTCGCCGGGCACGGACGCGTCGATGACGTCGAGCAGCGGCCACACGGCGCGGGCCGGCGCCCACCGCTCGACCGCCTCGGCGTGCGCGGTGGAGGTGGCCTGCAATGTCTCGTCGACCAGGGTGCTCGGCCACGGGAAGGCGACGTTCGCGCAGACCCCGTCGCCGGAGTCGGTGCCGAGCACGTGCGAGAGCCGTTGCGCCAGCCAGCGCTCGACCCCCTTGGCCGGTACGGCGACGACCTCCGCCGAGAACGGGTCGGCGCCCGGCACGGCCAGCACCTCGGCCAGCCCGCGGGCCAGCGCCGTCCCGCTCGCCGCCCGGTGCGTGATGAGCACGATCGCTGAGGTCCCTCCCCGCCGTGGTGACCCCGACAGGATGGCGCATCCCGTTGAGGGTTACCGCACTGCCGCATCAGGCGTCCGGGGCCACGTGGTGGGTCCGCGCGTGTGCCAGGGCGAGCCCGAGCCCGGCGCACTGCACCGGCGTGAGCCGGGCCCCGCGCTCCCCGGCGGCCGTCGTCCTGGCGGCGTCGAGGGCGGCCGCGGCGGCCCGGCGGGTCTGCTCGTTGGTCTCGACCGCCCAGGCCTCCAGCCCGCCCATCGTCCGGCTCGCCTCGTCCGAGCACGCCACCAGGACGGCTGCGGTCTCCACCTCGCCCAGCAGGGCCAGCAGCCGCGCGATCCGCGCCAGGTTGACGACGACGCCGGTCCGGTCACCGAACGACTCGACCAGGTCCTGGTGCTCCCGGAGCATCGCGACGGCCTCGCCCAGGCGACCCTGCGTGATCGCGATGCTGGCCAGCGACCCCAGCACTGAGGCCTGCTGCAACGTGTGGCCGGTGGTCCGCGCCAGCTCCAGGGTGGCCTCGTGCAGCTCCCGGGCCGTGTCGACGTCGCCGCGCTGGTCGTGGATCCAGGCCAGCGTCCGGCTCGCGCCAAGCAGGCTGGCCACGTCGTCGACCCGGCGGAAGATGTCGGTGCTCTCCGTGAGCGCGGCCTGCGCGGTCGCCCAGTCCTCGTTCGAGACGGCCGCGTACCCCAGGACCCAGAGCGACTCGGCGCGGCCGGCATCCTCGCCCAGCCGGTCGTGGATCCCCAGCGCCTCGCTGGCGAGCTCGCGCGCCGCGGGGTCGCCAGCGGCCACCGCCAGCACGGCGGCGCCGTCGAGGGCGCGCGCACGCAGCGACGGGTCGACGTCGGCCGCGCGGAGGCCATCGGCCAGCACGTGGCGCCCCTCGGAGAGGAAGCCGCGGCTCTGCCACAGGTCCACGAGGGAGGCAGCGAGGCGCAGGTAGTCGTGCGTGCAGCCCTGCCCGTCGAACCACTCCAGCGTGGCGCGCAGGTTGTCGAGATCGGCCTCGAGCCGGTCGGGCCACGGCCCCGGTCGGCCGCTGCGCAGGTGCGGCGCCGCCTGCTCGGCCATCGCGAGGAAGTGCTCGGCGTGCCAGGCCCGCAGCGACGGCGCCTCGGCGGCCTCCTCGAGCCTTTCGGTTGCGTACTCGCGGATGGTCTCCAGCATCCAGAACCGGCCGCCGTCCCGGGTCCGTAGCAGGCTCTTGTCGACCAGGGCCTGCAGCACATCGAGGTCGGCGCCGCAGACCTGCTCGGCCGCCTCCAGCCGGCAGCCGCCGCGGAACACCGCGAGGCGGGCGAACAGCTCCTGCTCCTCGGGCTCCAGCAGGTCGTGGCTCCAGGTGATGGTGGCCCGCAGGGTCTGCTGGCGCGGGTCCGCGCCCCGGCCGGCCTGGAGCAGGTCGAGCCGCTGGCCGATCCGGTCGAGCAGCTGGTCGACGGTGAGCACCCGGGTCCGGGCGGCCGCCAGCTCGAGCGCGAGCGGCAGCCGATCGAGCCGCGCGCACAGCGCCCCGACGGCGGGGCTGACCTCGAAGCCCGGATCGACCGTTCGGGCCCGGGCGGCGAAGAGCTCGACGGCCTCGTCGACCTCCAGCGGCGGCACCGGGTAGACCTGCTCGCCGGGCACGCGCAGCGTCTCTCGGCTGGTCACGACCAGCCGAAGGTTCGGGCACTGTGCGAGCAGGCCGGCAAGCTCGGGCGCAACCTCGATCACTTGCTCGACGTTGTCGAGCAGCATCAGGACGCTGCGGTCGCCCACGTGCCCGGCCAGGTCGTCGGTCAGGCCCAGGACGTGGGCGGCCTCCCCGAGCACCAGGGCGGGGTCGCGTACCGGAGCCAGCGGCACCCAGTACACGCCGCCGGGGTAGCGGTCGGACAGCGCCGCCACCGCCTGCAGCCCGAGCCGGGTCTTGCCGGTCCCCCCGGGCCCGGTGAGCGTGAGCAGCCGGACCTCGTCGCGCCGCAGCAGGTCGAGGACCTCGGCGAGCTCCGCGTCCCGGCCGAGGAAAGGGGTGGCCGGCACCGGCAGGTTGGTCCGGTGCAGGCTCTTCAGCGGCGGGAAGTGGTGGTCGCCGAGCTGGTGGATGCGCTCGGCGGCGGACAGGTCCTTGAGCCGGTGCTCGCCGAGGTCGCGCAGCGGAGGAACGCCCGGCAGGCCGTCCGGGGCGAGCAGGGCTGCGCTCGCGGCCGAGAGGAGCACCTGGCCGCCGTGACCGCACGCCGCGATGCGCGCAGCCCGGTGCACGTCCACGCCGACGTACCCCTCGTCGGTGACGAACGGCGAGCCGGTATGTACGCCCATCCGGAGCCGGATCGGGCCGGCCGCGAGATCGTCGATGATGCGAGCGGCGGCTCGCACCGTCGCCAGCGCGGTCGGGAAGGCAACGAAGAACGCGTCGCCCTGGGTGTCGACCTCGACGCCGTCGTGGACGGCGACCGCGGCCCGGACCAGCCGACGGTGCTCGAGCAGGGCGCCCGCGTATGCCTCTGGCCCGAGCTCGTGCAGCAGCCGCGTGGAGCCTTCGATGTCCGTGAACAGGAACGTGACCGTCCCCGTCGGCAGCCGTGCGCTCACGCTGACCATGGTGGCGCTCGCCGGCTGCCCGGCGCAGGCCGTCGGCGAACCGGCAGAGGTTCCGCGGCCTGCCGTGCGCGACCCCTACCGGCGTTCGGCGTCCCGGGCGGCCACGATCGCGGCGATGTCGAGCACCTGGGTGGGGGTCCCGCGGACACGTCCCGACCCGGGGACGTCCGGGAAGTCCGGCCGGGCGGCCAGGGCCGCGAGGTGCCGGCCGACGTAGTCCTCCAGCGACCTCCCCGACCGCTCGGCGCGCGCGGCCAGCTCGTCGCGGACGGCGTCCGGGATGTCGGGGATCGTGAGGGTGACAACCATGTCTAGGCACGCTAGACCTGTTCCGGAGGTGCCCGCACCGGCCGTTCGGTTCACCTCGGACGGCGGCAGTGCTATCCCGAGGGACGAGCAGGCTGGCGCACTCGTGGACGGTGCCGAGATCGTCATGAGGCAGAATCGGTCGCCACGGCACCGACTCGATCATGGTCGCCGACCGTCCGCCCACACCCGGAGCCACCCACCGTGCTCGTTCGCAGATCCCTCGTCGCGCTGCTCGCCGCCGCACTGCTGGCCGTGGCCGGCTACGGCGCTGTGCTGCCCGCCGCCCAGGCCACCGGCCGCGCGACCTCGCTCGGCACCGTCCCGCAGGTCGAGAGCGACGCGGCCGGCGCCACCGCGTGGCGGCTCGCCGACCCGGTCGAGGTCGCGGTCACCGGCGGCACCCTGGTCTCGGCCACCCTCACCAGCCGCGACGGCCGGCAGGTGCGCGGCACGGCCAAGCCCCGGAAGTGGACGAGCACCGGCGCTCTCGTACCGCGCACGACCTACGTGCTGGACGCGACCGCCGTCGCCCCGGACGGCCAGCAGACCGTCCTGCACGACACGGTGCGCACCGGTGCACCGCCGAAGCGGCTGCGCGCCACCGTCAGCCCGAACGGCCGCACCGTCGGTGTCGGCCGACCGCTGGTCGTGACCTTCAACTACCCGGTCCGGCGCAAGGCAGCCGTCGAGGCCGCACTGCAGGTCAGCACCACCCAGGACGTCGGCCCCGCCTCGTGGTCGTGGACCTCGTCCCGCACCCTGCAGTACCGGCCCAAGGGCTTCTGGCCGGCGTACACCCGGGTGGCGGTGACCGCGGGCCTGCGCAAGGTCCACGCCGGCCCCGGCCTGTGGGGGATGACCGACTCCGACGCCGGGTTCCGCGTCGGCCGCGCGTTCGTGATGCGGGTCTCCGACGCGAAGCACCGCCTGGTGCTGCGGAAGGACGGCGTGAAGGTCCGCACCTTCGGGGTCTCGATGGGCAAGTCCGGCTTCCTCACCCGCTCCGGGGTCAAGGTCATCATGGACACCCACGTGAGCTACCGGATGCGCTCCACCACCGTCGGCATCACCGGCTCCGAGGCCTACGACCTCGACGTGCCGTACTCGATGCGCATCACGGCCTCCGGGGAGTTCCTGCACGGTGCGCCGTGGAACCACTACGTCGGCATCGCCAACAGGTCGCACGGCTGCACGAACCTCACCCTGTCCGACGCCCGCTGGGTGTTCCGCCACGTCCGCGAGGGCGACCCGGTCGTGACGAAGGGCACCGGCCGGCAGATGGAGTCGTGGAACGGTCTCGGCGGCGGGTGGAACGTCCCGTGGGCGACCTGGGTGAAGGGCTCCGCCCTGAGCTGATCGACGCGTCTGGTCAGGACCGCGACGGAGCCGCGGGGACGCTGACATCGCGCGACGCTGCTCGAGTCACACGCCGGGCGCCGGTGCGGTGACGGCGACGACCCGCAGCGCGCGGTCGAGGCAGCGTCAGCCCGGGATCGGGCCGGTGGGCGTCGTCGGCGCGGTCGCTCAGCGGCCGAGACCGGCCTCGCGAGCGGCGACGATCGCCTCCGCCCGGCTGGCCACCTGCAGCTTGAGGAAGATGCTGGAGATGTGGTTGCCCACCGTCTTCGGGGCCAGCCCGAGGTGGGTGGCGATGGCGGTGTTGGACCGGCCGCGGGCGATCTCGGTCAGCACCTCCCGCTCGCGGGAGGTCAGCGAGGGGAACGGCGGCGTGCGCTGCGACGGCGTCCCGCCGACCAGACCGAGCAGTCGCCGGGCGATGCCGGGGCCGAAGATGGCCTCGCCGGCCGCCACCGCGCGGATCGCGCGTTCGATCTCCTCCTGCGGCGCGCCCTTGAGCAGGTAGCCGCGCGCCCCCGCCTGCATCGCGGCCAGCACCGAGTCGTCGTCGTCGAACATCGTGAGCATGAGGACTGCGGTGCCCGGTGCCGCGGCGGCCACCTGCCGGGTCGCGGTCACTCCGTCGGTGCCGGGCATCGCCACGTCCATGACGAGGACGTCGGGCCGGTGCAGCACCGCCTCGCGGACGGCTGCCGCGCCGTCGGCCGCGGTGCCGACCACGTCGATGCCGGCCAGCGACCCGAGCAGTGCGGTCAGGCCCTCGCGCACCACCGGGTGGTCGTCGGCGACGACGACCGTGACGGCGCTCGCAGCGCTCACGGCGTGCCCACCGGCAGCCGCGCGACCACCCGTCCGCCCTCGGCGGTAGGCCCGGCGTGGCAGTCGCCGCCGAGCTCGTCGGCGCGCTCGCTCATCGCGGTCAGCCCGACGCCCGGGCGCCACGCGCCGTTGACCGGCCGGCCGTTGTCGGTGACCTCCACGAGCAGGTCGTCACCGGTGGGTCCGCCCGGGTGCCGGAGCCGGACGACCAGCCGGGTCGCCGTGGAGTGCCGGGCGGCGTTGGCGACCGCCTCGGTGGCGATCCGGTACGCCGCCACCTCCACCGCGGGCGGCAGCTCCGGCAGCGCCGGGGCCTCCAGGTCGGCGTGCACCGGGGTGCCGTCGTCGCGCCGCAGCGACACCAGCTGCTGGGACAGGGCACCGACCAGCCCCAGCTGGTCCAGCGTCGGCGGTCGGAGGCCGTAGACGAGCCGGCGGATGTCGTCGATCGCCGCCCGGGTGTCCCGGCTCGCGGCCGCGAGCAGCCGGGACGCCTCCGCCGGGTCGGCGTCGAGCAGGTTCGCGGCCGCGTCGGTGCGGTAGGCGACGCCGGTCAGCTGCGGCCCGAGCCCGTCGTGCAGGTCGCGGCGCAGCCGGCGGCGTTCCTCCTCACGTGCGGTGGCGGCCCGCTCCCGGGACTGCTGCAGCTGGCCCGTCAGCCGGGTCGCGTGCAGCGCGAGGGCGAGCGGTGCAGCGACCAGGTCGAGCAGCGCGCGGTCGGCGGCCGCGAGCTCGGTCTCGCCGCGCCGCAGCCCGACGACGAGGCTGCCGACCGGACGGTCCGCGTAGCAGAGGACCTGCTCGGCCGATGGCGCGGTGGCGTCGCCGGACTCGGCCAGCACCCGGCCGGGGGTGAGCACCGCGACGTACGGCAGCCGCAGCGACTCGCGCAGCCCGGTGACGACCCCGTCCAGCCCGCCGGCGCCGCCGGTGAGCTGCGCGCCGATCCGGCCGATGGCCCGCGCCGGGTCGCGCCGGTCGCCGTACAGCGCCCGGTCGACGACGCGCTGCAGCCGGCTGCGGGCCGGGCCGAAGGCGAGCGCCACCAGCAGCGCGGCCAGCACACCCGGCCCGAACCGCGCCTGCACCACCGTGCCCAGGACGGCGACCAGCCCGGCGTACGCCGCGAAGACCGCCGAGGACAGCGCGCCGTAGACCACGGCTCGCGAGACCAGCAGCCGGATGTCGAGCAGGTTGTGCCGCAGGATCGCGACGGTGATCGCGGCCGGCACCAGTGGGAGGACGAAGAGCACGCCGACCGGCGTCCCGTGCACGAAGGCCCACGCGACCACGGCGACCACCAGGGCGAGGGTGGCCAGCAGCAGCCAGAGCAGCTGGCGGCGCAGCTGCTCGGTGCCGCGGCGGTGCCGGAGCCCCAGCGCGGCCAGCGCCAGCGCGAGCAGCAGGACGACGCGCAGCTCCGCCGCGGTCCACAGCCACGACAGCTGGTCGTACGACGGCAGCGTGAGGTAGCCGGCGGGCACCCGATCGTCGGGGCTCTGCGGGTCGAGGCCCATCTCGAGCACGAACAGCGGCGCGGTGACGACGGTGGCCGCGACGACCCACCGCCATCCGCGCGACGGCGGCCGGCCGTCCGGGAACAGCAGCAGTGCCAGTGGCAGGAACAGCGCGATGGACCACGGCCAGCTCCAGGTGAAGACCGTGACCAGCATTCGCTGGGCGGCCACCGGCGCGCCGTGCTCCGCGGCCAGCAGCGCCGCCGGAGCCGCCGCCGCGGCTACTGCGTGCCCGAGACCGTCGGCGGCGAGCAGCCAGCCGACCGGGTTGGCCGGTCGGTGCCGTACCAGCAGCGCGCCGCAGAGTCCGAACGCGGCGCCCATCGTCGCGTTGGTCGCGAGGAAGGAGGACATCGCGTCGGCCACCGAGAAGTCGAGCAGCACCGCACAGGTGACGCCGGTGGCCACGCAACCCAGCACCGCGAGCGCCAGTGCCGCGGCCGCCCGGCGCTGCCACGGGCGAGCCGGCTCCTGCATGGCGTCAGTGTGCGCGCTGCGGGGACCGGCTGTCCTGGGGTCTGGCCCCCATCCCCCTGCGGTCCTGGCCCCTGGGCGGGGACCTGAGGCGCTGCCACCGTCGGGGCATCCACCTCGAAAGGACCTGACGATGACCGCTTCCGCAACGTCCGCCACGACCGGGCGCCGACCGGCGTCGGCCGTGGCCGGCCCCGCCGACCTGCGCCGCGCCACCCGCTGGCTGGTCGCCCTGCTGATGCCGGTCGGTCCGGCCGCTGTGGCGCTGCTGCGCTACAACCTGCCGTACCTCACGACCAGCGACTCCAAGGAGGCGGTCGCCGCGGTGTACGCCGACCAGGGCGCCGAGTCCCTGGTGCTCTGGCTGGGGCTGGTCGCCGTGCTGACGCTGCTACCCGGGGTGTACGCGGTGATCCGCTTGACCCACCGGCGGTCGCCACGGCTCAGCGCGGCGGCGGTCCTGCTGCTGGTCCCGGGCTACCTCGCGCTCGCGTACCTGCTCAGCGCCGACGTGCTGGTCTGGACGGCCGCGAAGGCCGGCGTGCCGCAGGCCCAGGCGGTGGCGATGTACGGCACCGCCCACCCGACGTCGAACATCGCGGCGGTCGTCTTCGTACTCGGCCACGTGCTGGGGACGGTGCTGCTCGGCATAGCGCTCTGGCGGACCCGTCAGATCCCGCGGCCGGTGGCGATCGCGCTGGCCGTCTCGCAGCCGCTGCACTTCGTCGCGGCCGTGATCGTCGGTAGCCCGACGCTCGACCTCTTCGCGTGGGGGCTGACGACGGTGGGCATGACCGCCGCGGCCGTCGCAGTGGTTCGTACGCCGGACGACGACTGGGACCTGCCGCCGGTCACTGCCGGGCGGCCCGCGGTGTGACGGGTCGGGCCCGGCCCGGCGGCGGCCCAGCCGGTGCGTCAGGGCCCGGCCCGGCATGACCGCGAGGGCGACGAAGTCGCCGGCGGCCGCCGCGGCCAGCAGGGCGGCAGCCAGCGGCATGCTGCCGTCGACGGTGAGGACGTGGACCGGCACGTCGTCGTCGTTCTGCACGACGAACACCAGCAGCAGGACGAGGACCAGGAACCCGGCGATCGCCCAGCTGGAGAGCCGCAGGTCGCGGCCGGCAGTCTCGCGCCGCACCCCGCCGGCGTCGTGGGGCGCGCCCTTCTGCAGCCTCCCCCGGCGCTGCGAGGGAACCGCGGCCCGGTGCCGACAAGGGTGGACGCCGCGAGGTCGGCCGTGCGCTGCCCGCTGCGTCCCGGTTCGGCAGCATCGGCTCCGTCTCGGTCCACCGCTCACCGCTCACCGCTCGCCGACCACTTCGGGTGTCGCGCCGAGCAGCGCCAGGGCGGTGTCGACCCGGCCGGGCTCAGTGAGGTGTACGCAGTGCCGGCCGCGGGCCGACGTCCGCAGCGGGTCCAGGTCCGTTCCGGGGCGCGTCGCGGACCTCGACCGGCTCGCTCAGCCGTCGACCCAGACCAGCCCGAGCCGGGTGATCGTCTGCGGGCCGGCGAGGCCGTCGGCGTCCCGGCCCTGCCAGCCCCGCCGCCGCTGGAACTGGGCCACCATCCGGCGGGTGTGCCGTCCGTAGTAGCCGGTCGGCCCGTCCTCGAACTCGAAGCCGCGCGCCAGGAGCGCCACCTGCAGGTTCCACACGCTGTCGGAGTCGTCCTGCTCGAGCCGCATCCTGCTGCCGTACACCTTGCGGCCCTGGCGGTAGCCGGGCAGCTCGTCAGCCACGGGCGGCCGCTGGACGGGCAGGTCGTCGCCCGAGGGCGTGCCGTCGATCCAGCCGCGGTAGGGCAGCTGCCACTTGCCGGTGAACACGTCCCAGCGCACCCGGTCGATCTGTCCCGGGCGCAGGATGTCGTTGGAGAAGACGAAACCGCCGTTGACGGCGAACACCGCGTGCCCGGCCCCGCGGTCGGGGAATCCGTAGTACGCGATCGAGCCGGCCGGCGGGGGGCTGGACTGGTGCCGATGATCCTCGGGGGTGGCGTTGAACGCCTCCCGGGCGGACGCGCCGAACGGGGCTGCCCCGACGCACTGCCGGGAGAACAGCTGACACAGCCGGTGCCACGACGTCGACCCGCTGCGGTGCTGCTGCTGGGCGAACTCCTTCGCCTGGGCGTAGCTGCGCATCAGCGGTGGTCTCCCACCGGGACGTTGGGCATCGGCCGGCTGCCGTCGTCCTGCACCAGGTCGTCGGCGTCGGGTGGCGGGGGCTGGACCTCGAGGCTGTCGCGCAGGTCGATGCCGAGAGCGTCGGCAGATGACGGGGCCTGCGCCGGGAACCCGCCGAAGCCGTCACCCGGACCCGGTCCCGCGGTGGGCAGCACCGGAGGCGCCGTGGACTCGCTGACCCGAGCGGGGGCGACGGTCGGGTCCTTCGCGGGCAGCCCGTCGAGCAGGGTCTGCGCCCGGCGGTCCAAGGAGTAGGTGAAGACCTGCTGGGCGTATCCGAGCAGCAGGGCGTAGGCGAGGATCTGCTGCTGGGAGTCGAGAGCGGACAGGCCAGGGACGAAGCTGCCCTGCAGGGCCACCAGCCCGACGATCGCCGTGAACGCGCCGAGCGGGACCTTGAGCAGGGCCAGCGCCACCGGCACGTCGTACGGCGTCGAGGTGCCGCGCAGGTTACGGATCGAGACGGCTGCGGCCAGCGAGCCGCCGAGGAGTCCGAGCAGGGCCACCACGATCACGTCGCTCCCGCGGCTGCCGGGGACGCCGGTGCCCGTCGGACAGTTGAACAGCGCCCCCTCGATGCCTTGCCCGTCGGCCGCGAAGCAGAGCGGGATGTAGGTGGGGTTGGCCCGCACCACGAGGACGGTGACACCGACCAGGACGGCCATGCAGAGCGCCGCCATGAGAATGATGTTGCGGAAGCTGCGCAGCCGCTCGTGCTGGCGGTCCATCGCGTCGTAGGAGTCCTCGATCGCCCGCCGGAGGAACGCCCGCTGCTGGCCGATCGCCATCCGGGTCAGCGCTTCACCCACCAGCCGCCGCGGGTCGTCGCTGTGCAGGGACTGCTGCGAGCGCGCCAGGGCCGCCGGGATCTCGGCAGCGATCTCCTCGTCGGCGTAGACGTCGACCATCTGGGCCCGCGCCGCGTGCAGGTTCTGGAACGCGACCTCGACCAGCGTCCCGCGCCACCAGCGGCTGACCGGTCCCATCTGCGGGTCGATGCCGTACGCAGCGTCCTCGGCCGTGCGCAGCAGCCGGCGCACGCCGTCCGCCGCGGCCCGCTGGTCGGGGCCGAGCCCCTGGGCGAGCGCGACGTCCAGCCGCGTTTCGAGAACCTGCACTCCGACGACCACCGCGGACACGTGCGCCCGCCGTGACTTCTTGGACTCCCTGGCCATCTCCTGCTCCCCTGTCATCCGCCGTAATTGAGGACGCGGAGCCGGCCGGTCCGGCCCGGCCTCGCCGGCTGACGGCGGGGCAGAGCCGAGGGCACGGCCGACAGCAGGGCCCGCGCGACCGGCAGCAGGCGTCCGGAGGTCATCGGGACAGCTCCTCGAGGATGAGCGGGAAGGTGTCCTGCGCGGCCCGCTTCCCGAGGAACACGTCGAGGTGGCCGTAGCCCCGGAGCCGGTGGAGAGCGTCCCTGCCTGGCCGGTGGCGGGCGAAGTGCTCGAACGAGCGCTGCTGGCTCTCCGGCAGGAAGCAGCGGTTGTCCTCACCGGCGAGGAAGACGAACCGGGCGTCGGTGCGTGGTGCCTCCCGCACGTACGACGGGAGCAGCCCGTCCAGCGCGGTCACCGGCACCAGGTGGCCGGCTCGGATGCTGCGGTCCATCTGGTGGAAGAAGGTGAAGGGCACCTCGGCGAACTCGCCACGGATCCAGTCGTGGGTGGCCTCGTCGAGGTTGGCGTGCGACCACAGCGCGGGCCAGCCGGTGCCGTAGGTGAAGCTCACCATCTTGCAGACGGTGTTGCGGCACTCGTGGTGGGTCGCCCGGACGGCGAGGACGAGCGCGCGCGACAGGGCGCCGTCCGGCTTGTCGCCCCACGCCGGTGACACGTGCGGCAGCACCCTGCCGACGAGGGGTGCGACCCGGCCGATCTTGAAGGTCGACAGGCGCGGCACGACCGGGTGCAGCGACACCGCGTTCGTGACGACGGTGTCGACCTCGGGGAGCAGCCCGGCGACCGCCGACATGGTGAACGACGTCGAGCCCTGGCAGTGCACGACGGCTTTGAGCGTGTCAGCGCCGGTCGCCGAGAGGACATGGCGGACCGCCGCCGGGTGGTCGTAGGCAGCGGCCTCGTCCAACGTCCAGGGCGCCGGGTCGAGGTCGATCGAGGCGCGCCAGTTGAGCAGCCAGACGTCCCAGCCCTCGTCGAGCAGCGCGTCGACGAACGTGCGGGGCAGCGGCGGCCGGAAGATTTCGGCACGCACCCCGGCGCCGTGGACCACGAGCACCGGACCCCGGGTCGGCTCGTGACGCCCCCGCACGTGCACCAGCGTCAGCGGCCGGCCGTCCAGCGCGCTGAGCGGGACGACCTCGGTGCGGTGGTCGGCGCGGGTGGTCGGGCGGGCCGGGGCGGTCGCCGTCATGTCCGCGCCTCCCGGGTGATGGTGACCGGTGGCTCGGCGAGCCGGGTGCCGATCGGCGCGTCCGGCTCCACCCACGGCTCACTGTCGGAGGCGCCGGTCGGCACGTGCCACGCGTGGCAGACCGTGGGCACGACGACCGGGTGCAGCACCAGGTCGCCCCCGGGCTGCACGTGCATGCGTAGGAAGCACTTGTGGTCCTCGATCGACTGGGCGCTGAACACCTCGTTGAGGTGGATGCCGGCACGGCTCGCGAGGTACAGGTAGCCGCCGACGAGCAGGGTGCCGGCGGCCCCACCGGCCAGGCCGGTCAGCGCCAGCCGGGTCCAGAACTCGGCCCAGTCGGGCCACCCGGTCGGCACCGGCAGGGATGCTGCCGCCCACACGAGCACGAGCGCCAGCGCCAGGTGGGCCAGGCCGTGCGCGACGCCGCCCGCTCGGCCCCGGGCGCCTCCGCGGCGGTAGAAGGCAGTCGCGCCCCAGACCGCGACGCCGGCGAGCGCGATCACCAGCGGGTGGCGGAACGCGGCCAGGGCCGACCAGCTCGGCGTGAGGTCGTCCCACGTGCGGGCCAGCGAGCCCCCGCTCCCGGCCGACCGGGGCAGGCTGGTCACCAGCACGTACGCGAGTGCGGCCTGCAGGGCGGTCATCAGCGCGACGAACTGCGGGTTGCGTCGTGGCAGCCGGTCGACGACGCGCACGGCGATCTGCCGGGACTGCTCGGGGCTGGGGTAGGTCGTGCGGGGGGTGAACCTCACCGCCGGCGGAGGGTCGACGCGGTCGGCGTGCAGCGACGCGGGCGGCAAGGTCAGCGGCTCCCCCGGGGGATGGGTCGCCGAGAGGTAGGCGCCGCCGCCTCCGCAGGTCACCAGCGAACGGTCACCGTCGACCTCGGCGTAGCGCGCGTAGTGGTGCGAGTCGCCGGCGAGCATCAGCCGGACCTGCTCGGGGCGCTTGCCGAGCACGACGCTGACGAAGTAGTCCAGCGTGGCGAACGCCTCGGCCCCGTCGTGGCCGCCCTCGACCCAGCTCGGCTTCGCGGTACACAGCACGATGCCGTCGTGCTCCCCGATCCGCTCGGCGACGCCGCGGAAGTACTCGATCTGCGGCGCGTCGATGTAGGTGTCGAACTGGATGTCGATGCCCAGCAGCCACCAGTCCTGCGGCAGCCGCACCGCGAAGTAGCTGCGGCGCTGCTCGGTGCGCCAGCCGCCCACCCATCCCCCCTGGCAGAAGAAGCGCAGGAAGGAGGTCAGCCCGTCGTACCAGTCGTGGTTGCCGGGCACCGCGAAGAGCACCGGCGGGTCGTCGCAGTGGGGGAGCGCCGCGTTGTAGGGACCCTTGGTGCGTTCCTCGTAGCCCCTGGCCGTGGCGGCCGGGTAGACCTCGTCGCCGCCCATCACGAGCACCGAGCCGCGGGTCGTCGACGTGCAGTCGCCGCCGTCGGCGCGGGTGACGTCCAGCTTCGGCTGCGCCAGCAGGTAGGCGACCGAGTACGTCGCGTCGAAGCCGTCTCCGACGTCGCTGACGTAGTCGACCCAGGCCTCGGCGCCCTCGGAGTGGTCGTGGAAGGGCACTGTGGCGGCCGCGGCCTGGACCTCGCGCTTGTCGGCGTAGGAGCCGAACACCGCCGAGAGCGCAACGAACTTCGCGGTCTGCAGCAGCATGCCAGGGCTGAACCAGCGCACCGCCTCGTGCCGCGGGAACGGCAGCTCGGAGAGGTCCGCGGGGCGCCGCCGCGGCCGGCTGACGCCGGGGTCGCTCATCTCCGGCTCCCGGCCAGCGCCGCGCCGTACACGTCCCACAGCTCGCCGAGGAACAGGCGTCCGAACGATTCCATCGCGTGCGCCGGCTGCGGCCCGTCGGTGCGGAAGGTGGTGAGCTGCCGGAGGAAGTCCGGCACGTGGATGGTGATGATGCCCGCGGCGACGACGGGCCCGTCGGCGTCGCTGCCCGGTGGCGCGTGCCCGGAGTGCAGCCGCACGTAGAGCGTCGAGGTGTCCCGCCAGACGTCGAGGCCCGGGTCGTCGTGGACGTCCTTGTGCCCCACCAGGGTGAGCGGGTTGCCGCCGGCGTCGGCGAGGTGCAGCCGGTAGAGCATCCGTCGCCGGGCCGGGTCGGCCCCGCGGGTGAACAGGTTGAACCACCCGCGCTGCACCGGCAGCCGCCCGCCGAGGAGGTCGCACTCGACGTAACCGGTGGCACTGCCGAGGTGCGTCTCTTCCGCCACGAACCCGTCGACGTCGTCGGCGGTGATGGTGAGGTGGAACATCAGGCGTTGGCCGAGCTGGCGCCCCAGCCGTTCGCCGCCAGCCGGGTCGTCGACACCCAGCGCGACGAACCCCTTCATCTCCTCCGTGAACGACAGGCTGGTGGCACCGGGTGCGCGCCGCGACCCGTTCGGGCCGGCGGAGCGCCCCTGCTCGGGAAGGGTGACCAGGTCCGGTGCTGGTCGTCGGGCCGAGCGCGCGGACGGCGCCGCCATCCGGTCGCAGGCCCGGTCCGCGACCGCAGCGATCGTGAGGGACGGGTTCGCGCCGACCGGGCCCGGGAGCAGCGAGCCGTCGAGGACGTGCAGGCCGGGGAACCCGTAGACCTCGCCGTTCTCGTCGCACACCCCCTCGGCCACGTGCCGCCCCATCGGCGCACCACCCAGCGGGTGCACCGTCACCACCCGCCGGGTCCACCACAGCGGGTTGTCCTGGAAGCCCGCGCCGAGGTCGTCGGCCAGGTCGTGCATGGTGCGCCGGACCCGCCGGAAGTAAGCCTCCGACGACGCCGTGGTCCAGTCGACCTCGAGGTGCCCCTTGTGCAGGCGCATGACGCCGTCCGGCACGTCCCGGCCCATCCCGAGCAGCGGCAGCGATCCGGCCGACAGGTGGCCCGGGCCGAGCAGGGCGCTGAGGTCGGCGGACAGGCCGGTCTTGGGGGACCCGCCGACGCGGCGCCGCAGCCGGGCCCGGGCGAAGCGCAGCCCGCGGCGCAGCTGCCCCGGGAGCTGGCTGGTCTCGACCAGCCAGTCCGCGAAGACCGGGAAGCCGGCGTCCTCGATGTAGTAGCCGCGGCCGGTCGACCCGTCACCGTCGGCAACGTCGCCGACGCGGATCGCACTGGTGATGACGGGTCCGCGGCTGCCCTCGACGACCCGGCGGCCACCCGCCGCGCTCGGGTCGCGGGCGTCGAGGAGGAAGGCGAGCAGGTCGCCGTTGCCGCTGAAGCGGGTGCCCAGTGCCCGGCTGATGCCGGGAAGGGCGGCGCGGTTGCGCAGCAGGAGGTAGGTCGAGCCGAACGTGCCGGCACCGAGCACCAGCCGCTCGCAGGTGAGGCGGTGCAACGGCTTGTGGCTGGTGCGTGTGCGTCGGCCCTCGTCGGCGGTGTCGTGCACGACGTAGTGCACCTCGTATCCGCCGCCGGGGAGCGGAGCGAAGCCACGGACGTCACACCCTGTGCGCAGGTCGGCGCCGTGGTGCGCAGCGGCCGACAGGTAGGTGTGGTCGAGGGTGTTCTTCGCGCCGTCGTTGCAACCGATGTCGCACTCGCCGCACAGGCGGCAGGTCGACCGCGGGCGTCCGTGCAGGTTGCCGTAGGGCGCCGGCTCGACGGGTGCACCGGGCACGGGCGGGTCCTGCGGCCGACCGTTGAACGTCACCGCGAGCGGCGGAAGCTGCCAGTCCAGCCCCAGCCGGGCTGCGCTGTCGCGCAACGCCGAGGTCTTCGCGGTGGTGTCGGCGTAGGGGTACCGGGTCGCCCCGAGCATGTGCTCGACCCGGTCGTAGTGCGGGTCGAGGTCGCTCCGCTGGACCGGCCAGGTCTCGTAGCCGCCGCCGGGCACCGGCGACTCCTGCACGAACCACCCCTCGTCCTTGCGCAGCAGGACGTTGGCGTAGATCAGCGAGCCACCGCCGAGGCCGCTGGAGACCACGCCCTCCAGCCCGCGGAAGGTCCACACGTCGAAGAGCCCGTGCAGGCCCTCGCTGGGGTCCCAGAACGCACGGCCCATCGCTGCCGGGGTCCTCGCGAAGCTGCCGGGCGGGTAGGGGCGTCCCCTCTCGAGCAGCACGACCGCGTGGCCGGCCTCCGCCAGCCGGTAGGCGGCGACCGAGCCGCCGAAACCGGAGCCGACGACCACCACGTCGACGTGCTCGTCGCCGCCCGCACCCTGCCGCCCCGCGCGGCGTCGTGCCGCCACGCTGCCTCCCTCGGCTGCGTTCGGGCGCCGACGGCGTCGCGGTCGGCGCAACGCGTCGACTGCAAACGCCCCCGGACCCCCCCGGGTCTTCCGGATGCTTCGACCGTGCGCCCGTTCACGGGGCCCGACAAGGCGCGAGGCAAGGTCTTTGCCAGCGGTTTGCCGTTTCGGTCAGAGCGCGATGCCGTACGCCTCGGTGAACGCCTGCGCCGCATAGGCGGTGCTGGCGTAGGCATAGCCGCCGTCGCCCCAGGACGTGCCCCAGCTGTTGCGCACGATGAACGAGGTCGTCGTGTAACCGACCAGCGCGACCGCGTGGCCACCGCGGGCGGTCGCCGGTCGGTACGTCGTCAGCCGGCCCCTCCTCGAGGTCGCCGCGTCCCAGGTGGCGTCGACGTCGAGCCGGGTGAGGATGGGGCCGCTGCCGGCCAGCCAGGTCCGCCAGTCGGCCGGCCGCCGGCCGAGGTTGAAGTAGGCGGCGATCTTGAGCTGGGTGGCGATGGCGTAGAACGTGGCGACCTCACCGACGTAGAGCGTCCCCGAGCGGAACGGCAGCACCGTGTCCTGGACGGCGCCCCACTTCCGGAAGACGTCGAGGGCGGCCTTGAGCGACGTGCCGTCGGACTCGATGAACGTCGTCGGCTGCGCGACGAACTGGTCGGTCTCCTTGGCGGCCATCCACGGGAACCGCGGCGACAGCGGCTGGTTCCTGGCCAGCCGGCCCGCCTGCACGAGGTGCCAGCGCACGACCGAGTCGGCGCTGGCCCAGCCCACGCAGGAGCCGGTGAGTCCCTGGTCGGCGATGCTCCACCAGGTGTCGTCGCGCAGGTCCTTCGAGCGCGGCACGGCCCTTGCCGTCGAGGCCAGCAGCCCGGCATCCTGCGCGTTGTGCAGCTGCCAGTCCGAGTCGGTGCCCGGTGACGGCACGCAGTTGAGGATGCGGGTGCGGCCGGAGTCGTCGGCCGTGGTGGAGCTGCGTGACGTGCGACGAGGTATGCCACGGCTGGTGCTGGTGCGCTTCGTCGTTCGTTTCGCGGTGGGCTTGGTCGTGCTCTTGGTCGTGCGCTTCGCGGTGCCGGCACTGCGGGTGCTCGTCGCCATCGGGTGCCCCTCTCGGCTCCCCCGGCCCGGGGCCTCGACGCTAGGAGCGGTGCGGTGAACGGTCAACGCGACGAAGGCCAAGAGGTCGTCGAGACGACGCAAAGCCTGCAGGTCGGCGATGTGCTCGACGTGACCGTGCAGGACCAGCCAGCGGCCGGCTACCGGTGGGAGACCGCGACCCTGCCCGCCGGGCTCACCCGCCTCGCCGACACCGCACCTGGGGAAGTGGTCGGCGGCCGGGGTGCGGCCGCCGGTGCCGTCGGTGGCAGCGTCGCCCGGGTGCTGCACCTGCGCGCCGAGCGACTCGGCTCGTTCGAGGTGGTGCTGCGGCTGCTGCGTCCGTGGGAGACGGGGACGGTCGCGCCGGCCGGGGAGCGACGGCTCACCGTCGTGGTGGCCGGGCACCCTTCGGACGACACCGGCTCACCGGGCGGGCGTGGGACGCCGGAAGCGGGGTGGGCGCCGGCCATGACAGATACCGCACCCACGCCCGACGTCGAGCCGCCGACCCCGACCCCGGACCCGTTGCCGCCCGGCACGCCCGACCCGGCGCCCACCGACCCGGCCGACCCGGCGCCGCAGTCGCCGCATCCGATGCCCTCGCCGGAGCCACAGCCGGATCCCCAGCTGTAGGCGGGTCTGTTGTGGCAAGGGGCGGGGTCGAACCGTTGGCCTTCCGATTTTCAGTGCCGGTCGAGGGGTCCGGACAGGTCCATCGGCGTAGATCAACAGGCTTCTGACCTGCGGTTTTGCTAAACGATCTTCCGCGGCCGTACGCCGGCATCCGACGCTGTTGTTAGCAAAGTGTTAGCAAGATCGGCCTTCCGTGCCGCGATTCCCGGTCGCTCTCAGTCACGGTCGCTCTGCGTAACCGGCCATTTTTAGGTGACAACGACGGCGAACACCGGCTGTCGTTCTTGCGCGATGACCCAGTCCGCCAACTGGCGGACAGAGAGGCAGCATGACACCGGCTGCGCAAGGGTTCTTCAGCTACTCGAGGCATCGGCACGGAACAGCCTCACAGCGCGGACACCCTGCCAGATAGCGGGCGAACGACTCTTCGAAAGAGATGTCTAACTGGTTCGCCAGTGAGGCCAGCCAGGCCAACGTGTCGCCGAGCTCGTGGACCTGCTCCGCGCGGCTGCCCTTACGAACGGCTTTCGCCAGCTCACCCGTCTCCTCGGCGAGCCAGGCAACCGTGGCAGCGATGCCGCGCGCACGGTCTCGTTCACCGTAGGTGCGTTCCATCGTCCGCTGCACTTCCGACAGCTCAGTCATGAGTCCTCCTGAATGCTCCGGTGGCGACAACGAACACGACCAATCGACATCCCAGATGCGTCAAGCTATCGACGCTGGTGCTGTGCTCTTGGGGGCGCCAACAACGCTCGCACGCATGAACCCGTCGTAACCGGGACTCTGGCGGGCGGCATCCAGGCGGCCTATCAGGTGCGGCTCGGACCGGCTGTGCGAAGCTGCGGTGCATGGACGGGGGACTCGCCGCAGGGGCATACGAATCGCTGCACACCACTGAGTTGGAGCGTCGCCTCCAACAGCTGGAGGGTGTGACGCCACACTTCCAGGCGCTGGCTCCGGCGGAAGCCCCGGAAGTACTTGCACGCCACGTTGCCGCAGTGGTTAGGCAGCTGCTGGTTGCCGAGAAGGAGCCCCGCGAGCGATCCCGACTTGTCGGCGACCTCCTGGACCATCTCGGCGCCTCGGGGGAGCGACCAACAAGCACGCTGGAGCAACTGTTCTCACTTGTAGTTGAGCGTGGCCCAGGGCTTCGCACGGCGCTCCGTCCGGTCACTCCCTTCTCGAACGCAGCGCTGCTGACCAACTCGCAAGGCGAGCCGAACCTCGGTGCTGAGCTGCGAGCTGAGATGTCGAGCGCCGATCAGGTGGATCTTCTCTGCGCGTTCATTCGCTGGGCGGGCCTACGGGTCCTCGAGGGCGCACTAACTGACCTCAAAGATCGCGGTGTGCCGCTACGGGTGATCACCACGACGTACATCGGCGCGACCGAGCGTCGAGCCGTAGACGAACTCGTCCGCCGATTCGGGGCAGAGGTCCGCATCAGCTATGAGACGCAGTCCACCAGGTTGCATGCGAAAGCGTGGCTGTTCAGACGGAACTCCGGGTTCGACACGGCGTTTGTCGGAAGCTCCAACTTCTCTCGCGCCGCTCTGCTCGACGGTCTTGAGTGGAATGTGCGCCTCTCCGGGGTCGCCACTCCGGAGCCGTTGCGCAAGTTCGAGGCAACGTTCGACACCTACTGGGCGAACCCGGCGTTTGTCCCCTACGACCCGGATCGAGATGCGGACCGTCTCGACGACGAGCTACGGCGATCGGGTAGCGGCGAGAGCCGTTCGACGATCACCTTGGCGGGTCTCGACGTTCGTCCACTCCCGCACCAAGTGAGCATCCTCGAAGCCCTGGACACCGAGCGGCAGGTCCACGACCGGCACCGAAATCTCGTTGTTGCCGCTACCGGAACCGGCAAGACCGTCGTGGCAGCTCTCGACTACCGGCGCCTCGTCGAGCAGCACGGCGGCAACCTGTCGCTGTTGTTCGTCGCACACCGCCGGGAGATCCTCGACCAGTCCCTGCGTACCTACCGAGAGACGATGGCGGATGGCGCCTTCGGCGAGACCTACGTCGGCGGCGCTCGTCCGGAGCGTTGGCGCCACGTGTTCGCCAGCGTCCAGTCACTAGCGGCCTATGGCGTCGATCGCCTGCCAGCGGATCATTTCGACGTCGTGGTCATCGACGAGTTCCACCACGCAGCAGCCAAGACCTACCAGGTGCTGCTCGAACAACTGCGGCCCAAGGAGCTCCTCGGGTTGACCGCGACTCCCGAACGAGCTGATGGCAAGGACGTGCGCAGCTTCTTCGACGGTCGCACAGCCTATGAGCTGAGGCTCTGGGACGCGCTCGCGGCAGATCTGTTGGTCCCGTTCCACTACTTCGGCGTAGCCGACGACGTCGACTTGACCGCTATCGAATGGAAGCGCGGCGCCTACGACGCCGCCGGCCTCGACCGGGTGTACACGGGCAACGACGCCAGAGCTGCCAAGGTGCTCCGCGAGTTGCGAGACAAGGTGACCGACGTCCTGCAGATGCGGGCTCTGGGTTTTTGCGTGTCGATCGCGCATGCGGAGTACATGGCACGGGTCTTCCGGGATGCCGGAATTCCGGCGCTGGCGGTGTCCGGCGCGACGTCCGAAGTCCAGCGCGCCGAGTCCTTGGCCAGCTTGCGCTCGGGAGACGTGAAATGCTTGTTCGCGGCCGACCTTTTCAACGAGGGGCTTGACCTGCCCGAGGTTGACACGATCTTGCTACTGCGACCGACCCAGAGCGCCACCGTTTTCCTCCAGCAGCTCGGCCGCGGATTGCGTCGGGCACATGGCAAGCCGGTCCTCACGGTGCTCGACTTGATCGGCCAGCACCGCAAGGAGTTCCGCTTTGACGTCCGCTACCGCGCGCTGACCGGCTCGAGTCACAAGGCCCTCGAGCACCAGATCGAGCACGGGTTCCCCTTCTTGCCGTCAGGATCACAACTCGTCCTCGACCGAGTCGCCCAACGCATCGTCCTGGAGAATGTACGAAGCCAGCTCCGCCTTTCGAGGAAGCAGCTCACCGAGGACGTTCGATCGCACGGCGACTTGTCACTTGGCTGCTACCTCGAAGAGTCGGGACGAGATCTCGTCGACGTCTACAAGTCCAATGGCTCGTGGACTGGCCTGCGCCGGGATGTCGGGTTCGCGACCAAGGCAACGGGGCCAGATGAAGCCCCACTCCTTCGACGGCTGCCCGCGCTCGCTCACGTGGACGACCTGGAACGGGCCACGGCGTACTCCATGCTGGCGTCGAGGGACGCGCCGAACTACGACCAATTGAGTGAGCGCGAGCAACGGCTCGCGCGCATGCTGTTCTTCACGCTCTGGCCAGACAAAGGCGGCTTCGAGAGCTACCAGGGCGGGCTGGAACACCTAAGGCGGCACCCCGCTGTGTGCGACGAGCTGCAACAACTCGTCGCGATCGGCCTGGACGAGGCCCGACACCTGCCGAGGTCACTCGGGGAGGGTCTAAACCATGTTCCTCTCGCCAGTCACGCCCACTATCGGCGCGAGGAACTGCTCGCCGCGCTTGACTGGGCATCGATGGAACGCAGTGCTCGCGGCAACATCACCGGCGTCGCATGGGCCGAGGCAACCCAGACGGACGCGCTGATGATCAACCTTAGGAAGGACGAGAAGGCCTTCTCCCCATCCACCATGTATCGCGACTACGCCATCAGCCCCGAGCTCTTCCACTGGGAATCACAGAACGCAACGTCCACCATGTCGCCCGCCGGCGACCGGTACCTGCATCACGAGCAGCGAGGCTCCCGCGTCGCGCTCTTCGTCCGCGACACGCCGGAGAACGAGTTGGGCGCTGCACCATTCCTGTGCCTCGGACAGGCGTCGTACGCCGAACACCGGGGCGAGAGGCCGATCGCCATCACCTGGCGCCTACACCGATCAATTCCGGGCGACACCTTCCGTCAAGCCAGCGTGGTCGCAAACTGACTTTCGGCTGGCGACTTGCCGAGTTGGTCAATAGGGGCTCTGGTCTGGTCACTCCCTCAAAGTCCGATCGGCAGAGGGTCAGCGTCAGGTATGGCGCCACGCTGCGGGGATTGCTGCGCCGAAGGCGAGACGATCCACACATCGAGGCAGGTGTGCACCCATCCCTTCTTGTGAACTCCGCCCGCGCTCCCCTTGCTGCATGTGCGGAGCTCGGCGAACCGGCGTGTAGGGACGGTCTGTTCGATCGCGAATGGCTGATACGGCGGCCCCCGCCAACTTGGTGAGTCGAGCTGCGTCACACCGCCCACAAAGACGCACGTGGTTGTGCCGTTTGCCTCGACGACAGTGAGCTTTCGCCTGCCATGAGCATGGGACCAGGTGCAGTCGGTTTTCTGCCAGCGGGTATGCAGTTGGCTGGTGCCGCGCGTGTCTAGGGTGTGG
>JBBRVW010000027.1:0-64802 GCA_038246545.1 Actinomycetes bacterium | reverse complement strand
GTCACGGTGACCGGCGGGCTGCAGACCGAAAGAGAGCCACACCAAAGCAGCCGGTGGGCAGCCGCATGGAGAGCTGCCCGCCGATCACCTGGACCGAGTCTGGCCAGACGCCGGTCCTACGGGAATCGTCTAGTAGCCGCGCCGGACGACGAGGCCGTGCGCGGCCTGCTGCGCCAGCACGGCGCGGCGGACCTGGTCACGAGCACCGACGAGGGGCTGCGCGCGACCCTGCTGCCGTTCGTCCTCGACGAAGCGACCGACGGCGGGCCGGACCGGCTGCTCGGTCACGTCGCGCGCACCAACGAGCAGTGGCGGCTGCCCGCGGTCGGCGAGGCGATGGTGATCGTGCGGGGGCCGGACGCCTACGTCTCGCCGTCCTGGTACGCCACCAAGCGCGAGCACGGCCGGGTCGTCCCCACCTGGAACTACGTCACGGCCCACGTCTACGGCCGGCTGGTCGTGCACGACGACCCGGCGTGGGTCGAGATGCTCGTGCGGCGCCTCACCGAGAAGCACGAGGGCCACCGCGTCCAGCCCTGGTCGGTCGACGACGCACCCGACGTCTATGTCGCCGGGCAGCTGCGCGCCATCGTCGGCATCGAGGTCGAGGTGGCCCGCGTCGAGGCGAAGTGGAAGCTCAGCCAGAACCGTCCGGAGGCCGACCAGGAGGGCGTCCTGCTCGGCCTGGACGCCGAGCCGGGCGCGGGCTCGCACGACGTCGCCGCCGCCATGCGCACGCTCCCCTGACCGGCGCCGCAGACCTCGTTCCTTCGCCCGGCCGGCCCACGCCTGGCTCCGGTCGCGGCCGCGGGGCGGGCGCCGCGCTGCACGCGGCTCACCGGCCGGACCGCACGCGGACGCCGGTGCCGGACCGCAGCTCCCAGGAGGTGGGCAGCGGGCCACGGATCGTCATGACGCCGCGCTGGCGGAGGTCGAGGTCGACCCCCGGCTCGGCCAGGCCCACCACGAGATCGCGCTGCCACGCCGGCATCCGGTCGCCCGCCGTGAGCCGCA
Source organism: Actinomycetes bacterium (assembly GCA_038246545.1). Classification (GTDB taxonomy): domain Bacteria; phylum Actinomycetota; class Actinomycetes; order JACCUZ01; family JACCUZ01; genus JBBRVW01. Next base: position 63,788 of record JBBRVW010000027.1, on the reverse strand, counting down.
GCGACGTCGCCCCGACGCCTCCGGCATCCATCGTCGCCGGCAGGCCCTCGTCGTCGAGCACGACGGTCTGCCGGGCGGTCCAGTCGACGTCCAGGCGCAGCGAGCCGTCGGCGCCCTCGTCCACACCGGCTACCCGGACACCCTCGTGGGTCGACTCGAAGGATCGACCGAGCTGTTCGACGTCGGGCAGCCGGCGCAGCAGCCGCCGACCTGCCACCGCCGCGGTGACCGCCAGGACCAGCGACGCGGCCAGCCACAGCACGGCGAGGCCGAGGACCACACCGCCGGCCAGCTCGAGCAGCCGGACGGCAACGGTGCCCGACGTGCCGGTCCCAGCCACGACCGCGACCGCAAGTGCGAGCACGAGCAGCGTCCCGCGGAGGAGCCGCCGCGCCGACCGGCCCGGCTCTGGCTCCGGCTCGGGTCCTCCGTCGCCTGACCTGCGCGACACGTCCTGCCTGGTGCGGGTCCTCGTCATCGGTTTCGCCATGGTGGCCACCTCTCGTCGTCGGTGGTCCGACTGTGGCGGTGGCGGCTGGACGTCTCCTGGGCGCCGCGTGTGCGCCGGCTGCGGGTCAGCCGCGAGCGCGGGGCCGCAACCGGCTGGTGGGCAGCGCCGGCGCGGGGAGCGACGGACCGTCGTAGGCGGACACCTGGCCGAAGCGGGTCGTCGCGCCCTCGACCGCGGCCATCCACTCCTCGCGGGCCTCGACCACCTCGTCGTGGCTGCGGGCCACGAAGTTCCACCACATGAGCAGCTCCTCGGCGAACGGCTCGCCACCGAGCAGGAACACCCGCCCGGAGCGGTCCGGCGCGGTCAGGTGCAGCCGGCGGCTCCCGGGCGGGAGGTAGGCGAGCGACCCCGCGGGCAACCGCTGACCGGCCAGCAGGACGTCATCGAGGGCGAGCGCCGCGTGCTCGAACCCGAAGTCCAGCGACAGCTCGCCGCGCGCACCGGCCGCGACCCGGATCTCGGCGCCCACGATCGGCGTGTACGCGCGGCCCGGCGACGTGTGACCGGCCAGCGAGCCGAGCACGACGGTGACGTCCAGCCCGTCGGCGGCGAACCGCGGCAGGTCGGCGTGGTGAGCGAAGTCGGGCGCCACGTCGCGGTCCGGCGCGGGGAGCGCCACCCAGAGCTGCAGGCCGCGCAGCGCCCCGGTGGCACCGGTCGGCGACGTCTCGGCGTGGCTGATCCCGCGGCCGGCGGTCATCAGGTTGAGCTCGCCCGGCCGGACGAGGGCCTCGCTGCCCAGGCTGTCCTGGTGGTGCACCTCGCCGTCGAGCAGCCAGGTCACCGTCTGCAACCCGGTGGTGCGGGTGCGGTGGCACCTGCATGCCGGCCGTGCCGGTCAGGTCGTGGGGGCCGTAGTCGTCGAGGAAGCACCACGCGCCGACCGTGCGCAGCTCGCGGTGCGGCAGCGTCCGGCGGACCACCATCGCGCGCGGACCGCCGAGCGGCACCTCTCGAGGCGCGACCACCCTCGGGCCCGGGTCGCGCGGACGCGGGAGTGCGGGCACCTCGGTCCCGGCAGGCCGCTGCTCATCGCGCGACCGGGCCGCTGAGGGCGGGTCGTTGCTCACGTCCGCGAGCGTACGACGAGGCGAGGCGTCAGCGGCGGGCCTCCGCGCCGAACCCGGCGTCACGCGCCTTGACGATGGCTGCTGCCCGGTCGGGCACCTGGAGCTTGGTGAAGATGTTCGACACGTGGTTGCGGACCGTCTTGAGCGACAGGACCAGCTCGTGCGCGATCACGGCGTTGCCCTTGCCAGTGGCGATGAGGTCGAGCACCTGGCGCTCGCGCTCGGTCAGCGTCGGGAACGCCGCCCTCGCCGACCCGTCGCCGGTGGCGAAGTGCTCGATCACGCGGACGGCCACGGCCGGCCCGAGCAGCACCTCACCGGCAGCGACGGCACGGATGGCGCGCAGGATCTCGTCCTGCTCGGCTCCCTTGAGCAGGTAGCCGCGGGCGCCGGCCCGCATCGCCGCGAACACCGACTCGTCGTCCTCGAACATCGTCAGGACCAGCACGCCGACACCCGCCCGGACCCGCAGCAGCCGCCGGGTCGCCTCGATGCCGTCCAGGCCGGGCATGCGCAGGTCCATCACGACGACGTCCGGCTGCAGGGCGTCCGCCAGCTCGACGGCCTGCAGCCCGTCCTCCGCGGTGCCGACCACCTCGATGTCGGCGGCGTCGGCCAGCAGCAGCTGGAGACCCGCGCGGAAGGCCGGGTGGTCGTCGGCGACCAGGACCCGGACGATGCCCGACGTCACGGTGCCACCACCTGCACCCCCTGGTCGGCCGACGGCTCCGGGTCGCGCGGCAGCGGCAGCACGGCCCGGACCACCGTGCCGCCCTCGGCCCGGCGGGCGATCGTGCACGAGCCACCCAGCTCGGCGGCGCGCTCACGCATCGACACCAGGCCGACCCCCGCGCGCTCGTCGTCCCAGGGCCGGAACCCGTTGTCGGCGACCCTGACCTCGAGCGATCCGTTCAGCGTGACCGTGACGGTGCAGGCGCTGGCTCCGGAGTGCCGCAGCGCGTTGGCCATCGCCTCGGTGGCGATGCGGTACGCCGCCACCTCGGCCGCCGCCGGGAGGGGTGGCGCGGGCACCGGGCCGTCCACGGCGAACGTCGGGCCGTCGCCACCCTCCCGGGACAGCGTCGCCGCCCGCTGCCGCAGGGCGTCGACCAGGCCGACCTCGTCCAGCGCCGGGGGCCGCAGGTCGTCGACCAGCCGGCGGATGTCGTCGATCGCGTGCCGGGTCTCCTCGCGCAGCTGCAGCAGCAGCCGTCCCGCGCGCTCGTCGTCGACGAGGCCGCTCACGGCGTTGAGCTTCAGCACGATGGCCGCCAGCGACGGGCCGAGGCCGTCGTGCAGGTCGCGGCGCAACCGGCGCCGCTCCTCCTCGCGCGCGGTGACCAGCCGGACCCGCGACTGCTGCAGGTCGAGCCCGAGGTAGACGGCATCGACGACGACCCCCGCGTGCCGAGCCATCTCGTGGAGCAGCTCGTGGTCCGACGGCGTGAGCCCGCGGCCCGACGGGAGGTGCACGACCAGCCGGCCGAGCCGCTGACCGTGGTGGGCGAGGGGCACGGCGACGGTCCGGCCCCGGTCCGGGCCGGCCGCTGCCACGACCTCCCGGTCCAGCTCGACGTCGACCCGCTCCACGCGTAGCGCCTCCGCGACGGTGGCCGCCACGGTCCGTACGACCTGCTGCGGGTCCGCGGTGGTCTGCAGCCGGTCCGACAGCCGGCGCAGCGCGGCGTAGGGGTCGGCCCGGTCGCCGTACACCCAACGCTCGACCCGGCGGCGGACCGCAGCGTGCACCGGGTGCACCGTCACGGCCACCACGGCGACGGCGAGCAGCCCCGCCACCTCGCTCCCCCCGGCGAGCAGCCGCACCGACCCGAGCAGCACGGCGTAGGTGCCGAGGACCAGGACGGTGAGCACGCCGTAGGTGACGGTGCGGCTGAGGACCAGCTCGATGTCGAAGAGCTGGTTGCGCAGGACGGCGACCCCGATCGCCAGCGGCAGCACGGTGCCGAGCACCGTCACGCCGAGGAACTGCAGGACGCCGTGCGCGCCCAGCCAGTAGTCGAGCCAGCAGAGCGCCAGGCCGCCGGGGATGCTGATCGCCGCCCAGGAGAACCAGAGCAGCTGCCGCCGCTCCTCACCCTCGGCCCGTCGCAGCCGCACCACAGCCGCCGCGACCGCACCGACCAGCAGGGCCAGCACGGAGCCCAGCCCGACCGTCACGCCGACGAACCCGACGACCGGCTGCCACATCTCCGGCAGGAGGTCGAACGGCGGCCGCACGGCCGGGTTGGCCTCCCGGAACGAGCCGGCGTCCAGCGCGGCCGCGACCAGGAACACGACATGGCCGGCCAGGCAGGCGGCGACGAAGCGCCGCCAGCGCGCGCTGAGGAAGGAACCGGTCGGGAAGACGTAACCGACCAGAGCGATGAAGACGTAGAGCAGGACCCAGGAGCCCTGCGTGAGCTGGGTGGCCCAGGCCCCCACCGCACCGCCGCTCGCGGTCTCGTCCCCGCTCATCACCAGGGCGACCGCCAGGGCATGCCCCACGAGCAGCAGCCCGACCACGTTGCGTGGCTGCCGGCGCACGACCAGCAGCCCCACGACGAGTGCGACCACCGACTCGACGACGATCAGCAGCGCGCCCGGGACCAGCACCGGCAGCTGGTCACGCCGCACCCAGGCACCGGCGAGGTCCCAGCCCAACACCCACACCAGGCCCACCGGCGCGAGCCACCGCACGGCGCGGGTCCCGCGCGCGCGGTCGTCGGCAACGGTCTGCTCGTCCATGGCAGTCCCGAGTGTGGACCTCCGAGAGCCGTCGTGGTGGCGACTCGGGAACGGTTCCCGACCGGGTCGGGACACCAGGCCGCAGCGCCCGGGCGCCCGGGCGACGACGGTCGGGGGCGAGCCCGCCGGTCGGCCGGCGGCCGACCCGAGGGGATCTCCATGAGCACCAGCCGCTTCGACCGCTTCCTCCCGTTCGCCGGCGTGCTCGCCGGCGCGGCCTTCCTCGCCGTCAACGTGCTCACGTGGGGCTCGCCGGACGGCACCGACCCGGCCGAGGTCACTGCATGGTTCGACGGGCACCAGACCCAGGCGGTGGTGGCCGCAGCCCTCCTCGGCTACGTCGCCGTACTCCTCGCCTTCTTTGCGGTCGCCGCCCGCCAGGCCGTCAGGTCCGGGGAACCTGGCGAGTCGACGTACAGCAGCGCCGTCTTCGCCGGCGGCATCATGGTCGCCTCGGCCTGTGGGCTCTGGAGCTACCTCTACCTGGCGCAGATCTCAGCAGTCGGGGGCGACTCCCCCGCTGCGGTCGTCGAGACACTGGCACATCTCACCTCGTTCGCCTGGCTGCCGTGGCTGATCGGCTCGGTGGTGCTGTTCGTGGCGCTCGGTCTGGGCGGCCTGCGCACCGCGAGCCTGCCCCGCTGGCTGGCCTACGTGACTCTCGCGCTGGCCGCGCTCGGCGCCACCGGGATCGGCGGCATCGCGGTGTACGTCCTCATGCCGTTCTGGCTGATGCTGACGAGCGCGGTCCTGCTCCAGCGGCTCGGCCGGCAGCCGGCCGCGGGGATCACGGCGGACGCGTCGTCGGTGCCGTCGCGGTCCGTGCCCGTCTGACTGTCCGAGGGCGGTCGAGGCCGGGTCGCGCCGCGGCCCGGCCTCAGCCGTAGCCGCCGACCAGGTCGACCGAGCGCTCGGTGGCGGTCGACGTGTCGACGAGCTCCAGGTCGAGCGCTGCAGCCGCGTCGGCCACCGTGTCCAGCGGGTCGGCGGACGTCCGGCGGGACGACATGAGGTGCCGCACCACCAGCCCCTTCACCCACTTCGCGTGATAGCTGACGGGGCCGACCTGCCCGGAGGGGCGGCGGGCCAGGACGCGGACGGCGAGCACCTGGTCGCGCAGTGCGGGACCGGGCCGCCACATGCCCCGGTAGTCGGTGGACCGCAGGTCGAGGACGGGCTCGTCACCCACCACCCCCGGCATCGCCGCCGCGAGCGGTCGGCGCCAGTGCGCGGTGACGCCTCCGTGACCGGGCACGGTGCCGGACGCCGGCACGCGGTAGTCCGGCACCAGGTCGCCGCCGCGGACGACGCCCCACAGCCCGCTCATCACGAGCACCGATCCGTCGGCCCGGCTCCGGCCGGCCGGCGACAGGGTCGAGGCACCCAGCGCCTGGTAGACCACCCCCGTGTAGCGGTCGAGCGCGGGAAGGGTCGGCGCCGAGCCGGCGGCCAGGGTGGCCCGCAGCGACAGCGCCGCCGACGAGTCGGGCAGCCGCAGCCCGTCGGCCAGGGCGGCTCGGTCGGTGCGCGCCGAGCGCCGGAGCGCGGCGAGCAGGGCCGACCTGGTCGGCGCCAGCCCCGGCGTGCTGAGCACCGGCCGGCGGCCCAGGGGTGGGCCGTCGCCCCCGGCGAGCTTCCCCTCCGACGGTGGCAGCAGCACGAGCACGGCGGGGGACGCTACCCGGCCGCACCGCTCGCCCCGCGGGCGGCGTGCGGATTCCGGCTGCGTCCGGCGCGCCCGCGGCACCTAGGCTGCGGCTCGAGTCGGGAACGAACGTCGGGCGGGTGCATGTCGGTGCGGTCGGATCGGGCCAGGGTCCCGTCAGCGCGCACCGACGCCGAGGCGGTCGACGCGGTCCTGCGCATCGGCGTCCTCGGGCAGCTCGTCGCGACCCGCGAGGGCGCGACCCTGGAGCTCGGCGGTCCCCGGCAGCGCGCCGTCCTCGCGCTGCTGGTGCTCGCCCGCGGCGACGTCCTCCCGGCCGACCGGCTCATCTGGGCCAGGCTGCAGGCCGTGCGCGCGGCGGTCGACCCGACCCACACCTTCGTGGCCAACCACGCGGGGCCGCCCGGGGTCGTCACGCTCCCCGCCCAGCGCTGACCCTGGTCAGAGGAAGCCGGGGAGGTCGCGCCAGGCGCCGGGGGCGGGCTGCTCGTCGTCCCGCTCGACCACCACCTCGATGAGGCCGTACGGTCGGTCGCCCGCGACGAACACCTCGCCCGGGTTGTCCAGGCCGAACGGCGCCAGGTCGACCAGGTAGTGGTGCTTGTTCGGTGCCGACATCCGCAGCTCGGCGACATCGGCGCGGGCATCGAGCACGGTGCGGCCCATCTCCCACATCGACTGCTGCAGCGCGAGGCTGTGCAGTGAGCCGAACCGCGACACGAGCAGCGCCCGCACCTCGTCGTACGCCGCGTCGTAGCCGTCCGAGGGGACGGCCGACCAGCGCCACCGGGCGGTCAGGGAGGTGGCGAGCACCCGGTCGTCGGTGGGCGGCAACGTGGTGAGGTCGTCGACGAGGAAGTCCTTGAACTCCGAGCCGGTCGACTTCAGCAGCACGAGACCGGTCAGCCCTGACAGCACGTGCGCGCCGCCACCCGAGGACTCGTGCGCCGTCACCACAGCGGTGCGGGTCTCGGCACCACTGCGGACGAACGTGTGGTCGTGCGGCCGGCCGGCGACGGTGGCGCGGTCCCACCGCATCTCCTCGACCCGCACCTGCGCAGACGTGACCGGCCCGACGTCGTCGACGAAGTGCCGGGCCAGCAGCAGTGCGAACTCCTCGGCGGTGCCGACACCGTGCTTCTTCGCGAAGGCGTAGACGGTGTTCTTCTGGGTGTCGGTGGGCAGCACCTGCGACTGGTCGCCGTCGAGGTGCGCCGCCGCGAAGTCGCCGCGCAGCGACGACGAGACGGTGAGGTCGCGCACCTCGTGGCGCGCCGAGTCGCGCACCACACGCACCAGCCGCGACTCCGCCTTGCCATAGCGGTTGTCACCGAGCCGGACCGCCATGTCAGCTCCCCCGGTAGGTCGAGTAGAAGTACGGCGCCAGCAGCAGCGGCACGTGCAGGTGCCGGTCCGGCTCGGTCACCGCGAACGTGACGACGACCTCGGGGTGGAACGACTCGCGCCCCTGGTCCGCGAACCACTCCCCGGTCGCGAACGTGAGGCGGTAGGTACCGGGTGCCAGCCGGTCGGGCCCGAGGTCGCGCAGCCGGCCGTCGGAGTCGGTGACGCCCTCGGCGCGCACCCCGTCGCCCGCGAGCACGACCTGGATCCCGGCCGCCGGCAGGCCGGTGACCGTGTCGAGCACGTGCGTCGTCAGGTGGCTCACGCGTCGCTCCCGTCGGTGGCGACGCGCTCCAGCCGCAGCGCGTTGATCATCCCCAGCTCGGCACGGGCGACGGCGCGCTCATCCGCCGGCTCGTTGCCCAGGCGGGACCGCAGCACCGCGAGCAGCTCGTCGCCCGAGCGGCCGCTCGCGCACACCAGGTAGACGTGCCCGAACCGTGCCTCGTACTCCCGGTTGCCCGCCAGCAGGGGGTCCCGGGTCTCGTCGCCGACCCCGGACTGCTCCCGCTGCGACGACGCGTGCGCGCCGCGCTCGCCGATGCGCGGGTGGCCGGCCATCGCCTGATCGATGTCGGCCTCGTCGAGCCTGCCCAGCGCGTTGTCGTTCGCAGCGAGCAGCCCAGCCAGGTCGCGGTACGGCGCAGCGCCGGCGACGAGGTCGACCCACCGCCGCGAGGCGCACACGCCGAGCAGCACCGAGCGCAGCGCGTCGGGCGCCAGCTCGTCCAGCGGGAGCCGGTCGGGGGGACCGGTGCGCCGCGCCAGCCGCCGCAGCTCGTGGAGGTCCGGCCCGCCGGCCGCGGCGACCTCCGCGACGTCGACGGCGCCGCAGTCCAGCGCGCGCACCACGAACGCCGCGAGCGCGAACGCGGTGGCCGGCTCGTCGAGCACCCCCGACTCCTGCCGGTCGAGGTAGGCGGTGAGGCGCGCCACCGCGGCACGCAGCCCGGAGCGGTAGAAGGCGAACGTCGCCAGGTAGCGGGTGGGCAGCTGTGCCGGGTGCAGGTCCCAGCCCTGGTAGATGCCGCGCTCCAGCGACCGGCGCACCAGCCGCGCGTGCAGCGCCCAGGCCCGCTCGACGTGGTCGCGTTCGCCGACCGGCAGCACGTTGGTCGAGCCGTCGCTGACCCGGACACCGGTCTGCGCGGCCGCGACCTGCATGACGTCCTTCGCGTGGTCGGCGACCGGGTGGTCCATCGCCTGGTGGGCGGCGGCGACACCGAGCGAGGCGCTGTAGTCGTAGGTGCCGTAGTGCAGGCCGGTGCACCGCCCTGCCGCCGCGTGCACAGCTGCGGCGACGGTGGCGGTGCCGTCGGCCGCGAGCACCGCCTGCGGGGTCTCGACCTGCACCTCGAACCGCAGCGCACCGGCCGGGATCCCGTGCGCGGACTCGAGCCGTTCGCACAGCAGCACCATCGCGCGGACCTGGTCGACCGAGGTGACCTTCGGCAGCGTGACGACGAAGCCGGGCGGCAGCCGCCCGCCGCGACCGCCCAGCACGAGGTCGAGCGAGCGCACGCCGCGACGACGGGTGGCGGCCTCCATCGACTTCACCCGCACCCCCCGCAGCAGTGGCGCCGACGGCCCGGTCAGGGCCGCCAGCACCTCGCCGGCACCGGTGGCGTCCTGGTCCTCCTCGTCGTCGGGTCGGTGTCCGTAGCCGTCCTCCAGGTCGGCGCGCAGGTCCTCGACCGGCTGCCGGGCCAGCTTGGCAAGCACGCGCGGCCACACCTCGGCGACCAGGGCGGCGCCGAGGCCGGTGACCGCGGTCATGGACCCGGCGTCGTCGCCGGCGACCGACGCGAGCGCCTCGGCCCCGACCCGGTCGATCACGTCGACCCCGACCCGGTCGGCCGGCAGGTACAGCGTGTGCACGGGCTGCGGGCTCGCGGGCTCCCCCGGCCAGCCGGCGGCGAGCGCGGTGTCCCACGGCGCCAGCAGGTCGTCCAGCTCGCCGAGCACGCCGTCCGGCAGCGTCATCGCCCCGGCCCTCGCGCCACGATGTGCGCCCGCGCACCAGACACACCGCGAAGCTGGTGTGTCGGCGCGCAAAGGATCTTCATGAGGCACAGGATCGTCATGAGGTGGTGTCCCAGCGGTCGCGCAGGGCCACCATGCCGTCGTCGGTCGGCGTGCCCCACAGCCGCAGCCTGGCCATCCCGCCGTCCGGGAAGACGTCCAGCCGGACGTGCGTCGCGGGCGACGACGCGGCCGGCAGGACGACGCGGTGCCGGGTGTCGGGCTGCAGCGGGAGGCGCCCGAGCAGCGGCGCCCAGGACGCCCCGTCGACCGGGTCGTCCCCGTCGCTGTCGTACGCCGACAGAGCCGCCTCGCCCGGTGCGTTGCCGAGGAACCAGGTGGTGTCCAGCTCGACCACCCGCACCGTGCCGCGTGCAGCGAGCCGCACCTCGACCCAGTCGTTGCTGGCGTCGCGGCGGCGGGCGGTCTCCCAGCCCTCGCCCATCGAGCGCGCGAGGCCGGGGGCGATCAGCCGGTCCGGCGAGCCGTAGAACAGGTTGCTGCAGCCGGTGACCGTGCCGCCGAGCTCGAGCGCCGCGAGGTCGACGGTGCCGAGCGCCTCGACCAGACCCGGGTCGGCGACCACCTCGCCGTGCACCCGCAGCCGCGCCACCCCGCCGTCGGGGTGGATCGACAGCCGGACGTGGGTCCAGCGGCGTGGCGAGTCGACGGCGAAGACGTTGGCGGTGTCGCCGCTCAGCAGGGTCCGCCCGACCAGCGGTGTCCAGGCGGCGGCGCGCAGGTCGTCGACCGAGGGCGTCCCCTCGGCAGCGACCGCCTCGACGGAGGCCTCGCTCGGGAAGTTGCCCGTGAAGAAGCTGGTGTCGACGACGACGGCCCGGACCACGCCGGAGGCCCCGAGCCGCACGATCGCCTCGTCGTGGTCACCCTCGTGGGACGGCCGGCGGCGTCGGGTCTCCCACCCGTCGTAGACCTGGCCCTTGGCTCCGAAGGTGCGCGGGGTGAAGGTCGCGGGGCCGGGGGTGACGAGGTTCTCCCGGCCGGCGAACAGCTCGTCGTTGGCCCACACCACCGCACCGCCGAAGGTGCGCACCGCGAGGTCGGGCAGCGACAGCGGGTCCGACGTCGGCTCGGTCACCGGTCAGGCCTCCCCTCGGGCGAGCAGCCGGCCGCGCGGCAGGTCGCCGCCGGTCGGGTCCAGGCGCCGCCCAGCCAACCACGTCGTGCGCACGACACCGGTGAGCCGGGCACCGGCGTACGGCGAGACCGGGTTGCGGTGGTGCAGGCGGGCCGGGTCGACGACCAGCTCGTCGTCCGGCGCGAACGCCACCAGGTCGCCGGCCGCGCCGGCGCGCAGGAGGCCCTTGGTGGTGAGGCCGACCAGCGCGGCGGGGCCGGCGCCCATCCAGCGGACGACGTCGGCCAGGTCGTGGCCGCGGCGCCTGGCCTCGGTCCAGACCAGTGGCAGCCCGAGCTGCAGGGACGAGATGCCGCCCCAGGCCGTCCCGAAGTCGCCGGACTCCAGCGACTTGAGGTCGGCGGTGCTCGGCGAGTGGTCGCTCACCACGAGGTCGATGGTGCCCTCGGCGAGGCCCGCCCACAGGGCGTCCCGGTTCGCGTCGCCGCGCACCGGCGGGCAGCACTTGAACGGCGTGGCGCCGTCGGGCACGTCCTCGGCGCGCAGCACGAGGTAGTGCGGGCAGGTCTCGACCGTGAGGCGCACACCGTCGGCCTTGGCCGCAGCGATCGTGGGCAGCGCGGAGGCGCTCGAGAGGTGCACGACGTGCACGCGGGCGCCGCTCCGCCGGGCGGCGTTGACGACGCGAGCGATGGCGGTGTCCTCCGCCGCCGGCGGGCGGGACGCGAGGAAGGCGTCGTACGAGCGGCCGGCGGGCTCGGGCGCACCGGCGAGCACGCCGGGGTCCTCGGCATGTACCAGCAGGAGGCCGCCGGCGGCGGCGACCTCCTCGGCCGCACGGAGCAACCCGTCGGCGCCGAGCGCGGGGAACTCCGGCACGCCGGAGTCGGGCAGGAAGCACTTCACGCCCATGACCCCGGCGTCGAGCAGCGACCGCAGCCGGCCGAGGTTGCTGGGCACCGCGCCGCCCCAGAAGCCGACATCGACGTGGCACCGGTCGCGGGCGGCCGCCTGCTTCACGGCCAGCGCGTCCGGGTCGAGGGTCGGCGGCAGGCTGTTGAGCGGCATGTCGACCAGCGTCGTGACCCCGCCGGCCGCGGCCGCCCTGGTCGCGGTGTCGAACCCCTCCCACTCGGTGCGGCCCGGCTCGTTGACGTGCACGTGGGTGTCGACGAGGCCCGGCAGCAGCACGACATCCGCGCCCAGCTCGACCACGCGGGCTCCGGAGACACCACGGTCCAGCGCCCCGAGAGACGTGACGACCCCGTCCCGCACGGCGACAGTGACCGGCCCCCGGTCTGCACCTGGCGGCAGGACCGCCCGCTGCGCGTGCACGACCAGGTCCGGCTCGCTCACGTCGTGCCGGTCGACGGGTCGCGCTCCGCCTCCGCTCGTCCCTCGCTCCGGACGTCGCCGCTCAGAACGATGTGCTCCGGGCGCACCGGCACCCGCGTCAGGAACTGGCCGGTCGCCGCCCGCACCGCCGCGAGCACGGCCGGCCCCGAGGAGATGGTCGGCGGCTCCCCCACCCCCCGGAGCCCGTACGGCGCGTGCGGGTCGGGCAGCTCGAGCACGTCGACCTGCATCGGCGGCATGTCGAGGATCGTCGGGATGAGGTAGTCGGTGAACGACGGGTTCCTGATGATGCCGTCGGTGACGACGACCTCCTCCATCAGCGCCAGTCCCATGCCCTGCGCGGTCCCACCGACGATCTGGCCGACGACGGCCTTGGGGTTGATCGCCTTGCCGACGTCCTGGCTGCAGGCCAGCTCGACGACCTTGACCAGCCCGAGCTCGACATCGACGTCGACGACGGCGCGGTGGGCAGCGAAGGCGTACTGCACGTGCGCGAAGCCCTGCCCCGTCTCGGGGTCGACCGCCTCGGTCGGCCGGTGCCGCCACTCGGTCGTCGCCTCGACGGGCTCGTCGCCCAGGACGGCTGCGAGGTCGACGTCCTCCCACCGGTCGGCACCTGCCCGGGCGAGCACCTGCTCGCGGACCAGCCGGCACGCCTCGCGCACGGCGCCGCCGGTCACGTAGGTCTGCCGGGACGCCGACGACGAGCCGCCGCTGCCGACGGCGGTGTCGGCGGGCGCGACGACGACCCGATCGACCCCGAGCTCGGTGCGGGCGATCTGCTGCTGCACCGTGACCAGGCCCTGGCCCACCTCGGCAGCGGCGGTGTGCACCATGACGACCGGCTGGCCGGCAACGGCCTCCAGCCGCACCCGCGCCGTGGAGTAGTCGTCGAAGCCCTCGGAGAAGCCGATGTTCTTGTACGCCACGGCGTAGCCGACACCTCGCCGAACGCCCTCGCCGTGGGTGGAGTTGGCGACCCCGCCGGGCAGCCGCCGCAGGTCGTGGCCGTCGGTGGGCGGCGCCGCCGGCATCGGCATGGCCTGCAGCCGGCGCAGCAGCTCGACCACCGGCGCCGGGCTGTCGAGCACCTGCCCGGTCGGTGCGACCGAGCCCTCCTCCATCGCGTTGCGGCAGCGCAGGTCGACCGGGTCCATGCCGAGCGCCTCGGCCGCCCTGTCCATCTGCGACTCGTAGGCGAACGCGGCCTGCACGGCACCGAACCCGCGCATCGCGCCGCACGGCGGGTTGTTGGTGTAGGAGCCGTAGCAGTCCATCCGGACGTTGGGCACGACGTAGGGCCCGATGCCCATCAGCCCGGCGTTGCCGACCACGGCCGCACTGCTCGACAGGTAGGCGCCACCGTCGAGCCAGATCTGCGCGCGGACGAAGACCAGGTCGCCGTCGCGGGTGAAGCCGTGCGCGTAGTGCATCGTTGCTGGGTGCCGGTGCACGTGGCCGAAGAAGGACTCCTCGCGGTTGTACGACATCTTCACCGGCTTGCCGGTGTGCAGCGCCAGCAGGCAGGCGTGCACGTGCATCGACAGGTCCTCGCGACCGCCGAACGCGCCACCGACCCCGGCGAGGGTGAGCCGGACCTTGTCGGCCGGCAGTGCCAGGGCGCGGCAGATCTGCTGCTGGTCGACGTGCAGCCACTGGGTGGCCACGAACAGGTCGATGCCGCCGTCCTCACCGGGCACCGCGAGGCCGGACTCCGGCCCGAGGAAGGCCTGGTCCTGCATGCCGACCTCGTAGTCGCCCTCGACGACGACGGCAGCCGTGGGCTCCGGGTCGCCCTTGCGGATCTTCAGGTGCCGCACCAGGTTGCCGCGCGGGCGCAGGTCGGCGTCCTCACGCGACCGCTCCACGACCGGCGTCGGCTCGGGGTGCAGCACCGGGGCACCGGGCTCGAGCGCGGCCCTCGCGTCGGTGACCGGCGCGAGCACCTCGTAGTCGACCACGATGCGGGCCGCGGCCCGGCGGGCGGTCTCGGGATGCTCGGCGGCGACGAGTGCCACCGCCTCGCCCTGGTAGCGCACCACTCCTGTCGCCAGAACCGGCTGGTCGTCGACCTCGAGGCCGTAGCGCTTCTCCCCCGGCACGTCGTCGGCGGTGAGCACCGCGTAGACACCGGGCACCGCGAGGGCCGGGCCGATGTCGATCGACACGATGCGCGCCGACGGGTGCGGGCTGCGCAGCGTGACGCCCCACAGCATCTCGTCGGCCCACAGGTCGCTGCCGTAGGCGAACTCGCCGCTCACCTTGAGCACGCCGTCGGGACGGTCGGCATCGGCACCGACGCCACCGCCCACCACGCGCTCGGTGGCCTCCCTCGATGTCGTCGTCACGAGGTCACCCCCGCCCGCTCGAGCAGCCGGTGCGACACCGTCGTCGCATCGCGGGCCAGCGTCTCCTCGTCGACTCTCACCAGCCGGTCCTGCTCGACGACCGGGCGCCCGTCGACGAGCAACAGCTCCAGCGGCGGCGGCGACCCGAGCGCGAGCGCCGCGACCGGGTCGGCGATACCGGCGTGCGCGAGGGTGTCGACCCGCCAGAGCGCGAGGTCGGCCAGCTTCCCGAGCTCGATGCTGCCGAGCTCGTCGTCGCGGCCCAGCACCCGGGCACCGCCCATGGTCGCGAGCCGGACGGCGTCGCGGACGCCGAGCGCGGTGGGTCCGCCGAGGGCGCGGGCGAACAGCGCGGCGTGCCGCAGCTCCTCGAGCAGCGAGCCGGCCTCGTTGGACGCCGCGCCGTCGACACCCAGCCCGACGGGCACGCCGGCGTCGACGAGGTCGCGGGTGCGCGCGATGCCGGCGCCGAGGCGGGCGTTGCTCGAGGGGCAGTGCGCCACCCCCGTGCCGGTCGCCGCGAACCGCGCGACTGCAGAGTCGTCGAGGTGCACGGCGTGCGCCATCCAGACGTCGGGACCGAGCCAGCCGAGCGAGTCGACGTACTCGGTGGGAGTGGCACCGAAGCGCTCGCGGCAGAACTCCTCCTCGTCGGCCGTCTCGGCGAGGTGCGTGTGCAACCGCACCTCGTGCCGACGGGCCAGCGCAGCAGCCTCGGTCATGAGCTTCGCGGTGACCGAGAACGGTGAGCACGGCGCGACCGCGACCCGCACCATCGCGCCGGGCGACGGGTCGTGGAATCGGGTGAGGGCGTCCTCGGTGGCGGTGAGCACGGCGTCGAGGTCCTCGACGACCGAGTCCGGCGGCAGGCCGCCCTGGCTGCGGCCGAGGTCCATCGAGCCGCGGGTCGGGTGGAAGCGCAGGCCCACCGCGGTCGCCGACTCGATCTCGGCCGCGAGCAGGTCACCGCCGCCGGCCGGGAAGACGTAGTGGTGGTCGGTGCTGGTCGTGCAGCCGGTGCGGGCCAGCCAGCCGAGGGCGGCGGCAGACGCTGCCCGCACGACCTCCTCGTCGATGCCCGCCCACACCGGGTAGAGCTCGGTGAGCCACTCGAACAGCGTGGCGTCGACCGCCAGTCCGCGGGTGGCCCACTGGTAGAGGTGCTGGTGGGTGTTGACCAAGCCGGGGGTGAGCACGCAGCCGGAGCCATCGACGACGCGGGCCGCCGACCGGCGTAGGGCCTCGGGAGCCGGGCCTGCTCCGACAGCCGTGATCCGGTTGCCCTCGACGACGACGTGGCCGCTCGCGTGCTCGCTGCCGGCGCCCGCGTCGCCGTCGACCGTGACGACCGTCGCGCCCTCGACGACGAGCACGTCGCTCACCTGCGCTCCACCGCGAGCCGCACCGCGTCGAGGATCGCCTCGTAGCCCGTGCAGCGGCACAGGTTGCCGGCCAGCGCCTCGCGGACGGTGTCGTCGTCGGGCTCGGGCACCCGGTCGAGCAGGTCGTGCACGGCGACGACGAGGCCGGGTGTGCAGAAGCCGCACTGGACCGCGCCGGCGTCGAGGAACGCCTGCTGGACCGGGTCGAGCCTCTCGCTGTCGGCGAGGCCCTCGACCGTGACGACCTCGCGGTCCTGCGCCTGGCCGGCAGCGACGAGACAGGCGCACACCACGGCGCCGTCGAGGTAGACCGAGCACGAGCCGCACTCGCCCTGCTCGCAGGCGTTCTTGGAGCCGGGCAGCCCGAGCCTCTCGCGCAGGACGTAGAGGAGGCTCTCGCCCTCCCACACGTCGTCGGCCTGACGCCTCTCGCCGTTGACCGTCAACTCGATCCTCATGCGGCCGCCCCCTGGTAGTCGCGCCACGCCCACCCGAGCGTGCGCCGCGCCAGCACGGACAGCGCGTGCCGCCGGTACGCCGCCGTGCCGCGCACGTCGTCGATCGGTGCGGCGTCCGCGGCGACCAGGTCGCCGAACCGTGCCGCGATGCTCGCCGGGATCTCGCCGCGGGACTCCCACAGCCCGTCGTCGGCCAACGCGGAGGCGAGGAACGCCTCGGCGCCCCGGGCGTGCCGAGGTGTGGGCGCCGCCGAGCCCAGTGCCGCGCCCACGGCCTGCCGCTCCGGGTGCAGCGCAAGACCGAACGACGTCACGGCGATCACCATCGCGTTGCGGGTGCCGATCTTCGCGAACTGCTCCAGCCCGGCACCGGCCGGGAGGTGCACGGCGGCGATCAGCTCGTCCGGCTCCAGGGCGTGCTTCTTCACTCCGGTGAAGAACTCGGCGACCGGGATCCGGCGGCTGCCGCGCACCGACTCGACCTCGACCACTGCGTCGACCGCGAGCAGCACGGGATGGCAGTCGCCGGCCGGGGACGCCGAGCCGAGGTTGCCGCCGACGGTGCCGCGAGCCCGGATCTGCGGCGACCCGACCGTGCGCGCGGCCATCACCAGCCCGGGTGCCACGTCGGCCAGCTCGCGCATCACCCGGGTGTACGGAACACCGGCGCCGAGCCGGATGCCACCGTCGTCGTCGCGCGACCACTCGTGCAGCTCCGGCACCCGGGTGAGGTCGAGCAGCGCCGGCGGCCGGTGCCGGTCGAAGTTGAGCTCGACCATGACGTCCGTGCCGCCGGCGATCGCGACGGCGTCCGGATGCTCGCTGCGGGCCGCCAACGCGTCGAGCCAGGTGACCGGTGCCAGGAACTCCATCGTGACGACTCGACCTCCTGCGCGTGGGTCCCGTGATCATGCCCCGCCCGGCACCGGCTGTCACGGACCGCGACGGTCCGACCTCACTGGTCGACGCAGAGGATCACCACCGTGAAGCTGTCCGCGGTCCCGTTGTCGTAGATCCGGGCCGTCCAGCTGTTGGTGCTCCCGGGCGTCGGGAAGCTCTCCAGCAGGTCACTGGTGACAGCCACGCTGGCCGGGCCGCCGGACAGCAGGATGTCTCCGGGATTGCACGCGAAGGAGATGACGTTGGAGTTGTCCCCGAGCCTGGTGCCGGTCGTGGTCAGAGCCTCGGTCTTGTAGATGGTGCTGTTGAGGAACGTCGCCGGCAGGCGCCCGGCGAGCTTCGCCGAGTCAGGGACCTGTCCGAGCGTGGACTCGTCGATCTGGGCGCCGGTCAGGGAGTCTGCGGCGACCTGGGCACCGGTCAGGGAGTCGGCCGCGACCTTGGCTCCCGTCACGGCGCCGGCCCGGATGTCCCGGGTGTGCACCGCACCGTTCTTGATGTGCTTCGAGCGGACCGCGTTCTTCTTGATGTCGGAGGCACCGATCTTGCCTGCGGCCCAGGCGCTGCCGCTCCCGACGACGAGGGCCAGCAGCAGGACGGCGATGACGAGGCCGGGGCCGGAGGTCCGGAGAGTTCGGACGGTGAGACGAGACGTGTGCATGACGAGTCCTTCCCGAGGCAGGGGTATGGAAGGTCGCTCGACGGATCGCCACCCGTTCGGACGGCCTGGGTTCGACCGTAGCCCGAAACGGGACGCGGTCAACCGGGCATCTGCCCCTGGCCGCGGGCCGTCCCCCTAGGGGTGGCTGTTCCCGATCCGGGACGCTGGGCCGTCGCCGACGTCGTCGTCGTCGTCGTCGCGATCTGTTGGTGTCACGCGTCACTCGCGTCGGTGTAGTGGGGGTCGGGTGCGTCCGGCGGGGTCCGGTTCGGGGCCGAGGGTTCTGCCGGTGCGGGAGTGGTGCAGCTGGTAGCGGCTGTCGGGGAGTCGGCGGAGCTGCCAGTGGCCTTCGTGCAGCACCAGGTGGTGGGCTTCGCAGGGGAGGGCGCCGTTCGCGACGGTGGTGGGTCCGCCGTCCTCGACGGGGACGAGGTGGTGGGCGTCTGACCAGATGACAGGCCGGTCGCAGTAGGGGGCGGCGCAGGTGTGACCGTCGCGGCCGATCATGGCGCGACGTTGGGCGGTGGTGAAGAACCTGCGCTGGGTGCCGGCCTCGATGACGGACCCGTCGGGACCGAGGGTGAGGAACGTGGCCAGCGAGTCGCAGCCGAGGCGGCGGGCGGTGGCGGCGGTGACCGGCCCGGCCCAGCTCAGGGTGCCGCCGGCTGATCCGACGGGCGCTGCGGGGATCGTCGGTTGCTCGGCGGCGCCTGGGCCGGGGGTGGTCAGGCTGGCGGCGTCGAGGGTGACGACGAGCTGGGTGCGGTAGCGGCCGGTGCTCCGGTCGCCTGGGTCGGGCTGGTCGCTGGGCCGGGTGTGCAGCCAGTGCCGGGCGATATCGGTCAGGCCGTCGAGGCGGCGACGGGCCGGGGTGCGGGTGTCGCCGCGCACCAGCGGGCTGGCAGCGTCGATGGCGGCGGCCAGGGTGGCGCCGGTGGTCTCGTCGGCGGCGCCGGCGATCACGAACGACCCGCCCAGGGTGGGTGAGAGGGTGATCCCGGCCCGGTCGTAGCGGCGGACCGCGGCCTCATCGGCGGCGTCGGGGTCCAGAGCCTCGGTGAATGCGCGCATCAGGTGGGCGGTGGCCCGCAGGTCGGCCTCGGACGCGAGGGCGACCGCTTCGGGCTCGATCAGGGCGACAGCCTCGGCGGGTGCACCGATGGTGGCGTCGGCGATCAGCTGCGCGTGCCGAGCGGTGATCGCGCCGGCTGCCAGCGCGGCGGTGGTGTGGGGCAGGGTGCCGGTGCGTAGGGCGCGGGCGGTGCGCACGGTGCCGGCTGCAGCGGCAGGGGTGGCGCGGGTGGTGGCGCGTAGCCAGGCGCCGGCGGTCAGCGCCCCGTCCAGGGCGTAGCTGCCGCGCGCGTCGACTTCGCCGACAGCCGAGAGCAGCAGTGCTTGGGTGCGAGCCTGGAGCCGGGTCAGGTCCCCGACCAGCCCGCGCAGCTGGTCATGGGTCAGGTCTGAGACGGTGTCCGCGGCGGCGTGGGAGCCGTGACCGAGCAGGTCGGCCAGGGTGGACAGGGTGGCGTCCACGGCGCCGAGGCCCTCCTCCACCCCTCTTCCCGTGATCGAACACATGTTCGAATCCTACCGCAGGTCGGATCCGGTGGGAAGGTCGGAAACCGTTACTGTGCAAGGCATTCCACTGTGCACAAGCAGCGACGGCAAGGCTGCGGCTCACCCTCGTTCGAGGAGACCGAACCAGTCCTCGATTGGCTCTGCACCAGCCGCAGCCCGGGGGGTCCGGACAGCTCAGACGTCCGATCACCAGCTACCTGTCGCACTCCGGAGCTTCTTTCAGCTGGCAGCTGACGGCCCGGTCGCCGAGGAGTGGCTCCACGAGGAGGCTCACGCCGGAACGCCAGACCCGCTGGCGTTCCGCTTCTTCTGGCTCCCGCTGCGAAACGCACACGTGCTCGCTGGTGGCCAGGGCGCCCTCGTCGGCCGCCTGGCCGAGCTCACGGCGGTCGACTGAACGTCGACGTCTGTCCGACTCAGGGCAGGCGGACGTGCAGGCGCACGACCGTGCCGGCCGGCCCGGACCGCAGCTGCACGAGGTCGCACAACTGGTTGGCCAGCCACAGACCACGGCCACCGTCGCGCTCGAGCGACGGGACGGAGCGGCCGACGAGAGGGTCGCTGATGACGCCGGCGTCGCTGACCTCGCACACCACCGTGCCGTCCTCGCGCCACGTGCGCAGCTGACCGCGACCACCGCCGTGCAGGAGGCTGTTGGCGGCCGTCTCGTCGGCGCACAGGACCAGGTCGTCGATGCGCTCGGGCGCCAGACCTTCGGCGAGGCACACGTCGCGCACCTGCCGGCGCACGGCAGCGAGGTCGTGGACGGCGAACTCGAGGCCGCGTGCGCCCGCCGGAGGCGGAGCCAGCGGTCGGTGCCGCAGCGCGCGGTGCGCGATCTCGGGGTGGTAGACGTCGCTGCCGACGGCGCGGCCGCCCTCGAGCAGCACCGGGTGGTTCTCGCGGGCCTCCTGCAGCACCTCGTCGGGCAGGCCGCGCTCGTCGTAGGGACAGAGCAGCCGCCAGGCCGGGCCGCCGCTGAAGGCGACGTTGAGCAGCGACTCGTGCTGGTGGCACTCGGCCAGCTCGGCAGCAGTGCGCTCGGCGTAGACGGGCTCGCCGATGCCGCGCACGCCCCGACCAGCCTCGATGTTGTCGTCGAGGAAGCGCTGCCAGAACGGGATGATCCGCGCCGGGTTGGCGCCGACCTCGACCATGTCGGCCAGCCCCACGTCGGGCTCGCTGCCGTACAGCTGCCGCAGCGCGGCGAGCCGCTCGCCGCCGGTGACCACGAGGACCGCCTCGTCGCGCTCCAACCCCTCGCGCACGAACCCGCACGCCTGGTCGAGGAACTCCGCGAGGTCCGCGTAGAAGAACGCCTCGTGCGAGAACTCATCGACCAGCGGAGCAGCGGTCACGGGACACACGGTATGCCCCCGGACACCGGTGCGGTAGCGGACGAATGCGGATGAACCACCCTTGACCGGGCAACGACCGCACGTCTAGGGTTCCGCGCAGCAGAAGGCACCTTCCACATCGCGGAGGGACTGGTCGGGTGACCGCAGCGCCGCGGCTCGTCGTCCTCGTCGCGCCCGACTCGTTCAAGGGCAGTCTCCCCGCGCACGAGGCGGCCCTGGCGGTGGCGGACGGCCTCCGGACGGCGGCTGCCGCCGCCGGCGTGGCGCTCGACGTCCTGCTCCGCCCGGTCGCCGACGGCGGCGAGGGCACGGTCGCGGTCCTGCTGGCGGCCGGCTGGACGCCGCACCTGGCGACCGTCGCCGGCCCCACCGGCGTACCGGTCGCCACCCCGCTCGCGCTCAGCCCCGCGGGTACAGCCCCGCGCACCGCCGTCGTCGAGCTGGCGGCGGCCTCCGGCCTGGGGCTGCTCCCGGGCGGCCGGCCCGACCCGACCGGTGCCACCACGTACGGCACCGGGCAACTGCTGTCCACGGCGCTGGACGCCGGCGTCCGACAGATCGTGCTCGGCATCGGCGGCAGCGCGACGACCGACGGCGGGACCGGCATGGCGGCCGCGCTCGGCGCCCGGTTCCTCGACCGCACCGGCACCGAGCTGCCGCCTGGTGGCGGCCCCCTGCGCGAGCTCGCCCACATCGACGTGTCCGGCCTCGACCCCCGCCTGCGCAACGTCGAGGTCGTCGTCGCCTGCGACGTCGACAACCCGCTCACCGGGCCCCGCGGTGCCGCACGCGTGTACGGGCCGCAGAAGGGTGCGACACCCGACGACGTCGCCCTCCTCGAGGCCGGCCTGGTCCGGCTGGCCGACGTGCTGCTTCGCGAGCTCGGTGCCGACGTCGCGAGCGTCCCCGGTGCAGGGGCGGCGGGCGGTGTGGGCGCCGGTGCGCTCGCCTTCCTCGGTGCCCGCCTGACCCCCGGCATCGACCTGCTGCTCGACCTCGTCGGGTTCGACACCGCCCTCGCCGAGAGCGACGTCGTGGTGACCGGCGAGGGGTCGGTCGACGCGCAGACCCTCTCCGGCAAGGCGCCGCTGGGTGTCGCGCGACGGGCCTGGGCCGCCGGTGTCCCGGTCCTCGTCCTGGCCGGCCGGGTGGACCTCGACGACGCGGGCCGGGCCGCTCTGGACGCGCTCGGCGTCGTCGGCGTGCACGCCCTGCTCCACATCCAGCCCGACCCCGCGGTCGCCCGGCGCGACGCCGCGCCTCTGCTGCGCGAGCTCGCGGCCCGCGCGTTCCACGACCTCCAGCGCCTGCCCACCCGCACCACGACGAGGAGCCCGGCATGAGCGGCACGGCCGACAGCGGTGTCCGCATCGACGCCCCGATCAAGGAGCGCTACGCCGAGATCCTCACCGACGAGGCGCTGGCCTTCCTTGCCGGGCTGCACCGCGCCTTCGACGCGCGGCGGCGCGAGCTGCTGGAGCTGCGCGCCCAGCGCTACGCGGAGCTCGCCGCCGGCGGCACGTTCGACTTCCTGACCGAGACCAGGGCCATCCGCGAGGACGACTCGTGGACGGTGGCCCCGCACGCGCCCGGGCTGGTCGACCGCCGCGCCGAGATCACCGGTCCCACCGATCGCAAGATGACCATCAACGCGATGAACTCCGGCGCGAAGGTGTGGCTCGCCGACCTCGAGGACGCCAACACCCCTCTCTGGGAGAACCTCGTCGAGGGGCAGCTCAACCTGCGCGACGCGATCGACCGGGCCATCGACTTCAGCTCGCCCGAGGGCAAGTCGTACGCCCTCGCCGACGAGGTGGCGACCATCGTGGTGCGGCCGCGGGGGTGGCACCTGCCCGAGAAGCACATCCTCGTCGACGGCGAGCGCACCTCCGGCTCGCTCACCGACTTCGGCCTGTACTTCTTCCACTGCGCGCAGAAGCAGCTCGACAACGGGCTCGGCCCCTACTTCTACCTGGCGAAGATGGAGAGTCACCTCGAGGCGCGGCTGTGGAACGACGTCTTCGTGCACGCCCAGGACGCGCTCGGCATCCCGCAGGGCACGATCCGGGCGACGGTCCTCATCGAGACCTACCCGGCGGCGTTCGAGATGGAGGAGATCCTCTTCGAGCTGCGGGACCACTCGGCCGGCCTGAACGCCGGGCGCTGGGACTACATGTTCTCGGTCATCAAGAAGTTCCGGACCCGCGGCGCCGACTTCATGCTGCCGGACCGCAACGCGGTGACGATGACCGTGCCCTTCATGCGCGCCTACACCGAGCTGCTCGTGCGCACCTGCCACAAGCGCGGCGCACACGCGATCGGCGGCATGGCGGCTTTCATTCCGAGCAAGGACGAGGTGACCAACAAGGGCGCGTTCGAGAAGGTGCGCGACGACAAGACCCGCGAGGCAGGCGACGGGTTCGACGGGTCATGGGTCGCCCACCCGGCGATGGTGCCGCTGTGCACCGAGGTCTTCGACGCCGTGCTCGGCGACAAGCCCCATCAGGTTGACCGTACCCGCGACGACGTGCACGTCAGCGCGGAACAGCTGCTCGACGTGAGGTCCACCCCGGGCTCCGTGACCGAGTCCGGCCTGCGCGGCAACATCAGCGTCGGCGTCCAGTACCTCGAGGCCTGGCTGCGCGGCTCCGGCGCCGTCGGCATCAACAACATGATGGAGGACGCCGCCACCGCCGAGATCTCCCGGTCGCAGGTGTGGCAGTGGCTGCACAACGACGTGCAGCTGGACGACGGGCAGACGGTGACGAGGACCCTCGTGGAGCGTCTCATCGAGGAGGAGATGACAGCGATCCGCGAGAAGGCCGGCGACGCCTTCGGGAAGGGCCGCTGGGACGACGCCCGTTCGCTGTTCACCGAGATGGCTCTGGCCGAGGACTTCGAGGAGTTCCTCACGATCCCGGCCTACGAGCGGATGCCCTGACCTCGATGAAGAGCATCCGGTGAGCACCGACACGGGGACACGAGTCGAGCACGTCGCAGCTCGGCTCCGTACCGAGCTGGGCGACGACGCGGTCATCACCGACCGCGCGCGGCTGCGGACCTACGAGTGCGACGGCCTCGCGCACTACAAGGTGACGCCCGCCGTCGTGGTGCTTCCGCGCACCACGGGCCAGGTCGCCGACGTGGTGCGGGCCTGCGTCGAGCACGGCGTGCCCTTCGTCGCACGCGGTTCCGGCACCGGGCTGTCCGGCGGTGCCCTGCCGCACGCGCAGGGCGTGCTGCTCGTGCTGTCGCAGATGCGCGACGTCATCGCCGTCGACCCGGACGACCAGCGGGCGGTGGTGCAGCCCGGCGTCATCAACCTGCAGGTCAGCCGCTCGGCGGCACCGATGGGGTACTACTACGCGCCGGACCCGTCGAGCCAGCAGATCTGCTCGATGGGCGGCAACGTCGCGGAGAACTCCGGCGGCGCGCACTGCCTGAAGTACGGCTTCACGACCAACCACGTCACCGGCCTCGAGCTCGTCGTGCCCGACGGTTCGGTGGTGCGGCTCGGCGGCCGCGCGCCCGACCCGCCCGGCTACGACCTGATGGGCGCGTTCGTCGGCTCGGAGGGCACCCTCGGGGTCACCACCGAGATCACGGTGCGGCTGACCCGCGCTCCGGAGGCTGTGCGCACTCTGCTGGCGGCCTTCCCCTCCACCGACGAGGCCGGCGGCGCGGTGTCGGCCGTCATCGGCGCCGGTGTCGTCCCCGCCGCCATCGAGATGATGGACGCGCTGGCCATCGAGGCCGCCGAGGCTGCGGTGCACTGCCACTACCCCGAGGGCGCCGGTGCGGTGCTCGTCGTCGAGCTGGACGGGCCGGCCGCCGAGGTCGAGGCGCAGTTCGTCGAGGTCGAGCGGCACTGCCGCGACAACCGGGCCTTCGAGATCCGGATCGCGGCCGACGAGGCCGAGCGCGCGCTGTTCTGGAAGGGCCGCAAGTCGGCCTTCGCCGCGGTCGGCCGGATCAGCCCCGACTACATCGTCCAGGACGGCGTGATCCCGCGCACCGCGCTCCCCGAGGTGCTGCGGCGGATCGCCGAGCTGTCCCGCGGGTCCGGCGTGCGGGTGGCCAACGTCTTCCACGCCGGCGACGGCAACCTGCACCCGCTGGTGCTCTTCGACGACGGCGTACCCGGCGAGGCCGAGCACGCCGTGCAGGTGTCGGCCGCGATCCTCGACCTCTGCATCGAGCACGGCGGATCCATCACCGGCGAGCACGGCGTCGGCATGGACAAGGCCAAGCACCTGCCGCGGATGTACACCGACGACGACCTCGACACGATGCAGATGCTGCGCTGCGCCTTCGACCCGGCCCACCTGTCCAACCCCGGCAAGGTCTTCCCGACCCCCCGGCTCTGCGGCGAGATCCCCGGCCGGCACAAGGGCCCGCACCCGCTGCAGACCGCCGGCCTGGCCGAGGTGTTCTGAGTGGCGGTGCTCTGAGTGGCGGCCCGGACGTCGGCACCCGACCCTGCCCGCGACGACCTCGCGAAGGCCGCTCGCGTGCGCATGGTCCGCGGCGCCAAGGACGACGTGTCGGGAGTGCGCCCGCGACTGGTCGCCTCCCCCGCCTCGACCGAGGAGGTCGCCGAGGTGCTGCGCGTGGCCAAGGAGCGCCACCTCGCCGTCGTCGCCTGCGGCGCCGGCACGGCGCTCGGCTGGGGCGCGCCACCCGAGCGGGCGGACCTGCTGCTCGACACGAGGCGCATTGCCGGCGTGGTCGAGCACGCGGCCGGGGACCTCGTCGTGACTGTCCGCGCCGGCACGCCGGTCGGCGAGCTGCAAGCCGCCGTCGCCGAGGCCGGGCAGCAGCTCGCGCTGGACGCGCCGTACCCGGAGGCCACCGTGGGCGGCACCCTCGCGGTGAGCACGAGCGGCCCTCGCCGGCTGCTCTACGGCACGGCGCGGGACCTGCTGATAGGCGTCACGTTCGTGCGCGCCGACGGCGTCGTCGCCAAGGCCGGCGGCAAGGTCGTCAAGAACGTCGCCGGCTACGACTTCGGCAAGCTGCTGATCGGCTCGTTCGGCACCCTCGGGGTGATCACCGAGGCCGTGTTCCGGCTGCACCCCCTCCCGGCCGCCCGGCGGGTGGTGTCCGCGACGTTCCCCCAGGCGAGCACGGCGGGCCGCGCCGCCCTGGCCGTGCTCGGCTCGCAGGTGGTGCCGACCGCCGTCGAGCTGGCCGGCCCCGCCGACGAGGTCCGGGTGACCGTCCTCGTCGAGGGCGTCGAGGCCGGGGTGTCCGGCCGCACCGACGCCGTGGTCCGCCTCCTCGGCCGCGGGGCGACCATCCACGACGAGCTGCCCGCCGGCTTCACCGCGCTGCCGTTCACTCCCGGCGGCACCGGGATCAAGGTGACCGCGTCGCTGACCGGGGTCGGTCCGGTCCTCGCCGCCGCGCACTCCCTCGGTGCCCAGCACGGCGTCGACGTCGACGTCCGCGGCTCCGCCGCCGGCGTCCTGCACGCCGGCACCGGGCCGGCTGCCGATCCCGCTGCGGTCGCTCGGCTGGTCGACCGCCTGCGCGCCGCGGCGGCGCTGTTCGGCGGCAGCGTCACCGTGCTCACCGCGCCCGCTGACGTCCGCGACGTCGTCGACCTCTGGGGACCTGTCCCCGGGCTGGACCTGATGCGCCGGCTCAAGGCCGAGCTCGACCCGGACCGCCGGCTCTCCCCCGGCCGCTTCGTCGGAGGGATCTGAGATGACCGACCCGACCGACCGGACCGACCCGACCGAGACGACCGGGACGGCTGAGACCGACCCACCGGTCGATGCCCCGCGCGGAACCCTCGGCGACCACGGACCGATCGCCGTGAGCACCGCGCCGGGCATCCCGGCGTTCGACGCGCACCGCCCGCCGTCGGCCGAGCTGGCCTCGGACTGCGTGCACTGCGGCTTCTGCCTGCCCACCTGCCCGACGTACGTGCTGTGGGGCGAGGAGATGGACAGCCCCCGGGGCCGGATCTACCTCATGCAGGCCGGCCTCGACGGCGAGCCGATGACCGACGCGATGGTCGGCCACTTCGACGCCTGCCTCGGCTGCATGGCCTGCGTGACGGCCTGCCCGTCCGGCGTGCAGTACGACCGGCTGATCGAGGCCACGCGTGCCCAGGTGGAGCGCCGGCACCGGCGTCCACTGCGCGACCGGCTGCTGCGCGAGGCGATCTTCGCGTTGTTCCCGCATCCCCGCCGGCTGCGCGCTCTGCGCGGCCCGCTCGCGGCGTACCGGCGCAGCGGTCTGCAACGCGCGGTGCAGCGCAGCCGGGTGCTCGACCGGGTCTCACCGACCCTGGCGGCGATGGAGGCCCTCGCGCCCCCGGTGCGCCCCGCACCGCCGCTGCCGGCACGGGTCGCAGCCCGCGGCGAGCGGCGAGCCGTCGTCGGCATGCTCACCGGCTGCGTGCAGCGCGAGTTCTTCCCGCGCGTCAACGCCGCGACTGCGCGGGTGCTCGCCATGGAGGGCTGTGACGTCGTCATCCCCCGCCGCCAGGGCTGTTGCGGCGCTCTCAGCGTCCACAACGGCCGGGAGGCCGAGGCGCAGGCGTTCGCCCGCCGCACCATCGACGTCTTCGACGCGGCCGGCGTCGAGCACGTCGTCGTCAACGCCGCCGGGTGCGGCTCGTCCATGAAGGAGTACGCCGACCTGCTGGCCGACGACCCGGCGTACGCCGACCTCGCCCGCCGCTTCGCGGCGTCGGTCCGTGACGTGTCCGAGATCCTGGCCGAGCTCGGGCCGGTCGCCGCGCGGCACCCGCTCCCGGTGACCGTCGCGTACCACGACGCCTGCCACCTCGGGCACGCGCAAGGCGTCCGTGCGCAGCCGCGCGACCTCCTTCGCGGCGTGCCCGGCCTGGAGCTGCGGGAGGTCGCCGACGCCGACATCTGCTGCGGGTCCGCCGGCATCTACAACCTGCTGCACCCGGTCGCGGCCGGCGAGCTCGGCGACCGGAAGGCACGCGCCGTGCTCGACACCGGCGCCGAGCTCCTCGTCACCGCCAACCCCGGCTGCCTCATGCAGGTGGCCGCGTCCGTGTCGCGGATGGGCGGCCGGATCGGCCTGGCCCACACCGTCGAGGTCCTCGACGCCTCGCTGCGCGGGCGGACCCCCGCACAGCTCACGCGCGAGCTCGCCCTCGCCACCCCAGAGCCCACCGGCGGGGCCTCCGCCGGTGATACCCCGACTGGCACGAGGTGACCTGATGTACCAGCAGATCCTGGATCCCGTCGGCGACTCGTTGGGGCTGTCGTCGATCTTCGCGGCACTGCCACTGCTGACGCTGTTCTTCCTGCTCGGCGTGCTCAAGATGAAGGCCTGGGTAGCGGCGCTCGTCTCGCTCGCCGTGGCCGTCGTGGTGGCCGTCGCTGTCTACTCGATGCCTGTCGGGCAGGCGCTCCTCGCGACCAGCGAGGGCGCGGCATTCGGGTTCTTCCCCATCATGTGGATCGTCCTCAACGCGATCTGGATCTACACGATGACCGTGGCGACCGGGCACTTCGACGTGCTGCGCCGGTCGTTCGCGAAGGTCAGCGAGGACCAGCGCGTGCAGGCGGTCATCATCGCCTTCTGCTTCGGGGCGCTGCTCGAGGCGCTGGCCGGCTTCGGGACGCCCGTGGCCATCACCAGCGTCATGCTCATCGCGCTGGGGTTCCGCCCGATCAAGGCGGCCGCGGTCGCGCTGGTCGCCAACACCGCCCCGGTCGCCTTCGGTGCCATCGCCGTGCCGATCACGACCCTGTCCACGGTCACCGGGCTGCCGCAGGACGACCTCGGTGCCATGGTCGGTCGCCAGACGCCGATCCTCGCCGTCTTCGTGCCGCTGGCGCTGGTGTTCATGATCGACGGCCGGCGCGGCCTGCGGCAGACCTGGCTGCCGGCCATCGTCTGCGGTGCCACGTTCGGCCTCGCGCAGTTCGTCACCTCGAACTACCTCTCGATCCCGCTGACCGACATCGTCGCCTCGCTGGTCGGTGCCGGCGCGACCGTGCTGCTGCTGCGCGTGTGGTCGCCCGTCGAGGGCTACGTCGAGACCGACGAGCCGGAGCTGGTCGCGGTCGTCGCGGGAGGCAGGGCCACCCGCAGCGTTGCGGCCGGCTCGGGCGGCAGCGCCACGAGTCGCTCGGTCGGCTCGGCCGGCTCGCCGGCGGCCCCCGGAGGCACCGGTGCCGACTCGGGCCTCTCGGTGCGCGACAGCTCGTCCGACGTGGCGCGTGCCTACGCGCCGTACCTCATCATCATCGCGGTCTTCGTCCTCGCGCAGATCCCGTCCGTGAAGGACGCGCTCGACAGCGTGACCAAGACGTTCGGCTGGCCCGGTCTGCACATCGAGAACGCGAAGGGGGAGCCGTCGACCATCTCCGACTTCAAGCTGAACTGGCTCGGCGCCGCCGGCACGCTCCTGCTGGTCTCCGGACTGCTGACGATCCTCGCCCTCGGCATCTCGCCGGCCCGCGCCGCCCGCGCGTACGTCGACAGCTGCAGGCAGATGGCCTTCGCGATCCTCACGGTCATGGCGGTGCTGGCACTCGCGTACGTCATGAACTCCTCCGGCCAGACCTCCACCCTCGGTCTCTGGATGGCTGGTGCAGGCGGGCTGTTCGCCGTGCTCTCGCCGATCCTCGGCTGGCTCGGCGTGGCAGTCACCGGGTCGGACACGTCGTCCAACTCGCTGTTCGGCGCACTGCAGGTCACCGCCGCCAAGCAGGCCGGGCTCGACCCGCTGCTGATGGCCGCGTCGAACAGCTCCGGGGGTGTCCTCGGCAAGATGATCTCGCCGCAGAACCTCGCCATCGCCGCAGCGGCCGTCGGCATGTCCGGCCGCGAGGGCGAGCTGTTCCGCAAGGTCCTCGGCTGGAGCGTGCTCTTCGTCGTCGGCATGTGCGTGCTGGTCTACCTGCAGTCGACCAGCGTGCTGGGGTGGATGGTGCCGTGACCCGCCGGGTGCCGGCCCCGGCGCCGGGGCCGGCACCGGGCGTGCAGTCGGTCGACCGCGCGCTCGACCTGCTGGAGGTGCTCGCAGCCGACGGGCCGCTCGGACTGTCCGAGGCCGCGGCCGGTGCCGGCCTCGCCGAGGGCACCGCCCACCGCCTGCTGCGCACCCTGCTCGTGCGTGGCTACGTGCGGCAGGACTCCGACCGCAGGTACGCGCCCGGCACCCGGCTGCTCGGCCTGGGCGACGGCGCCCGGCGGGCCGTGGCCGATGCGTCCCGCCCGTTCCTGTCCCGGCTGGTCGAGCTGAGTGGGGAGACGGCGAACCTCGCGGTCCTCGAGGGCGACCAGGTGGTCTACGTCGCCCAGGTCCCCTCGGCGCAGCGGCTCCGGCTCTTCGCCGAGGTGGGCCGGCGGGTCAGCGCGCACAGCACGGCGGTCGGGAAGGTGCTCCTGACCGGTCTGGGGACCGAGGCGGTCACGGCGCTGCTCCGCCGCACCGGGCTGCCGCGCCGGACGCCGCGCACCCTCACCACCGAGGCGGCCGTCCTCGCCGCGGTGCGAACCGCCGCGACGGCCGGGTGGGCCGTCGACGACGAGGAGGAGGAGTCCGGCGTGCGCTGCCTTGCCGTCCCGGTCCTCGCCGGCGACCGGGTGGTGGCCGCGATGTCGGTGTCCGGTCCGTCGACGCGCGTCGCGGCGCGTCCGCCGCCGGACCTTGTCGACGGCCTGCGGAGCGCCGCCGCGGACTTCGCGACCGCCTTGGCGCCGGTCGGCTGACCGGGCCGGGGACGCGCCGCCGGCCGCTTCCCGCATCGAGGCGGACGGGCAGGTGTGCGCCAGCGACGGTCCGGGCAGGACACACCGCGTGACGCCGCGACCGCCGCGCGCACCGGAGCCGCGCCACCGGGAGGACCACCATGTGCCAGGCCACGCCGCGCGCCGAGCGCGAGCTGCAGGTGTCGCACGAGTCCCCTGGTCTGGCCCGTGAGTTCCTGCGCACCGCGACCTGCGCCGAGCACCACAGCTCGCTCGTGGACGATGCCGTGCTCCTGACCAGTGAGCTGGTCACGAACGCCGTCCTGCACGGCGGACCGCCGCTGGTGGTGGCCGTCGAGTGCGACGGCGAGCGGCTGCAGGTGCAGGTACGCGACGGCGCCCTCGAGCGACCGACGCCACGCGACGCCGCCCGGACCGACGAGAGCGGCCGCGGGCTGGCCCTCGTCGCCGCACTGTCCGAGGACTGGGGCGTCGACCCGGCCGGCGACGGCAAGTACGTCTGGTTCGTCATCCGCTGACCAGCGGCTGACGCCGACTGGCCTCGGGCTTCTCCTCCCGGCGAGGTCCGCCCCGGACGTGCGGCGGGGAGGCACCGGGTCCGGGCACCTCCCCGCCGTACGCTGCCGGTCGCTAGCGCCGCACCCCGTGCTCCTCGGGCTCGGCCGGTCGAGGCAGCCCGTGCTCTTCCAGGGCGGCCTCCTCGACCAGCGCACCGTCGACCATCTGGCTGGACGGCGCGGAGACCGCGGCGGCCGCGCCGGAGCTGTGCCCCACCGGGTCCAGCTCGCCGGCCGCGGCGGC
The DNA here is from genome assembly GCA_038246545.1 of Actinomycetes bacterium. Classification (GTDB taxonomy): domain Bacteria; phylum Actinomycetota; class Actinomycetes; order JACCUZ01; family JACCUZ01; genus JBBRVW01. The sequence goes on along the minus strand of JBBRVW010000027.1, from coordinate 32,712 downwards.
ATCCGCGGCCGCCTGCTGCTGCCGGGCTTGGATGCCGGACATCGTGCGCAGCTTCTCCTCCGGGAGGAAGAAGACCACCACGAACGCCACGAGCAGCACGCCCGAGGCCGACAGGAACACCAGGTCGATGGCGGAGGAGAACCCGTCGAGGAACGGCTTGGCCAGCCGGGCGTCCAGCTTGGACAGGAACGACGTGTCGTCGAGGGCACCCTTCGGCAGGCCACCACCGCTGGTGATCGCCTCGGCCACCTTGCGGTTGGCCGGGTCGGCGAGCACCTGCGGGTCGCGCAGCGCGGCCTGGAAGGCCGGCGTCGCCGCCTCGGTCGAGAACGCCGACGCGATCTTGCCTCCGACGCTCGAGAACAGGACGGACAGGAACACCGCCGTGCCCAGGGTGCCGCCCATCTGCCGGAAGAAGGTCGCCGAGGACGTCGCGACGCCCATGTCCTGCGGCGGCACGGCGTTCTGCACGGCGAGGACCAGGGGCTGCATGTTGAAGCCGAGACCGACCCCGAAGACGAAGGCGAGCGCCATCGTCCAACCGATGCCGGTGCCGGTGCCGACCTGCGAGAGGCCGAGCATCGCCAGCACCAGCAGGCCGGAGCCGATGATGGGGAACTTCTTGTACCGCTCGGTCCGGCTGATGATCTGACCGGAGAAGATCGACGCGCCCATGATGCCCATGGTCAGCGGCAGCAGGAGCAGGCCGGCCCCGGTCGGCGAGACACCCTTGACGATCTGGAGGTACAGCGGCAGCGCGGCGAGACCGCCGAACATCCCCATGCCGAGGATGAAGTTCATCAGCGAGCCGATGCCGAAGGTCCTGCCGCGGAAGAGCCGCAGCGGGATCAGGGCGTCGTCGCCGTACCGACCCTGGTCCCAGATGAAGCCCACGATGCCGATCGCGCCGACGACGTACGCGACGAGGGCCCGGCCGGAGCCCCAGCCCCACTCGCGACCCTGCTCGGCGATGACCAGCAGCGGCACCAGGCCCACGATGAGCAGGAGGGCGCCCGGCCAGTCGATGCGGTGCTCGCGGCGGGTGTGCGGGAGGTGCAGGCTGCGCATGACCAGCAGCAGCGCGGCGGCACCGATCGGCACGTTGACGAGGAACACCCAACGCCAGCCAGTGACGCCCAGCAGGGTGTCCTGACCGGCGAGGAAGCCGCCCACGACCGGACCGAGGACGCTCGAGGTACCGAACACCGCGAGGAAGTAGCCCTGGTACTTGGCGCGCTCCCGCGGCGGCACGATGTCGCCGATGATCGTGAGCGCCAGCGAGAACAGGCCGCCGGCACCGAGGCCCTGGAAGGCGCGGAACGCCGCCAGCTGCCCCATCGAGGTCGCGAAACCGCTCAGCGCCGACCCGAGCACGAAGATCGAGATCGCGGCGAGGAAGAACGGGCGCCGGCCGTAGAGGTCGGAGAGCTTGCCGTACAGCGGCGTGCTGATCGTCGCGGTGACCAGGTAGGCCGTCGTCACCCATGCCTGCACCGACAGCCCCTGGAGGTCGTCAGCGATCGTGCGGATCGAGGTGGCGACGATCGTCTGGTCGAGCGCGGCGAGGAACATGCCCGCCATCAGCCCGGACAGGATCGTGAGGATCTGGCGGTGGCTCAGCTCGCCGGACCCGTGCGCGGCCGGCGCCGGCGCGGTACTGCTGCTCATGATGCGTACTCCTCGGTGCGGGGCGGGGCGGTGACTGACGTCGAGTCCTTGGCGGCCGCCTCGTGGAGGGTGGCGCGCTGCTCGACGAAGCTGTCGTTGAAGCGGCTGAGGAGCTCGGTCAGGGCGACGGCGTCGGCCTCCGACCAGCTCTCCAGCAGGTGGGCGAACAGACGCTCGCGGTGCTCCTGCTTGGCGGCGTAGGCGGCCCGGCCGCGCTCGGTCGCGACCAGGAGGCTGGCGCGGCCGTCCTCGGGGTCGGACTGCCGCTCGACCAGACCGGCCTTGACCAGCTGGGCGACCTGGCGGCTGACCGTCGAGGGGTCGACGCAGGCGGCCTCGGCCAGGACCGAGCTGCGACGCGGACCGCCGCCGACCAGCTGGAACAACAGGCCGTACGCCGCCCACTCGACGCCGTCGCCGCTGGTGGCGGAGCCCGATGTCAGCTGCTGGCGCATGGTGTTGAAGGCGCGGTGCAGGCGCAGGACCTGCTCGCTGAGGGCAGCCACGGTGCCGTGGTCGACCGTCATGGCGTTCTCCTCGGGATCTCGTGGGCCGGGCCCGGGACGGCTGGTACGTCCTGGCGGTTGCGTCGCGCAACTGCTTGCATGGGGCATCTAACTGGATGCGGCATACAAACATTCCCACCGATCGCCACCGGGTTCCCTCGGGCAGCCCGGCGTCCCGGGTGACCCCGTCGACCCAGCCTCCGGGCAGCTCGCCCTGACGGGACGGTCGGCCGTCAGCGGGTGGGGTCGGCGGCGACGCCGAGGCGGGCGGCCAGCCGCCGGGCGTCGAAGGGCGCATGCACCTTCACGTCGTTGTCGACGTACACGTGCACGTCGCGGCCCTGGTCGCGCCACCCCCCGACCCGCGCGGCCCAGAGGTCGAGCGCGGCGTCGTCGTACCCGCTGGCGTAGAGCTCCTCGGCACCGTGCAGCCGGACGTAGGCCAGGTCGTCGGTGGTCGGCTCGAGCAGCATCGGCCACTTCCCCGCGGTGTCGGCGGTCACGATCGTGATCCGGTGCTCCCGCAGCAGGTCGAGGAATCCCGGGACCTCATACGCCCTTTGCCGGACCTCGAGGGCGTGTCGGAGCGGCCGGTCGGCATCGGTCACGGTGAGGGCCCGGTCGTCCATCCGCTCGTCGTGCCCGGCGGCGAGGGCGGCCGCCTGCGTGGTGGTGCGCGGGAGCAGCGCGAAGAAGTCGGCCAGCCGACCGGCGTCGTAGCCCAGGTTCGGCGGCAGCTGCCAGAGGAACGGACCCAGCTTGGCACCCAGGGCCAGCACCCCGGACGCGAAGAAGTTCGCCAGGGGCACGTCGACGTCGCGCAGCTTCTTCATGTGGGTGACGAAGCGCGGTGCCTTCACGGCGAACAGGAAGTCGACCGGCGTGCGGTCGTGCCAGGCGCGGTACGACTCCGGTTTCTGCAACGCGTAGAACGAACCGTTGATCTCGATGGTGCGCAGCACGCCCGACGCGTGCTCGAGCTCCAGCCGGTGCGGCAGGCCGGGCGGGTAGAACACGCCGCGCCAGGGCGCGTAGGTCCAGCCGGAGATGCCGACCCGTACCTCCCCCGGCACGGTCCGCCTGCGTGCCGCCACCCTGCTCACCCTAGGACGGGCTTCGGCGACGAGCGGCGCGCCGGGCTACCGTCGACGGGTGATCTCCGTGACGCTGGCCCGGTCCCTGCGCGACGCCGGGCTGCGCTGGGAGCCGGCGCACGGCGACCGGTTCGTGGTGCCCGACCGTGGGATGGACGACCAGGTGTTCGTCCTGTCGGACATGACGGTCGAGCTGCACCACTACCCGGGCGGCCCGGTCATCGGCTTCAACGGCACCACCGAGTGGGCGCTGGACTCCGTCGACCAGGACGACGCGCTCTGGCTGCCCGCCGAGCACCAGCTGCGGGACCTGCTCGGCGACGGGTTCCGGAGCCTGGAGCGCGACGGCGCCGGCTGGGCAGCCGTGGTCGACGGTCCGGCCGGCCCGAGCAGCACCACGGGGGACACCCCGGCCGAGGCGTACGGCCTCGCGGTGCTCGCCGCGCTGCTGCGCGCCGACGTCCCGGTGGACTGACCGCCCGCGCGTGTCAGTCGCCGGCGAGCAGCTCCCTGTAGTGCTCCAGCTGCTGCACGAGGGCAGCCGTCACGTCGTCCGGCGGGAGCGACCCGTCGACCGTGACGAGGATCTCGCGGTCGAAGTAGTACTCGATCATCGGCCGGGTCTTGGCCTCGTAGACCTCGAGCCGGTGCTCGATGACGGCCTGGGTGTCGTCGGCCCCGCGGCCGCGGGCGAGCAGCCGACGCACCAGCTCGTCGCGCGGCACCGCGAGGTAGCAGGCGACCTGCACGGCCACGCCGAGCTCTCGCGCCGTCTCGTAGGCGATCTCGGCCTGGTCGACCGTGCGCGGGAAGCCGTCGAGGACGTAGCCGCCCTGCGCACTGGACTCGACGATGGGCTTGCGGAGCATGTCGAGCACGAGGGCATCGGGGACGAGGTCGCCGGCGGAGACGTACTCCTTCACCTTCGCGCCGAAGGTCGTGTGGTCGGTGACGTGCTGGCGCAGCAGGTCGCCGCTGGAGATGTGCGTCACGCCGAAGTGCTCGGCGAGCCTCTCCGCCTGGGTGCCCTTGCCCGCACCGGGCGCACCGATGAGCAGCAGACGCATTGTTCTCCTCGGTCGTCGGTGGCCTGCGAGCTGGCAGGTCCCGGGTCGCAGCATCCTGCCACCTGGGTCCGCACGCGTGCCGGCCCGTCTCGCCCGCAGCACCCCTAAGGTGGCCCGCGTGGTGGGCGGTGGATGGGCCGGGATGTGGTCCGACCTGCTGCCGATCGGGCGGGACCGGGCCACCGGCGGTTACCGGCGGCACGCCTGGACGCCCGCGGACCGCACCTGCCGCGAGTGGTTCGCCGCCGAAGCCACGCGCCGCGGGCTCGATCTCACCGTCGACCGCAACGGCAACCAGTGGGCGTGGTGGGGCGACCCGGACGCCGACGGACCGGGAGTGGTCACCGGCAGCCACCTCGACTCGGTGCCCGACGGTGGCGCGTACGACGGGCCGCTCGGCGTGGTCGCCGGCTTTGCCGCCGTCGACCTGCTGCGCGGGCGCGAGCACCGGCCCGACCGGCCGCTGGGTGTCGTGAGTTTCACCGACGAGGAGGGGGCGCGGTTCGGCATCGCGTGCGCGGGCTCGCGCCTGCTGACCGGTTCCCTGGACCCCGACCGGGCCCGGTCGCTCACCGACGGCGAGGGCACGACGCTCGCCGACGCGATGAGCGCGGCCGGCCAGGACCCCACTCGCCTCGGCCGCGACGACGAGACCCTGCGCCGGGTCGGCACCCTCGTCGAGCTGCACGTCGAGCAGGGCCGGGCGCTCGTCGACGTCGGTGCGCCGGTGGGGGTTGCGAGCAGCATCCGGCCGCACGGCCGCTGGCGGCTGGACCTCGACGGGGTGGCCAACCACGCCGGCACCACCCGGCTCGAGGACCGCGACGACCCGATGCTGCGGCTCGCGGCCGCGGTGCTGGCAGCGCGCGAGGCGGCCACCGAGCACGGCGCGGTCGCGACGGTCGGCCGGGTCTCCGTGCACCCCAACGGCACCAACGCGATCCCGTCGTCGGTACGCGCCTGGCTGGACGCCCGCGGGCGAGCCGAGACCGAGGTGCGCGCCGTCGTCGCCGAGGTGGCCGGCGCGGCCGGCACGAACGCGGTCGAGGAGTCCTGGACGCCGGAGGTCACCTTCGACCCCGTGCTGCGCGACCGGCTGGCGGCACGGCTCGGCGGCGTACCGGTGCTGCCCACCGCCGCCGGCCACGACGCCGGCATCCTCGCCGACGCCGGGGTCGAGGCGGCGATGCTGTTCGTCCGGAACCCGACCGGCGTCAGCCACTCCCCCGCCGAGCACGCCGAGGACGACGACTGCGCTGCGGGGGTCGAGGCGCTCGCCACCGTCCTCGCCGACCTCACCAGCAGGCCGTCGTGACGGCCTATCACGCGGACCTGGCCTGGCTGCCGCCCGGGCGCCTGGCCCACGACGTCACCCTCGTCGTCGAGGAGGGGCTGCTCGCCGAGGTGCGGGAGGGCGAGGCTGCGCCCGGTGCCGAGCACCTCGGCGGCCTGGTGCTGCCCGGCCTCGCGAACGCGCACTCGCACGCCTTCCACCGCGCCCTGCGCGGCGGCACCCAGCGCGGCACCGGCGGCCGGGGCTCCTTCTGGACCTGGCGCGAGCACATGTATGCCGTCGCCGGCCGGCTCGACCCCGACAGCTACCTCGACCTGGCACGCGCGACGTACGCCGAGATGGTCCTCGCAGGCATCACCGCGGTCGGCGAGTTCCACTACCTGCACCACGCCCCGGGCGGCGCGCGCTACGCAGACCCCAACGCGGTGGGCCACGCGCTGGTGCAGGCCGCACGCGACGCCGGCCTGCGCATCTCGCTGCTCGACACCGCCTACCTCGCGGGCGGTGTCGGGGAGCCGCTCGACGGCGTCCAGCTGCGGTTCGGCGACGGTGACGCCGACGGCTGGGCGGCCCGCGCCGAGGATCTCCGCGCGGCGTACGCCGGGGCACCCGACGTCGTGGTCGGCGCGGCCGTGCACTCGGTCCGCGCCGTGCCGGCCGACCAGCTCGCCGCTGTCCGCGACTGGGCCGACCGGCACGAGGCGCCGCTGCACGTGCACGTCTCCGAGCAGCAGCGCGAGAACGAGCAGTGCCTCGCGGCGTACGGCGTGACACCCACGCGGCTGCTGCACGAGCACGGCGTGCTCGGCCCGCGCACGTCCGCGGTGCACGCGACCCACCTCACCGACGACGACGTCGAGCTGCTCGGGGGCAGCGGCACGGCCGTGTGCATGTGCCCGACCACCGAGCGCGACCTCGCCGACGGCCTCGGCCCGGCCGGCCGGGTGCGCGAGGCCGGCTCCCCGGTCACCCTCGGCTCGGACAGCCACGCCGTCGTCGACCTGCTCGAGGAGGCGCGCGCGGTCGAGCTCGACGAGCGGCTGGCCTCGCAGCACCGGGGCCACTGGTCGGCGGCCGCCCTGGTCGACGCGGCCACCCGCGCCGGCCACGCGTCGCTGGGGCAGCCCGGCGCCGGGGTCCTCGATGTCGGCGCCTCGGCCGACCTCGTCGCGGTGCGGCTCGACTCGGTTCGAACAGCCGGCGGCCGCGCGGCCGACGCGCTGGAGCGGGTGGTGTTCGCGGCGACGGCCTCCGACGTGACCGACGTGCTGGTGGCCGGCCGTCGTGTGGTGGCGGGCGGCGAGCACCAGCTGCTGGGCGACGTCGGTGCCCTGCTCGAGCGCGCCGTCGCAGCGGTCCTGTGACAGGTCCGGTCCTCCGGCGGTTCCGGGCCGAGGACGTCGCCGCCGTCTACGACATCTGCCTGCGCACCGGGCTGAGCGGTGAGGACGCCACGGGCCACTACGCGGACCCGGACCTGCTGGGGCACCTGTGGGCCGGTCCGTTCCTCGCGATCGAGCCGGAGCACTGCCTCGTGGTCGAGGACAGCGGGGCAGTGGCCGGCTACTGCCTCGCGACCGCGGACACCCGCCGGTTCGAGGCGGCCTGTCGGCAGCGCTGGTGGCCGGCGCTCCGCTCTCGGCACGACGACCCGCCGGGCGACCGCGGGAACTGGTCGCGCGACGAGGTGCTCGCTCACCTCGTGCACCACCCGCCCGTCGCGCCGGAGGCCGTCGTCGCCCGGCACCCGGCGCACCTGCACGTCGACCTGCTGCCGCGGCTGCAGGGCCGAGGCCTGGGCCGGGAGGTGATGACCGCGATGTTCGCGCTGCTCGCCACCGACGGTGCGACCGGCGTCCACGTCGGGGTGGGGCCGGGCAACACGCGGGCGCTGGGGTTCTACGACCGGCTCGGGTTCACCGGCCTGCTGCAGACGCCCCGGATGCCGAGCTCGACCAGGCCGTCGGTGGCCTTCCTGGGCCGCCCACTCCCCTGAGGTCGGGGCTCAGGAGGACTGGCGGGCGATCGGCACCACGTTCGACGCCGGCTGCGGCGCCGGCCACGGGGTCGTCAGCGCGACCGGGTAGACGTGCCGGGTGGCCACGAGCCGCTCGAGCTGGTCGGCCGGCATCGGCTTCGCGAGCAGGTAGCCCTGGCCGTAGCGGCCGGTGGCTGGCCCACCTCCCGGGTGTGGGCGTCATCACGCTGTCCCTCGCGGCCACCGCGTTGGTCTACCTGCCGGTAGGGGTGGTGCAGGCGCCGTCGTCGTGGCCGTCGGGCGACGCCGTCCTCGCCGTCGTCACGCTCGCAGTCATCTGCACCGCGCTGGCCTTCCTCGTGTTCTTCGCGCTCATCGCCGAGGTCGGACCGACCCGGTCCACCGTCATCACCTACGTCAACCCGGCGGTGGCGCTGCTGCTGGGAGTCTCCCTTCTCGACGAGCGCGTCACAGTGACGACCGCGGTGGGGTTCGCGATGATCCTGGCCGGCTCGCTGCTGGCGACCCGGCGCACGGCCGGCGCCGGCCGCGCCGACGACGTCGAGGTCTGCGTGGTCGCCGAGCCCTGACGGGCCGGGTTCCGGGCACAGCGGCAGCGTCCGGGCCGGCCGGCCCGCCCCGCCGCATCCGGGTCAGCCGCCGGACTTGCGGCGGAACTGCCTCTTCGTCACGTCGTTGCTGGCCGCCGGCGCGCCGTGCCCGGACAGGTGGTCCTCGCCGTGCGCCGCCTTGTTCCTGGCCTGCTTGGCCTCGAGGGCCTCGCGCATCCTGCGTTGCACGTCGTTCTCGGTCTTCGCGGGCTTCTTGGCCGCCACGGTCCGCACCTGCCCCTCGGTCGTCCTGCGTCGTCCTGTGGTCACCCCCATCCTGGCAAGCCCCGCCTGCCGGCCGCCCCCGGGTTCCGGTCAGGGGGTCAGCTGGGCGACTATCCCGGCCGCCAGACCCGCGGCGTAGCGGTCGCGGCAGGCCACCGAGGTCATGCAGCGGGCGTCGCCGGCGTTGCGCATGTTGCCCAGCTCCACCATCACCGTGGGGACGTCCGCGGCGTTGAGGGTGCCGAGGTCGCGCCGGACGTCCAGGCCGTCGCCGCCGTAGGCCGTCGAGACACCGAAGCCGGCGCGGACCAGCCCGGCGCGGACCCGCTGCGCGAACCGGCGTGAGCGGCCGATGATGTCGTCCGTCCAGCCGGCCCGCAGACCGGGACGGATGACGAAGAAGCCGTGGGTGGCGGCCGCCGCGCCGTCGCCGTGCAGCGAGATCTCGAGGTCCGCCCCGACCTTCGCCCCGAACCGCCCGCGGGTGCCGACGCACGGTCCCCAGTCGTCGACCGAGTTGGTGGTGCGGGTCATCCGGACCGTCGCTCCGAGCGCCTCCAGCCGGCGCTTCAGCGCCCGCGAGGTGCGCCACGCGAAGGTCGCCTCCGGGAACCCGCCGTCGGTGGCGGTGCCGGTGGTGTTGCACTGCTTCCAGATGCCGACGTACACGAGACGGTTGATCTGCGCGAGGTGCCGGCTGTTGCCGAGCTGGTGCCCGGGATCGATCGCGATCAGGCGACCGGCCAGCGGAAGGGGGGCGGCCTGCGCGGGCGCCGCGACGAGCGAGCCGCCCACCGCGACGGCCAGCGCGGCGGCCGGAGCGACGCCGGCGAGAAGGAGTCGGGACCGCACCCCCCGAGCCTGCCCCACCGTGGCGGTTCGTGGACGCTTTCGGTTGATCTGCGACATGCTCGCGGCATGTGTCCCGCGCATCGGAGCACCGAGGTGGTGCTCGAGGTCTCCCGGGCGCGCACCTTCGCCTCGGCCGTGGACTGGCCGGGCTGGTGCCGCAGCGGGAAGGCCCCGGACTCGGCCCTGCAGACCCTCGCCGCCTACGCCGAGCGGTACTCAGCCGTCGCCGAGCGGGCCGCCGTCCCCTTCGATCCCGGCGCCGCCGACGAGCTCACCGTCGTCGACGAGACGCCCGGCGACGCCACCACCGGCTTCGGGGCCCCCAACCGACCGGCGCCCGCGGACGCGCGCGACCTGAGCCGGGCCGAGGCCGACCGACAGGTCCGGCTGCTGCGCGCCTGCTGGGGCGAGCTGGACCGGCTCGCCGTCGAGGCGCCCGAACGGCTGCGGAAGGGACCGCGGGGCGGCGGGCGGGACCGGGACCAGGTGGTGGCCCACGTGCTCGAGGCCGAGCGGTCCTACGCGCGCACCATCGGCGTCCGGCACCCGCCCTACCACGGCGACACCGCGGCGGTGCAGGCCTGCCGCGCCGAGCTCGAGCAGGTGCTCCGCGCCGCCCGCAGCGGCGCCGTCGACACGGGCTGGCATCCGCGATACTTCCTGCGGCGAGCCGCCTGGCACGTGCTCGACCACGTCTGGGAGATCGAGGACAAGTCCGAGGGGGACCCGCCATGACAGTCGGTTCGGTGCTCGCGTGCGTCACGGTGGCCGCGGTCGCGGCCGCGCTCGTCGCCCCGGTGCCGGCCGCCGCGGCGGAACACCCTCGCGGGGTCGTCGTGCGGCCGGCGAAGCTGACCCTGAGCGCGGACCCGACCGCGCTGCACTCGGTCGGGAGCACGATCGTCGACGGTTACCGGACGGTCCGCACCGGTCTCGACGCGCCGCTGCGCCTCGTCGGGCGGGCCACCAGGGGCTGGGTCGTCGTCACGGCCGGGCCGGACGGCCTCGACCGGACCCTCTGGCGGGTGCGCCCGGACGGATCAGCGCTCCGGCTGCGTAGCCTCGGTGACGAGGGGGACGACGTACGGACGTCGTCGGCCGGCCGACGGGTCGCGCTCACGGTGAGCGGCCGACGGTCCACCCTGGCGCTGGTGCTGCGCACGTCCGACGGGACGGTTTGTCGGCCAGCGGCGCTTCCGCGGCCTCCTCGAGGTGCTGGCGTTGCCCGGCCGGGTGCTGCTCAGCGGAGTGCAGCCCCGCCGGACCGTCTGGTGGTGGCCGCGGACCGGCGCGACCGAGCGGGTGCTCCGGCGCGAGTCCTGGGCTGCGGACGCCGAGCGCGACCGGCTCGTACAGGTGGTCCGCGACCCGGCCGGCTACGACGGCATCTGTCTGGCGCAGGGCCGGCTGTCCACCCCTGCCGTTCGCGACTGGCGCAGCTGCACCGACAAGCCGCTGGCCTGGTCGCCATCCGGGCGACGCATGGTCACCACGAACATCGAGTCCGACGGCATCGGGCCCAACCTCCTCCAGGTCCGCGACGCCGCGACGAACAGGGTGCGCGCGACGTACCGCACGTTCGGCTACTTCGGGCTGCCGTACTGGGAGGACGGCAACTCCTTCCTCGTCCTCACCTGGGCCCGAGAGCGGGCGGCGATCGTGCGGGTGACGACCGGTGGCCGGGTGTCGCGGGTGTCGCCGGTGGTGCGGATGCGCGACGTCGAGGACGCGCTGGGCTGGGGCTTCCCGCCTGCGTAGCCGGTTAACCGGCTGCGCAGCGGCCCGCGGCCTGGAAACCTGAGGCCTCGTGCCCGACGACCAGCCGCCAGCCGAGGGCGGCCGCACGCTCCGGCAGCGGGTGGCCGGCCTTCGCGTCGACATCACCCCGCTGCGCACCTCGCGCGACTTCCGCCTGCTGTTCTGGGCCGGGACGGTGTTCTACGTCGGCGGGATGGTCAGCTACGTCGCGCTGCCGTACCAGATCTACCAGCTGACCGGCTCGAACTTCGCCGTCGGTGCGATGGGCCTGGTCGAGCTGCTCCCGCTCGTGGTCTTCGGCCTCTACGGCGGCGCCCTCGCCGACCACGTCGACCGCCGCACGTTGCTGATCTGGACCGCACTGGCGCAGGTGGTGCTCACCGCGGCCCTGCTCGGGAACGCCGTGCTCGACGACCCGAGCGTCTGGGCGATCTACACCGTCGGCTTCCTGATGGCGATCGCGCAGTCGCTGCAGCGCCCCTCCCGCGAGGCACTGATCCCGCGGACCGTCCGGCACGACGAGCTGCCCGCCGCGGTGGCCGTGTCGTCACTCGGCATGCAGATCGGGACGCTGCTCGGTCCCGCCATCGGCGGCCTGCTCGTCGGGACCGTCGGTGTCTCCTGGGCCTACGCGGTCGACACCGTGAGCCTGGTGATCGCGACTGCCCTGTTCATGGCGCTCCGGCGATACCCGCCCACCGACACCAGCACGCCCCCGAGCCTGGCGGGCATCGTCGAGGGCATCCGCTACGCCGTCGGGCGCAAGGACCTGCTCGGCACCTATGTGGTCGACATGGTCGCGATGTTCATGGCGATGCCGATCGTGCTGTTCCCGGCGTTCGCCCAGGACGTGCTCGACCAGCCGAAGACCCTCGGCCTGCTCTACACGGCCGAGAGCGTCGGCACGATGATCGCGACGCTGACCAGCGGCTGGACCGCACGCTTCCACCACCACGGCCGGGCAGTCGTCGTGGCCTCGATGGTGTGGGGCGGGTCGATCGCGCTCGCGGGCCTGGCCCCGAACGTCTGGATCGCCCTGCTGTTCCTCGTCGTCGCGGGCGGCGGCGACATGATCAGCGGCATCTTCCGAGGCACGATCTGGCACCAGACGATCCCCGACGAGAAGCGTGGCCGCCTCGCCGGCATCGAGATGCTCTCCTACTCCGTCGGCCCGCTCGGCGGCCAGGCCCGCTCCGGCCTGGTCGCCGACGCCACCTCGGTCCGGACCAGCATCGTCAGCGGCGGCATCCTGTGCGTGATCGGTGTCGCCGTCACCACGGTGTGGCTGCGCGACTTCTGGCGCTATGACGCCCGCACCGACGAGCACGCGGTGCACGAGCGCACCGTGCGCAGCGCCCGCGAGGCCGAGGCCGACGCAGCCAACCGCTGACCCCCCTGCTGCTCACCCCGCCGCCGCCGTCGACCCCCCTGCCGCTCGTGACGGGCGTCAGTCGTGGCGGAAGCCACCGAGGAAGCGGCGGAAGACGCCACCCGCGCGCGGGAGCGGGGCGGCCGGCGGCGGCGCGGTCTCGCGGCGGCGGGCCACCGGCTGGTCGTAGTCGGTGCGCACGATCGCGTCGAGGACCTGGTCGTCGTCGAACTCCTCCGACCCCTCGATCTGCGGCACGAAACCGACGAGCATCCCGTCGCGCATGACCTGGGCCTCCAGACCCAGGGTCCCGTCGGAGTCCCACACGGCGGTCCGGCCGGGGAGCCGGACGGCGATGCCGAACTGGTAGACGTTGACCTTCTCGAGCTGGGCGTCGACCCCGCGCTCGCGCAGCGCGTCGACCACCCGACGGGCCCTCATCTCCTCCATCGGCCCGACCCTAACGGTCGACCCTGGACGGTCGCTGTGAGCCCGGCCCGGCTCCGGGGCGGCCTCAGTGGTCCGCCGAGCCGGCGACCGGGTCGCCGGTGGCGGGGTGCTGCCCGTCACCGGTCGCATCGAGCTCGCGGTCCCGGTCGCCGGCGCGGCGCTCCTCGTTGTCGGCCTTCGCCCACTCCGGGGCGCCGGGTGCCTGGTCCGACCACTCGCGCTGCTCGCCCGGCGTCGGACGACCGTCGGCCGCCGGGTCGGCGTGCTCCCCCGCCGTGGTGGACGGGTTCTGCCAGCCGCGCTCGCTCACGGGTTCGCTCATGCCGCTCGGGTACCCGAGCCGGCGGCGGGGACACCCCACGGGGTCAGGTCGCGGAGGACCGCGCCCAGAGGTTGATGCCCGAGTCGACCGCGTGCCGCTCGATCGCCGCGAGCTCGTCGTCGGCGAACGTCAGCTTGTCGGCCGCCGCCAGGTTGTCGTCCAACTGCGTGACGCTGCTGGCCCCGATCAGCACCGAGGTCACCCGCTCGTCGCGCAGGATCCAGGCCAGCGCCATCTGCGCGAGGGTCTGGCCGCGCCCCCGCGCGATGTCGTTCAGCCCGCGGACGTGGGCCAGGCTGGCCTCGCTCAGCAGCCCCGGGTCGAGGGACTTGCCCTGCGCCGCCCGTGAGCCCTCGGGGATGCCGTCGAGGTAGCGGTCGGTGAGCATCCCCTGCGCCAGCGGTGAGAAGGCGATGCAGCCGATGCCCTCCTCGCCCAGCACGTCGAGCAGCGACGGGTCGCCGTCCTCGACCCAGCGGTTGAGCATGGAGTACGACGGCTGATGGATGAGCAGCGGCACGCCCAGGTCACGCAGGACGGCCGCCGCCTCACGGGTCCGCTCCGCCGAGTACGACGAGATTCCGGCGTAGGTCGCCCGGCCGGACTGCACCGCGGTGGCGAGGGCGCCCATCGTCTCCTCGAGCGGGGCGTCGGGGTCGGCGCGGTGGCTGTAGAAGATGTCGACGTGGTCCAGACCCAGCCGGGCCAGGCTCTGGTCCAGCGACCCCAGCAGGTACTTGCGCGACCCGCCGTCGCCGTACGGTCCTGGCCACATGTCGTAGCCCGCCTTGGTCGAGATCACCAGCTCGTCGCGGTACGGCCGCAGGTCCTCGCGGAGGATCCGGCCGAAGTTGGTCTCCGCCGCGCCGTAGGGCGGGCCGTAGTTGTTCGCCAGGTCGAAGTGGGTGATCCCGCGGTCGAAGGCGCGGCGCAGGATCGCCCGCTGGGTCTCCAGCGGCTTGTCGTCGCCGAAGTTGTGCCAGAGCCCGAGCGACACCGCGGGCAGCACCAGGCCGCTGCGGCCGGTCCGCCGGTAGGGGTGCACGTCATAGCGGTCGGCGGCAGGCTGGTACCCCGGTTCGGTCGTCATGGGACGGATTCTCCCAGCCCGTCAAGATCCACGCGGAACCGGTCGATGCGCTGGTGAGAACCGACCGCACGGAGGGGAGCACGTGAGCGAGCTCGCGGAGCCGGCCGACGGCCTGGTCGCGCCCTCGGTCCGTGGTGCCGCGATGCTCCGACGCCTCGAGCACCGCCAGCACGTCCTGACCGAGATGGTGCGGGTCCAGCGGTCACTCGCCCGGCGCGCACCACTGCAGGAGAAGCTCGACCTCGTCACCGCGGCCGTGGCCCGCGTCCTGGACGTGGAGCTGGTCGGCATCCGCCTGGTCGACCAGGACGACACCGATCAGCTCGTGATGGTCGCCGGTGCGGGGCTCGACCCGAGCAGCCCCACCCGCAGTCCCGTCGCCGGCTCCGGTGTCGGCGGCGCCGCCTTCCGCACCAACGACCTGGTCTGCGTCGACGCGTACGACGACCATCCGGCAGCGATGCCCGCCTACTCGGCCCACGGGGTGCGGTCGGCGATGGGTGTGCCGGTCCAGCAGTTCGGCCGCGCGGTCGGCAGCATCGTCGCGGCCACCCTGCGACCTGGGCGGAGGTTCGACGTCACCGACCGCGAGACGCTGCGGGCCTTCGCCGACCAGGCCTCCATCGCGCTCACCGAGCAGCACCTGTTCGCCGCGATGCAGCAGGGGTACGTCGACCCGCTGACCGGCCTCGCCAACCGGCTGCGACTGCACGAGCACCTGACCGCCGACCTCGAGATGACGACCGGGGCCGGTGCCGGGCCGGCCGTGCTGTTCGTCGACCTGGACGGGTTCAAGATGGTGAACGACACCCTCGGCCACGGCGTCGGGGACGAGCTGCTCGTCAAGGTGGCCGAGCGGCTGCGGTCCGTCGTCGCCGCGCCGGCCCTGGTCGCCCGGCTCGGTGGCGACGAGTTCGCCGTGCTCGTCCCCGACGTGGACGAGGTGGGCACCGCGACCGGCGTCGCGCAAGCCGTGCTCGACTGCCTCGGCCCGGCCTTCGAGGTGTCCGGCCAGGACGTGTCTGTCTCCGCGAGCATCGGCGTCGCCTGGGACCGCCGCCGGCCGGGCAGGGCCGCCGACGCAGCCGTCGACATGCTGCGCTGCGCCGACACCGCCATGTACCGGGCCAAGAGCGCCGGGCGGTCCCGATGGGCTGTCTTCGAGCAGCGCATGCAGGACGACCTCGTCCGCACGCTGGCCCGCGAGAAGGAGCTGCGCAGAGCCGTCGAGACCGACCAGCTCACCACGCATTTCCAGCCGGTCGTCGACCTCGTCACGGGGGTGGCGATCGGGGCCGAGGCGCTGGTGCGGTGGAACCGCGAGGGGACGCTCGTACTGCCGGCCGGCTTCGTGCCGCTGGCCGAGGAGACCGGGCTGATCGTGCCGGTCGGGCGACAGGTGCTGCGCGAGGCACTGGCGCTCACGAGGCTGCTGCACGAGTCCGGGCACCGGGCGATGATCATGAGCGTCAACCTCTCGGTGCGCGAGCTGGAGTCGCCGACGCTCGTGGCGGACGTGGCCGCGGCCCTGGCCCACAGCGGGGTGCCGGCCCGGGCCCTGGTGCTCGAGCTCACCGAGAGCACCCTGATCCGCGACGTCGACGTGATGACCGGACGGCTGTCCGCGCTGCGCGAGACGGGGGTCCGGATCGCGATCGACGACTTCGGCACCGGCTACTCGTCGTTGTCGCGGCTGCGGGGGCTGCCCATCGACATCCTGAAGATCGACCGCTCCTTCGTGTCGGCGGTCGACCACGACCCGCAGGACGCTGCTGTGCTGCGCGCCGTCCTGGCTCTCGCCGCAGCGCTCGGCCTCGAGGTCGTGGTCGAGGGTGTCGAGCGGGCCGCGCAGCGGGACGTGCTCGTCGAGATGGGCGCCCGGACCGCGCAGGGCTGGCTCTTCTCCCCCGCCGTGCCCGCCCGGGCCTTCCGCAGCCTGCTCCCGCCCGTGCCGGGACACCGGCACCTGCCGCCGACGGCCTGACCGGTTGTCGGGTCCTGGTCCCACCGCAGCCCGGCATGGGGCAGGATGGACGGCCATGTCCCCGCCAGACCGCACCGCATGAGCGACGAGGTCGCGCTCGAGCAGGGGTACGTCGACACCCTGTACCAGCGCCTCGACACCCTGCGCGCCCGTACCGCGGCCGAGCTCGCCTCGGTCCGCCGGGCCGGGCCGTCGGGCACCCACCAGAACCGCTCCGAGCGCGACTCCTTCGCGACCCTGCACGAGATCCGGCTGGCGCAGCTCGAGGCCGTGGAGGACCGGCTGGCGTTCGGCCGGGTCGACCTCCGCGACGGGGCCCGCCGCTACATCGGCCGCATCGGCCTCTCCGACGACGAGCAGACCCAGCTCCTCGTCGACTGGCGGGCACCGGCGTCACGCGACTTCTACCAGGCCACCGCCGCCTCCCCCGGCGAGGTCGTGCGCCGGCGGCACCTCGCCACGCGCGGCCGCGCCGTCATCGGGGTCGAGGACGAGGCGCTCGACCTGGACTCGCTCGACCACGACCAGCGCAGCTCGCTGACCGGCGAGGGGGCGCTGCTCGCCGCGGTGGGCGCGCACCGCACCGGGCGGATGGGCGACATCGTCGCGACCATCCAGGCCGAGCAGGACCGCGTCATCCGCAGCGACATCGCAGGCCCCCTCGTCGTGCAGGGCGGACCGGGCACCGGCAAGACCGCGGTGGCCTTGCACCGCGCGGCCTACCTGCTCTACACGCACCGCGAGCGGCTGGCCCGCCACGGGGTTCTGCTCGTCGGCCCCAACCCGCTGTTCCTGCGCTACATCGAGCAGGTGCTGCCCTCCCTCGGCGAGACCGGCGTCGTGCTGGCGACCGCGGGCGAGCTGTATCCGGGCGTCGACGGCGTCGACGAGCCCGACGCGGACGTCGCGGCGCTCAAGGGCGACCTGCGCATGGCGCGTGTCCTGTCCCGCGCCGTCCGGGCCCGGCAGCGGGTGCCCCAGGGCACCCGCACCCTCGCGGTCGGCAGCCAGCGGCTCACGCTGACCCCCGGCGACGTGGCAGGTGCGCGCACGCGGGCCCGCCGCAACCGGCGACCGCACAACCTGGCGCGCGAGAGCTTCCTGCGGGACCTGATGGGCCTGCTGGCCGGCCGCCTCGCCACCGCCCTCGGCACGACGCTGACCGAGGACAACCGCGAGGACCTGCAGGAGGAGCTGCGCGACTCCCCGGACGTGCGTCGCGAGCTCAACCTGGCCTGGATGCCGCTCCTGCCGGAGCAGGTCCTCGCGTCGTTGTACGCAGATCCCGACCGTCTCGGCGCGGTGGCCGCCGACGAGCTGGACCGCCGCGAGCGCGCGCTGCTGCTCCGCGAGCCCGGCGCACCCTGGACGGTCGCCGACGTGCCGCTGCTCGACGAGCTGGCCGAGCTGCTGGGGGACGTGGCGTCCGCCGACCGGGCCGGGGAGGCCGCCGCCCGCATCCAGCGGGCCGAGGACCTGGCCACCGCACAGGCAGCACTGAGCAACGTCGACACCCTGATCCGGCCGTCGGCCGAGCAGCTCGCCGACCGGTTCGCCCAGACCGACCCGACCCTCACCGTCGCCGAGCGGGCCGAGTCGGACCGGACCTGGGCCTACGGCCACCTCGTCGTCGACGAGGCCCAGGAGCTGTCCCCCATGACCTGGCGGGTCCTGATGCGCCGGTGCCCGTCGCGGTCGATGACGCTGGTCGGCGATGTCGCGCAGGTCGGCTCCGCGGCCGGCGCGTCCTCGTGGGGAGAGGTGCTGGACCGCTACGTGCAGGACCGGTGGCGGATCGAGCAGCTCACCGTCAACTACCGGACGCCGGCCCAGGTGATGCAGCTCGCCAGCGACATGCTGGCCGCCGCGGGCGTGCAGGCGCCGACCCCGGAGTCGGTCCGGGAGGGCGAGTGGAAGCCGCTGGCCCAGCAGATCCGGCGCGGCGACCTGGCCGGCGTCCTCGACGCCGTGCAAGCCGAGCTGGACGTCCTCGGCGAGGGCCGGCTCGTCGTCGTCACCGCGCGCGGCGCCTCCGCCGGCCTGCGTAAGGACCTGACGACTGCACTGCCGGCCGGCACGGTGGGCTCGGGCCGGTCGACCCTGGAGTCGCCGGTCTCGGTGCTCTCGGTCGACGAGGTGAAGGGGCTGGAGTTCGACGCCGTCGTCGTCGTCGAGCCCGGTGACGTGCTGGCGGCCTCGGCCCGCGGCGCCAACGACCTGTACGTCGCCCTCACGCGGCCGACCCAGCGGCTGCGCGTCCTGCATTCCGACCCGCTGCCCCCGGGCCTCACCGACCTCGCCACCGTCTGACCCCGGCCTGCGCCGCCCGGCCGCGCCAGGTCATGGGCAGCTCGCGCCGGGCCGGTCACGACGGGCGGCGGATCCGGTCGCGAGCGGTCTTCACCGGGTGCGAGAGCGCGGTCGGCAGGCCGTGCTCCCGCTGCGGCCAGCCGCGCCGCAGCTCGGCGCGCGCCTCGCTGTCGACGTCGCGCAGCAGCTGGTCGATGTGCGTCGTGAGCGCCCCGTGCAGCTGCCACTCGTCGCGGCGCATCCGGTCCTCGTGCCGCAACAGCCCGGCGAACCGGTGCCGGTCGGCCCAGGCCGCGGAGAGCGCCTCCCGCAGCCGCAGGTCCTCGGGGCCCGGCCCGACCACCTCGGAGCCCACCAGCACTCCGTACGCCTCGACGGCGTCGGCGACGTCGGCGAGCAGGTCCGACAGCGCCTCGCGGACGTCCGCGCCGTAGGTCCGCTCCTCTCCCGGCCCGCGCACCAGGTCGGCGAGTGCCCGGCAGACCCCGCGCAGGGACACCGAGGCCCGCTCGATGCCGTCCAGCCCGCACGCAGGCTGACGCCCGCGTGCGGCCGGCTTCGAGCCCGCGGGTTGTAGCGCAGGCTGGCCTCGGCGGTGCCGAGCGCCCCGTCGGCCCGCAGCACGTCGCGGCCCAGCCCGCGGGCGGCCGCCAGCCACGCGTCGGCCTGCTCGACGCCGTACTCGCCGCGGACCTCTCTGGACACCTGCCGCATGACGTCGGCCACCCCTCGCGCGACGTCCTGCACCGCGTCGCTCGCCGGCCGGACGTACAGCGGCGGCGCGACCACCGCGCCGGCGAGGACACCGACGACGGCGCCGATCACGGTCTCCGCGACCCGGCCCTCGGCCGCCGTCCCGGACCCGCCGACCGCGAGGACGAGCATCGCGCTGATCGGCACCTCGGCGATCTCGTCACCGAGCCGCAGCAGCCGGCCGATCACCAGCGAGACAGCGATGACGATCCCGAGGCTCCACCAGGTGAGCGGGACCACCGTCGACAGGACAGCAGCGACCAGGACCCCGAGCACGACGCTGACCACCCGCAGCATCCCCCGCCGCACGGTGTCGTACAGCGTCAGCTGGACGACGAGGAGCGCGGTGAGCGGGGCGAGCACCGGCCGCGCGTTGTCCGACAGCGGCACCGCGGCGAGGTAGGCGGCCACGCAGGCGCCGGTGGCCTTCAGCGTGCGGACGCCCCGCAGCCGCACCCGGCCGCGTCGGGCCACGAGGCGTGAGGGCCAGTGCACGGCACCACTTTGCCCACCTGAAGGGCGCGGCTACCAGTCGAGGCCCTGCGCCGCCAGCGCGGCCTCGGCCTGCAGCCGGGCCATGCTGTCCAGCGGCGCCGTCCCGGGGGCCGGCACGTCCAGGGTGCGGCAGGCCGACAGCAGCACCCAGTCGTAGGCCAGCGCTGCCGCGCGCAGGCGCTCCATCATGGCCGGCTCGTCCAGGCGCCGGGTCCGCTCCAGGAGGCCGGCGAGCCGCCGCAGGTCGGCGGCCAGCTGCTCGACGCTGACGTTGTCGGACTCGGGCGGGCGGGGCCGGACCCGTCGCCACGCCCGGCCGGCGAGCCGGGCGGCCCAGCCGAGGTGCCCGAGCATGGCAGCGGTCGTCACGACCGCGACGGCCATGCCGCTCACCAACCACCCCACGTCGGCCACCTCCTGCACCCAGGATGCGCGCGACGCCGCGCCCAGGGAAGCCCGGCCGCCACCGGGAGTGCGGACCCGCCCCGCGCAGGCGCGACCGGCCCGACCGGCTCCGGACGCCGCCGGCCCTGGTGCACCACCGCTTCTCGCTCGTTCCCCGACATGACGGACGCCCCGGATGGGAGGCTCCCCAAGATCGCTTGCCCCCCCACACGAGGGCAGACAGAGTGACCTCGCGACGCCGGGGTCGCCGAGGAGGCGGACGGGTGCTGGACATGGAGCGGGGCCGCGTCGCCGCGGGCCGGGTGCTTGCCGTCGCGTGCTCCGGGACGTTGCTCGCCTTCCTCGACGCCACCCTCGTCAGCCTCCGCTTCCCCTCGATCCGGGCGTCGGTCCCGGAGTCGTCGATCGGTGCCCCGTCCTGGGTGCCCCACGCCCACGACGACGTTCCCGAGCTGCGGGGTCACCCCGTCCCCGGGCGATGACCAGCACCGCCCGGACCCTGGCTGACGCACTGTCGTCCCGACACCTGCGCCGCGTCCTGCTCGCGTTCCAGGCCTTCGCACTGGCGGAGTGGGCCTGCTGGATCGCGGTGCTGGTCTGGGCCTACCAGCGGGGCGGCGTCTCGGCGGCGTCACTGGTGTCGGTGGTGCAGCTGGTGCCGGCCGTGCTCGTGGCGCCGTTCGCGTCCGGGCTGGGTGACCGGCTCCCCCGCGGGCGCGCACTCGCCCTCGGCTACGGCCTGCAGGGCACGGCGATGCTCGGGACGTCGGCGCTGCTCGCCACGGGCAGCGGAGTGGCCGTGGTGTCCACGGCCGCCGCCGTTCTCACGTGTGCCGTCACACTGACCCGGCCGGTCCACAACGCCGTGCTGCCGTCGCTCGCGACCACACCCGGGGAGCTCGTCGCCGGCAACGCGGTGTCCTCGACGGCGGAAGGCGCCGGGGCGTTCCTCGGGCCGTTGCTGTGCGGGCTGCTGATCGTCCGTGGCGGCCCCGAGACGGTGCTGCTGTCCGCCGGCCTGCTGATGCTGGCGGCGGCGGCCGGCGTGGCCCGGATCGACACCGGGGTGCCGGCTGCGGCTGCCACCGAGCACGGCGCCCTGAGCGCCGCGCTGGGTGGTCTGCACGAGCTGCGGGCCGAGCCGGCCGCGGCGGTGCTCGTCGGCATGGTCGCCGGCCAGTACGTCGTGGTCGGGGCGATGGACATCCTGCTGCTGGTCCTCGCGCTGGACGTGCTGGGCACCGACGCCTCGGGGCCGGGCCTGCTCGGCAGCGCCCTGGGGATCGGCGGCATCGTCGGCGGCCTGCTCACGGTGCTGCTCGTCGGGCGCGCCCGGCTCGGCCCCGCGCTGGCCGGTGGGCTGCTGGGCACCGGCGTCCCGCTCGTCCTGCTCCCCCTGACCGGCGTCCCGTTCGGGGTCGCGCTGCTCCTCGCGGTCTCGGGCGCCAGCAAGGCGTTCTTCGACGTGGGCGCCCGGACGCTGCTCCAGCGCGTCGTGCCGGACCGCGTCCTGACCCGGGTCTTCGGGGTGCAGGAGGCGGCGATGACGGCCGCGATCGCCGTCGGTGCCGCGCTGGCGCCGGTGGCGGTGGGCACCCTGGGCCGCTCCGGTGCGCTCGTCGCGGCGGGCGCCCTGCTGCCGGTCTCGGGAGCCGCTACCTGGCGCTGGCTGCGCCGGCTGGACCGGCTCGCCCCGGCCGTCGGCCCGCACCTCGACGTGCTGCGCCGGGTCGCCATGCTGCGGCTCGCCTCGCCCCCGGTCCTCGAGCAGCTGGCCCGGCACGCCGGCGAGGAGCTCGTCCCCGCCGGCACCGCGGCGATGCGCGAGGGCGAGCCGGGCGACCGGTTCGCCGTCGTCGTCGAGGGCCGGCTGTCGGTCTCCCGTCACGGGCAGGAGGTGCGCCAGCTCGGACCCGGGGACTCGTTCGGCGAGATCGCGCTGCTGCGCGGCGGCCCCCGCACGGCCACGGTGACCGCGGTCGAGCCCACCTGGCTGGTGACGCTGGACCGGGCCCACTTCCTGCGCGCGGTCGGCAGCGACGGGGCACGCGCGCGGGCCGATCAGGTGGTGCAGGCCTACCTGGACGCCGACCAGCACGTCGACGCCGGCGAGGGCTACGCCGGGGACGAACCGGCCAGCTGAGCCCGGGGCCCGACCTCGAGGCCCATGCCCTCGCGAGCCACCACGACCGGCAGCCCGTCCGCCAGCCCGGTGGCCAGCTCGCCGATCCCGTCGAGGGCGTCGTCACTGCGCGCCGGTGAGTGGTGGAACAGCACCAGGGCGCCGGCGCCGACCCGGTGCGCCAGCCGGACGCAGTCCTCGACCGTCGCGTGCCCGTAGTCGACCGCCACCTGGCGCTCGCCCTCGACGAACTGCGCGTCGTGGACCAGCACGTCCACGCCGTCCAGGGCGGACAGCAGGTCGTCGGACATCCCCGCCTCGGGCGCATGGTCCGGGACGTAACCCACCGAGCCGGTCGCGTCGGACACCCGGTAGCCGAACGTGCGGCCCCCCTTGTGCGCCACGTCGACCGCCCGCACGTCGAAGTCCTCGATCCGGTGCGCACCGGACTCGAGGGCGTGCTCGGTCCAGCGCCCTTTGAGCCCTTCCGGGCTGATCGGGAACGCCGGCGGCGAGAAGGCCTGCGCCAGCAGGTCGCGACCCGAGCGACCGTCCTGGGCCGGCAGGTAGAGGTCGACCCGTGCCGCATCGCGGTCGCCCGCGGCGAAGAACGGCAGGCCCTGCATGTGGTCCCAGTGCAGGTGGCTGAGCAGGATCGACCCGTCGTACGCGGCGCCGGCCAGCATCTCTGTCAGCGAGCGCAGGCCGGTGCCGGCGTCCAGCACCAGGGTGGGCGCAACAGCGCCCTCTGCCCGCACCGCGACGCACGACGTGTGACCGCCGTAACGGACGTACTCGGCCCCGGGGGCGCAGGTGGAGCCGCGCACACCGAGCAGCTCCAGTCTCACCGGCTACCCACGCGCGGGACGCTAGCAGCGCCGGGACCGCGACCAGGGCACATCCTGGATTCGACTGACGGCCGGAGCGCACCCCCCTAGCGTGACGCCGCGGGTGCAGGCTCGGGGTCGACCACGAGGGGCTCACGGATGCGGCGGAAACGGGCGGGCGGCGTGCTGGCGCCGTTGCGCCACCACGACTTCCGGCTGCTCATGACCGGCTTCGCGATCAGCGCCGCCGGGTCCTGGGCCTACAACGTCGGCCTGGCCGTCTTCGTCTACAACCAGACGGGCTCTCCCGCCTGGGTCGGTGCCGCGACCATCGGGCGGTTCGTACCGTCGCTGCTGCTCGGGGCCTACGGCGGCGTGCTGGCCGAGCGGTTCGAGCGGGTCCGGTTGATGGTGACGCTGGACTGGCTCTGCGCATTCTGGATGGGCCTGCTCACGGTCGTCGCGTTCCTCGAGGGACCGGTCCTGCTGGCGATCCTGCTGGCGAGCCTCACCTCGCTCACGAGCATGGTCTACGAGCCGGCGGTCGCCGCCATCACACCGGAGACGGTGCCGGAGAGCGACCTGGCCGCGGCCAACACGCTGCGCAACACCATCGACAACGTCGCCATCGTCGCCGGCCCGGCGCTCGGTGGCCTGCTGCTGCTCACCGGCTCGGCGGGGCTCGCCTTCGGCGCGAACGCTGCCAGCTTCGTCTGGTCCGCCCTGGTCGTGGTGCGGATGCGGGTGCGCAGCCGGCCGGTGGACGTGACGGAGGGCGGCACCTCCGGGCCGCTGCGCCAGATGGCGGTCGGCTTTCAGGCGATCGGGGCGTCCGCGACGGCCACCATGCTGGTGGCCTACAGCGTCGTCGCGAGCTTCGTCTACGGCGTGGACACCGTGCAGTTCGTCGTGCTGTCGCAGGAGCGTCTCGGCACCGGGGCATCCGGCTACGGCTACCTCCTCGCCGGGCTCGGTGTCGGCGGCATCGCCGCGGCCGGCCTGGTGAACCGGCTCGCCGCGAGACCGCGGCTCGGCCCGGTGATCCTGATCGGGATGGCGGTCTACTGCCTCCCGACCCTGCTGTTCCTGGTGGTCGACCAACCGGTGGCCGCCTTCATCGTGCAGGCGGTGCGCGGCGCCGGGACCCTGGTCGTCGACGTGCTCGCCGTCACCGCCCTGCAGCGCTCGCTTCCGTCGCAGGTGCTGGCCCGCGTCTTCGGCGCCTTCTTCACCCTGGTGCTCGTCGCCATCTCGCTCGGCGCCCTGGTCACACCGCAGGTCATCTCCTGGCTGGGGCTGGACCCGAGCCTGTGGTTCGCGGGCGCCCTGCTGCCGGCGCTGTGCCTGCTCGGCCTGCCGTGGCTGCGCCGGATGGACCGGGACAACGTCGAGCAGGCGGCTCGCCTGGAGCCGCGGGTCGCCGCCCTGTCCGGGACCGGGATCTTCGCCGAGGCTGCTCGGCCGGTGCTGGAGCGGCTGGCCCGAGCCGCCGAGCAGGTCGACGTACCCGCGGGCACGGTGCTGATCCGCGAGGGCGAACCGGCGGACGCGCTGTACGTGCTGCTGTCCGGCGAGATGGCGGTGAGTGCACGCGGTGGGTCCGGCGTCGACCAGCCGTTGCCCACGATGTCCGCCGGTGCCTGCTTCGGGGAGATCGGCGTGCTGGAGGGAATCCCGCGGACGGCGACGGTGACCGCGGCCGCGGCGAGCACGGTGCTGCGCATCGACGCCGACACCTTCCTCGAGTCCCTCACCGACGCGCCGGCGTCGGCGTCCCTGCTCGAGGGCGCGCGCAGCCGTCTGGCGCGCACCCACCCGAACCGCCCTCCGGCCGTGCCGGCCAAGCACCGCTCAGCGGCGGAGCCGGACCAGACCCTCCTGGACGGCGGTGGCGACCAGCCGCCCGTCGATGGCGAAGAGGTTGCCGGTCGCGAACCCGCGTCCCCCTGACGCCGACGGCGAGACCTGGTCGTAGAGCAGCCACTCGTCGGCGCGCAGCGGGCGGTGGAACCACATCGCGTGGTCGAGAGACGCGGGCTGCAGCCGCGGGTCGCCGATCCAGGTGCCGTGCGGCAGGACGCTCGCGGAGAGCAGCGTGAGGTCGGAAGCGTAGGCGAGCACCGCTGCGTGCACCGCGGGGTCGTCGCCGAGCGGTCCGGCGGCGCGCAGCCAGACCCGCGACTGCGCCGGGTGCGCGCTGCCGTCGAGCTCGCGGTCGGACCGGGTGTCGCCGGCGTACCGGACGTCGAGGGCCGCCCACTCGCGGTCCCACTCGTCCCGCGGTCGTTTCGTGAGGCGGGCGAGGACGTCGCCGAGCTCGGGGCACTCCTCCGGCGGCGCCACCTCCGGCATCGGGTCCTGATGGTCCAACCCCTCCTCCGGCGCCTGGAAGGACGCGGACATGTAGAAGATCGGCGCACCGTCGACGCCGTGCTGCCGGGCGACGACCCGCCGGGTGCTGAAGGCGCGGCCGTCGCGGGTGCGCTCGACGTCGTAGACGATCGGGACGCGGGTGTCACCGGGCCGCAGGAAGTACGCGTGCAGCGAGTGCACCAGGCGGTCGGCGCCGGTGGTGCGCGCCGCGGCGACCAGCGCCTGGCCGGCGACCTGGCCGCCGAAGACTCGCTGCAGGGCGGTGTCCGGCTGGCGGCCGCGGTAGCGGCCCTCCTCGAGGGTCTCGAGGTCGAGCAGGGCGATCAGCTCGTCGACCGACTGGGGCATGGCGACGATCCTGGCAGCCCGTAGGTTGGAGCGGTGACAGTGCGCCGGGTCATGGGCTTCGCCCTGCAGCCACGGTGGCTCGCCTGGCACCTGCTGCTCGTCGTGGTCCTCGTCTCGTTCACCTGGCTGGGGAGGTGGCAGCTGGGGTCCTTCGAGGACAAGGGCGACGCGGCAGCACCGCAGCCTTCTGCCGCCGTGCCGCTCGACCGGCTCAGCGCTCCCGGCGGGCGACTGGACCACGACGTCCTGGGCCGGCGGGTCCAGGCCATCGGCAGCTACGACGCGTCCAGCACCCGCCTGGTCCCGGGACGCACCGAGCCGCGCGGCGACCGGAGCGGCTTCCTCGTGGTGACCGCCTTGCGCACTCGGAACGGCGTGCTGCCGGTCGTGCGCGGCTGGGTCCCGACCAAGGACGACGCGACCACCGCGGCGCCCGCCGGCCAGGTCTCGCTGGTGGGCCTGCTGCAGCGCTCGGAGGACGGCCCGGCGGACGGTGCTGTCACCGACGTCGGCGCCGACCAGCTGCCGTACGTCGCCACGGTGACGGTCCTCGACGCGCTCCCCTACCCCCCGGCGGACCTCTACGACGGCTTCCTGGCGCTGCGCACCGAGCAGCCGGCCGCTGCGGCGCGACCGGTGCCCGTGACCGCCCAGGCGGCCGCGGGCGGCGGCGTGGGCCGGTGGCGCAACCTGGCCTACGCCTTGCAGTGGTGGCTGTTCGCCGGGGCGGCGGTGTTCTTCTGGTGGGTGGTGCTCAGGCGCGCGGTGCTGGAGCAGCGGGACCCGAGCCGGCAGCCGGCTCCTGACCCGCCCGGTCCGGACGGTTCTGGTCCTGGCCCTGACGGTGCAGGTCCGCCGTCACTCGCCGCTCCGCGACGAAGGACATGAGGGGCACGGTCCCCGCCAGCAGCACCAGCAGCGTGCGGACCGGCTTCCAGCGCAGCCGGTACGCCAGGTGGAACGCCGCCACCACGTAGAGCACGTACAGCCAGCCGTGCGCCGTCCAGAGGACGCCGGCCGCACCCTCGCCGACGTACCAGGGCCAGAAGCTGAGGCCGACCAGGCAGCTCAGGGCGAGCACCACACCGGTCACGTAGGCCATCACGCGGTAGCGGAGGAGCACGCCGGCGGCGGTGACGGCGGTCGGCGGCACAGCGGGAGCGGTCACGACCACGACCCTACGAGACGGGGTGATGGCGTCACGTTCGGACTCCAGGCTGACCCGCCGTTGGTGACGCTGTCAGACCCGCCAGGATCGGACGCCGCTCGGCGCACCTTCCTCGCCGTCGGTCCCTGACCGGGATCGGTGGCCTGACCAGCGAAGTGGCAGCGCTCGAGGGGTGCTCTCCGCCCGTCGGGCGGGGCCACTTCGGGTGGTCTGACAGGACCCGGGCAGGCGGACCAGGTGCGACGCGGGCGACCTCAGGCGCCGTACGAGCTGCCCTCGGACGAGGCGGTGGGTGCCGGGACGCCCGGCCCGTCGCCGTCGTCGCCGGGTCCGCCGTGCCTGCCGAAGCCGCCCATGCCGGCGCGGATGCTGTCGAGGTCCATGACGTGCGTGGCGGTGAGGGTGCTGCCCTTCTTGTCCGCGATCACGACGACGTTCGCCCCGGTCGTGATGCTGCCGAGGCCCTCGCGCCGGGCGCCCACCGGGGTGTCCGGCGGGACGTCGTAGGTCGCGGTGAAGCCGTCGTCGCTCGTCACGGTGATCGAGTCGCTGCCGACCTTCGTGGCGGTGCCGCGCTGGACCACCACGGTCTGGTAGCCGCCGCTTCCGCCCGGCACCACCAGCTCGCCGTGCAGGGCGCCGGCCAGCCCCATCATCGCGGGGCCGCCGCGGAAGCCGTGCCGCTCGACACGGCCGTCAGTGCCGGCGGAGGGTGACGCGGAGGGCGTCGAGGTGGCTGCAGCCAGCGCCGTCGGCTCGGCGCCGCCGCGCACGAGCACCGCGCCGGTCACGCCGGCGGCCGCCAGCCCCAGCACCGCGAGAGCGGCGGTGACGACGACCCGTCGGCGACCACCGGACGACTGCTCGGGGTGCGACTCCAGCGCCTCGGTCGGACCGAACAGCGGCGACGCCTCGTCCCCGGGACGCGACTCGGCGGGCGGCTCGGGGAAGGACACCGGGGTCTCCTGGCGCTCGGACGGCGGTCGGTCAGCGCACATCCTGCCCCGACAACCTGTGACCAGCCTGTGCGCCTGCCGCGAGTCCGGGCACCGTCGAGCCGTTCACGTGCTGCGGCAGCTCGACGAGGAACCGGCTTCCGGAGCCGGGAGCCGATTGCACCCCGACCCGGCCGCCGTGCGCCGCGACCAGGGCGGCCACGATCGACAGGCCGAGCCCGCTGCCGCCGGCGGCCCGGGTGCGGGACGGGTCGGCGCGGTAGAACCGCTCGAACACCTGGGCCCGGTCCGCCTCGGACATCCCCGGCCCCTGGTCCGCGACCCCGAGCAGGACCCGGTCCGGGCCGTCGTCCTCGGCCGCGTTGACCTCGAGCGACACGGTGACCGAAGTGCCCGCCGGGGTGTGGGTGAGCGCGTTCGACACCAGGTTGGTGACGACCTGGCGCAGCCGGCTCTCGTCGCCCAGGACGACCGGTGCGCCCTCGCCGACGTCCAGGCCGATCTCGCGGTCCGGCGCCAGGACCCGGGCGTCGTGCACGGCGTCGCCGACGACGCCGAGCAGGTCGACCGGCTCCTGCTCGAGGGGACGCTGCTGGTCGAGGCGGGCGAGCAGCAGGAGGTCCTCGACGAGCAGGCCCATCCGGGCCGCCTCCTGCTCGACCCGCCCCATCACCCGGTCAAGGTCGTCCGGACCGGTGACCGCGCCCTGCCTGTACAGCTCGGCGAAGCCGCGGATGGAGGTCAGCGGCGTGCGCAGCTCGTGGCTGGCGTCGGCGACGAACCGCCGCATCCGCTCCTCCGACGCCAGCGCCGAGTTCTCGGACGCCTCGCGGGCCCGGAACGCCTGCTCGATCTGGCCGAGCATCCCGTTGAACGCCTGCGACAGCCGGCCCACCTCGGTGCGGGGATGACCCTCGGGCACCCGCCGGGTCAGGTCGCCCGCCGCGATCTCGGCGGCGGTGCCCTCGACCTCGCGCAGCGGGCGCAAGGATGTGCGGACGACGACGTACGCCAGCCCGCCGAGCAACAGCAGGACGGCGGCACCGACGAGCAGCTCGACGAGCACCAGACGGTTGGTGGTGTCCTCGACGTCCGACAACGAGACGGCGCGGACGTACAAACCCTGGCTGCTGGTGCCCTGGCCCGGGTTGGTGAACGTGACCGGCCGCACGACGACTCGCCACTGCGACCCGCCGCCCACAGAGCCGACGTCGAACGGCTTCCGACCAGCTTCGTCCTTGATCTGGGACGCCGTGAGATCGGGCGGCGCGGCACCGTTGGTCGTCTCCTCGCCGGTTGCCGGCACCACACCGGCGGTCGTGGCGAAGGCGTAGTACTCGTCGCGGCTCGTCTGGAACGGATCGTCGTCCGACCCGGCTCCCCGGCCCTGGCCGTCACCGGGTGGACGGCTTGCGAGCCGGGTGAGGTCCTGGTCGACCTGGTCGACGAGGTAGCCCGTGAGCTGGGCCGTGACCACGGCACCGGTCGTGGTGAGGCCGACCGCCGCCAGCAGGACGAGCGCGACGACCAGGGTGACCCGCAGCGGGACCCGCTGCAGGACGGAGCGCGACGACTCGGCAAGGTTCACCCGCGCGGCACCCGGAGCACGTACCCCACGCCTCGGAGGGTGTGCAGCAGCCGCGGCTCGGACGTGTCGACCTTGCGGCGCAGGTAGGAGACGTAGGACTCGACGACGTTCGCCTCGCCGCCGAAGTCGTAGTGCCACACGTGGTCCAGGATCTGCGCCTTGGAGAGCACCCGGCCGGCGTTCTGCATGAAGTAGCGCAGCAGCTTGAACTCGGTGGGCGACAGCGAGACCAGCACGCCGTCCTTCCACACCTCGTGGGTGTCGTCGTCCAGCTCGATGTCGGCGAAGACCAGCCGGGCGCGCTCGTCGTTGGCCGCGTTCGCACCCGACGTACGCCGGAGGACCGCGCGGATGCGGGCGACGATCTCCTCCAGCGAGAACGGCTTCGTGACGTAGTCGTCGCCACCGACCGTGAGCCCGGTGACCTTGTCCTCGGTGGCGTCCCGGGCCGTGAGGAACAGCACGGGTGCCGTGGTGCCCTCGCCGCGCATGCGTCGGACCACGGCGAAGCCGTCCATGTCCGGCATCATCACGTCGAGGACCACCAGGTCGGGTCGCAGCCGTCGGGCCTCCGCCAGCGCCTCGCGGCCGTTGGTGGCGGTCGCCACCTCGAAGCCGGCGAAGCGCAGGCTGGTGGCGAGCAGCTCGAGGATGTTCGGCTCGTCGTCGACCACGAGCAGCCTCGCCTCGGGCGTGCGGTCGGTCGCTGTGGTCACGGATCGTCCCTCTGTCGTCGTCGCGCTCATGGCCCGATCGTCGGTCGGCAGCCTGGTGTGCCCCTGGGCACTGCCTGTGAGGTCGCTGTGGGCTGCCCCCGAGCCTAGAACGGTTGCCGCCCGGGTTCTGTCCAGGGGGCCGGACACGCTCCCGGCATGACCGACGACGCCCACGATCCCGTCCTCGCCCTGGTGCGCAGCCACCTCGACGCCGCGCCCGCCGGTGCAGCACGGCAGGCCCGCGACGAGGCGCTCGCCGAGATCCAGCGCCACCCCGCAGTGCTCGTCGACACCGCCCTCCAGCTGGCCGAGCTGTGCGCCGCGCTGGCCGAGGCGGCCGGCGACCGGCTCGGCCGGGCACCCGTCGAGGTCGTCGAGACCTACCGGGAGCTGCTCCGGATGGTCGCCGACGAGCGCCCCACGCTCCGCCTGCTCGGCGCGCGATGACTGCCCCGGCGGATCCGCTGGGCGCTGCAAGGACGCCGTGGGGCGGGTAGGCAGGAGGGCATGACCGACACCCCCACCGTCACCCAGACCCGCACCCTCGGCTCCGCCGCCGCCGCCCTCGAGGTCTCCGCCGTCGGACTCGGCTGCATGGGCATGTCCGAGTTCTACGGCACCGGTGACGAGGCGCAGTCCATCGCGACGATCCACCGCGCGCTCGACCTCGGCGTGACGTTCCTCGACACCGCCGACATGTACGGGCCGTTCACCAACGAGAAGCTCGTCGGGAAGGCCGTCGCCGGCCGCCGCGACGAGGTGGTGCTCGCGACCAAGTTCGGCAACGAGCGCGGCGAGGACGGCAGCCGGATCGGCATCAACGGCCGTCCCGACTACGTCCGCGCCGCCATCGACGCCTCGCTGCAGCGCCTCGGCGTCGACCACGTCGACCTCTACTACCAGCACCGGGTCGACCGGTCCGTCCCGGTCGAGGAGACCTGGGGCGCGCTGGCCGAGGTCGTGCAGGCCGGCAAGGTGCGCCACCTCGGCATCTCCGAGGCCGCGCCCGGGACGATCCGCCGGGCGCACGCCGTGCACCCCGTCACGGCGCTGCAGACCGAGTGGTCGCTGTGGACGCGTGACGTCGAGGACGACGGGGTCCTCGACACGGTGCGCGAGCTCGGCATCGGCTTCGTCGCCTACTCCCCGATCGGGCGCGGCTTCCTCTCCGGCCAGATCCGCAGCCTCGACGACCTCGACGACGACGACTTCCGCAAGCACCACCCGCGGTTCCAGGGCGACAACTTCGCCAAGAACCTCGAGCTGGTCGACCGGGTGCGCGAGATCGCCGAGGAGAAGGGCGTGACGGCCAGCCAGCTCGCGCTGGCCTGGGTGCTCGCCCGGGGCGACGACGTGGTGCCGATCCCGGGCACCAAGCGGGTCGCCTACCTCGAGGAGAACGCCGCCGCCGTGCACGTCGCCCTGACCGACAAGGACCTGGCCGTGCTCGACGAGGTCGCACCGCAGGGGGCGGCGCTCGGCGACCGCTACGCCGACATGTCCTCGGTGCGCGCCTGAGGCACCACCAGCCCGGGGGTCGTCCGGACGCCGCCGACGCGGTCGACGACCAGCGCCTCGTAGCCCGCGACGGTCTCGACCAGGTCGAGACCGTCGCAGCCGAGGACGAAGGCCGCGGTCGCGAGGACGTCGGCCCACAGCAGCGACGGCCCGACCACGGTCACCGACAACACCTCCTCGACCGGTTCGCCGCTACGCGGCTCGCACAGCCCGACGACCCCGCCACCAGCTCACGTCGCTGTCCGTCCGGTACGGCGAGAACAGCTCGTCGACAGCCCGGAGCCCGTCATACGCCGCGCGCACGGCGGCCTCGCAGCCGGCGGACCGGACGCGCGGCCGCGGAGGTGGATGCTCTCCGACATCCCCATCACCTGCTCCACCCAGGCGCGCTGCTCCGGGGCCGGGCCGAGCAGCCGGGCAGCTGAGACACCCG
This sequence comes from Actinomycetes bacterium, assembly GCA_038246545.1. Lineage (GTDB taxonomy): Bacteria > Actinomycetota > Actinomycetes > JACCUZ01 > JACCUZ01 > JBBRVW01. Next base: position 432 of record JBBRVW010000027.1, on the reverse strand, counting down.
CGTCACTCACAGGTTCGCCTTGTCGATCGCCGACTGCAACGACTGCACGTAGCCGCCGCTGGTCACACTCGCTCCGCTCACGTGGTCGATCAGCGCGCTCTGGGCGGCGACCGCCTCCTGGGCCAGCACCGGCAGCGCGTAGGAGTTGATCTGCTGGTCCCGGCCGTTGCCGTTCGGGTACTGCACGGCGGCGACGTCGGTGATCCGCCCGCCGGTGACGGTGATCTGCACCTGGACCGGGCCCCACCGGGTCTGCGCGGTGGCCCCGGTGACCGTCGACGACCCTGACGACCCCGACGACCCCGTCGAGCTCGAGGACCCGGTCGACCCCGTCGAGCTGCCGGACCCGGTGCCGTCGGTGGTGGCGCCGCTGCTGCCGGAGGTGGTGGACGTGGCTGGGGCCCGCCGGACCCCCCCCCCGGGGCCCAGCCC
>JBBRVW010000026.1:0-64895 GCA_038246545.1 Actinomycetes bacterium | reverse complement strand
GTTCGAATCCCGCCACCCCGACAGAGGAACGCCGCCAGCGGCCGGTCATCTCCACGATGGCCGGCCGTTGGCGTACCCGGCTCCCGCAGGTCTCCGGCGGTCGTGGTCCGGCGTGCGAGCAGGTAGTGCACAGGCAGGGTCAAGGCGGCCCGACCGGAAGCCGAAACGCCACGAACAGGACACCGCTTCGACCTCCCCGGAGATCCCGTCATGCCCAGGACCCGGCCGAGCCGCCGCCCGGCAGCCGTCCGGTGGCTACTGAAGTTGCCGACATCGCGACGCAGGCCCTGTACGTCGTCCTGCTGATCGCCGGCACGCACGTGAACGGGATGCTCCGGGACGCCATGGTCGCCCAGGTGGCCCTGCTCCTCCCGGCCGTGGTGGCCGCCGCGCGCGGCGTCACGATCCGCGAGGACCGGGTCTGGAGCTTCTGCTTTGCCGCTGCCGCGATCAGCTTCGCCCTGGGCAACATCTTCTACCTCGCCTGGGTCGCCCGTCAGGCGGTCGCGCCGTTCCCGTCCTACGCCGACGCCTCCGCGCGTCACACCGTAGCCAGGCGGCGACGCGCCCGGCACTCAAACGGCAGAAGAGGTGGATGGGCCGTCCCAGCGCCGACGCGTCGAGCGACCTACCACCGCGCGGCGATCAGCTCGGCGATCTGCACCGCGTTCAGGGCCGCGCCCTTGCGCAGGTTGTCGCTGCTCACGAACAGTGCCAGCCCGCGGCCGTCGGGCACGCCCGGGTCCTGCCGCAGCCGGCCGACGTAGGACGGGTCGCGACCGGCCGCGTGCAGCGGTGTCGGCACGTCGGCGAGCTCGACCCCCGGCGCACCGGCGAGCAGCTCGCGGGCCCACTCGACCGAGAGCGGCCGGGCGAACTCCGCGTTGATCGACAACGAGTGCCCGGTGAAGACCGGCACCCGCACGCAGGTGCCGGACACCAGCAGCTCAGGGATGCCGAGGATCTTGCGGCTCTCGTTGCGCAGCTTCTGTTCCTCGTCGGTCTCGAAGGAGCCGTCGTCGACCACGGAGCCGGCCATCGGGAGCACGTTGAAGGCGATGGGGGCTACGTACTTCTGCGGCGCGGGGAACGGCACCGACGAGCCGTCGTGCACGAGGTCGGTCGCCCGGTCGACGACCTGGCGCACCTGCTTGTCGAGCTCGTCGACGCCGGCCAGCCCGCTGCCGGACACCGCCTGGTAGGTGCTGGCGACGAGGCGGACCAGACCGGCCTCGTCGTGCAGCGGCTTGAGCACCGGCATCGCCGCCATCGTCGTGCAGTTGGGGTTGGCGATGATCCCCTTGCGGGCGTCAGCGACCACCTCCGGGTTGACCTCGGACACGACCAGCGGGACGTCGGGGTCCATCCGCCAGGCCGAGGAGTTGTCCACGACGACCGCGCCGGCCGCGGCGTAGCGCGGCGCCAAGGCCTTCGAGGTCGATCCGCCGGCCGAGAAGAGCGCGATGTCGAGACCATCCACGTCGGCGGTCCCGGCGTCCTCGACGACGACCTCGCCGTCGCGCCAGGGCAGCGCCGTGCCGGCGGACCGCGACGACGCGAAGAAGCGCACCTGCCCCACCGGGAAGTCGCGCTCGGCGAGCAGCCGCCGCATGACGGTGCCGACCTGCCCGGTCGCCCCCACCACTCCGACGGTCAGCCCACCACTGCCGCGGGGACTCATCGCCCCGTTCCTCCGTAGACGACCGCCTCGGAATCGGCGCTGTCCAGCTCGAAGGCCGTGTGCACCGCGGTGACCGCGGAGTCGACGTCGGCGCCGCGGACCACGACCGAGATCCGGATCTCCGAGGTCGAGATCATCTCGATGTTGACGCCGGCGTCGGCAAGAGCACCGAAGAAGGTGGCCGACACGCCGGGGTGCGAGCGCATGCCGGCGCCGACCAGGGAGACCTTGCCGACCTGGTCGTCGAAGAGCAGGTCCTCGAAGCCGACCTGGTCGCGGATCCGGTCCAGGGCCTCCATCGCGGTGACCCCGTCAGTCTTGGGCAGCGTGAAGGAGATGTCGGTACGGCCAGTGGCCGCCGCCGAGATGTTCTGCACGATCATGTCGATGTTGATCTCGGCCGCCGACACGGCGCGGAAGATCGCGGCAGCCTCGCCCGGCTTGTCGGGGACGCCGACGACCGTGATCTTGGCCTCGCTCCGGTCGTGCGCGACGCCGGAGATGATCGCCTGCTCCATGGAGTCGACCCCTTGCGGTAGATCGGTGACCCACGTGCCCTCGCGCTGGGAGAACGACGAGCGGACGTGGACCGGGATGGCGTAGCGGCGGGCGTACTCCACGCACCGCAGGTGCAGCACCTTGGCGCCGGACGCCGCCATCTCCAGCATCTCCTCGTAGGAGATCCGCGGGAGGCGGCGCGCGGTCGGCACGATGCGCGGATCGGCGGAGAAGACGCCGTCGACGTCGGTGTAGATCTCGCAGACCTCCGCGCCCAGGGCGGCGGCCAGCGCGACGGCGGTCGTGTCGGTGCCGCCACGACCCAGCGTCGTGATCTCCTTGGTGTCCTGCGAGACACCCTGGAAGCCGGCGACGATGACGATGGCGCCCTCGTCGAGCGCGGACCGGATGCGGCCCGGCGTCACATCGATGATGCGGGCCTTGCCGTGGGCGGAGTCGGTGATGACCCCGGCCTGGCTGCCGGTGTAGGAGCGGGCCTGGTGGCCCAGGTTGGCGATCGCCATCGCCAGCAGCGCCATCGAGATGCGCTCGCCCGCCGTCAGCAGCATGTCCAGCTCGCGGCCGGGCGGCAGCGGGCTGACCTGCTGGGCCAGGTCGACCAGCTCGTCGGTGGTGTCGCCCATCGCCGACACGGCGACCACCACGTCGTGGCCCGCCTTGCGGGTGTCGACGATGCGCTTGGCGACCCGCTTGATGCCCTCGGCGTCCGCGACGGACGAACCGCCGTACTTCTGCACGACCAGGCCCACGGGAACGTCCTCCACGTACGACGAGCGTTGTCAGCCGCCCAGTCTACGGAGCCCGCAGACCAGCCCCCGGGACGTTCCGCTCCCCGGACCCACCGGTCGGCCTCGCCGCCGGTACGTCAGGGGTTGTGGACCTCGGCGACAGTCTGGGCGAGCAGCCGGTCCTCGACCTTGATCGTGTCGTCGATCGGGGTGTCGAGCCGGACGTGCGACACGACCGAGTGCAGGGCGCGCAGCGCGGACGACGCGGTGGAGCCCCAGTTCGACAGGTAGGAGAACTGCCACCACCACAGCGCCTCGGACGCCCGGCCGGCCCGGTAGTGCTGCAGGCCGTGCAGCAGGTCGCTCATCGTGTCGGTGATGTCGTCGGACAGCCGAGAGGTGAAGACCTCCGGCTCCTCGGCGTACGGGTCGAACAGCGCGGCATGCTCGTCGATCGGCTCGAGCAGGTTGGCCAGCGACGTGCGGATGCCGTCGAGGTCGGGGTCGAAGCCCGCGTCCGGCTCGAACCGCTCCTCCGGCACGACGTCGGAGATGGCGCCGAGCCGACCACCGGCGAGCAGCAGCTGGGAGGTCTCCAGCAGCAGCAGCGAGATCGCGTAGTCGGGGTCCTCGGCGGCCGCGATCTCGCGGACGGCCACGCAGAAGCTCTCGACCTGGTCAGCGATCTCGATCGTGAAGTCCCCGAGGTCGTCGGTGCCGGTCATCGGGTCTCCTCTCCTGTGCGGTGCGGGTGGTACGTCGGTGGGTGCAGCTCGGGGCGGTCGGTCATCGGCAGGTCTCCCGTTCCGTCGTCAGACGTCCAGCAGCCGGCGGCCCTCGAAGGCCCGGCCGAGGGTGACCTCGTCGGCGTACTCGAGGTCCCCGCCCACGGGCAGACCGCTCGCGAGGCGGGTGACGCGCAGGTCCATCGGCTTGACCAGCCGCGCCAGGTAGGTCGCCGTCGCCTCGCCCTCGAGGTTCGGGTCGGTGGCGAGGATGAGCTCGGTGACCGACCCGTCGGCCAGGCGGGTCATCAGCTCGCGGACCCGCAGGTCGTCGGGCCCGATTCCCTCGATCGGGCTGATCGCGCCGCCGAGCACGTGGTAGCGGCCGCGGAACTCCCGGGTCTTCTCGATCGCGACGACGTCCTTGGACTCCTCGACGACGCAGATCACCGAGACGTCGCGGCGCGGGTCGCGGCAGATCCGGCACTGCTCGGCCTCGGCGACGTTGCCGCAGGTGATGCAGAACCGCACCTTGTCCTTGACCTCGGTCAGCGCGTGCACCAGCCGGCGTACGTCGACCGGGTCGGCCGCGAGCAGGTGGAAGGCGATCCGCTGGGCGCTCTTGGGACCTACGCCGGGCAGCCGACCGAGCTCGTCGATCAGGTCCTGGACCACGCCCTCGTACATGTGGTCTACAGCCCCGGCAGCCCGAGGCCGCCGCCACCGAGGCCCTGGGCGAGCGGGCCCATGGCCTGCGCCTGCAGGTCCTGCGCGGCGCGGTTGCCGTCGCGGATCGCGGCCAGCACGAGGTCCGCGAGACCCTCGGGGTCGCCGGGGTCGATGGCGCTGGGGTCGATCTGCAGGCCGACCACCTCGCCGGCGCCGGAGACCGTGGCGCGCACCAGCCCACCGCCCGCCGAGCCGGTGACCTCGGCCTTCGCGAGCTCGTCCTGCGCGGCCATCAGCTGCTGCTGCATCTGCTGGGCCTGGGCCATCAGGGACGACAGGTCGCCACCGCCCAGCCCGGCGAGCCCGCCGAGGGCGTCGGCCGAGGCGTCCGGGCGGTCCTGGTCGTCTGGGTTCACGTGCGGTCGCTCGCTCTCGGCATCGGTGCCAGCTGGGTCGCCGGCGCGGCTGGCTGCCTGGCGAGCCTACGGGGTGGTGGTCGGAACCGGACGGTCCGCCGGGCCGGGACCACCGGTCCGCCGGTCAGGTCGGCCGGTCAGCTGGCGTCGTACTCGCCGATGACCTTGGCGCCGAGCTCGCGCGCCAGCAGGTCGTGGTGGCTCATGTCGCGTTCGTCGGCGTCGTCGTCGTCGACGGACGGGGTGTCCTCGACCTGCGGACCGGCGACATCCTGAGCCGCCTCGGCCGCAACGGCCGCATGCGCGGCGGCCCGACCGGAGGACGCCGGTGCGGCCGGCGGGCTCGCAGCGGCGGCAGGAGACGGGGCGGCGGACGGGTCGACGATGGCGTCGACCTTCCAGTCGACGCCGAGGACCCGCACCAGCGCCTCGCGCACGATCTCGTCGCTGCCGCCGCGCAGGAAGCTGTCGCGGGCCCCGGCATTGACCATGGCCAGGGTGATCCGGGAGCCGTCGAGCGCGGCGACCTGGGCGTTGTGGCTGAGCAGCGTCCAGGTGAAGCGACGCAGCGTCTTGACCTCCTCCAGGACGTCGGGCCACTGCCGGCGCACGGCGACCAGGTCGAGGGCGCCGCTGCCGGCCGCGGCCGGCTCGGCGACCGCGTCCGGTTCAGGAGCGGGTGCCGCCGTGGGCTCGGCCGGCGCGGCGGGTACCGGCGCCGCGGCGGGTACCGGCACCGCCATCGGCTGCTCCGGAGGCGGGTCGCTGAGTGGTACCGGAGTCGGCTGATCGGTCGGCGGCGACGTCGGCAGCTCGGCCGCGGCGGGCCGCTCAGGAGGTACCGGTGCGGCCGCAGCCTCGGTCGCCGTCGCCGTCGCCGTCGCCGTCGCCGTCGCCGGTGCCACGGCACGGCGCGGCGCGGGCGCCGCGGCCGCCGGCGCCGCCTCCGCCGGGGCGCCGGCGATCGACGCCCGGCGTTCCAGCCGGTCGAGCCGGGCGGCCAGCCCCCGGGCGCCGTCGTCGGCTGCGGGCAACAGCACCCGGGCGCAGATCAGCTCCAGCTGCAGCCGCGGCGCGGTCGCGCCGCGCATCTCGATGAGGCCCTCGTTGACGATGTCGGCCGCCCGGGACAGCTGGGCGGCACCGAAGTGCGCGGACTGCTGGCGCATCCGGTCGAGCTCGTCGGCCGGATGGTCGCCGAGGATCGCCCCTGCCGCGTCGGGCACGGCGTCGAGCACGATGAGGTCGCGCAGCCGCTCGAGCAGGTCCTCGGCGAACCGGCGCGGGTCGTGGCCGCCCTCGACCACCCGGTCGACGACCTGGAAGACGATCGCGGCGTCACCGGCTGCGAACGCCTCGATCGTGTCGTCGAGCAGGGTCGCGTCGGTGAGGCCGAGCAGTCCAGCGGCGTACTCGTAGGTGATGCCGGAGTCCGGCGCCCCGGAGACGAGCTGGTCGAGGATGCTCATGGAGTCGCGGACCGAGCCGCGGCCGGAGCGCACCACCAGCGAGATGGCGCCGCGGTCGGCGGTGACGCCCTCCTTCTCACACACTGTCAGGAGGTACGCCGCGAGCTCGCCGGGCGGCACCAGCCGGAACGGGTAGTGGTGCACCCTGCTCCTGATGGTCGCGATGACCTTCTCGGGCTCGGTGGTCGCGAAGACGAACTTCACGTGCGGCGGCGGCTCCTCGACGATCTTGAGCAGCGCGTTGGCCGCGTTGGCCGTGAGCATGTGCGCCTCGTCGATGATGTAGACCTTGTAGCGCGAGGACGCCGGGGAGAAGAAGGCCCGCTCGCGCAGGTCGCGGGCGTCGTCGACCAGGCCGTGGGTGGCTGCGTCCAGCTCGATGACGTCGAGGCTGCCGCCGCCGCCGGGCGCGAGCGCCAGGCAGGAGTCGCAGACGCCGCACGGGGTGGGGGTCGGTCCGTCGGCGCAGTTGAGGCAGCGAGCCATGATCCGCGCGCTGGTGGTCTTGCCGCAGCCGCGCGGGCCGGAGAACAGGTACGCATGGTGGGTGCGGTCGGACTTCAGCGCCTGCTGCAGGGGGCCGGTGACGTGCTCCTGGCCGATCACCTCGGCGAAGGTCGCCGGGCGGTAGCGGCGGTAGAGCGCTTGGGTCACGCACCGACCCTAGTCGGCGCGACGGACGTCGCCACCGGGTCGTCCCGAGCCCTGCGAGCAGCGGGTGACGGACGTCTCGCGGGTCCGTGCCCGGACACAGAAGTGACCCCCCGCACACCCGCCAGAGCCTGCCTACCCTTGCTGCCTTCCGGCCCTGGGGGAGTTCAGCGGGGTGACGCCGCACGAGGGGTCGCCGACGAGTCTAACGGCTTCCGCGCACCGCCCGGATCCCCGCTCCACGCGACGGCCGCGCCGATCCTTTGTGCGCCGACACACCGCCCCGCCGGCGTGTGCGGTGTGTCGGCGCACATTCGGTGGCGGTCAGCGGTACCCGCGCGCTCCGGTAACCTCGTCGGCGGAGGATTCGCATAGTGGCCTAGTGCGCACGCTTGGAAAGCGTGTTGGGGGAGACCCCTCAGGGGTTCGAATCCCCTATCCTCCGCCAGCCGTCCGGCAGTCGCCACGACCCCGGTGATCCGCGGTGCGGTGCGGGGCGAGGGGGGTCAGGCGGCCTGGAACGAGCGCTTGGACAGGCCGAGGAAGTAGCCCTCGACCGTCGTGGTGACCGGCGCTTCCGGATCGGCGGCCGCGCCGAGCGTCACGAACAGCGGGCTGAAGTGCTCGACCGTCGGGTGCGAGTACGGCATGCCGGGCGCCCGGGTGCGGAAGTGCGCGAGCTCGTCGACGTCGCCGCGCGCCAGGGCGTCCTGCGCCCACAGGTCGAAGTCGACCGACCAGCCGGGCGGCGGCGAGTCGGGACGCCAGTCGATGAACGGCAGGCCGTGGGTCATGAAGCCGGAGCCGATGACGAGCACGCCCTGCTCGCGCAGCGGCCGCAGCCGCTCCCCGAGCTTGAGCAGCGTGGTGGTGTCGTGGGTCGGGATGCTCAGCTGCAGCACCGGGACGTCGGCCTCGGGGTACATCGTCTTGAGCGGCACCCAGGCGCCGTGGTCGAGGCCGCGGTGGTCCTCGTGCAGCGACTGGCCGTCGGGCATCAGCGAGCGCACCAGCGACGCCAGCCCGTGGGCCGCCGGCGTCGGGTACCGCATCCGGTAGTACAGCTCGTGGAACCCGCCGAAGTCGTAGACCAAGGGCGTCGCAACCTCGGGTGACGTGATCGACAGCGGCGCGCTCTCCCAGCGCGCCGACACGATGAGGATCGCAGTCGGCCGCGGCAGGTCACGGGCCCAGCCGAAGAGCTGGCCCATCCAGCCGAGGTCCTCGAGCAGCGGCGGGGCGCCGTGGCTGACGTAGAGCGACGGCAACGCGCCGTCGTCCGGGGTCCAGGCCCGGTGCGGGCCGGCCGCGGCCACCCGCCGCAGGTGCGCGGAGTACGGATGGGTGGCGGGGGCGGCGTCGTGGACCAGCGTCATGCCGGCCAGAGTAGTTGAGAGTTCAACAATAGGCAAGCGCCGCGGGCCAGAGGTCCGGTGGGCTCAGCGGACGACCTTGATGTTGAACACCGAGGTTCCCAGCGCGCCCATGAGGCGCAGCCAGAGCGGCAGCACCATCTCGGCGCCCCGCGCCGTCGAGAGGTCGCCCAGGTCGAACACGTCCCGGTGCCCGAGCTCCGCGAGCAGCGCGGTCACGGCCTGCTTGGCGTCGGCGTCGTCACCGGAGACGAACGTGGTGTGGTCGCCGTCCGCCAGCTGCCGCGGGTCGGCCATCAGCGTCGCCGTCATGGTGTTCAGCGCCTTGACCACGCGCACGTCGGGGAAGGCGCGCTGGATCTGCTCGGCCAGCGAGTCGGTGTCCTTGACCGACAAGGTGGGCGGGAAGCCGTGCGAGAAGTCGAGCGGGTTGCTGGCGTCGAGCAGCACCTTGCCCGCCAGGTGCTCGGCGCCGGCCAGACCGATCGCGGCCAGCGACCCTTCGCCACCGGTGGCGTTGACGACGAGCTCGGCCACCGCTGCGGCGTCACGGAAGGTCGCGACGGCGACCTCGGGGTGCTCCGCGTGCCAGGTCGCGAACGGCGCGTTGCCCATCGCGTCGGCCTCGGTGCGGGCCAGAGTGGCGGCCGGGTCGCGGGTGCCGACGGTCACGTCGTGGCCGAGGGCGGCGAGCCGCACAGCGAGCGTGCGACCGACCGAGCCGGTGCCGAGCAGGGCGATCTTCATGAGTCCTCCAGGACGAGCGACGGCGCGAGCCGTGGGGGGATCAGCGGCTCCGGGTCCCGAAGATCGACCGGGCGATCTCCCGGCCGAGGACCGTCGCGGCCGACCTCGCCGCCGACCGGAACGCGGACGACGCGATGACCTTCTCCGCCGTGGACTTCGCCGGCTTGGGCGCCCGGGTCGAGCGAATCGGTGTCCGCGGCGTCCGCCCCACCGGAGCCTTCGCCTCCGGGGCCGCCGCGACCTTCTTCGTCAGGCGCTCGTACGCCGAGTCGCGGTCGACCGTCTCGGCGTACTTCGCGTGCAGCGGCGACGACGCCACCCCCGCGGTGAGGACGGCCGGGTCAGCCGGCGCCATCTTCGACTGCGGTGCGCGCAGCCGGGTCCACGCGACCGGCGTCGGCGCCCCGCGGTCGGACAGCACGGTGATCATCGCCTCGCCGATCCCGAGCTGGGTGAGCGCCTCCTCCAGGTCGTAGGAGGAGTTGGGGAACGTCGACGCGGTCGCCCTGAGGGCCTTCGCGTCTTCGGGGGTGAAGGCCCGCAGTGCGTGCTGCACCCGGTTGCCGAGCTGAGCCAGGACGTCTGACGGGACGTCCTTGGGGGTCTGGGTGACGAAGAAGACGCCGACCCCCTTGGACCGGATCAGCCGCACGGTCTGCGAGATGGCGGCGAGGAACTCCTTCGACGCGTCGTCGAAGAGCAGGTGGGCCTCATCGAAGAAGAACACCAGCTTGGGCTTGTCGACGTCGCCGACCTCGGGCAGCTCGTGGAAGAGGTCGGCGAGCAGCCACATGAGGAACGTCGAGAACACCTTCGGCCGGTCCTGCAGCTGCGGCAGCTCCAGCAGCGACACGATGCCGCGGCCCTGCGGGTCGACCCGCATGAGGTCCTTGGTCTCGAACTCCGGCTCGCCGAAGAACTGGTCGGCACCCTGGTCCTCGAACGAGATCAGCTCACGCAGGATGACCCCGGCCGTCGCCCGCGACAGTCCCCCGAGGTCCTTCAGCTCGTCCTTGCCCTCGTCGCTGGTGAGGAACTGCACGACCGCGCGGAGGTCCTTGAGGTCGAGCATCGGCAGCCCGGCCTTGTCGGCGAAGTGGAACACCAGTCCGAGCGAGGACTCCTGCACGTCGTTGAGGCCCAGCACCTTCGCGAGCAGCGTCGGGCCGAACGACGTCATGGTGGCCCGCAGCGTGAGCCCTTCACCCTGGCCGCCGAGAGCAAGCAGCTCGACCGGGAACGCGGCACCGCTCCACGCCTGCCCGACCTCGGTGGCGCGCTCGGCCACCCGGTCGCTCGCCTCGCCAGGCTCGGCGATGCCCGACAGGTCGCCCTTGATGTCCGCGGCCAGCACCGGGACGCCGGCGGCCGAGAGCTGCTCGGCCATCAGCTGCAGCGTCTTGGTCTTGCCGGTGCCGGTGGCACCGGCGACGAGACCGTGCCGGCTGACCATCCCCAGCGGGATCCGCACCGCCGCCTCGGGGTGCGCGGTCCCGTCGACCACCAGGGCGCCGAGCTCGAGCGCCGGGCCGTCGAAGGCGTACCCCTTCTGCACGTCCGCGACGACGTCGCTCCCGGCGTTGTCCTTTGCCGACACGAGACCACTCCCTGCGCACGGTGCCTGGGGCGGTCAGCCTATGCTCGCGAGGTGATCTTCAAGGCGGTCGGCGACCACAAGCCGTACCCCGACCACGGCTTCAGCCAACGCCAGTGGGGCGAGCTGGCACCGACCCAGGTCCGGCTCGAGGACCTCGTCACGACCAAGCGCGAGCTCGACCTCGAGGCACTGTTCGCCGAGGACTCGACGTACTTCGGCGACCTGTTCGCGCACGTCGTGCAGTGGCGCGGCGACATGTACCTCGAGGACGGCCTGCACCGCGCGCTGCGGGCGGCCCTCGCGCAGCGACCGGTGCTGCACGCCCGCGTGCTCGAGCTGCCCGACTGAGGACAGCGCCGACGTGTCGATGTTCACCCCTGCCGGCGTGGGAGCCCACAAGCCGGTACGCCGCCGGGCTCACCGGTCGCGACCGGCTGTGCTGCTGCTTGCCGTGATCGTCGCGGCGGCACTGGTCGCCGCAGCCTGGTGGTGGCAGTCGCGCCCGACCCCGGCCACGTCCACGACGGGACCAGCGGTCATCTGCCCCTCCCCCAGCGCCACGCCGACGGTCGTCCCGGCGTCCGCAGTGCGGGTCAACGTCTACAACGCCACCGACAAGCGCGGCCTCGCCTCCCAGGTCGCGACCCAGCTGCGCCGGCGCGGCTTCACGGTGAAGAAGGTCGCCAACGACCCGATGAGGCGGACCGTCGCCGGAGCGGCGGAGGTACGCCACTCGAGGCTCGGCGCCGGCGCCGCCCGCACGGTCACCGCGCAGGTCGGCCCTGCCGGCCAGGTCGGCGCCGCAGCGGAGGTGACGGCCGTGCCGGACCAGCGCACGGACGCCTCCGTCGACCTCGTCATCGGCACCGCGTGGCACGGGCTGCGGCCGCCGGCCGACGCGACGGCGGCGCTGTCACCGACCCCCGAGCCGGTGCCGGCCGGCTGCTGAGGCGCAGGCTGCTCGGCCGGCGGGTGCGTGCCGACGCGCCCGCGGGGAACGAGCATCCCCATGCGACTTCCCTTCCCCGGTCCCGCCGCCGTCCTCGGTGGCGCCGCAGCCGCCGCCGAGGCCGTCGAGACCGCGCTGGGGCTGGTGCCCCGGGCTGCTGCTGCCATGGACCGCCTCGAGGTGTTGCTCGACCGGGCCGACGGCATCGCCGACCGCGCCGACCAGGTCACCGCGCGCGCCGACGAGGCAACCCGGCGGGCGCACGCCATGCTCGACACCGCCGAGATCGTGACGCGGGACGCCGGCCGGACCGTCGACGGAGCCAGTGGAGTGCTGGAGCGGGTAGATCGCACCCTGACCACCTGGGAGCCGCCATTGCGCAAGCTGGCGCCGGCCGCGCAGCGGTTCGCCGAGGGGCTCGACGACACCGAGGTGACCGCCGCGATCACACTCGTCGACCGGATGCCCGCCCTGCTCGACCACGTCGAGAACGACGTGCTCCCGATGCTTCAGAACCTGGACCGGGTCGGCCCCGACCTGCACGAGGTGCTCGAGGTGGTGCAGGACCTGCGCCGGGTCGTCACCGGGCTGCCCGGCATCGGGCTGCTGCGCCGGCGCGGCGAGGAGGAGCCGCCCCCGGTCGACGGCAGCCGGCACGAGTCCTGACGCCCTCGGGTCAGTCGCCGGGCCGGTCGACCCCGAGCTCCAGGCGGTACTTCGCGGCCCGACGGCGGAGCTCGGCCGAGCGGGACCTGTCGGCGGCGGCTCGACGCCGGTCGTCGGCAGCGTCATGCCGGTCGAAGGTCGCATTGTCGCGGTCGCGAGTCGTCCAGTAGCGCTCGACGCCCGGGTCCCTCGCCACCCGGCCCGCCTCCTCCGCGGTCCGGCGCGCCATGTCGCGGGCATGCGCACGGATGTCGCGCTGGTCGGCGTCGGCGTCGCGGGCCTCGGCCAGCCCGTCCCACCTGTCGGCGTGCCTTTCGCGGTCGTCGGCCAGCGCGTCGGTGTCGTCGGCCAGGCGGAGCATGGCGGCCGGGTCCCGCTCGGCGCGTGGCGTGGCGTCCAGCCGCGTCTGCTCCCGGTCCAGCCCGTCCTGACGACGGTCGAGCTCCCCGGCCTCGTGCTCCAGCCGCTCCCGCGGGTCTGCCGTGCTCACAAGGACCTCGGATTCCCAGGTACCGAAGCGCTGAAACGGCGCCTGCCGTCGATCCTCACCGGCGGCCGGACCTCTCGCCCGACGCCATTGCGGTCAAGGGCGACGCGCGGACCAGCGAGCGGATCAGGCGCCGTCGCGGCGACCCGCATGATCCAGCCCACCGCGCCGCCCGAGTCCGACCGGAACCGAGAGGCCTGCCGCCAGACCTGCACGAACACCTGGGCGGTGACGGCGTCGACCCGGGCCGGCGGCACCCGCGCCGCCACGGTCGCCCGCACCGGCCGGTGGAAGAGGTCGAACAACTGCGCCAGCGCGGCGCCGTCGCCTCGACCGCAGCGCAGCAGCAGGTCGGTGACGAAGCCGTGCCGGCAGAGAGCCGCGGCGTCTGGGGTGTGGTCCCGGGCGGGTTCTGACATGACGACCCTCGGAGCAGGAGAGTGGCCGGGCGGATGCCGGTCGCTCTCAGGATGCGTCTCGGGCATCCCTCGGGTAAGACCGAAACTTATGCAAAGTGTCTAATCTGTTGCATGGGTTCGAGGGAGGGGCCCTAATGGCGGAGTGACCGGCGACCGGGAGCCTGCACTCGGGACCGGGTGGTCGATCCGGCATGTCTGCGATCTGCTCGGCGTCCCCGCGCCGACGCTGCGCTCGTGGGAGCGCCGGTACGGCATCCCGGCGACGCCGCGCAGTGCGGGTGGCCACCGGCGCTACTCGGAGGAGGCGCTGGTCCAGCTGCGGCTGATGCGCGACGAGATCGCACGCGGCCGTCGGGCTGCCGACGCCGCACGGACGGTGCGCCGCCTGCTCGGGGCCGCCGGTCCCGGCGCCGACCACGTGGCTGCCCTGCTCGCCGGGTCGCGGGCCATGGACCCGGAAGCCATGCGGGAGGCCCTGGACGACGCCGCGGCGACGCTGGGCCTGCCCGCGGCCATCGACGAGGTCCTCATGCCCGGGATGCGGCGGATCGGCGCGTGGTGGGAGAGCGGTCGCTGCGACGTCGGGCAGGAGCACCTGACGTCCGAGGTCGCTCGGGGCTGGCTCAGCCGCGAGACGGCCCTGGCTACCGTCCCGCGGCACGGGCGCGCGGTGGTCCTGGCCTGCGGCCCACGGGACCTGCACACGCTGGGCCTGGAGGCGCTGGCACTGCTGCTGGCGCGCGACGGCCACGTGTGCCGTGTCCTGGGGGCTCGGACACCGGCACGGGCCGCGGTCACCGCTGTGACCGCGACCTCGGCCGCCGCGGCGGTGATGGTCTCCCACCTGGCGACCAACCGGCGCCCCTGCATCGCCGCCCTGCACGATCTCGCCGGCACCGGGTGCCGGGTCTTCTACGCCGGGAACGCCTTCGTCTTCCCGGCCGCCCGCGACGGCGTGCCGGGCACCTACCTGGGCGAGACCATCGCGGGGGCGGCCGGCCTCATCGGTGCGGCGCTGGCCGGCTGAGCGACGCGGCGGCCGGCAACGACATCGCGGCCGAGCCCGATCTCAGCAGCCACCTGTGTACTGCCGGCGGGCGACCCGCAGTCCGGTTCGAGTGACGATCGTTGCGGTGTCCGAGCGTGACCACAGCCGTTTCCTGGTGCCGACGTACACGCGGTGAGTCGTGTCCTCGCCCCGGCCGGTGTAGACGCGCACCGCTCGGCCAGGGCGGACAGCGTGCTTCGGCAGGGTCAGCGTCGTTCCCGAAGCGTCGCTGAGCCGCCAGCCGGACAGGTTGACGGGCACCCGGCCGACGTTCCTCACCAGCACGTACTCCAGTGCCCCCGGATGCACCGACCTGATGCGCGCCTCGAAGACGCGGACGGTGCGATCGCCACTCGGAGTGGTTGTCAGGCCCGGGCCGGATGCCAACACGTCGTACGTGCGGCGACCGGTGGTGGCTGTCGGCAGTCGGAACCGGAAGGAGCCGGTCGAGTCCGGGGGCAGCGTCCTGGTGCGCAGGTCAGTCCAGCCCCAAGCCGTCCGTCGTCTCAGCGTCAACGACGTTCCCGGACCCGGATCGACCGTCCCGAAGAGCCTCAGCTGCTCGCCACGGGGCAGCGCGATCTGGTTGACGACGATGTCGAAGACGGGGGTCACGTCGGCGGCCCACGCGGCTGGAGGGAGGACGGCCCAGACCAGACCGGCTACCAGACCGGCGACCCCGATGCGCAGGAACTCGCCCATGACCACCGCCCGTGTCGTCGCCCCGGGAGAGTGCCCGCCTGGACAGGCGAACTCGGACGCCAGCATAGGACAGCGCGTGGCGTCCCGTGGCCGCTCCGCTTCGCGGCCGGTCAGCCTTCGGACTGCAACGCGAACAGGGACGCCAGCTCGTAGGCGAGGACGGTTCGCGGCCGCCACCGCGGTCCGCTCGGCGTGGTCGTAGGCCGGCGCGACCTCGACGATGTCGGCACCGACCAGGCCGGCGCTCTTCAACCCGCGGATGATCCCCAGCAGCTCGCGGCTGGTGAGACCGCCGGCCTCGGGAGTGCCCGTCGCCAGTGCGTGCGAGGCGTCGAGCACGTCGATGTCGACGGACACGTGCACCGGGATGACCAGGCCCTGAGAAGCACGTCGACGACACCCCAACAGGCCTCTGACCTGCGGGGATGTCGCGTCCGACTGGCGGTGGCGGTGGGATTTGAACCCACGGACGGCTTGCACCGTCACACGCTTTCGAGGCGTGCTCCTTCGGCCGCTCGGACACGCCACCGCCGAAGAGATTACCGGACGGCGACGGCCACCACGAACCCGGCGCGGGGCACCCCGGAGCGGTCGTCAGGTCCGCTGGTCGCGGAAGAACGCGCGCAGAAGGTCGCCACAGTCCTGGGCGAGGACACCGCCGACCACCTCGGGCCGGTGGTTGAGGCGACGGTCCCGCACGAGGTCCCACATCGACCCGGCTGCGCCCGCCTTGGGGTCCTCGGCGCCGTAGACCAGCCGATCGACCCGGGCCAGCACGAGGGCGCCGGCGCACATCGTGCAGGGCTCGAGGGTGACCACGAGGGTGCAGCCGGTCAGTCGCCACTGCCCCAGCCCCGCCGCGGCCGCCCGTAGCGCCTGCAGCTCCGCGTGACCGGTGGGGTCGCCCTCGGCCTCGCGCACGTTGTGACCCCGGCCGGCGACGGAGCCGTCGGGGCCGACGACCACCGCACCCACCGGGACGTCACCCGACGGCCGGGTGCGCTCGGCCTCGTCCAGCGCGAGTCGCATCCAGCGGTCGTAGGCGCCGGCAGCAGGGGTCACGGCGGGCAGCGTACGGGTCAGCGCAGCGAGTCGAGGACCTCGGCGAAGCCGGCAGCCTCCGCGACGGTGGCGAGGGCGTCCATCGGCAGCACCTCGTCGTCGCACAGCTCCTGCAGGGTGTCCGGCCCGGTGCCGAGGTCGGCCAGCACGTCGAGGTCGCCGCCGCAGGTGCCGGGCTCGGGGTCGTCACCCTCGTCCTCGTCCTCCTCGGTGACGAAGAGCAGCTCGGCGTACGGCGAGGCAGCAGCGCCGACGACGTCGGAGACGAACACCCGCGGGTCCTCGTCGCCGTCGACACGGACCACCGCCCACCACGCGTCCTCGCGCTCGACGAGGAGCAGCACGGGGTCGTCGCCGTCGACGAGACCACGCAGCTCGGCTGTGAGCTCGACGAGGTCGGCGGCCACCTCGACCTCGAGGTCGTGCGTCGTCCACGTCCTGCCTTCCCGGGCCAGGACTGCGGTGAAGTACGGCAACCCTTCCTCCGGAGGTCTGGTCGGCGGTGTGCGGATCGGTACTGCGTGCAGGGTCTGGTCTGGTCTGTGCTGTCAGGTGAGGTCGTCGGCCAGGACGCTGTCGAACTGCGGACCGAATCCGATCCGCGACGCGACCTGGCCGAGCATCTCGTCGGGATAGAGCTCGATGTCGCAGCACACGCCGGAGAGCTCGCCGGCGTCCATCCCGAGGTCGGAGAAGATGTCGAGGTCGCCGGCCGGCTCCACCTCGTCCTCGTCGGGAACGGGCTCGTCGAGCGCCTCGAGAACCTCGGCGGCGATCGGCCACTCGTCGGCTGCCGTGGCGTCGGAGAGCATCAGGCGGATCTCGTCGCCCTCGGGTCGCAGCGCGAGGAAGAAGTCGTCGCCGTAGGAGCTGATCGCGAAGCGCGGCCCTTCGGAGGGCTGCTGACGCACGGCGGCGACCATGCCCTCGAGGGTCTCGGCGGCCCGGTGCGGGAGGGCGCCGATCTGCCACCGTCCGTCCTCACGGAACACGACCACGGCGAAGTCGACCAGGGTGTCCATGGCGTCGCCTCCTCCGTGGCCGGTCTCCGGCGGATCCCACGTGCCGACACGGGTCTGCGCCTGTGGCGCATCGTCGCAGAGTTCGGCGGCGAGCGGCAGGGGTCGGATCCCGCCTCCCGCCCGAGCGGGGCGACCGGCCCGGAGTCCCGCCGCCGGGAGAGCCCGGATCGCGGCTGGGCCGGCGCCCCGCACGACCACTAGGTTGTGCTGCCATGCGGACCCACGTCGCCGACCACCCGCTCATCGCGCACAAGCTCACCGCGCTGCGCGACCAGAACACCGACTCACCGACGTTCCGCCGGCTGGCCGACGAGCTGGTGACCCTGCTCGCCTACGAGGCGACCCGCGACGTCCGCACCGAGACCGTCGAGATCACCACCCCCGTGGCGCCGACGACCGGTGTCCGGCTCGCGTCGCCGAAGCCGCTGGTCGTGCCGATCCTGCGGGCCGGGCTCGGCATGCTCGACGGCATGGTGCGGCTGCTGCCGACAGCGGAGGTCGGCTTCCTCGGGATGATCCGCGACGAGGAGACCCTGCAGGCCTCGACGTACGCCACCCGGCTGCCCGACGACCTGTCCGGGCGGCAGTGCTACGTCCTCGACCCGATGCTGGCCACCGGCGGCACCCTGGTCGCCGCCATCACCTTCCTGCTGGAGCGGGGTGCCGACGACATCACCGCGATCTGCCTGCTCGCCGCCCCCGAGGGGCTGGCTGTGATGGAGCAGGCATTCGGCGCCTCAACCGTGCCCGTGCAGGTCGTCACCGCCGGGCTGGACGAGAAGCTCAACGAGCTCGGGTACATCGTCCCCGGCCTGGGCGACGCGGGCGACCGCCTCTACGGCGTCGTCTGACCGTCCTGCCCGAGGGCGCCCCGGGTGGGCGTCAGGGGCGGAACGCGTCGGTGGCGCCCATCGCCATCGCGACCAGAATGCCGACCACAACCACGGCGAGGACGGCGATCGCCACGCCCGCGTTGCGGTCCTGTGAGCTGTGGTCCTCGTCTGGGCGCGCCGTCTCGAGGTTCTCGCGCAGCCGCTCGTGGTCGTTGCCCATGTCTCCTCCGGGGGTCCGTCTCGTGTCCTCAACGACCACCCCCTGTCCGGGTCACGCCACCGTGAGCGGCGTCACGGCCCGTAGTGTCGGCCGGTGCCCGACCTCACCTTCCGTACGGCGACCCCGGCCGACGCACCGGTCGTGGCCGCGCTCGTCGAGCGGGCCTACCGCGGGCCGGTCGCCGCGACCGGGTGGACCACGGAGACCGAGCTGCTCACAGGGCCGCGCTCAAGCGAGCAGCGGGTGGTCGAGCTGCTCGCCGACCCCGAGAGCCGGTTCGTGCTCGCCGAATCGGGTGGCCGGCTGGTCGGGTCGACTCTCGTGCAGCGCACCGCCGGCGACGGCGGCACGGCGTACCTCGGAATGTTCGCGGTCGACCCCGAGCACCAGGGCGACGGCGTGGGCAAGGCCGTCGTCGCCGAGGCCGAGCACGCGGTACGCGAGCTGTGGTCGGCGACGGCTCTGACGCTCACCGTCATCAGCCTCCGGGTCGAGCTGATCGACTGGTATGAAAGGCGCGGCTTCGACCGCACCGGGCGGCACCTCCCGTTCCCCTTCCACCAGGCGTCCGGCGCACTGCGCACCGACTTCGACCTCGTCGAGATGCGCAAGGAGCTCGCGAGCGGCTAGACGCCCTTGAGGGACTGCAGCACCTTGGTGAGCGAGTCCTTGGCGTCACCGAACAGCAGCGTGGTGCCCGGCTCGTAGAGCAGTTCGTTCTCGATGCCGGCGAAGCCCGGGCGCATCGAGCGCTTGAGGAAGACCACCGACGTGGCGTCGCCGACGTCGAGGATCGGCATGCCGTAGATCGGGCTGCCGGGGCTGGTCTTCGCTGCCGGGTTCACGACGTCGTTGGCGCCGACGACCAGCGCGACGTCGGTGGACGGCAGCTCGGAGTTCGCCTCGTCCATCTCCTTGAGCTGGTCGTAGGGGACGTTCGCCTCCGCGAGCAGCACGTTCATGTGCCCGGGCATCCGGCCGGCGACGGGGTGGATGCCGTAGACCACCTGCACACCCTTGCCCTGCAGCACCTCCACCAGCTCGTGGAGCGTGTGCTGGGCCTGCGCGACGGCCAGCCCGTAGCCGGGCACGATGACCACCTTGCGGGCGTACGCCAGCAGGATCGCGACGTCCTCGGGCGTGGACGAGCGCACCGGGCGGTCGGACACCTCGGTCGAGCCGGCGGTCGACCCGCCCTTGAAGGCACCGAACAGGATCGACGCCGTCGAGCGGCCCATCGCGGAGGCCATCATCCTGGTGAGGATCGTGCCGCTCGCCCCGACCAGCGTGCCCGCCACGAGCAGGAGCACGTTGTCCAACACATAGCCGCTGGCCGCCACCGTGAGGCCGGTGAACGCGTTGAGCAGCGAGATGACGATGGGGACGTCGGCGCCTCCCACCGGGAGGACGAACAGCACACCCACGGCGAGCGCGACGAGGCCGAGCAGCACCAGCAGCCACGGCGACACCACGCTGTCCCGCGCGTCGACGACCACCCCGGTCGCGAGCCCGACCGCCACCAGGCTGGCCCCGCCCATCGCGACCGGACCGCCGGGGAAGACCACCGGCCGGCTGGTCATCAGCTCCTGGAGCTTCGCGAACGTCACGCACGACCCGGCGAACGACACCGCACCCACAAGTACCGTGAAACCGCCCGCTGCCGCCGCGAGGTACGTCGAGGTGGTGGCCGACACCTGGAGCGCACCGCCGCCCGCGTAGGCGACGTAGCCACCACCGTGCACGGCGAGGGCCGGTATCGAGATTCCGGCCCCCTCGAGCTTGACCCGATCTGTCAGCTCGAGGGCAGCGACGAGAGCGGCCGCCGCGCCACCGACACCGTTGAACAGCGCCACCAGCTGCGGCATCTGCGTCATCGCGACCCGGCGGGCGGCGGGGACGCCGAGCGCGGTGCCGACCGCGATCGCGACCAGGATCGGGACCACGTGGTCGAGGTCCTCGGCGAGGAACACCACCACGCAGGCGAGCACGGCGCCGGCCGCGCCGAGCGCGTTGCCCTGCCGCGCGGTGGCCGGCGACGACAGGCCCTTGAGCGCGAGGATGAAGCAGACAGCCGCGACGAGGTAGCCGAGCGCCTCGACCGTGGGCGAGAGGACGTTCACGCGTCGTCCTTCGCCTTCTGCTTGCCCGGTCGGTTGCGCCCGAACATCTCGAGCATCCGGTCGGTGACGACGAAGCCGCCGACCATGTTCACGGTCGCCAGCACCACCGCGACCAGCCCCAGCACCAGCGCGACGCCGGAGTCGGCGTGACCGGTGACCACGACGGCGCCGACGAGGATGACGCCGTGGATCGCGTTGGCGCCCGACATCAGCGGCGTGTGCAGCACCGACGAGACCTTGGACACGACCTCGAACCCCACGAACACCGCGAGCACGAAGAACGTGAGCATCGTCGTGCCGTCGCTCATGCTGTGCCCCCTCGAATGTGCGCAGCCGCACCAGACGCGCCGGGCGTCCGGTGTGTCGGCGCACAAGGGGTCATGGGGTGGCCTCCGTGGCGTCGGGTCGGGTGACGCAGGACGCGGCGACCACCTCGTCGTCGAAATCGGGCACCACCTGGCCGTCGGTGGTCATCAGCAGCAGCAGGTTGACCAGGTTGCGCGCGTAGAGCTGGCTCGCGTGCACCGGCATCGAGGAGGGCACGTCGGCCATCCCGTGCACCAGCACACCGTGGTGGTCGACGTCCTCACCGGCCACGGACAGCTCGCAGTTGCCGCCGCTCTCGGCGGCCAGGTCGACGACGACCGAGCCCGGTCGCATCACCTCGACCATCGGCGTCGTGAGCAGCAGCGGGGCCGGCCGGCCCGGGACGGCGGCGGTGGTGATGACGGCGTCGGAGGCGCCGACGTACGGCGTGAGCAGCTCGCGCTGCCGGGCGGCCCGGTCCTCGCCCATCTCGCGGGCGTAGCCGCCCGACCCCTCGAGCGAGTCGAGGCCCAGGTCGATGAACGCCGCGCCCATCGAGCGGACCTCATCGGCCGACGTCGGCCGCACGTCGTACGCCTCGACGACGGCACCGAGGCGGCGCGCGGTGGCGATGGCCTGCAACCCGGCCACACCCGCGCCCAGCACGAGCACCTTCGCGGGGGCGACGGTGCCGGCGGCTGTCATGAACAGCGGGAAGAACCGTGGCAGCCGCTCAGCCGCGACCAGTGCCGCGCGGTAGCCGGCCACCAGCGCCTGAGACGACAGCGCGTCCATCGACTGGGCCCGCGAGATGCGCGGCACCTGCTCCATCGCGAACGCCAGCACCTCCTGCTCGCGCAGCACCGCCAGCAGGTCGCCGTTCGCGGCCACGGGGAGGAAGCCGAGGGTCAACGCGCCGGGGCGCAGCCGCCGTGCCTGGTCGAGGGTGAGCGGCGACACGGTGAGGACCACGTCGCTGCCGTCGAGCGCATCGTCGACGACCGTGGCACCCGCCTCGCGATAGGCGTCGTCGGAGGCGAACGCGTGGTTGCCTGCACCTGCCTCGACCACGACCTCGAGACCCTCGGCGACCAGCCGTGCGACGGCCTCCGGCACCAGCGCGACCCGGCGTTCGCCGGGACGCTGCTCGGCGACGACTCCGATCCGCATGATCGCCGACCCTAGGGCACGGGGCAGACTCGGGGTGTGCCGGACGTGCGGATCGTCGACGTGGACGCGGACACCCTCGACGCGGTGCTGGAGGTGCGGCCCCGCCCGGGGCAGGAGGCCTGGGTCCGGCCGGTCGCCTGGTACGTCGCGAAGGCGGCGTACGACGGCGGGGTGTGGCAGCCGCTCGCGCTGCTCAGCGAGGGCCAGGTCGTCGGGTTCGCCCAGACGGCCTTCGACCCCGGCGACGGCAGCTGGGCGATCGGCGGCGTCGTGGTGGACGCCGAGCAGCAGGGCCGTGGGATCGGCCGCGCAGCGATCGAGGGGCTCATCGACCGGCTGCGGGCCGACCCGCGATGCCGTCTGGTCGCCCTGGCGGTCGCCGAGGACAACACCGCCGCCCGTGAGCTCTACCGGTCGCTCGGCTTCGTCCCGACCGGTGACCGCGACGACGACGAGCTGGTCATGGTGCTCGCCCCGAACGCCCCGAACGCGCCGGACGCGCCGGACGCTCAGGGGCCTACCGGCTGACGCGCACGCCGAGCATCCGCCGGCCACGCGAGGTGGTCGACGGCTGCTGGTGGTCGCTGGTAGGTCGCTCAGGGCCGCAGGTGGGCGACCCCGGGGACGGGAGGCAGGCTCCCGGCCCCGTGGCGCTCAGCGGGCAACCCCGCGCGCGCGACGCGACTTCTTGGCCTGCCGCAGGCGCTCGATCTCGATCGCGCGCAGCACGTCCTGGCAGAGTCCGGTCACTGTGCTCCCCTCCCTCCCGCGGTCTCGCCCGGTGCGACCCCTGTCGCTGCTGGGCAGGTAGGAGAACAGTGCCCCGACGTGCTTGCGGCGCACTTGCGGGCCGCTTGCTGCCTACCCCCGGGCAGGACCGAGGTCGGCCAGCACAGCGGTCGCGGCCCGCCGGCCGGAGACCAGGGCCCCCTGGATGGACGACGAGTCGCGGTGGTCACCGCAGACGTAGAGGCCGTCCATCCGCACCGGCCGGCGGAAGTCGTGCGGCGCCGGCATGGCGGGCAGTGCCCGCGGGACGGCGTAGGACGCCAGGTGCTCCCACCCGGCGGCGCCGGTGCCGTAGAGCGTCGCGAGCCGACCCCGCACGACCGCCTCGTCCGAGTCGGTGCCGAGGACGGAGGTGGCGATCAGCGCGCGCCCGTCCCCGGGCCCGTAGGTCGGCGCGGCGGCCGTCATGACGACGGTGTTCACGACCGGCGACGAGCGGTCCGTGTCGAGCAGCAGGGTCGGCTCGCCGAGGGGGTCCGCGGGGGCGACGTGGTACAGCGTGGTGACCGACCGCCAGCCGACGGCGCCGAGCGAGGGCACGAAGTTGCGCGCGGCTGCCGCGTCGGTGGCGCACACGACGGCGCGCACCCGCACGGTGCCGGCGTCGGTGCGCACTGCTGTCGGCGTCATCGACCGGACGGGAGTCGACACGTGCACCGCGTCGTCGGGCAGCCCGGCGGCGAGCTGGTGCGGCACCTCGACCATCCCCAGCGCCGGGACGGTCGAGCGGCCGCGCGCGAACATCCGCAACATCAGGTCGAAGAACCGGCTCGACGTCGTCAGCTCGTCCTCGAGGAGGACCCCGGAGAAGAACGGCCGGAAGAACCTGTCGACCGCCGCGTCCGAGAAGCCGCGTGACTGCAGCGCCTCGATCGCCGACCGGTCCTCGGCGGTGACGAGCCGACGCCCGTCCCCGGCGGCGACACGGGCCGCGAGCACGACCAGCCGCACCTTGTCCTGCACCGTCCCGATCGGTGCGGCAGCCGTCGCCAGCGCGCCGCGCAGGTCGCGCCGGGGGTCTGCCAGCCGGTGCCGCTCGCCGTCGACGTGCACCAGAGCGCCGCGGGTGAGCTCGCGCAGACCCAGTTCCGTGAGGTCGAGCTCGCGCCCGACGGCGGGGTAGGCCGTGTTGAGCACCTGGAAGCCGCGGTCCAGCCGCCAGCCGTCGAGCACATCGGTGCGCACCCGGCCCCCGACGCCGTCCGCGGCCTCGAGCACGACGACGTCCAGGCCCGCGCGGTGCAGCCGACGGGCGGCCACCAGCCCGGACAGGCCGGCCCCGACGACCGCCACGTCGCAGCCCGACGGCAGTCCTGCCATCTCGCCGACCACCTCCGACCGCGCCGTACCCCGTGCGCACCGTAGGACGCTTCCGGGCCGCCCCGGGTCCCGGACGCGGGCCTGCGGGACCCGCAGGGGACGATCCGGTGCGTACCGGGCAGACTGGGGCGCCATGCACCGACGGCAGCCTGCACCCGGCGAGCGCTCCGCGGGTGGTGTGACCGACGGCACGCGGCGTGGCCCGCTCGCCCTGCTCGTCGTGGCGGCCGTGTCCGCCGCCGGCCTGGCTGGCTGCTCCGGCGCGGCGGACCCGGAGCCGCAGCCGGCTGCCGCCCGGCTCGCCGCCGCTCTGGCCGAGGGGAAGCTGGCCGGCCTCCCTCTCACGGGCCCGACCCCGGCGGCCCGGCGGGCGACGCGGGACCGGGCCCAGCAGCAGTGGGGAGCCGCCACGGCCGGGCTCGGCGACCTGCGCCCGAGGGTCACCGTGGTCCGGGTCAGCTCGCCCACCGACAGCGGCCGAGCGACCGCGCTGCTCGCCCACAGCTGGCCGGTGGCCGGCCCGGACGCACCGGCCTGGCGGTTCCGCACCCGCGCGTCCCTCGTGCTGGCCGACGGGAAGTGGCGGGTGCGCTGGAGCCCCGCGGTGGTCGCCCCGGGCCTCACCGCCCAGGAGCGGCTCACGGCCAGCCGCGTGCAGCCGGTGCGGGGCGACGTGCTCGGCGACGGCGACACCCCGCTGGTGACGGCGCGGCCCGTGGTGCGGCTCGGCATCGACAAGGCGAAGGCGCCGGCCGCCGACGCGGCGGCCGGTGCCGGCGCGCTGGCCGGCCTGGTCGACATCGAGCCGGCGCCGTACGTCGAGCGGGTCGCGAAGGCCGGCGCGAAGGCGTTCGTCGAGGCGATCGTCCTGCGTGCGGCGGACGCCCCGGACCCGTCGGCGTACGCCGCGATGGCCGGTGCCGTCGCCCTCCAGGACGAGCTGCCGCTGGCGCCGACCCGCGACTTCGCCCGACCCGTGCTGGGGACGGTCGGCGCTGCCACCGCGGAGCTGGTCGAGGGATCGTCCGGCCGGCTGCGCGCGGGCGACGTCACCGGCCTGTCGGGCCTGCAGAAGCGATACGACGAGCAGCTGCGGGGCACGCCCGGAGTGATGGTGCGCGCGGTGTCACCGGCACCCACGGAGGACGCCTCGGACGTGCAGCGCGAGCTGTTCCGCACCGAGGCGGTCGACGGGACCCCGCTCGCGACCACGCTGGACGAGCGACTGCAGGAGCTCGCCGAGGCGACGCTCGCCGGCGTGCGCCCGGCCAGCGCGATCGTCGCGGTGCGCCCCTCGGACGGTCACGTGCTCGCGGCCGCGAGCGGTCCCGGGTCGAACGGAGCGGCCACCGCCACCGTCGGCCGTTTCGCGCCGGGATCGACCTTCAAGGTGGTCACCTCGCTCGGGCTGCTGCGCGCGGGGCTCACCCCGGCGACGACTGTCCGCTGCCCCACGAGCGTGACGGTGGACGGGCGGCGGTTCGAGAACTACGACGACTACCCGGCCGCCCGCCTCGGGTCCGTGTCGCTGCGCACCGCCGTGGCCAACTCGTGCAACACCGCGATCATCGGCCAGCGGGCGAAGGTGTCGCAGACGGAGCTGGCGGATGCTGCCGCCGCGCTCGGGCTGGGCGTCGACCACGACCTCGGCTACCCGGTGTTCCTCGGCTCGGTGCCGACCGACGCCGGCGAGACCGAGCACGCGGCGTCGATGATCGGCCAGGGCCGGGTGTCGGCGTCACCGGTGGCGATGGCGGCGGTGGCCGCGTCGGTCGCCACCGGGCGCACCGTCACACCGCAGCTGCTCTCGGACCCGCCCGAGCAGCTGGAGCAGCCGTCGGGCGCGGTCACCGCACCGGAGGCGGCGCAGGTGCGCTCGCTGATGCGCGCGGTGGTCACCGACGGGAGCGGTCGTTTCCTCGCTGCGCTGCCGGGGCCGCCGGTGGCGGCGAAGACGGGTACCGCGGAGTTCGGCGAGGACTCCCCGCCGAAGACACACGCCTGGATGATCGCGGTGCGCGGCGACCTCGCCGTCGCGGTGTTCGTCGATCTCGGCAGCTCGGGGTCCGGCACCGCCGGGCCGCTACTCGAGCGGTTCCTGCGCGGCGCCTGGCTCTCCCGGTGATCCGCCGGTGCGGCGTCAGCGCAACGAGATCGCGGCCAGCGCGGCGTTGACGATCGACCCGCTGTCGAGGTCGTGCAGGGCGTAGAGGTCGGCGATGGTTCCGGACTGGCCGAACCGGTCGACCCCGATCGGCACGGCCGGGACGCCGAGGGCCGAGCCGATCCACGCCATCGCGTGCGAGGCGCCGTCGTGCACGGTCACGACCGGGGTGCGGTCGGGGAGGACGGCCCGCAGTGCACCGGCCACCGACGGCGTCGTCGCCGTGCGGACCGCCTGCCGCAGGGTGCGCTGCCAGGCGCGGTAGAGCCGGTCCAGCGACGTGACGTCGACGACGTGCGCGGCGATGCCCTCGTCGGCGAGCTCGGCCGCCGCCTGCAGCACCTCGGGCAGTACCGCGCCGGACGTGACCAGGTTCACCTGCGGCGCCCCGGCCTCGGCGGCACCGGTCGCGTCGACGAGCCGGTAGGCACCGGCGAGCACCTGGCGCCTCAGCACGGCGTCGCCCAGCCGGGCGCGGGCGGCCTCGAACGGCGCCTGGTCGATCGGCCGGGTGGTGAGCCGGAAGTAGTACGAGCCGCGCTCCTCGGTCTCGGCCGCGGCTGACGACGGAGCCGGCGACGTCGCCGGGCCGGCGGCGATCCGGCCGAGGGCGTCGCAGAGCAGCCAGTCGAGCGCCACGGCGTACGCCGGCTCCACCAGGGTGACCTCGGGCAGCTCGAGACCGACCGACGGCGTGATCGTCGACTGGTGCGCGCCGCCCTCGGGAGCCAGCGTCACGCCGGACGGCGTACCCGCCACGACGAACCGTGCGCCGGAGTAGACGCTGTAGATGAACGCGTCCAGCCCGCGCAGGACAAAGGGGTCGTAGACCGTGCCCACCGGCAGCAGCGGCTGGCCGGACAGGTCGCCGGCGAGCCCGAGCTGCCCGAGCAGCAGGAAGAGGTTCATCTCGCTGATGCCCAGCTCGATGTGCTGACCGGTCGGGCCCTCCGCCCACTTGAGCAAGGTGTCGGTAGCCCAGCTGCGCCGCTCGTCGGGCGCGAAGACGCCGGTGCGGTTGATGAAGCCGGCCAGGTTGGTCGACGTCGCGACGTCGGGCGCGGTGGTGACGAGGTACGGCGCCACCTCGGCGTTGCGCGAGAGGTCGACCAGCACCCGGCCGAACACCTCCTGGGTGGAGATCGGCTTGCCCGAGCGGATCCCGGTCTCCTTCGGCACCGTGACGCCGAGAGCCTTCGGCACGGGCGGCAGCGCGAGGTGCTCGCGCCGTGACACCGCCCACTGGCCGGCGGTCGTGGCCGGGTCGATGCGGTCCCACTCGGATGCGGGCTCGAGGCCCACGACGCGCCGCAGGTCGTCGATCTGGTCGCCGGTGAGCAGCGCCGAGTGGTTGCGCGGGTTGCCGGCGGTCGGCAGCCCCCAGCCCTTGACCGTGTAGGCGAACACCACGCTCGGCCGGTCGGTCACGGCGTCGCACTCGCGGAAGACGTCGAGCAGGCTCGCGATGTCGTGGCCGCCCAGGTCGACGACGGTGGACGCGAGCGTCTCGTCGGCCCAGCCGCGGCAGAAGTCGTGCACGTCAGGCGGCGCACCGTCGAGGACCGTCGTGCGGACATCGGCGGTCCCCAGTCCGAACAGGGCCTGGTACTGCTCGTTGGGCATGCCGTCGATCCAGCGCCGCAGGGCGTCGCCGCCGGGCAGCTCGAAGGCGGCGCGCAGCTTCTTGCCGTACTTCACCGTGGCGACGTGCCAGCCGGCGGCGGCGAACTGCTGGGTCCACTGCTCGATCCGGATGCCGGGGACGACCCGGTCCAGCGACTGCCGGTTGAAGTCGACGATCCACATCACGTTGCCGAGGCCTTGGGTCGCCGGGTCGGCGATCGCCTCCCACACGTTGCCCTCGTCGAGCTCGGCGTCGCCGATCAGCGCCACGAAACGGCTGTGGTCGCGCGGGCCGAAGTGCGCGTCGACGTACCGCCGCGTGACGGCAGCGAACAGCGGAGCCGCAGCCCCGAGCCCGACCGACCCGGTGGAGAAGTCGACCCGGTCGGGGTCCTTGGTGCGGCTCGGGTAGGACTGCAACCCGCCGCGGGAGCGCAGCGTCGTGAGGTAGGTCCGGTCGAGGTCTCCGAGCAGGTAGTTGATCGCGTGCAGCACCGGGGAGGCGTGCGGCTTCACCGACACCCGGTCGGCCGCCTCGAGGTGGGCGAACCACAGCGCGGTCATCACCGAGACGAGCGACGCGCTGGACGACTGGTGCCCGCCGACCTTGACCCCGTCGCCGGTCTCGCGCTCGCGGTTGGCGGCGTCGACGATGCGCACGGCGAGCCACAACACCCGCCGCTCGATCTCCTCGAGGGTCTCGAGGCCGACGTCGGTGCGTTCCGGGCTGGTCACGGCCCCGGACCCTACCCGCGGGCCACCCGCCGCCCCGGCGGCACCCACGTCCCCGAAATGATCACGGTCCCGTGATCATTTCGGCCCGACAGCGGCGTGCAAGCCACTGTCAGCCCAGGCTGATCACGGTCCCGTGATCAACTCGGGCGGCGGCCGGGCAGGAGCCGGGCCGAACACGAGGCCGGTGGGGGTCAGGACGGGCCCGTGGGGGTCAGGACGGGTCGGTGGCGCTCGCCGGGGTGGGTCCCGCGAGGCCGGCGTTCCACTTCTCCTCGATCCGGCCGAACCGCCAGACGAGCAGGGCCACCACCCACGTGAGCACGAAGAGCACGACGATCACGTAGCCGACGTGGTTGAGGTCCAGGCCGCCGACCCAGGCCAGCGGCCCATGGGTGATGTGCAGCTTGTCGGTCACGATGGACACGATCTCGATGCTGCCGATGATGAGCGCGACAGCGACCGACAGGCCGGTGATGGTGATGTTGTAGTAGACCTTCCGCACCGGCTTGGAGAACGCCCAGTCGTAGGCGAAGTTCATGAAGCAGCCGTCGATGGAGTCGAGCAGGCTCATGCCCGCGGCGAAGAGCACCGGCAGCGTGAGCAGGGCGTACCAGGGCAGGTTGAACGCAGCGGCACCGCCGGCGATGACGAGCAACGAGACCTCGGTGGCGGTGTCGAAGCCGAGACCGAACAGCAGGCCGACCGGGTACATGTGCCAGGGCTTGCGCACCGCGCGGGTGACCTTGCCGAGGATCCGGTTGAGCAGTCCGCGGTAGTTCAGGTGGTGCTCGAGCTGGTCCTCGTCGTAGTCCCCTCGGCGCATCCGCCGGAACACCGCGAGGATCTGCTTGAGGATGACGAGGTTGAGGATCCCGATCAGCAGCAGGAAGACCCCGGACACCGCAGTGCCGATCAGTCCGGTGGTCTGCTGCAGCGACGAGCTGCCGTCCTCGACCTGCCCGACCAGAGCCTTGACGCCGAGCGAGAGCAGAAGCACGAGACCGAAGACGATCGACGAGTGGCCGAGCGAGAACCAGAAGCCCACCGACAGCGGGCGCTGGCCCTCGGCCATCAGCTTGCGCGTGGTGTTGTCGATCGCCGCGATGTGGTCGGCGTCGAACGCGTGCCGCATGCCGAGCGTGTACGCCGTGACGCCCAGGCCGAGACCGAAGACCGTGGTGCCGTTGACCTCGTAGTGCTGCGGCGCCACGATCAGGCCGAGCACCCCCCAGCCGACGACGTGCAGCAGCAGCACAAAACCGGACATCCCGAGGATCGAGGCCCATTCGGCCCCGGTCAGCTTGCTGCGCAGGGCGGCCAGCCGGCTCTCGCCCGGCCGCTCGGTGGTGACAGTCACGACAGTGGCTCCCCGTAGACGATCGGTCGGCTCGACGCTACGTCCGGGCCTTCGCTGTTGCAACTCATTCGCAACAGCGCCGGGGAGCGGATGCCTCGCGCGCCGGCTTTCTTCGGACCCCGCCCGTCGGACGAGGGCGCCGGCGCTGGGCCGTCCGCATGGTCTCCGGCGCGCACCGGTGCCGCTCCGCGTAGATTCGGGGCGTGAGCAGCGCCGGGCTGGCGCCGATCGGCCAGGCGGCCGGGCGGCTCGTCCTGCTGCGCCGGCTCGCGGCGGCCCTGGCCGACGTGCTCACCCCCGACGACGTCGCCCGGGTCTGCCTCGACCACGTGCTCCGGATCGAGGGCGTGGTGCGGGCCGGGCTGGCCACCAGCGAGCGCGCCGGCCGCGAGCTCGCGTTCGTGGTCAGCGACGACGACTCGGTGACGCCCACGAGCGTGCGCTGGTGCCGCATCGAGGGTCAGGCAGACGTCCCGCTGGCCGAGAGCGTCCGCACCGCGGCACCGGTGCTGGTCGTGTCGTCGGAGGACCTCGCGGCCCGCTACCCGCACCTGCACGACCGGCAGACCCAGCTCGGGACCCGCCGGATGGCCGCGCTGCCGCTGCATGACGGCGACGAGACCGTCCTGGGCGGCCTGCTGCTGGGCTTCGGCGAGCCTGGCCCGTTCGACGCCGACGAGCAGGCGTTCCTCGACGCGGTGTCGGCCGTCGTCGCCCAGGCGTTGAAGCGCGCGCTCGCCTTCCAGGTGCAGCAGACGACGTCCCAGCTGCTGCAGCGAAGCCTGCTGCCCGAGTCCCTCCCGGAGCTCGACGGCGTCGCGCTGGGCGCCTTCTACGCGTCCGGCGGTTCAGGTATGGAGGTCGGCGGCGACTGGTACGACGTGGTGCCGCTCACCGACGGCCGGGTCGCCGTCGCGCTCGGCGACGTCATGGGCAAGGGCGTCCCCGCCGCCGTGGTCATGGGCCAGGTCCGGTCGGCGCTGCGGGCCTACGCGCTGATCGACCCCGACCCGGCGGTGCTGCTGGGACGGCTCGACGTCCTCGTCGCGTCGCTCGGTGTCGCTGAGCAGATCGTCACGGTCGCGTACGGCGTGCTGAGCGCCGACCGCGGGACCCTCGACGTGGGCGTCGCCGGTCACCCGCCGCCGCTGCTCACCCGGCCCGGCCGCGAGCCGCACGCCCTCGTCGTCCCCGCCGGCCCGGCGCTGGGGCTACGCGCCGGCTCGTGGGAGACCACGACGGTCACGGTGCCGCCCGGCTCGCTGCTGCTCTTCTTCAGCGACGGCCTGGTCGAGACGCGCAGCCTCCCGCTCGACGAGGGCGTCGAGGAGCTCGCGCAGCGACTGTCCGCGACCGAGCCGCGCCGCCGGCACCCCCGCGAGCTCTGCGGACGCCTGGCCGACCAGATGCGCCGGCACGACAGCGACGACGACGTCACGATGCTCGCCGTGCTGAGCACGGTCGGCATGCACTTGCAGACCGCGTCGACCGACCTGCCGGCCGACAGCAGCGCCTCGCCGCTCGCCCGCCGGGCGCTGGCCGGCTGGCTGGGCGCCTGGCAGGTCCACGAGGACGTCGCCGAGACCGCGGCGCTGTGCCTGTCGGAGCTGGTCACCAACGCCGTCATCCACTCCGGCACCAAGCCACGGGTCACGGCCCAGCTCGACGACGATCGGCTGCTGGTGGCTGTGCAGGACCGCGGCAACCGCGGCACCGCACGACGTACCGAGGACCACGAGCCCACCGACATCTCCGGCCGCGGTCTCATGCTCGTCGACGCCCTCGCCACGGCGTGGAGCGCGGAGCACAGTGCCGACGGCACGACCGTGTGGTTCGAGCTGGACACCGGGATGCCGCGGGCCGGTTGATGGAGGTCCTGCGCTACGCCGCCTTCACCGACGACTCGAACGGCGGCAACCCTGCCGGGGTGGTCCTCGACGCCAACGGCAGTGACGACGTGGAGATGCTCGCGGTGGCCGCCGAGGTCGGCTACTCGGAGTCGGCGTTCCTCGTGCCGGTGGAAGACCGGCGGTTCGCGATCCGGTACTTCAGCCCGCTCGCGGAGGTGCCGTTCTGCGGGCACGCGACCATCGCCACCGGCGTCGCGTGGGCCGAGCGGCACGGCGCGGGGACGATGCTGCTCGACACCGCCGCCGGCGAGGTGCGCGTCGAGACCTCGACCCGTGACGGGCTCACGACCGCCACGCTGACCAGCGTCCCGCCGGACCTCGCCGCTCTCGACGACGTGGTCGCCGAGCGGCTGCTCGACGCGCTGCGCTGGACCAGCGACGACCTCGACCAGGCGCTCCCGTTGCGCGTGGCGTTCGCCGGTGCATGGCACCCGGTCGTCGCGGCGGCCACCCGGGCACGGCTGGCCGACCTCGACGACGACTTCGACGCCCTGAGCGGCCTGATGGCGGAGCACGGCTGGACCACCGTGCAGCTGGTGCACCGCACCGGGCCGACAGCCTTCGACGTGCGCAACCCGTTCCCGCCCGGCGGCATCGTCGAGGACCCGGCCACCGGCGCCGCGGCGGCCGCGCTCGGCGGCTACCTGCGGACGCTGTCGCTCGTCGACCTGCCGGCGACGCTGCACCTGCGCCAGGGCGACGACCTTGGACGGCCGAGCCGGCTCACCGTCGACGTGCCCGCCGCGGACGGCACCGGCATCGCGGTCACCGGCTCCGCCGTCCCGCTCCCCTGACCGATCGCCCGCCGTGACCGTCCACGTCAGCGGATGACCAGTGCAGCACCGTACGTCCCGCAGTCCCGCTCGCTGCACACCTCGTCGTACAGCTCGTCGACGTCGAAGCCGGTGACCCGGATCGTGGCCGGCCCGGCAGCGGCTGTCGCGGGCACGCGGACCCGGGCGTGGAAGCTGCCGTCGCGGGCCACCGGAAAGTCGCCGAGGGCCACCTGGTCCCTGCCGTCGGCGGTGTCCTCCGGCACGTACGCCAGGCCGTAGACGGCGCCGCGGTGGAAGCGGCGGGCGCAGGTGAAGCCGGCCGCCGTGACGACGACGCGCTCCCCCGCCGTGGCCGACGCCGGCGCGGCGAGCGGCTGTCCGGGGAAGCACACACGGTCGCGCGTGGCCCACCGCACGGTTGCGGCCGCCGCGACGACGAGCACCAGCGCGAGCGCGATCTGCAGGATTGACCAGTGCCGCGGGTCCCAGCGGCGACGGCGTGCCTGCATCGGCACAGTGTCCGCAGCCCCGGCCGATCTGTAAACAGCACAGTTCTGCAATCGGCGGAAGCCTTTGCCCGGCAACGGTTTCTGCCCTCGCCCGAGTGGGGTGGGCTTCGCGAGCGGTCGAGCACAGAGCCGGACGCGCATCGTCCGGAACCTGGGCTAGCGTCGCGGCCATGACCGACACGACTGCCTCGAAGCTCGCCCTCGACCTGATCATCCTCGACTGCCCCGACGCGATGGTGCTGGCCCGCTTCTACTCCGAGCTGCTCGGCTGGCCCACGGAGTCCGGGTCGGACAGCAGGTGGGCGACCCTGACACCTCCCGGCGGCGGGGTGTCCCCGGACAACCCCGACGGCCGTCCTGCCCTCGCCTTCCAGCGGATCGACGACTGGGTGGAACCGACCTGGCCCGGCGGCGCCCACCCCCAGCAGTTCCACCTGGACTTCTCGGTCGGCGACATCGATGCGGCCGAGCCCTCGGTCCTCGCCCTCGGTGCGCGGCGGCACGACCACCAGCCCTCCGAGGACGGCGGCTTTCGGGTCTACCTGGATCCCGCGGGCCACCCGTTCTGCCTGATCTGCTGAGGTGAGCGTTCCGCTCCGGGGCTGAGCGGGCAGTACGGAGATGGCGTCGACGACACCGGATCTGAGGATCGTGGCCGCGGGCGAGGCGAGCTGGACGACCTGCAGCAGCTACCGCACCAACTCCGGCCCGCTGGTCAGGCGACGCAGAACTCGTTGCCCTCGGGGTCGAGCATGACGATGTGTCCGAGCACCTGACCGTAGGTCTGCTCGCGCACGGTGGTCGCGCCGGCAGCGACGAGCGCTGCCGACTTCTCGCGGATCCACCGCTCGCGGACGTCGGGGCCGACGCCCTGCCCGGCAGCGACACGGATGTCGATGTGCATCCTGTTCTTGGCCGTCTTGCCCTCCGGCACCGCCAGGAAGCCGATGGCCGGACCCAGGCCGTCGGGGTCGACGATCGAGGCACCGTGCTCGTCGCTGTCGTAGCCCTGCTCGTCGACGTAGCCGAGCGCCAGCGCCCAGAAGGCTGCCAGCCGCTGCGGGTCCCGCGCGTCGCAGCCGCGAGTCCAGTGAGTCGCCATGCGGAGCACCCTAGGCAAGGCCACCGACTCGAAGGCGCCACCGAGGCGCGCCCGTTGCATGATCCAGAGCGGATCTGTTGGAGAAACAGCACCCGATCCCCTGTGGATCACTGGATGGACGGTCATGGCGGCTGCTCGCCGCGCCGGAACGCCGAGGGGAACGCGTCGCGGTAGCAGCGGAGCCGGCCCGCGGGGGTCTCAACCGTCGTCGCCGCGAGCACCGCGTGCACGATCGCCCGGGTCACGACGTCGCCGGCCGCCGACAGCAGACGGTGGAAGTCGACGGGGGCCGGTGCCGGTCTCGTGCCGGTTGCCAGCGCGAACACCGTGTCGCCGTCGACCATCGTGTGCACCGGGTCGATCGCCCGGGCCAGCCCGTCGTGGCCGATGCCGGCCAGCTTCTGGCACTGCGCCTTGGTGAGGGTGCGGTCGGTCGCGAGGACGCCGATCGTCGTGGCCAGCGAGGGACCGGGCTGCGTCGCTGCCGCCGCGGCCTCCAGCGCCGCGGCGAGGTCGGCCGGCTCCGGCGGCAGCAGGCCGGGCACCTCCCCCGGCAGCAGGTGCCGGACGCCGTAGAGCTCGCCGGTCCGGAGGTCGACGGCCGAGCCGACCGCGTTGACGACGGCGAGGGCCGCGACGGTCGTCCCGTCGTCGAGCACCGCACTCGCGGAGCCGACACCGCCCTTCAGGCCGCCCACCGAGGTCCCGGTTCCCGCCCCCAGGCAGCCCTGCGCCACCGCGGTGCCCTCGGCGTCGTCGTACGCCGCCTCGCCGAACGAGCCGTCCGGGGTGGCACGCACGTCGCCGCCGCGGCCGAGGTCGAAGACCACCGCGCCCGGCACGATGGGGACCACGACACCGTCGGACCCGACGGGGTAGCCGAGGCCGGCGTCGGCCAACCTGCGCACCACGCCGTCGGCCGCGGCCAGGCCGAACGCGCTGCCACCGCTCACGACCACGGCCTGCACCCGCTCGACCAGGTTGCGTGGGTCGAGCAGGTCGGTCTCCCGCGTGCCCGGACCGCCGCCGCGCACGTCGACCCCACCGACCGCGCCGGCCGCCGGTGCGAGCACCACCGTGGTTCCGGTCAGCCAGCCGCCGCCGACCCGCTGGGCGTGGCCCACCCGGATGCCCGCGACGTCGACGAGGCTGTTGGTCGGCCCGGTCCTCATGACTGCCCGACGAGGAAGAGTCGGGCGGTCTCGGCGTAGACCCGCGCCGCGGTCAGGATCTGAGCGACCTCGACGTACTCGTCGGCCTGGTGCGCGATCCACTTGCCGCCCGGGCCGTAGACGACTGTCGCCAACCCGGCGTCGCGGGTGAGGATCGTTCCGTCGGTGGCGCCGGGCACCCCGCCGTAGCGGGCCGGCTCGCCGGTCACCGCCTCGTGCGCCGCCGCGAGGGCGGCGACCACCGGGTGGTCCACCGGCGTGTCCACCGGCGGGCGGTCGTCGAGCACCTCGAGGTGCATCCCGACTCCGGCCGGTCGCGCGACGGCCTCCGCCGTGCTCCGGACCGTCGAGACGACGTCGCCGTGGTCGACGCCGGGGATCGTGCGGACGTCGACGCACAGCGTGGCTGTGGCGGGGATGACGTTGAGCTGGGCCGTGTCGCCGGCAAGCAGCACGGTCGGCGTGAGGTAGCAGGGTCCGAGGTGCTCGTGGCTGCCGTGCCGGGCGAGCAGCCCCTCCTCGATGCCCGGCAGCGCCGCGACCAGCGCGGCCGCGACCGGCACCGGGTTGCGGCCGTGCTGCGGCATCGCCCCGTGCGACATGACACCGGTGAACGTGAGCCGGAGGCGCAACGCTCCCTTGGCGACCGCGCACACCTCGCCCTCCTCGGGCTCGCAGACCACGACGCCGTCGATGGCGCCCCCGACGAGGCCCCGCCAGGTCGCGGCGAAGTGCTTGGCGCCGAGCATGAGGCCCTCCTCGTCGACGAGGGCGGCGACGACGACGCGGCCCGGGAAGGGCCCGGCGAGCTGGAGGGCGCGCACACCGTGCAGCATCGCGGCGAGGCCGGACTTCATGTCGGCGCTGCCGCGGCCGTGCACCCGCCCGTCGCGCAGCTCCGCGCCGTACGGGTCGAAGGACCACGACGCGGGGTCGCCCTCGGTGACCACATCGGTGTGCCCCTCGAACATCAGGGTGCGGCCCGCGCCGCCACCGCCCTCGACGACCGCGACGACGTTGGGCCGGCCGGGTGCCACCGCGACCACCCTCGGGTCCCAGCCGAACGAGCGCATCGCGGCCACCACGACGTCCGCCGCGGCCGCCTCCGCGGTGCCGGCCGCCGGGTCGTGCACGCTGCGCACCCGGATCAGGGCGCGGGTGAGCGCGACCACCGCGTCGTCGTCGACCTGCACGGGTCCAGAGTCTGCCCCCGATCGGGCAGTGGTTGTCCGGAACGGGCCCGGCCGCCACTACCTGCTCCCGGTGCGACACTCGGCCGCATGGTCCGCACCGCCGACGTCGCCGTGGTCGGTGGCGGCATCGTCGGGCTCGCGCTCGCCGACGCCGTGCTCGCCCGTCGGCCGGGCACCTCGGTGGTCGTGTTCGACAAGGAACCGACGCTGGGCGCCCATGCCTCGGGCCGCAACTCCGGCGTCCTGCACGCCGGCTTCTCCTACGCACCCGACTCCCTCAAGGCCCGCCTGACCCGGCATGGTAACCAGCTGCTGCACGCCTTCTGCGACGAGCACGACGTGCCGGTGCGCCGCTGCGGCAAGCTGGTCGTCGCCCAGCGCCCCGAGGACCTGCCTGCCCTCGACGACCTGCTTGCCCGCGCGACCGCCAACGACGTGCCGGTCGAGATGGTGGACGAGCTGCAGGCGCGCGAGCTCGAGCCGCTGGCCCGCACCGTCGAGCGCGCCCTCTGGTCGCCCACCACGTCGAGCGGCTCCCCCTCGGCGGTGCTCGACGCTCTCGCGGCACGGGTCCGGCGCCGCGGCGGGCGGCTGCTGCTCGGCACCGAGGTCACCGGCGCCCGGCCGGGAGCCGTCGTCACCCGCGACGGGACGTGGTCGGTCGGCCACCTGGTCAACGCCGCCGGCCTGCAGGCCGACCGGGTCGCCGGCTGGTTCGGGCGGTGCGACGACTACGCCGTCCTGCCGTTCAAGGGCCTCTACTGGTACGGCGACTGGCCGGCCGGCCGGCTCCGGCGCCACGTCTATCCCGTTCCGGACCCGCGCAACCCGTTCCTCGGCGTGCACGTCACCGTCACCGTCGGCGGCCGCGTCAAGGTGGGGCCGACGGCACTGCCCGCGCTGTGGCGCGAGTCGTACGGCGGCGCCGGTGGCTTCGACGCCCGCGACGCCGCGCAGGTGGCCAGGCTGCTGCCGCGGTTCCTCACGAGCAGGCACCACGACGTCCTGGCACTGCTGCGTCAGGAGCTGCCGGACTGGTGGCGGCCGCACCTCGTACGCGAGGCCGCGCGGCTGGTGCCGAGCATCCGGCTCGAGCACTTCCGCGAGCGCGGCCGGCCCGGCGTCCAGGCCCAGCTCTTCCACCTGCCCACCCGGCGGCTGGAGATGGACTTCGTGGTGCGCGCCGACGCCGACTCCACGCACGTCCTCAACGCGGTGTCGCCGGCCTGGACGAGCAGCCTCGCCTTCGCCGAGCACGTCGTCGACGAGCTCTCCCCCGCCCTGCGCTGACGGTCCCACTAGGCCGCGGGGCGGGACGCCGCGCCGAGATACACCACGCCTCCCGACCGTTGACACCGACATGGTACCGATATATCGTCGATGTGTCGTAAGACGGTCGGCGACCCATCGGGCCACCGATCCAGCCGGGAGCGAGGCTCCCGCCCCATCCTGAGAGGAGTCCTCCCATGAGGACCGCACCACGAGACAACGAGACCGGCCGCCGACGCGGCCCCCGCGGACCACGACAGCAGGTCCGCACCGCCTGGGTGATGGCGGACGACGACGGACGCGGCCGCGGCGGGCGATCCCCCGGCGGCCCCGGCGGTCGCGGACGCGGCGGCCACGGCCGGGCCGGCGGGTCCGGTGGCTCAGGCTCCCTCGGCCCCGGCGGGTTCGGTCCGCCGCGGCACCGCGGTGGCGGCCGGCGCGACGGCCGCGGCGGCCGCGGCGACGTCCGCGCCGCCGTCCTGCTGCTGCTCGCCGAGGAGCCCATGCACGGCTACCAGCTCATCCAGCAGATCACCGAGCGCAGCGACGGGGTGTGGACGCCCAGCCCAGGTTCGGTCTACCCCGCGCTCAGCCAGCTCGAGGACGAGGGCCTGATCGCCTTCGACCGCCTCGAGGGGCGCAAAACCGCGACCCTCACCGACGAGGGCCGGGCCCACGTCGAGGCACACCGCGACGAGCTCGGCTCGCCGTGGGATGACGTCGGAGGTGGTGTGAGCCGCGAGCGGCGCGAGCTGCGCAGCGAGCTGGGCGCGCTCGTCGGCGCCGCCCACCAGGTCGCCCAGGTCGGCACCCGTCCCCAGGTCGCGCAGGCCGCGCAGACCCTGGCCGGGGCCCGCAAGGCGCTCTACCGCATCCTCGCCGAGGATCAGCCCGCGTCGTAGCGGTCACACTGGGGCGTGTCCGCACCGCTGCCGCGCTTCGTGCTGCACGACCACCGCAGGCCGCAGCCGCACTTCGACCTCCGCCTCGAGGAGGACGGCGTGCTGCGGTCCTGGGCCGTGCCCCGCGGCCTCCCGGACGACCCGGCGCACAACCGGCTCGCGGTGCAGGTCGGTGACCATGGCCTCGATCACGTCGACTACGTCGACGAGCACAAGTCGATCGCCGACGAGGGCACCTGGGAGGAGCACGACCGCACCGACCGCCGGATCCTGTTCACCCTGCACGGTCGGGACGGGTCACGGCGCTACGCGCTCATCCGCACCGGCTCCGGCTGGCTGCTGCACCTCACCAAGGACCAGCCACCCACCTGAGCGACCTCCCAGGAACCTCCCAGGACGACCCCTGACCATCGGCCCTCCGCGCTGAGCCCTGCCGACAGGCAGCGATCACCTGGAGGACACCGCATGAGCTGGCCGACGATCTTCGGACTGCCCGCCCACCCGCTCCTCGTGCACGCGACGGTGATCATGGTGCCGCTCGCGGCGTTCGCGGTGCTGCTGCACACGTTCTGGGCGAGGGCCCGCACCCGGCTCGGCCTGGTGACCCTGCTCGCCGCCGCGCTGGCCGTCGTGCTCGTGCCGCTGTCGACCAGCACCGGCGAGCAGCTCGAGCACGAGGTCGGCCGGTCGGCTCTGGTCGAGCGGCATGCGGAGCTCGCCGACGGCCTGCTCCCCTGGGTGATCAGCTTGCTCGTGGTCGCCGCCCTGCTGTGGGTGCGCGACCGGCGCGACGCGGACAAGGCGACCCCGGTCGTGTCCGCCGGCCCGGGTCGCACGATCACCGACGCACTCCTCAAGCCGGTCGTGATCGGCGTGCTCGCCGTCATGGCGGTGCTCGGCACCACGCAGCAGGTCGTCCGCATCGGCCACTCCGGCGCGAAGGCCGCCTGGAACCGCGTAGACACCAGCCAGAGCCCCCCGACGGGGTCGTCCGACGGCGACGGCAACTGACGACCCACAGACCACGCCCCGGGCCGCCCCGCCGGGACGGCGTGGTGTCATGACCCGGGAGGTGTCGTGAGCGCGACCCGGGTGCTGCTGGTCGAGGACGAGCGCGAGCTCGCGGCGATGCTCGTCGAGCTGCTCACCGGCGAGGGCTACCGCGTCGACCACGCACCCGACGGACAGTCCGGGCTGCACCGCGCGCTCACCTCGGCGTACGACGTGATCGTGCTGGATCGCGGGCTGCCGGCGATCGAGGGCCTCGACCTCCTGCGCCGGCTGCGACGCAAGGGGCTGCGCACCCCCGTGCTGGTGCTCACCGCGTACGACACGGTGGCCGACCGGGTGTCCGGCCTCGACAGCGGCGCGCAGGACTACCTGGGCAAGCCGTTCGACGTCGACGAGCTGCTGGCCCGGCTGCGTGCCCTGCTGCGTCGCGACGACCCGGGCGCCACCACGGACCTGCTGGACCTCGGCGAGCGGCACCTCGACGTGGCCGGCCGCCTCGTGGTCGCTGCCGGGCCCCGCCGCACCGACAGCGGCTCCGGACCCGACGACGTCGTCCTGTCGGTCCGCGAGACCGACCTGCTGCGCACGCTGGCGGGGCACCCGTCGAAGGTGTTCACGCGCGCCGAGCTGATGGCACGGGTGTTCCCGGAGGCCGAGGGTGAGAACTCCGTCGAGACCTACATCTCCTACCTGCGTCGCAAGCTCGGACCCGACGTCGTCCGCACCGTGCGTGGCGTCGGCTACCGGATGGGCCGGACGTGACCGAGGAGGATCGGGCCATGCGGTCGGCGACCCGCCGGCTGGCCTTCCTCACCGCGGGCGCGGTGACCCTCGTGCTCGTGGTGGTGGGCTGCCTGGTGCTCGCGACGGTGCTGCGCGAGCAGCGCGGTGAGGGTGACCGGCTGCTCGCGCGAGCGGTCCAGGACGTCGACGACATCGGCGACCAGCCGGCCGGGGTGGCGGTGTGGCAGCGGCGGCCGGACGGCACCGAGCGCAGGAGCGCAGGCGCCCCGTCGTGGCTGCCGCTGCGCCGCGACGTCGCCGCGGTGACGGCGGGCGGCCCGGCACGCGTCGAGCACGACGTCCGCCGGGCCGGGACGTCGTACCGGCTGCGCACCGAGCGGCGCAGCGACGGCACCGTCGCGCAGGCCGCGTGGTCCGGGGAGGCGCAGACGCGCGAGACGGGGCGGCTGGTCACCGCGGTGGTGCTTGCCGAGCTGGTGGGTCTCGCCCTCAGCGCCGGCATCGGCCTGCTGCTGGCTCGCCGGGCGATCGCCCCGCTGGCCCTGTCCATGGCGCGGCAGCGCCGGTTCGTCGCCGACGCGAGCCACGAGCTGCGGACACCGCTGACACTGCTGACGACGCGCGCCCAGCTGCTCGAGCGCGCCTTGCGCCGGCTCGAAGCGCCGGGACCACACGCGCAGTCGGAGGCGCTCGTCGGCGACGCGCGACGGC
The DNA here is from genome assembly GCA_038246545.1 of Actinomycetes bacterium. GTDB lineage: Bacteria > Actinomycetota > Actinomycetes > JACCUZ01 > JACCUZ01 > JBBRVW01. The sequence goes on along the minus strand of JBBRVW010000026.1, from coordinate 24,029 downwards.
TCGGCGACGTGGTCTCCGACCTGCTGCTCTCCGCCACCCTCACCGAGCACCCGCAGCGCAACGAGCCGGTGGACCTGCGTCTGGTCGCCCGGCAGTCGGTGGCCGACCAGGCGCCGCACGCGGCCGGGCGCGGGGTGACGCTCCGCGGTCCCGGCGACGACGTCGCCACGGGCCCCGCGGTCGTGCTCGGCGCTGCCAGCGCGTTGCGCCGGGTGGTGGACGCGCTGGTCGACAACGCGGTCGGCCACGTGCCCGACGGCGGCCGGGTCACCGTGTCGGTACGCAGTGACGCGTCGTCCGTGCTGCTGCTCGTCACCGACGACGGACCGGGCATCGACCCGGCCGTGGCGCCGCGACTGTTCGAGCGGTTCGCGCACTCGCCCGGCGCCGCCGGCCACGGCGCCCGCGCCGGCTTCGGCATCGGGCTGGCCCTGGTCCGCGAGGTCGTCGAAGCGCACGGTGGGACAGTCACCGGTCGCGACGGCGCCGAGCGCGGCGCGGTCTTCGAGGTACGGCTGCCCGCCTCGCCCGGCCACGCCCGCCCACGGGCGGACTGACCGGGCCGTGGTGCCACCCGCGTTCAGGCGGGGATCAGGTGCCGTCCGTACCGTAGCCGCGGGGTGCGGGCTCGTCCCACGTCCCACACACCGACCGACGACCCGACGAGGAAGCAGCGCCCGTGCTCGACGACGTGAACGACTTTGCCCGGGAGACCGGCTGGCTGCACGATCCCGCCGTCGCGTACGCCGGCTACGGGGTCGTGCTGTTCGCGCTGCTGCTCGTCGTCGGCTGGTGGCTGGCCCGCGACCGGGGGCCGCGGGTGATGGCGGCCTCGCTGTGGACCGGCGCGGCGACCCTGCTCGCGGTGGCGGTCAACCAGCCGCTGGTGCGCGGCTTCCACGAGGCCCGTCCCTACACCGACCACCGGCACCTGCTGGTGCTCGCGACCCGGTCGGCCGACTACTCCTTCCCGTCCGACCACGCGGTGATGGCCGGCGCGGTCGCCGCCGGGCTGTGGCTGGTGTCCCGGCGCCTGGGTGCGGTGGCCACCGTCGCAGCACTGGTCATGGCGTTCGACCGGGTCTATATCGCCGCTCACTACCCGCACGACGTCGCCGTGGGGCTGCTCGTCGGCGCCGCGGTGGCTCTGCTGGGGTGGGCGGTGCTCGGCCGGCCGCTGACCCGGCTGGTCGACCGGCTCACCGGGACAGCCCTGCGGCCGCTGCTCGCGAGCCGGCCGCTGAGCGGTCCGCTCGGTGACCCGGAGGACCCGCACGAGCCCGACCGGCGGCACCGTCGGCGCCGACCGCGCGCGGCGCCCGCCGGTCCTTCGGACGGCGCGTGACCCACCTCGTCGACCAGCTGCTCGGCGTCCCCCCGCTGTTGGCCTACGTCGTCATCGGCCTGCTCGTCTTCGCCGAAGCCGCGGTGTTCGTCGGCTTCGTGCTCCCCGGCGAGACCGCGGTGCTCCTCGGTGGTGTCCTCGCGTCGACCGGTCGGCTGTCCCTGACGGCGCTGCTCGTGCTCGTCGTCCTGGCCGCGGTCGTCGGTGACACGGTCGGCTACGAGGTCGGCCGGCTGGCCGGACCACGGGTGCTCGCGAGCCGGCCGCTGCGCCGGCACGCCGCCCGGCTCGACGGCGCGCGCGACACGTTGCGTCGGCGCGGTGGAGCCGCTGTGCTGCTAGCCCGCTTCACGGCCTTCCTCCGCGCGGTGATGCCGGCGCTCGCCGGACTGAGCCGGATGCCGTACCGCCGGTTCCTGCTGTGGAACGCCGCCGGCGGGCTGGTGTGGGGCGTCGGCGTCACCCTGCTCGGGTACGTCGCCGGCGCGTCGTACCGGAAGGTCGAGAGCTGGCTCGGCCGCGGCAGCGCCGCGCTGCTCGTCCTGCTGGTCGTCGTCGCCCTGGTGGTGCGCCACCGGCGACGTCGAGAGCGCCCCGCGCCTCGGTAGCGGCCGGTGTCGTCGCCACCACCCGCTGGGGTCGACCCCGACGGTCGGACGACGAACGCCCCGACGCGACGGCGTCGGGGCGCTTCGTTGTGGGTGCGCCCGAAGGGATTCGAACCCCCAACCTCTTGATCCGTAGTCAAGTGCTCTATCCGTTGAGCTACGGGCGCCCGGCCGGTGAACGGCCTCGGAGGATGGTACAGCCAGCGCGCGGGGTCACCCAAAACGACCAGGGTCACCGACCGGCGGTGACCTCCTGGGGGAACAGGCTGGCTCCGGCGGCGACCTCGCGGTCCACCAGGCCCTCCTTGCACCAGGCCCGACAGCGACTGCTCCAGCGTCTGCATGCCCTCCCGCGACCCGGTCGACAGCACGCTGCGCAGCTGCCGGGTCTTCCCCTCGCGGATCATGTTCCGCACCGCCTGCGTGGCCACCAGCACCTCGTACGCCGCCACCCGGCCACCGCCGGCCCGCGGCACCAGCCGCTGGTAGACGATCCCGGTCAGTGCGCTGGCGAGCTGCACCCGGATCTGCGACTGCTGGTCACCGAGGAACACGTCGACGATGCGGTCCAGGGCCTGCGACGTGTCGTTCGTGGAGCTGCTCAACGCCGCACCGACCCTGGTGAGCATCACCCCGGCCGCGCCGACCACGTCGTACGGCCTCACCTACTCCGTACCTGCAGCGGCGCCGGCACTCCGTAACACGCTGACGCACTGACACCGCTCGACCGAAGAGCCCGCCGGACATCCGGCGGGCTCTTCGTCGTGCCGGGCGCGAGGCCGGTCAGTTGCCGGGCGTGGCGTCGCTCGTCACGGTCACCTGCGGCTTCTTGATCTTGACATCGACGTTCGCGTCGCCGCCGAAGTAGTAGAAGGCACCCACCGCGACGACGGCGAGGATCAGCACGGCGACGACGACGCCGGCGAGGACACCGCCGGAGTCACGTTCGGCGGGGGTGGAGGCGGGGCGGAGAGGCATGGGGGACTCCGGAGTGACGAGAGCGGGGCGCCGGGACCGGCCCGTCACTGCTACCCCTCCTACGCGGGGACGAACCGGGCAGCCTTCGACGGAGCGGCAGATTGTGCGCCACCTGGGACCGGTTGGCAAGGCCTGGTGATCAACGTCTCACGCCCGCCCCCTGCCGCTTACTCGCGGGTTGGGGTTACGGTGAGCCACCCTCACGGGCCTCAGCGACCATGGAAAGGGACTCCTCGGCGATGACGGCGAGCGCGACGGAAGCACCGACCACCCACCAGCGCCTGTGTGACTGGGTTGCCGAGGTGGCCGAGCTGACCCAGCCCGACCAGGTCGTGTGGTGCGACGGCTCCGACGAGGAGTGGACCCGGCTCACCGACGAGCTGGTCGCCGCCGGCACCTTGGTCCGGCTGGCCGAGGACAAGAAGCCGAACTCGTTCTGGTGCGCCTCCGACCCCAGCGACGTCGCCCGCGTCGAGGACCGCACCTACATCTGCTCCCGCGACGAGGCCGACGCCGGCGCGACGAACAACTGGATGGCGCCCGACGAGATGAAGTCGGTCATGACCGACCTCTACCGCGGCTGCATGCGCGGCCGCACGATGTACGTCATCCCGTTCTGCATGGGCCCGCTCGAGGCGGAGTCGCCGATGTTCGGCGTCGAGATCACCGACTCGGCGTATGTGGTGACCTCGATGCGCATCATGGCGCGGATGGGCACGAAGGTCCTCGACCGGATGGGCTCCGACGCCGAGTTCGTGCCGTGCCTGCACTCGGTGGGTGCGCCGCTCGAGCCGGGCCAGCAGGACGTCGCGTGGCCGTGCAACGACACGAAGTACATCACCCAGTTCCCCGAGGAGCGCACCATCTGGAGCTTCGGCTCCGGCTACGGCGGCAACGCGCTGCTCGGCAAGAAGTGCTTCTCGCTACGCATCGCCTCGGTGATGGGCCGCGACGAGGGCTGGCTCGCCGAGCACATGCTCATCCTCAAGCTCACCTCGCCGGAGCAGCAGACCCACTACGTGGCGGCAGCGTTCCCGAGCGCGTGCGGCAAGACCAACCTGGCGATGCTCGAGCCGACCATCGAGGGCTGGAAGGTCGAGACCCTTGGCGACGACATCGCCTGGATGCGGTTCGGCGCGGACGGCCGGCTGTACGCGCTCAACCCGGAGTACGGCCTGTTCGGCGTCGCGCCGGGCACCGGCTGGGACACCAACCCCAACGCGATGCGCACCATCGCCAAGGGCAACTCGATGTTCACCAACGTCGCGCTGACCGACGACGGCGACATCTGGTGGGAGGGCATGACCGAGGAGCCCCCGGCGCACCTCACGGACTGGAAGGGCCGCGACTGGACCCCTGGGTCCGACGAGCTGTCGTCCCACCCCAACTCGCGGTTCTGCACCCCCATCACGCAGTGCCCGATCATCGCCCCGGAGTACGACGACCCGCGCGGCGTCCCGATCTCGGCGATCTTCTTCGGCGGTCGCCGCAAGACGACGATCCCGCTCGTCTACGAGGCCCGCGACTGGGTGCACGGCGTCTTCATGGGCGCGACGCTCTCGTCCGAGACCACCGCCGCCGCCACCGGTGAGGTCGGCGTCGTGCGCCGCGACCCGATGGCGATGCTGCCGTTCATCGGCTACAACGCCGGCGACTACTTCAACCACTGGATCGCGATGGGCAAGGACGCCGACTCGGTCAAGCTCCCGAAGATCTTCTACGTCAACTGGTTCCGCCGCGACGAGGACGGCGGGTTCCTCTGGCCGGGCTACGGCGAGAACGGCCGCGTCCTCAAGTGGGCCATCGAGCGGCTGGAGGGCCGCGCGGCAGCGGTCGAGACGGCGATCGGCCTGGTCCCGACCGTCGAGTCGCTCGACGTCGACGGCCTCGATGTCACCACCGAGCAGCTCGAGGCGGCGCTGGCCGTCGACCACGACGAGTGGCGAGCCGAGATCCCGCAGATCCAGGAGTGGTTCGAGAAGATCGGCACCGACACGGTGCCGGCCATGCTCATGACCGAGCTCGACGGCCTCCGCGCCCGCCTCGGCGTCCTCTAGCCACCGCCCGCCCCGCCTCCGCCCGCCCCGCCTCCGCCCGCCCCGCCCGCTGACCCAAGTTGATCACGGGCCCGTGATCAACTTGGGCCGACAGTGGCATGCAGGCCGCTGTCGGGCTGAGAACGCCACGGTCGGGGCCCTGCGCTGGGGCGACCAGTCAGGCGACCAGTCAGGCGACCAGTCAGGCGAGGATGCGGGCGGGGTGCTCCAGCAGCTCGACGAACGCCGCCATCCACCGCGCCGCGACCACCCCGTCGACCGGGCGGTGGTCCACCGACAGCGTCAGGTGCATGACGGACGCCACGTGGAGCGCACCGTCGACGACCACCGGCTCCTGACGGCCGGCGCCGACCGCGAGGATCGCCGCCTGCGGCGGGTTGATGATCGCCGCGAACTCCTCGGTGCCGTACATCCCGAGGTTCGTCACGCTGATCGAGCCCCCCTCGAGCTCGTGCTGCTGCAGGCGTCCGGCCCGGGCCCGTTCCGCCAGGTCGCGCACCGTGCCGGCGACTGCGGTCACCGTGAGGTCCTGCACCGACCGCACGACCGGTGTCACCAGGCCGTTCTCCGTGGCGACCGCGACCGAGACGTCGACCGACGACCACTGGCGCACTGCGTCGGCGGCCCACGTCACGTTCATGGCCGGCACCAGCTGGTGGGCCCGGCCGACGGCCTTGACGACCAGGTCGTTCACCGAGACCCGCACCTCACCGGTCGCGTTGATCTCGGCGCGCAGCGCGAGCAGCCGATCGACCTGGGCCGAGCCGCGCAGGTAGAAGTGCGGCGCGGTCGTCTTGCTCTCGGTGAGCCGGCTCGCGATCAGCTTGCGCAGCCTGGTGTGCGGCACCTCGGTGTACGCAGCCGCGCCACCCGCCGCAGACACGGCCGGCGGCGCGGTCGCTGCCGGGGCGTGAGCCGGTGCCGACGAGCGCGCCGCCTCGACGTCGCGCCGCACGATCCGACCGTTCGGGCCGGAGCCGCGGATGTCCTCCACCGCGAGTCCGGCCTCGCGGGCCAGCCGGCGCGCGAGCGGGCTGGCGAACACCCGCCCGTTGCGCGACATGGGCTCCGCCTGGTCGGAAGGGGGACCGGCAGCAACCTTCGCAGGTACCCCCTCGACCGGCGACGGGTCCGGCGTCGTCGACGCCTCCGGCACCCCCAGCGCGCTCGGCTGCGCCGACGGTGCGGTCGCCGGCGCGCCGGCGGTGACGCCGAGCTCGGCCAGTGTTGCGTCGACGTCGGTCACGGTCTCGCCGGGTGCCGCCACGAGCGCGATCGGCTCCCCCGTCTCGACCTCGGCGCCGGGTGCGACCAGCAGCCGCAGCACGACGCCGTCGGCCTCGGCCTCGACGTCGACCACGGCCTTGGCGGTCTCGACGACGGCGACCACCTCGTGCGCGCTGACGGACGCGTTCTCGGCGACCGACCAGCTCGACAGCACGGCCTCGGTGGTGCCGGTGGCGATCTCCGGCAGCCGGAGCAGCTGGGCCATCTCAGGCCTCCGTGATCGCGGTGAGCGTCGCGACGACCTCGTCGGCCTGCGCGATGGCGGCGCGTTCGAGCACCTTGCTGATGCTCGGGGACGCCTCGCGTCCGGTGACCCGCTCGACCGGGTGGTCCAGCCAGTCGAAGAACCTGCGCTGGATCTCGTCGGACAGCCAACCGCCGTACGACGTCCCACGCGGGCCCTGCTCCGCGATGATCACGCGGTTGGTCTTGCGGATGCTCTCGCCGATGGTGTCCCAGTCGATGCTCGCGCGGTCCAGCCAGCGCAGGTCGACGACCTCGGCGTCGACCGTGCCGACCTGCTCGACCGCCTGCAGCACGTACGACGTCATCGCCAGGTAGGTGAGGACCGTGACGTCCGACCCGGCGCGGCGCACCGCCGCCCTGCCGACCGGCAGGCAGTAGTCGAAGTCGTCGACCGGTCCGTCGCCGGACGACGCGTAGAGATCGACGTGCTCGAGCACGACGACCGGGTCCTCGAGCCGCAAAGCGGTGTTCATGAGGCCTACGTAGTCGAAGGGTGTCGACGGCGCGACGATCCGCCAGCCCGGCGCGGTGGCGAAGACGCCGGCCGGGTCCATCGAGTGCTGCGATCCGTAGCCGGTGCCCATCGCCACCTTGCTGCGCAGCACGAACGGCACCGCGCCCTCGCCGCCGAACATGTGCCGCGCCTTGCCGATCTGGTTGAAGATCTGGTCGGCGGCGACCCACATGAAGTCGGCGTACATGAGCTCTACGACCGGACGGAACCGGCCGTCCAGCGCGACGCCGCCGCCGAGGCCGGTGAAGGCGTTCTCGCTGATCGGCGTCCCGAGCACCCGGCCGGGGAACGCCTCGGCCAGACCCTTGGTCGCACCGTTGGTGCCGCCGCCGAGACGGTGCACGTCCTCGCCCATGACCACGACGCGGTCGTCGGTCTCCATCCGGCGGCGCATCACGCCGGCGACCGCCTCGATGAACTTCGTCTCCGCCACCGCCCCGGTGAACGTGTCCGTGTCGGCGTACGGCGCACCCTCGAGCTCGCTCAGGTCGCCCCGGACACCGACGTCGGCGTACGACGGGTCGGGCCACTCGGCCGCCTTGATCCGCCGCTGCCCCGGCTTGCCGTCGGGCACCGGCTCGAGCAGGACGTCGCCGATCTCGGCCATCAGCGCCTTGGCCTGCGCGGTGAAGGCGTCGAGCTCGGCGGCGTCGGTCAGGCCGCGGCGGGTGAGGTTGAGGGCGACCTGGTCGATCGGGTCGCGGGCCCGCCACTCGGCCTCCTCCTCCTTGGTGCGGTAGCGGAACGCGCTGCCCGGGAACGGGCCGTTCTGGTGGAAGTAGCGGTAGACGTCGGCCTCGACCAGTGCGGGCCCGTCGCCGCCGCGCAGGTGCGCGAGCGCCTCCTGCATCGCCAGGTGGACGGCGAGGGGATCCATGCCGTCGACCTTCCAGCTCGCGATGCCGAAGCCCGGCCCGCGACCGGACAGCCGCGGCTCGCCGGTGGCCTCGTCGACGTTCGTGGAGACGGCGTAGCGGTTGTTCTCGACGAAGAAGCAGATCGGGAGCTTCCAGGCCGCCGCCAGGTTGAACGTCTCGAGCGTGGAGCCGATGTTGATGGCGCCGTCACCGAAGTAGGTGACCGAGACCGCGTCGGTGCCGGCCTGCCGGTGCGCCCACGCCGACCCGGCGGCGAGCGGGACGCCGCCGCCGACGATGGCGTTGGTGCCGATCGCGCCGGCCTCGTGCCACTGCAGGTGCATGGAGCCGCCGCGGCCGTGGCTCCAGCCGCGGTCGAGCCCGCAGATCTCGGCCAGGGTGCGCAGCAGCGCGCTGCGGACCTCCGCGGAGATCGCTGCGGTGGGGTCGATGCCCTTGGGCTCGACGTGGTGCAGCACCTTCGCGAGGAACTGGTGGTGCCCCCGGTGCGAGCCGTTGACCGTGTCGTCGCTGGTGAGGCCCAGCACCGAGCCGACCGCGCCGCCCTCCTGGCCGATGCTCGAGTGCGCCGGGCCGTGCACCAGCCCCTCGCCCGCGAGCGTGAGGACGTACTCCTCGAACGTACGGATGAGCACCAGCTGGCTGAACATCGCGGTGAGCAGGTCGGGCTCGGCGGCGTCCCAGTCGGCCTCGGTCGCGACGACCTCGACCCAGGGCGCCGCGGGGTCGAGCGAACGGTGCTCGGTCATGACGGCAGCTCCCTCGGGTGGCATGCGGGAGACCAGAGTGGCACCGATGGGATCCCATCTCAACCCCTGGCGGCAATTTTGCCCTCTCCGATAGCCTCTTGGGATCCAAACGGCGCTCACGCCAGTCAGGAGCTCTCGTGCCGGACACCTTGCCGGGCCTCACCGGGGTCGACCACATCGGCTTCACGGTCCCCGACCTCGAGCAGGCCCGGACCTTCCTGGTCGACGTCCTCGGCTGCGAGTACATGTACTCGCTCGGCCCGTTCGTGCACGACGAGCCCGGCGACGACTGGATGACCGAGCACCTCGACGTCGACCCGCGCGCCGTCATGGCGCAGCTGCACTTCCTCCGCTGCGGTGGGCAGGCGATCTTCGAGGTCTTCCAGTGGTCCGCGCCGGACCAGCAGCCCCGGCAGCCGCGCAACAGCGACGTCGGCGGCCACCACGTCGCGCTGTACGTCGACGACCTCGACGCCGCGGTCGCCTTCCTGCGGGGGCAGGGCCTCACCGTCCTCGGCGAGCCGACCGCGAGCAGGGGGCCGTCCGAGGGCCAGCGGTGGGTCTACTTCCTCTCGCCGTGGGGGATGCAGTTCGAGCTGGTGTCCTACCCGGGGCGCAAGGCGTTCGACCGCGCGGGTGGCACCGCTGCGGACTGGGCCGCGCACCTGGCGGCACCGGACCGGGCATCCTCGACGTCGTGACCGCCCACCCCGACGTCCCTGCACCGGCCGCCGGTGCCGCGAGCGAGCGCATCGCGGCCCACCTGCGCGACGCGATCCTCGCGGGCGACATCGCCCCCGGCGAGCGGATCCGGCAGGAGGAGGTCGCCGAGCGGCTCGGCACCAGCCGGCTCCCGGTGCGCGAGGCGCTGCGGATCCTCGAGGCCGAGGGGCTCACCGAGCACACGGCCAACAAGGGCGCCCGCGTCCCGCGGCTCGACCCGGCCGAGCTCGACGTGCTCTACCGGATGCGCGAGCGGCTGGAGCCGCTGGCCCTCACCGAGTCGTTGCCGCACCTCGCCGACTCCGAGATCGCCGGGCTCGCCGAGATCCACGGCCGGATCATGGCCGACGACGACCTCGGCGAGTTCCTCGCGCTGGACCGCGCGTTCCACCTCGGCTCCTACGCCGGCTGCGCGAGCGAGCAGCTGGCGTCAAGCGTCACCCGGCTGTGGAACTCGACCCAGGCCTACCGGCGGGCCTTCATGAGCCTCGACGGCCGGCCGCACCGCCGCGAGGTCGTCGACCACGAGCACCGGCTGATCCTGGACGCGCTGACGCGCCGCGACCCCGAGGACGCCGAGCGCTACCTCGCCGGCCACATCCGGCGCACCCGGATCGAGCTGGCCGCGCACCCCGAGGTGTTCGGCCCGGCAACCCCGCGTTCCGTCCGCCGCCGCACCTGACCGTCCTCGGCGGGAACCGACGGATGCTCGTTCCCGGCCGGCGACCCGGCTGCGGCACCGGGCACACACCGGCTCAGCGGGAGAGCAGCGCGTCCAGGGCGACCGCGACCGAGGCGGCCAACCGGAAGTCGATCCGGGGGTCCGGCACGTCGACGACATAGCGGTCGCGCAGCGCGAACCTCTTCTGGCTGCTCATCACCACCGCGTCGGTCGCCTCGTCCCGGAAGTCGAAGTGGAACGCCAGCGGGACGTCGACGAACCGCCGGACCAGCGCGATCGGCAGGCTGCGCTCCCGACCGGTCGCGCGCAGCCCGGGAGCGTCGACGTGGAAGGTCGTCCGGAGCAGGCTCTGCGCGAAGTCCTTGCGGAAGTACCCGAGAGCCGCGCCGGTAGCGTCGGTGACGTCGTAGCCGGCGCCGAGGTCGAGTCGCTGGCGGGCCTTGAAGCCGAACACGGGCGTGCTCCGGTCGGCATCGGCGTAGAACGTGACCTGCTCCTTGAACGCCAGCCGCTTCTGCTGCGCGGTGGCCAGCAACCGGCCGGGCGACCCGTCCGGCGCGGTCTCCAGCACGTCGTACCGGTTGACCATCACCGTCAGGCGCTGGGTGACCAGGAACCGCGGCACGTGCTGGGTCATGCCGGGATCCTCGCAGCCACCGGCCCGGCCAGACGCGCGGAGTGGCCACAGCCGGTGTGGCGTGGGCCACATGCCCTGCCCTTCCGCCCGGCGAGCCCCGGGGTCTACAGTGACCGCAATCGATTGCACCGTCGCATCGGAGGTTCCCCATGGCACCGCGCATCAGCTACGTCCCGGTCGAGTCGATGGACGAGCGGATGCAGGAGGAGATGCACCGTTGCGCCCGCGAGGGCACCCCGCGGCCGGAGTCCTCGGCGGTCCGGGCCCACGCCCCGAACGCCTTCTGGGCCTTCGCCGACTCGTGGAAGGCGATCTTCCACTCCGGCGTCCTCGACCACAGCATCAAGGAGCTCGCGCGGGTCTACGTGTCGCGCACCGTGAAGTGCGAGTTCTGCGGCAACCAGCGCTCGATCAAGGCCACCACCGCCGGGCTGCTCGAGCAGCAGTACGACGAGCTGCTCAACTTCGAGTCCAGCGAGCGCTACGACGAGCGGCAGAAGGCGGCGCTGGCCTACACCGAGGCGATCGCCTGGCGCCTCGACGTCGACGACGCGTTCTGGGAGCGGATGAACGCGCACTTCACCGAGGCCGAGCTGGTCGAGCTCGGCTGCTTCGTCGGCCTCACGTACGGGCAGCAGTCCTGGCTGCGGCTGCTCGACATCGAGCACCACCAGGTGCTGGCCGGTACGACAGCATCGATGGCGCCAGGGTTCGAGACCGCCGAGGCACTGGCCGAGAGCAAGGCCGCGCAGGCCTACTGGGCCAAGGACGCGGCCGCGCCCGCCGACGCCGAGCAGAGCGCCAGCAGCACCGCATGACCCGGGCGCCACGAGGCGCCCGGTGACCGGCACGCTCGCCGCGGCCGCCGCTGCGGGGTCGGGCACGAGCGCGCTCGACGTCGTCATCATCGTCGTCGCCGTCGCCATCGGCGCGTTCATCAAGGGCGCTACCGGCGGCGGGCTCCCGCAGGTCGCGATACCGGTGATGGCGCCGTTCCTCGGCGTCGAGCACGCCGTGGTCATCATGGCGATCCCCGGCATCGTGGCGAACGGCTGGCTGGTCGTGTCGCACCGCGCCGAGTACCCCCGCACCCGCGACCTGCGGAGCCTGGTGGTCACGAGCATCATCGGCGCGGTCGTCGGCACCTTCGCACTGAAGTCGCTCAACGGCCGGGCCCTGTCCGCCGCTCTGGTCATCGTGATCGTCGCCTACGTCGTCGTGGCACTCGTGCACCCCGGCTTCCACCTGCCGACCCGGGTGACCCGGCTCACGTCTCCCCCGGTGGGCTTGGTCGCGGGCGGCCTGCAGGGCTCGACCGGCATCTCGGGGCCGCTGCTCACGACCTACCTGCACGGCTTCCAGCTGCTGCCGCGGGCGTACGTGTTCTCCCTCGCGGTGCTGTTCGGTGTCGGCGCCGTGGTGCAGGCGGTCACGTTGGGGCTCGTCGGCCTCTACACCGGGAGCCGCCTGGTCGAGAGCCTGCTCCTGCTGGTGCCTATCGCACTGACCCAGCCGATCGGGTCCTGGGCGGCGACCAAGCTGTCGCGCGTGACGTTCCAGCGCGTCACGCTGGTGCTCGTCGCCGCGTCCGCAGTGTCGCTGGCGCACAACGTCGTGACGGGAGGCTGACGCCGACATGACCGACCAGACGTTCCGGCTCACCGTCGACGGCGAGCCGCGCGAGGTCACCACCGACCGCGATGCATCGCTGCTGCACGTGCTGCGGCAGGAGCTCGGCAAGTCCGGGACGCGGTTCGGCTGCGGCGTCGGCCTGTGCGGCGCGTGCTTCGTGCTGGTCGACGGCAAGGCCGCCCCGTCGTGCGACACCCCGATCTGGTCGGCCGACGGCAAGGACGTCGTCACCGTCGAAGGGCTCGGCAGCGACGGCGGGCTGCACCCGGTGCAGCAGGCCTTCCTCGACGAGCAGGCCGCGCAGTGCGGCTTCTGCGTCTCCGGCGTCCTGGTCAGCGCGGCAGCGCTCCTCGCCGAGAACCCGTCGCCCACCGAGGACGCCGTGGTCGAGGCGCTGGACCGGAACCTGTGCCGCTGTGGTGCGCAGCGGCGGATGATGGCCGCTGTGCTGCGGGCGGCGGAGGCCGACCGATGAGCCTCCCCCCGCACCTCGCCGCCGCCCCGCGGCTGTCGTCGTGGCTGCACGTGGGCGACGACGGCACCGTCACGGTGCGCACCGGCAAGGTCGAGCTGGGGCAAGGGATCCTCACCGCGCTGGCGGCGATCGCCGCGCAGGAGCTCGACGTCGCCCCGGCGACGGTGCGGGTGCTCGGTGCGCACACCGGCCTCGCCCCGGACGAGGGACCGACCGCCGGCAGCATGTCGGTCGCCGACTCGGGCTCGGCGCTGCGCCAGGCGTGCGCGTCGGCCCGAGCCCTGTTCGTCGCCGCCGCTGCCGGCCAGCTCGGCCCCGGAGTAGTGGTGCGCGACGGCACGTTCACCGCGCCGGACGGCCGCAGCACGACGTACGGCGAGCTGGCGGCACTCGTCGACCTCGACGTGGACGCCGACGGGACCCCGACGCCCAAGGCTGCGGACGGCGCTCCGGTCGACGTCGCGCGGCTGGACCTGCCCGACAAGGTGACCGGCCGCCCGCGCTACCTCGCCGACCTGGTGCTGCCCGGCCAGCTGTGGGGGCGCGTGGTGCGACCACCGTCCCCCGCCGCGACGCTGGTGTCGGTCGACGTGGACGCGGTCGCCGCCACCGAGCACGTCGTCGCCGTCGTGCGCGACGGGTCGTTCCTCGGGGTCGTCGCCGACGACGAGCGGGTCGCCGACCTCGCCGCCGACGGGCTGCGCCGCGCCGCCAGGTGGGACGAGCGGCCGACGCTGCCGGACGAGGACGACCTCGCGACCTACCTGCGCACCGGACCGCACACCGACTTCGTCGTCGACGAGACCGGCGACATCGCTGCTGCCACCGGCTCGCGTAAGATGGCGGCGTCGTACAGCCGGCCGTTCCTGGCGCACGCGTCCATCGCGCCGAGCTGCGGACTGGCCCGGTGGAACGACGACCACCTGCACGTGTGGAGCCACAGCCAGAACGTGTTCGGACTGCGGCTCGCGGTCGCGCAGGCGTTGTCGATCGACGCCGGCCGGGTTGTCGTCGAGCACGTCGAGAGTGCCGGGGCGTACGGGCACAACGGCGCCGACGACGCCGCCTTCGATGCCGTGCTGCTGGCGCGCGCGGTGCCCGGTCGGCCGGTGCAGGTGCGGTGGAGCCGCGCCGACGAGCTGGCGTGGTCGCCGTTCGGGTCGCCGCAGGCCGTCGATCTCGCGGCGCGGCTGGACAACGGCCGCATCACCAGCTGGGAGTGCGACATCTGGAGCCAGGGCCACACCTCGCGCCCGGGGTTCGCCGGCACTCCCGGGCTGCTGGCCGCCTCCCACGTCGACGGAGGTGCGCCGGCGCGCGCACCGGTCGACCCGCCGCCCGAGCGTGGCGCGGGCAGCGCGCGCGGCGCGGTGCCGTCCTACGACGTACCAGCGCGGCGGATCACCGGGCACCGGCTGGACCAGGTGGCCCTGCGGTCGTCCTCGCTGCGGTCGCTGGGGGCGTTCACCAACGTGTTCGCGAACGAGTCGTTCATGGACGAGCTGGCCGAGTCGGCCGGCGCCGACCCGGTGGCCTACCGGCTCGACCACCTCTCCGACCCGCGCGGGCGTGCGGTGCTCGAGGCGGTGGCGGAGCGGGCCGGCTGGGCTTCGCGGCCGACCGGCGGCGACGTCGGGCACGGCGTCGCCGTGGCGCAGTACAAGAAGGGCGGCTGGTGCGCGGTGGTCGCCGAGGTCGAGGCGGTCGCCGACGTGCGGTTGCGGCGGCTCACCCTGGCCGTCGAGGTCGGCCGGGTCGTGCAGCCCGACGGCGTCCGCAACCAGGTCGAGGGCGGGGCGGTGCAGGCGGCGAGCTGGACGCTGAAGGAGCGGGTGCGCTTCGACACCTGCCGGGTGACCAGCACCGACTGGGAGACCTACCCGGTCCTGCGGTTCTCCGAGGTCCCCGTCGTCGACGTCGTGCTGATGGACCGGCCGGACCTGCCGTCGGTGGGCTCCGGCGAGGTCGCGCAGGGACCGACGGCGGCGGCGATCGCCAACGCGCTCGCCGCCGCGGTGGGGGTCCGCGTGCGCGACCTGCCGCTCACCGCGGAGGCCGTGGTCGCGGCACTGGACCGGCGCTAGCGGACCAGCTCGGCGCGGACACCGAGCAGCCGCACCGGGCGCTGCTCGAACCGGTCCAGCGCCTCCAGCGCCGCGGCCTCGACCGCGGTCGCGTCGGTGGTCGGCTCCGGCAGCGTGCGCCCGTGGGTCGCGGTGAAGAACGGCGCGTAGCGCACCTTCACGACCACCCGGAGTGCGTCGCGGCCTTCGTCGGCGACCTCGCCGGCGACCCGCTGCGCCAGGGCGCTTACCTCACGGCGGACGTCAGCCCAGTCGGCGAGGTCCTGCTGGTAGGTGACCTCGCGGCCGAGCGAGCGCCGGACGTACGGCGTGCTGCTCACGGCAGCGCTGTCGCGGCCGGCGGCCAGCCGCTGCAGCCACGGCCCGGTCGCGGGCCCGAACCGGGCGGCCAGCGCGTCGACGTCGGCCTCGGCGAGCGCCCGCACGGTGGTGAGCCCGAGGTCGGTGAGCTTCAGCGCGGTCTTGGCGCCGACACCCCACAGCGCGTCGGTGGGCAGGTCGCCGAGCACGTCGAACCAGGTCGCGCCGGTGAGCCGGAAGACCCCCGCCGGCTTGCCGTACGACGTCGCGATCTTCGCCTGCAGCCGGTTGCGGCCGATGCCGACCGAGCAGTGCAGCCGGGTCGCCCCGAGCACCCGCGCCTGGACCTCGCGCGCGACGGCCTCGGGCTCGTCGCCGGGCGGGTCGTCGACGCCGACGAACGCCTCGTCCCAGCCGAGCACCTCGACCTGCTCGGTGACGGTGCGCAGGGCGGCCATCACCTCGGCCGACACCGCCTCGTAGTGCTCGCGGTCGAGCGGCAGGAAGACGGCCTCCGGGATCCGTTTCGCCGCGGTGCGCATCGGCGTCCCCGACCTGACGCCTCTCGCGCGCGCCTCGTACGACGCGGTGCTGACGACACCGCGCTTGGTGGGATCGCCGTCGCCGCCGACCACCACCGGCAGGCCCGTGTACTCCGGGTGGCGGAGGATCTCGACGGCGGCCAGGAACTGGTCCAGGTCGACGTGCAGCACCCACCGCGTCACGCCGCCCATCCTGCCGCCGTCGGCCGCCGGCGTGCGGCGTGGGGGCCGGTGTCAGGGTCCAGGGCGAAGCGGTCAGCGCTTCCTGGTCGGCACTCCGATGCGCAGGACGGCGGACGTGATGCCGCCGCTGGTGGCGGACACCCGGGTGGTCGACCGCACCAGGAACCGCACCGTGGCGGTGCCGTTCTTGGTGGCTGTCCGGTGCCGCAGCTTCACCGCGCCGCTCTTCACGGTCTTCACCGCGACGTCGGCGACCTGGCCGGGCAGCAGGCCCGCCAGCTTCACCCTGACCGTCGTGCCCTTCCGCACCTTGGTGGGCCCGGTCACCGACGGGTACGGCGGCACCGCGACACCGATCGACGCCCAGGCCGACATCGCCACCGCGTTGAACGCGCGGACCTTGGCCACCTCGTCACCCGCGTGCACCCCGCTCACGACGACGCTCGTGGCGGCGTCGGCGGCCACCACGACGCGCTTGCCGTCGATCCGCACGGCGTAGCGGGTGAGCGGCGCACCGCCGGTGTCGGCCGGCGGCTGCCACGACACGGTGACCTCGCCGGGGCCGGTGGGGGACGCGGTGACCCCCGCCAGCGGCTGCGGGGCGACGGCCGCAATGACACGCACCGGGGCCGACGCAGCGCCGCCGGACACCAGCCGCAGGTCGGACGTGGCCGACATCGGCGCGGGGCCGAGGTCGATGGTGCCGGCCCGGCCCGCTACGCCGGAGCTGATCGCCGTCCAGGTGGTGCCCCCGGCCGGCATCGACTCGAGCGTCACGCCAGCGCCCGGCACCAGGCCGGTGCCGCGCAGGCTCGTCGTGCTGCCGGCCAGCACGATCGGTGCGGGAGCCGAGGCGGTCGGTGTCAGGGTGGTCGCCGGCGAGAGCGACCCGGAGGTCGCGTCGAGGTTGACCTGCTGCGAGCCGGTCGGCGTGCGCAGCACGACCGACGCGTTCGTCGACGACACCGACGACGTCGCGGAGAAGGCCGAGCCCGGGACGCCGGGCTTGCGCGGGGCGATCACCGTGAGCCAGGAAAGCGACATGCCCTTCTGGGTGGCGCGCAGCGACGGGGCCGGCGCGAGCTCGCCGTAGGCGATGCTGTTCCAGCCGCGCCAGGGCTTCTTGTCACCGCGCCCGACGTCGAGCGGCGCCCCGCCGGAGGTGAAGAACATCGACACGTTGGCGCCCTCGCCGGTGGTGTGCGCGGTGTCCTGGTCGAGGGTGACGCCGCGGTCGCGGCCGAGGCCCCACTGCTGGCTGGCCCGCACCTGCTTGACCGAGGTGAGGCGGTCCCACACGAGGACGACGTCGTCGACCCGGTCGTAGGCGATGGTGCGGGTCAGGGTGACACCGCTGTAGCCGGTGTCGACGACGGTCGTCATGTCGAGACCCGGCGCCTGCGCGGTGCTCAGCTGGGGGCGTGGCCGGGTGCGGGTGGCGCCGTCGACGAGCACCGCGTTGTGCGCGGCCCGGGACACGACGAACGACCGGGTGCTGCCGTAGACGTACTTCCACTGCCCGGTGTCGAGCAGCAGCGGCGAGCCGTAGGAGTACAGCGTCAGCGCGCCGGCGTCGTCGTGGGCGTGCGGGATGCCGCTGCCCTGGCCGGCACGCACGCTGTAGTAGGTCTGGTCGACGAGCGGGCGCGACTCGCTGCCCCACCCGCTGCGGCCGAACACGTAGCCGCCCGCGTACGAGCTGAAGGTGGCGCTCGGCGCGACCCCGCTGGCGCCGCCGGTGGCGGCCCACTCGGCGGAGGTGCCGTCCCAGCTGCGGGCACCGAGCAGCGTCGGGCTGGAGTCGCCGAGCGCCTCGATCCGGCCGTCGGGCCGGGTGGCCTGGGCGAGGAAGGCCGGGATCGCGGCGATCCGCGCGAACTCCGGCGGGATCGAGTCACCGGCCCGACGGAACCGCTCGGCGGCCTGGTTGAACCACCGGTAGTCGTTCTGCGCGTAGGTGAGCGCGCCCTCCTCGTCCGACCCGTCCTCGTGGATGAGGCGGGCCGCGAGCGTGTCGATGCGCTGCTTCGCGAGCCGCCGCCAGGCGGGCCGGCCGAGGGTCACGGCCACGGCGTAGAGACCCATCTGCTGGTGCAGCGAGGCGTTGTTGATGCCTTCGTACCGGGCCGAGCTGGCGGCCATCTCGCCCTGCTTCTTCAGCGCCCTGGCCAGCCACGGCGCGGTGCCGCGCGGGCCGGCGGCGGCGCAGACGAGCACGAGCGAGCGGAAGCCCTCGTAGATCGGCGGGCCCCACGCGTAGCGGCTGCTGGCGCCGCCGGGCTTGTTGTCGCGGTACCAGTCGTGGATCAGGAAGTAGAAGCGGTCGATGAAGTCCTTGTTGCCGGTCTTCACCCCGCGCCGGAGCAGCGGAAGCAAGTAGTGCAGCGAGTGCATGTAGCCCTTGCCGCTGCTGTCCAGCGTGCTGACGGGCTTCCAGGACGGGTTCGCCGCGAGGTGGAACCAGCCGTACTCGTTGATCTGGGCGCGTCCGGCCATCAGGGCGCGGGCCTTGGCGGCGCTGCCCTTCTGCGGCCGGCCCAGCCCGATCGGGCACTGCGACGCGGCGGCGACCTGGTTGAGGTGCGGCGCCGGTGCGGGTGCGGCCTCGGCGGGTGCCCCGCTGAGGGCCCCGGCCGTGAGCGCCACGCAGAGCGCGGCGAGCACCCCGAGGCGGGTGCGCGCGCGGACCGGACGTACGGCGGGTCGCCCCGGTGTCACTGGTGGATCTCCCCCACGGTGGTCCTCGTCGCGCCAGGTGCCGGCGCCTGCTCTCGGTCGTCTCCCCACCCAGTATCCGCATCCGGTGTCCGCTTCGCGCAACTTTGCGCCCACTCGGCGTGGTCCGGTCGTAGATTCGTGGGGTGCTGCCCGCGCTGGACGTGCCGGTCGTGGCGGCGCCGATGGCCGGCGGGCCGTCGACCACGGCGCTGGTCGCCGCGGTGTGCGGCGCCGGCGGGCTGGGGTTCCTCGCGGCCGGCTACCGGGCGACGGACGCCGTCGCCGCCGAGGTCGCTGCGTTGAGACGCCTCACCCGCGCGCCGTTCGGCGTCAATGTCTTCCTGCCGGGTGCCCGCAGCCCCGAGCCGGACGGGGTCGCGGCCTACCGCGCGCGGCTCGCGCCGGACGCCGCCGCGCTCGGCGTCGAGCCCGGCGAGCCGCGCTGGGACGACGACGAGGCCGACGCGAAGCTCGTCGCCGTCGCCGGTGTGCCGGTGGTGAGCACGACGTTCGGGTGCCCGTCGGCTGCGGCCGTGGCCACGCTCCGCGCCGCCGGGTCGGCCGTGGTGGTCACGGTGACGACGGTCCAGGAGGCCCTGCTCGCGTGCGCGGTGCACCCGGACGCCCTGTGGGTGCAGGGCGCGGAGGCCGGGGCGCACCGCGGCGCGTTCACCGACGACGACGACACCGGGCCTGCGGTGCCGCTGCGCACGCTGCTGGCCGCCGTGCGCGCCGTCACCGAGCTGCCGCTCGTCGCGGCCGGCGGGCTGATGGACGGCGCCGACGTCCGCGCCGTGCTCGAGCACGGCGCGACCTGGGCGGCGATGGGCACGGCGTTCCTGGGCTGCCCGGAGGCCGGCACCTCGCCCACCCACCTCGCCGCCCTGCTCGACCCGCGGTTCACGCGGACCGCGATGACGCGCGCCTTCACCGGACGGCCGGCGCGCGGCCTGGTCAACGCCTTCCTGCTCGCGCACGACCTCGCGGCGCCGCGCGGCTACCCGGAGGTGCACCATCTGACCCGGCCCCTCAGGGCCGCGGCCGCCACGGCCGGTGACGCCGACCGGCTGCACCTGTGGGCCGGCGAGGGGTGGCAGCGGCTGCGCCCGATGCCCGCCGCCGACCTGGTCCGCACGATCGCCGACGAGCTCCCGTGACCTGTCAGCCCCACGCCGCCGTATATGGCCCTCAGCGCCTGACAACTCTCCTGGGCGGAGCGCGTCAGTCCTCCGGGGCGCGCCAGATGGCGACCGCGAGGCAGAACGCCCAGGCGATCGCCACCAGCGTCACGTACGCACCGACCTGCGCGAGCGTCGCGCCGATCACCACGACGGCGCAGCCGATCCCGACCCGGCCGACCCACCGCCCGAGCGCGCCGGTGCGCAGCACGACGACCGAGACGGCGAGGATGACGAGGCCGAGGGCCCCCATCCCGGCGAGTCCCAGCAGGGCGTAGTTCAACGCCGTCGCGAACCGGAGGACGTCGACCCCAGGCAGCGGCTCGTCGATGACGTCGACCAGCCGGCTGATCGTCGCCCGGGCAGCGCCGGTCACCAGCCAGACGGCGGTGACCGCGGCCCCCATGGACCGCGCGAAGGCCATCCAGTGCGGCGCGCGCTCCGTCGCCTTCAGCCGTCCGAGGTAGTTCAGCACGACCGCGATCAGTACCGCCGCGCTGATCGCGGACAGGCCGGAGACGATGCCTGCGATGCGGTTGCCCGACTGCTCCCACCAGTGCACGAGCTCGGCGTCGGTCGCGCGGTGCGGGACGTCGATGCTCGCCACCGTCATGAACAGGGCGACGCCGAACAGCGCCGAGGCGCCGGCGGCGACCTTGCGGGCGGCACCGGTCTGCGCGAAGCGGGCGCCGGTCGGCCCCGGGTCTGTCGTGGTGGTGGTCATCGAGCGCTCCAGGCTGGTCGGGACGTCCTGCGGCCAGCCTTCGCCGGGGGCGCCGCCGTGGCGACCGGGCCGGCACCACTCTCGGATCAGGGCTGACCCTGAGTCCCCGGTGCGCCGTTGCTGTCACCATGACGCGATGGGGCCGCCGCGCGTTCTGGTCCGGGCGCTCACCTGGCCCGTGACTCCTGCGCTGCTGGCTGCCACGACCGTCGTGCAGCTGGAGCGGCCACCCGACGGCGAGCCGCTCCTGGGGGCGGCCGACGTGCCGTTCGTCGTCGCGACCCTCACCTGCTGGCTGGTCGGGATGCTGCTGACCGGCAAGGCCTACCCGCAGCTCGCGGGGTGGGCCTTCCTCGGCCTGGGTGCCGCGCTCGCCTGGAGCGGGCTCACCGACGTGTACGCCGGCCTGGCGCACGCCGAGCGGTTCTCCGCGCCAGCAGGCGCCCTGGCCGCCACGTTGTCCGACACGAGCTTCGTCTGGTGGTTCGTGTACCTGGCGCTCGTCCTGTGGTTCACGCCGCCGGTGCGGACGACGGTACGACGGTCGCTGCCGCGGTGGACGGTCCTCACTGGTGCGCTCTACCAGGTCGCGGCGCTGCTGCGGTCGACGCGGCTGGACCCGCCGTACGCGGACACCGTCAGCCCCTGGGCGATCCGCCCGCTGCAGGTCCCGATGGCGTACGTGGCCGCGGCAGCCATCATCGTGACCGGTCTCTGCCTGGTGCTGTCAGCCGTCGAGCTGGTCCGGCGTTGGCGCGCAGCAGAGGGGCCGGCCCGTCAGCAGCTGCTGTGGCTGGTCGCCGGCGCGGTCCCCCTGGTCCCGTGCGTCGTCGCCAGCTTCGCGGTGTCGTACCTCGGGCGCTCCGACGTCGCCGGCTACCTGATGTCCGCCTCCATCGTCACGCTGTCGGTCGGGGCCGCCCTCTCCGTCCTGCGGTACCGGCTCTACGACGTCGAGCGGGTGGTGACCGACTCGGCCGCCTACGCGCTGGCGTCGGCCGCCGTGATCGTCGGCTTCGGCGTGGTGGTGGTCGTCATCAGCCGGACCACCCCGATCGACCCTGCCTCGCGACTGACGACCGTCGCCGCGACGCTGGCCGGAGCGACGGCGGCCCGCACGGCCTATGTGTGGGGTCGACGTGCGGTGGCCCGGCGCATCGATCGCGACCGCTTCGACGCTGTCCAGGCCGTGCGCTCGGGCCTGTCCGGCGCGACGCCGGACCTCGATGCGCTGCTCCCGGCCGCGCTGCGGGACCCCCGGGTGCGCGTCCTGTACCCGGCCGGCGACGACGCCTGGGTGACCTCCGACGGGCACGCGGTGCCGCCCGGCCCGCACGCCGTCGACGTAGGACGGCGCGGTGCCGTCACGGCGAAGGTCGAGTTCGACCCGCAGCGGTCGCAGCGGGCCGTCATCGAGGCGGTCGCGCAGGAAGCCGCGGCCGAGCTCGACAACGTCGCGCTGCGCGCCGAGCTCGCGCGCCAGGTCGAGCTCATCAGCGAGTCGCGGTCCCGGATCGCCACGGCGCACCTCGACGAACGTCGGCGGATCGAGCGAGACCTGCACGACGGCGCGCAGCAACGGCTGCTGGCAATCGCCCTGCAGCTTCGGGCGGCCCAGGTGAACGGCGGCCCGACCGTGCTCCACGCCGAGATCGACCGCGCCATCGTCGACCTGGGTCTCACCGTGCAGGAGCTTCGCGACCTGGCCGGCGGCCTGCAGCCGGCGGCCCTGGCCGGTGGTGGCCTGCTCGCGGCGGTGGAAGACCTTGCCGGCCGGGCTCCGCTGGCCGTCGCCCACGACGTCGTGGACCGGCGCTTCCCCGCCGACGTCGAGGGCGCGGCGTGGTTCGTCATCGCCGAGGCGACGACCAACGCCGTCAAACATGCCGACGTCCAGGACCTCTCGATCACGGCCGAGGTTCGCGGCGCGGTCCTGCGGGTCGTGATCGCAGACCAGGGCGTAGGACAGGCCGACCCACAGGGCCACGGGCTGCAGGGGCTGGCGGACCGGGTGTCGGCCCTGAGCGGCTGCCTCCGGGTCTGCGAGAACTCCCCGCACGGCACCGTCGTCGAGGCGGAGCTGCCGTGCGGGTCGTGATCGCGGACGACTCCGCCCTGCTGCGGGAGGGGCTGTCCCGGCTGCTCACCGAGTCGGGCATCGAGGTCTGCGCGACGGTCGCCGACGCGGCCGGGCTGGTCGAGGCCGTGGCCGCGCACGAGCCGGACGTCGCCATCGTCGACATCCGGATGCCGCCGACGTTCACCCACGAGGGCGCCGTCGCCGCGGTCGAGCTCCGGGCCAGCCGCCCGGGCCTCGGCATCCTGCTGCTGTCCCAGGCGGTCGAGACGCAGGTCGCCGCCACGCTGCTCGAGCGGCAGGCGAGCCATTTCGGGTACCTGCTGAAGGACCGCGTCATCCAGGTGTCGACCCTCCTCCAGGCTCTGGAGACCATCGCGGCGGGCGGCACCGTGCTCGATCCCGACATCGTGCGGGGCCTGATGCAGGCGCACGCCGCGCGCAGCCCGGTCGCCGCGCTGTCGGACCGCGAGCGCGACGTCCTGGCGCTGATGGCGGAAGGGATGTCCAACGGCGGGATCGCGGAGCGGCTCGTCGTCTCGGTCAAGACGGTGGAGAGCCACATCGCCAGCATCTTCAGCAAGCTCGGGCTGCACGACGAGCCCGGCGGCCACCGCCGGGTCAAGGCCGTCCTGGCGGCCCTGCGCCATGACGGCGGCGCCGGCCACCCCTAACCCACTTGTCAGCCGCTGGCCGCCGGATACGGCGGCCACAGGCTGACAGGTCGCGCTAGGCGACGAAGATGCAGAACAGGTGGCCGGCCGGGTCGACGTAGACCCGCAGCGGCTCGTCCGGGTCGTCGGTGCGGTCGAACCGCAGCCGGGCACCGAGGCCCAGCGCCCGCTCGTGCTGCCGCTCCAGCTGGTCGACCGAGGATACCGACGTGTCGAGGTGCATCTGTTGCGGTACGCCGGGCTCCGGCCAGGTGGTCCCGGCGACATCGTCAGCCTTGCCGAACGCCAAGGACCGCGAGCCGTCCTGCATCAGCAGCACCAGCCAGTCCTGGCCGTTCTCGTCAGGCTCGCCTGCGGGAGGCGGCTCGTCGCCCGGCCGGTAGTGCAGGCCGAACATCTGCCGGTAGAACTCCGCCGTCGCGCGGGGGTCCGCCGCGTCCAGGACGGTCTGCAGGATCGTCGGGTAGCTCTCCTCCGTCATGTCCACCGTCCTACCAGCCCGCACCCGCGAAAGTTGTCAGCCGCTCGCTCCGGCGTGCCGGAGCGAGCGGCTGACACGTGAGAACGGGCGGTCAGCCGGTGAAGCCGACGTCCTTGAGGTTGAGCTCCAGGGCAGGGGTGACGGTGCTGCCCACCACATCCTTCGTCATGAGGTAGTTCAGCGTCTCGTAGTGAACGAAGATGATCGGCGCCTCCTCGCGAACGGTCGCGCGGATCTGGCCGTACAGCTGCTGGCGC
>JBBRVW010000025.1:0-68329 GCA_038246545.1 Actinomycetes bacterium | reverse complement strand
GCCGGAAGCTGACGGCGTCGTCGGGCCCGGGAGTGGCGCGGCCGCTGCGGCGGAGGGGTCCGCAGCGGCCGCGCCGGCCGGCGGGTGCTGCACGGCCCACCCGGTGGCCAGTGCCAGGGCTGCCGCTGCGACCGGCGCGACGGCAGCGGCCGTCCGCCAGCCGGCAGCGGTGCCCCGGCGGTCAGTCATCGCTGTGGTCGTCCGAGGTGTCGTCGCTCGCGTCCTCGTTCTCGTTGTCGCCGTCGTCGGAGGCGTCGTCGCCGTGCTCGCGGTGGTCGCCGTTCACGTTGCTGGACGCGTCGTCGCCGTGGTCGTCGCCCGACTCGGCCCGGGAGCCGTCGTCCGAGCCGGCGCCGTCGCTGGTGTCGTCCGCAGCCGTCCCGGGGCCGCTCGCGCTGGCGGCGCCGGCGGCAGCGGCAGCGGCAGCGGCACGCGCCTGCAGGGCGGCGACGACGCGTGCCGCGTGCACGGTGCGGGCGTGCTCCAGACGGGCCTGGGCGGCTGCCAGTCGCTCCTGGAGGCGGCTGGCCCGGCGGCCCATCTCGTCGACGTACGTCACGAGCTCGGCGTCCTCCGCCGTCGTACCGGCCGCGGCGACGGGTGTCGTCCCCGAGGAGACGGTCGAGCCGGCGGCCGCCGTGCTCCCGGCCCCGGTGTTGATCCCTGCGACTGCGGCGCCGGCGCCACCGAGCAGTCCGGTGGCCACGGCCACGGTGAGGGCGATGCGGCGGGACCTTCTCATGCGGGCTCCTCGGTTCGGTGGTGCGTTCCTCCTCACCGTCGGGCCCTCCCCGGCTGCGAACAAGGGCGTTAGCCAGCGCTTATCCCCCTGTGGGGCGGGCGTTGAGACGGGGGGCGTCGCCCCGGCGGCGTAGCCTCGCCGTTGTGGGCGTCGCCGTCGCACTGACGTTGCCGGGGCTGGTCCTTGCGCTGCTCGCGGTGGCCGCCGTCGACCAGCTGCTCCTCCGGCTGCGCGACCACGGCCTCGTCCGGTGGCGGCGGGACAGCCAGGTCTCCTCGACCGGGTTCGAGCTGCTGCACGCGTCCCTGTCGCCCGGCAAGGCCGACGAGCTGGCCGAGCGGCAGAAGCAGGAGCTGGTGCGCGACGAGGCCGACGACGGCGCGCCGCCGCGCAGCACCGTCGACCTCGACGGCGGCGTCGCGCGGATCCGGCTTGCCCGGCACTGAACCGTTCGGGGCTCCGGCACCGACAGGGAGGGTGTCACTCGTCGTCGCCGGAAGGGGCTCGCCATGACCGTACGCCGCTCCGCCGTCCTCGCCGCTGCCGCCGGTCTCGGTACGGCACTCGTCGTCGCGGCCGCGACCGCGCCGGCGGGCGCCTCCGTCGGCCCGGTCGACGCCGGGGGCCTGTTCGCTGCCCCAGCGGGCGCGACGGCGGCGTTCACCTATGACCCGTCGCAGGTGCCGGTCGGCGCCCGGGTCGCGGTCCGCGCGGTCCCCACCGGCAGCGGCCGGACCGTCGTCCTGCACGCGTGGGGCCTGCTGCCGGACGAGACCTACGGCGCGCACGCGCACTACCTGCCCTGCGGCGCGACCGGAGCCGCTGCTGGCGCGCACTACCAGAACGCTCCGGACCCGGCCGCGAACGGCAGCCTCACGGTGGCCTCCACCGACCCGGCGTACGCCAACCCGGCCAACGAGGTCTGGCTGGACCTGGTGACCAACGCGGCCGGCAACGGGCGCGCGCAGACCGTCGTCGACTGGCCGTTCCGGCCCACCGCGACGGGTGGGCCACGGGCGGTGATCCTGCACCTCAACACGACCAGCGCCGGCGGCGCCGTGCCGGCCGGCAACGCCGGTGCCCGGCTGGCCCGCGTCACGATGCCGTTCTGAACAGAGTGCGGACAGCGGCCGACCGGACCACAGTGACACCCGTGGCCGACACCGCCGACGACCAGCCGAGCGACGCCGTCCTGGTGCGCGCCGTGGCCGCTGGCGACCGCGGTGCGCTCGAGACGTTGTACGCCCGGCATGCGGCCTGGCTGCTGCTACGCCTGACCCGGCGCTGCAACGACGCCCAGCTGGTCGACGAGGCGGTACAGGACACCTTCGTCGCGGTGTGGAGGGGAGCGCGACGGTGGTCCGGAGACGGGGAGGTCGCCGCCTGGATCTGGGGGATCGGGATCGGGGACCGAGCCGTCGGCGGAGGAGCGGGTGCTCGCCGGCGTGGAGTACGGCGACCTCGCCGGCGCTCTCGGCCGGCTCTCTCCCGAGCTGCGTACCGTCGTCCAGGCGACCGTCCTGGACGGCCTGACCACCCGCGAGGCCGGGCTCCTGCTCGGCCTGCCGACGGGGACCGTGAAGACCCGGATGATGCGCGCCAAGGCGCAGCTGCGAGAGGCACTGGCATGAGCTGGCACATCGACGAGCCGACCCTGGCCCGCTACGTCGCGGGGGAGGCGTCCGCGGCCGTGGCCGCCTCGGCCGAGGCGCACCTCACGACCTGCACCGACTGCCGGGCCCGCCTCGCCCCGCAGGTCAACCGGCGCCGGCTGGACGCGGTCTGGCGTGAGGTCGACGACCGGGTGCAGCTCACCGGGCGGCCGTGGCTCGAGCGGATGCTGGCCCGCGGCGGCGTCGGTGCGGGCCCCGCGCGGCTGCTGGCAGCGACCCCGTCGCTGAAGGCGTCCTGGCTGGGCTCGCTCGCCGGTGCCGTCGTGTTCGCCGTCGTGTTCGCGGGCGCATCCCCGGCAGGGCTGCTCGGCTACCTCACGCTGGCCCCCATGCTGCCGGTCGCCGGGGTCGCCGCCGCCTACGGCCGGTTCGCCGACCCGGCCTACGAGCTCGCGGTCGCGGCGCCGTACTCCATGCTGCGGCTCCTGCTCATCCGTAGCGTGGCCGTCGTCGGGAGCACCGTCGTCCTCACCTCGCTCGGCTCGCTGGCCCTGCTCGACCGCGGCTGGACCGCGGTCGCATGGCTGCTCCCCGCATTCGCCCTCAGCGCCACCACGCTCGCGCTGTCCGCCCGGGTCACGCCGGTGTGGGCGGCGGCCGGGGTGCTCACGACCTGGGTGGCTCTCGTCCTTCTCGTCCGCCGGGCCGACGACGCCGACCTCGCGGCCTTCGGCGCCGCCGGCCAGCTCGTCGCCCTGGCGGTGCTGGTCGTCGCGGCGGCCGCCGTCGTCCGCCAGCGACCGGCCTTCGCCTACGACTCGAGGAGGTCCGCATGACGGGGGTGCGCGTCGTCGACGTGACCAAGTCCTGCGGCCGCACCTGTGCGCTGGCCGGCGTCACCTTCGGCGCCGGCCCCGGCGTGACCGGCCTGCTCGGCCCGAACGGCGCCGGCAAGACCACGCTGCTGCGGATGCTCGCCACCGTGCTCGCACCGGACAGCGGCACGCTGCGGCTGCTCGGCCGCGACCCGCAGGACACCGGCGACCGGCTCGAGATCCGGCGCCGGCTCGGTTACCTCCCGCAGGAGCCCGGGTTCCACCGCGGCTTCACCGTCTTCGAGTTCGTCGACTACGTCGCGATCCTCAAGGAGCTCACCGACCGGCGCGCCCGGCACGACGAGGTCCGCCGGGTGATCGACCTGGTGGGACTGGCCGACGTCGCCGACCGCCGGATCCGGGCTCTCTCCGGCGGTATGAAGCGCCGGGTCGGGGTGGCCCAGGCGGTCCTCGGCGACCCCGACCTCGTCGTGCTGGACGAGCCGACGGCCGGTCTCGACCCGGAGCAGCGGCTCCGGTTCCGCGACCTGGTGTCGCGCATCGGCGAGGGCCGCAGCGTGATCCTGTCCACCCACCAGACCGAGGACGTTGCCGCGCTGTGCCCCCATGTCGTGGTGGTGGACGGCGGGCGGGTGGCCTTCGACGGGACGCCGGGTCAGCTCACGAGCATGGCCCGCGGGCGGGTCTGGCTCGCGCCCGAGCGCGCGCCGGCTGCCCGGATCGCGTGGAGGACCGCGGAGGGCGACGTGCGCAACGTCGGCGACATCGCCCCGCCCGGAGCCCAGGTCGTGCTGCCCACGCTCGAGGACGCCTACCTGCTGCTCGTGGGGGACCGGGCCCGGGGGGTGGCGGCGTGAGCCTCCGCGAGATGATCGCGACCGGCCGCGCCGAGGCCGCCCCGGCCCGCCGGCGGTCGGCGGCCCGTGGGCGCTGGTGCCCGAGCTCGCCCGGGTCCAGGCCTGGCGGGTCGCGCGGCACCCCGCGCTGCTGCTGGGTCTGCTGTGGTACGTGCTGGGCGTCGGCCTCGACGGCCCGGCGGCGCCGTACGACCGGTACTCGATGGTCACGGCGATGCTGGTGTTCCTCCTGGCGGTCCCCGCCTACTTCGCGGTGAACCTGGTCGCGACGTCCGGCCGCCGCTCCGGTGTCGACGAGTGGACCGGCGCGCTCCCGATGCCGCCCCTGCACCGGACCGTGGCGATGCTGCTCGCCGCCGCGGCCCCTGCCGTCATCGCGGCCGTCGCTTCGCTGGGCTGGCTCGCGCTCCACGGTGGTGACACGGGTCTGCCGCTGCTGTGGCAGCACGTGGCGAGCCCGCCTGCCGCGATCCTCGGCGCCGGACTGCTGGGGGTGGCCGTCGCCCGGCTGCTGCCGTGGCCCGGCCTGCCGCTGGTCGCGGTCGTCGCGGTGGTCACGGCGAACGCCTGGGTCTCCGCGCACTGGCCGTACCTCGGCGCGTACGTCGACTTCGTCCGGTCGACGGGCGGCGACGCGATCCCGGCCAGGGAGCCGGGCTCGGCGGGCTGGCACCTCGGGTACCTGCTGGCGCTCTGCGCCCTCGCGGCAGCCGGGGCTCTGCTCCCGGTGGCGCGGCGCCCCTGGCTGCCGTTTGCCGCGGGCGCGCTCGCGGGTGTCGTCGTGCTGGTGGCCTGTTCCCTGCAGCTGCCGTGAGTACGGCCGCGGCGCGGACGCGTCAGGCGCGGCTGCTGCTCCGGCCCACCCTGCGAGCCCTGCGGTGGCAGCCGTTGCCGGTGGCGGTGCTCGCGGCCGTGCTGCTGCTGTGGTGGCGGGACCCGGCGAGGGCGGACCCGCCGGCGGTGCTGTGGGAGGTGCGCGTGGTCGGGGTGCTGTTGGCGGCGGGGGTGGCCGGTGCGTTCGACGACCACACCCGGGCGACGCTGTCAGCGGTCCCGGCGCCGCTGCGGTTCCGGTCCGGCCTGCGGGTGCTGCTCGTCGTCGCCCCCGCAGCCGCCGCCTGGGCGGTGCTGGTGTCCTGGGTGGACGCCCGGGTTGCGGGGGCGCTGCCGTCGCTGGCGCTGACCCTCGAGGCAGCCACTGTCACCGCCGTGGTCGTCGCGTTCGTCGCGTCGCTGGCGGTCCGGCCCGGGCTGCCGGATCCCGGTGTGGCCGCCGGGCCGGTGCTCGCGGGCTTCGTCTTCGGCGTGCCCGGGCTGCCGGCTCCGGTTGCGCTCACGACACTGCCTGGTCCCGGCTGGGAGTCGGCTCACCTGCGCTGGACCGCAGTGCTGGTCGTCTCCGTCGCGGTCCTGGCTGTCGCCGTGCGCGACCCGGCCGCCTCGCTACGGCGTCAGCGTCAGGGCTCCGAGGACCCGCCGTCCGAGCTCCTCGTCACCGACGACCTCGACGTCCGCGTCGTCGACGGCGAGGCGCCCGCAGGCCAGCCGCATCATCGTGCTGTCGGTCATCCGTAGCGTCACGGTGGCGTCGGCCACGACGCCGTCGGTCGCGGTGGCGCGGCCGTCGTCGCCGACGGTCACCGTGACCCGGCCGCCCAGCGGCCCCGGGGCGTCGAACGCGACCGACGACCCGACCGGCGCAGCCGCCTGCTTCCCGACCAGGTACGGCAGCGCGCCGAGAACCTGCTGGCGCGACATCTCGGCGGCAGGCCCGTCGGGGCCGGGCTGGGCGCCGATGGCGCGGCGGACGTCCTGCTCGTGGGTCCAGACGTCGAAGACCCGGATCGGCAGGAAGCGCGCCAGCGGCACCGGCTTCCCGAGCGTCCCCTCGACGGTGGCCTCGGGGCCGAGGTCCACGGCGCGCAGCTGTTCGAGGTGCTCGTCGACCGCGACGCCGAGCCGCTGGACGAGGTCGGCCGGCGAGACGTCGCCCAGCGCGGCGATGCCGTTCTCCATGTGCTCGCCGGACGGGCCGCGCACGTGGGGCGGGTAGGAGTCGAGCCGCGGCGGCAAGGGCTGGCCGCCGAGCTGCAGCTCCAGCGCCAGGACGTGCGCGACCTGCTCGCGGACGGTCCACCCGGGGCAGTCCGTCGGGAGCGTCCACTGGTCGGCCTGCACAGCAGCTGCGACGGCGTGGAAGGAGCGCAGCGCCTGGTCGTAGGCATCGAGCACCGTCTGCATCCCGGAGGACATGCGTGCGAGGCTAGGCCTCGTGCGCGTCCACGTCATCCAGCTCTCGTACGGCGACGACGAGTCGACCCCGGCCCGGACGGCCAGGGTCGTCGACCTGCTGCGCGCCCAGTCCGGCGCCGACCTCGTCGTGCTTCCCGAGCTGTGGCCGAACGGCGGTTTCTGCTACGACCTGTGGGACGGCACGGCCGAGACGTTGGACGGGCCGGTGGTCACGGCACTCCGCGCGGCGACCCGCGGGCTCGGCGCCACCGTGCACATGGGCTCGTTCGTCGAGCGCGACGAGGCGGGCCGGCTGTTCAACACCTCGGTGCTGCTCGGCCCGGCCGGTGACGTCCTCACGACGTACCGCAAGGTGCACCTGTTCGGCTTCGGCGAGGGCGAGCCCAAGCTGATGACCCCCGGCGACGGGCCGGTCGTCCACGGCCGGTTCGGGCTGGCGACCTGCTACGACCTGCGGTTCCCCGAGATGTTCCGGGCGCTGCTCGACGCGGGCTCCGAGGTCGTGCTGATGCCGGCGGCCTGGCCGGCCAAGCGGGTCGAGCACTGGCGGCTGCTGGCCCGGGCCCGCGCTATCGAGGACCAGTCCTACGTCGTCGCGTGCAACACCGGCGGAACCCACGCCGGCGTGCCGATGGGCGGCCGGTCGGCGGTGGTCGACCCGTGGGGCGAGGTGCTCGCCGAGGCGGGCGACGGCGAAGAGGTGCTCGTGGTCGACCTCGACGACGAGCTGGTCGCCCGCACCCGGTCGAGCTTCCCGGTGCTCGCCGACCGCCGCCTCTGACGCCCACTCCTGCCCCCGGTGCTCCACACCGGATCGTTGCGGAGGAACCACACGGATCCGGTGTGGATCTCTGGGTCCCGTCAGGTCGGCCGGGGCCTGCGACGATGGCGTCATGGGACTGGGTGACGGACCGGGCGAGTGGGACGACTTCGAGTGGTTCCCCAGTGGCGGCAGCCGGTCCACCGGGGCGTCGGTCGTCGTCGACGACGGGGCACTGGCTGCGCTGGTGCTGGCCGAGGGGATCTGGGTCGAGCACGACGCCCCGCGCATCCTGCTGGTCGACCTCGACAACCTGCGGGCCGGCCCGGCCCGCTGGGCGGCCCGGATGGCTGCCGTCGTCGCGCTGGCCCGGCAGGCCGACCACGTGGTGCTCGCCGGCCAGGACGGCGCGGTCCGCCGGGCCCGGCCGCACCTGGCCGAGTTCGTCGCCGACGCCGTGACCGTGCCCCAGGGCAGCGACCTCGCCGACGTCGCCCTGCTCGAGGCGGTCGACACCCTGGATCTCCCCAACGCCCAGGCCCTCGTCGTCAGCAACGACGGCATCTTCGCCGAGCTCGCGGCCTGCGGACCGCTCGTCGTCCTGAGCCCCGGCGGCAAGGCGTTGAGCGCGGCGCTGGCCGCTGCGGCCACCCGGGTGCTGGACATCCAGGAGCTCGAACGCCGCGGATCCGTTCCCGTCGAGGCCTGAATACGCGCATACTGGGGTTGATGACGCCTCCCCAGACTCCGCGCCCCCGCCCAGCCGGCAGCCCGTTTCGGGACCCGGTGCCGCCGGTGATCCCCACCTTCGAGGTCGGCGACCGGGTCACTCACGACAAGCAGGGCATGGGCCGGGTGGTCGAGGTCCAGGTCGACGCGGTCGTCGTCGACTTCAACGACCGGCCGCTGCGCGTCCTCTCGCCGTACACCAAGCTCAGCAAGCTCTAGCAGCACCGCGCGCGGGCGGCCGTCTGCCGGCGGAGCTACGCGCGCACCGGGGCGGTGCTGTCGCGGACCACCCGCTCGGTCGGAGCAGGATGTGCCGCGCGAGCGGCGCCTTGCCCTCCTGGGACCGCTCGATCGCGTCGGTCAGGGCCGAGGCAGCGGCCCGGCCCCTGGCGTCGACGTCCTGCCGGACCTTCGTCAGTGCCGGCCGCATCCGCCGTGCCAGCGGGTTGTCGTCGAAGCCCACGACCGACAGGTCGTCCGGGACCACGAGACCACCACGGTCCTCCGCGGCGCGGACGACCCGGTGGGCCATCACGTCGGAGAAGCACAGGATCCCTCTATCCGGCCTTGTCCTTGCCACGGCGGCTGCACTGGTCGAGTCCGCTGTGAGACTCGATGCGACGCCGACGCGGGCTACTGGGCGGGCGCCAGGCCGATCTCGACTTCTGGAGGGTGGTCGGTGACTTCTGTTCCGCCCCGACGGGCGCGCGTCCCACCCCGGAGCACGGGCGTGCCTGGCTCCACACACGCGGCCGCGACGTCCGTCTCGGGAGCTGCGCGGCAAGATCGTGCTGCTCGACTTCTGGGCGTCGTGAAGCGCTACTCGCAGAGACGGTGCTGCCGACGGGCCGCGGTCAACCGCGTGCGACGCCTGTCGCGGGTGGCTTGCCGTATCCCGCCTTCTCCTTGCCGCATCGGCTGCACTCCTCGTACGACCCCTCCGCGCCGCCAACCTCCGGATTCTGCTTGTGCTCCCACGCGTGACGGCCGAGAAGGCAGAGCACTGAGCCCATGAGAGGCCTCCCTCGCTGTGGTGTGAACCCGCTGTGAGACTCGTCGCGTCTCTTGCCACTGTCAACGGGCCCCTTGCCCGCGTACCGGTCTCGAATCCAGGAGGATGTCGCTCGTGACCCCGACCCCGACCCGCCGCGCGCGCGTTCGGGCTCCCGAACTCCAGGGTCGCTCCTGGCTGAACACGGGCGGCAGCGACCTCCGGCTCGCGGACCTGCGCGGCAAGATCGTGCTGCTCGACTTCTGGACCTTCTGCTGCATCAACTGCCTGCACGTCCTGGACGAGCTGCGCCCGCTCGAGCAGGCCTACGGCGACGTGCTGGTCACCGTCGGGGTGCACTCGCCGAAGTTCGAGCACGAGGCCGACCCGGCGGCGCTGTCCGCCGCGGTCGAGCGCTACGAGGTCCACCACCCCGTGCTCGACGACCCCGAGCTGGTCACCTGGCAGCAGTACGCCGTGCGCGCCTGGCCGACCCTGGTCGTGGTCGACCCCGAGGGCTACGTCGTGGCCCAGCTGTCCGGAGAGGGGCACGCACACACCCTCGAGGCGCTGGTCGGCGACCTCGTCGCCCAGCACGAGGCGAAGGGCACCCTGCACCGCGGCGACGGTGCCTACGTGCCGCCGCCGCCGGCGACGACCGCGCTGCGCTTCCCCGGCAAGGCGGCGGTCCTGCCCGGTGGCACCCTGCTGGTCAGCGACTCCAAGCACCACTCGCTGGTCGAGCTGGCCGCCGACGGCGAGACGGTTCTGCGCCGGGTCGGCGACGGCCGGCGCGGGCTGCTGGACGGTGCCGCGGCCGGCGCCCGGTTCGCCGAGCCGCAGGGACTGGTGGTCCTGCCGGCCGAGGTCGCCGCCGCGGTGGGCTACGACGTGGTGGTCGCCGACACCGCCAACCACGCCCTGCGCGGCGTCCGGCTCGCCGACGGCAGTGTCACCACGGTGTCCGGCTCCGGCCGGCAGTGGATGCAGGGCGCCGGCACCGAGGACCTGTCCTCGCCGTGGGACCTCGCGTGGTTCGACGGTCGCGTCGCGGTGGCGATGGCCGGCATCCACCAGCTCTGGTCGTTCGACCCGGTCACCGGCGAGGTGGCGGTGCTCGCCGGCACCACGAACGAGGGTCTGCTCGACGGACCGTACGCGGACGCCTGGTTCGCCCAGACGTCCGGCCTGGCCGCCGCAGGCGGGCGGCTCTGGCTGGTCGACAGCGAGACGTCCTCGCTGCGTCACCTCGAGAACGGTGCCGTGGCCACCGACGTCGGCACCGGGTTGTTCGACTTCGGGCACGTGGACGGGCCGGCCGCGACCGCACTGCTCCAGCACCCGCTCGGGGTCGCCGCCCTCCCTGACGGCTCGGTCGCGGTCAGCGACACCTACAACGGCGCGGTCCGGCGCTACGACCCGTCGACCGGGCAGCTGACGACGCTGCTCACCGGACTGGCCGAGCCGAGCGACGCCGTGCTGCTCGACGGCGACCTGGTGGTCGTCGAGTCCGCCGGCCACCGGCTGACCCGGGTCCGCCTGCCCGACGACGCGCGGGTCGTCGACGGCACTGCCCGGCGCTCTCACCGTCCGGTCACCGAGGTCGCGGCGGGCGACGTCGAGCTCGAGGTGGTCTTCACGCCGCCGGCCGGGCAGAAGCTCGACGAGCGCTACGGGCCCGCCACCCGGCTGGTCGTGTCCTCGACGCCGCCGGGGCTGCTCCGCGCGGGCGAGGGCCGCGGCGAGGGCCTCAGCCGGCGGCTGGTCCTCGACGTGCATGTCGGCGACGGCGTGCTGCACGTCGCCGCCATAGCGGCGTCCTGCGACGACGCTGCCGACGTCGAGTTCCCGGCCTGCCACGTGCACCAGCAGGATTGGGGCGTGCCCGTCCGCCTGGTCGAGGGCGCCCCCGCGGAGCTGCGGCTCTACCTGGCCGGCTGAGGATGGACCTGCTCGGGTCCGGCCGCGACTCCGACGTCTTCGCCTACACCGGCGGGTTGGTGCTGCGGCGCTACCGCGACGGCCGCTCCGCCGTCGAGGAGGCGGCCACGCTGCGTGCCGTCGCCGCCCTCGGCTACCCCGTGCCGGTCGTCCACGACGCGGCCGGCCCCGACATCGTCATGGAGCGCGTCGACGGCCCGACGCTGGCCGAGGCCTTGGTCGGCGGGCTGGCTCCGGACGAGGGCGGGGCGATGCTCCCCGGGCTGCACGACCGGCTGCACGCCCTCGACTGGCCGGGTGCCGCACCGGGCGAGTCGCTGCTGCACCTCGACCTGCACCCGCTCAACGTGATCCTCCGCGGGCCGGAGCCGGTCGTCATCGACTGGTCCAACGCCAGGCCCGGACCGGCCGCCCTCGACGTGGCCATGACCGCGGTCATCCTCGCCCAGGTGGTGGTGACCGACGGCATGCTCGCGGCCGTGGGGATCGCCGACGACCTCCGACCGGCCCTGGTGCGCCTGCTGGAGGCCTTCGCCGCGCAGGTGGGCGCGCCGTTCGCGGCGCATCTCGAGGCCGCCGAGGTGTTGCGCCGCCGCGATCCGTACCAGTCGGCCGCCGAGCTTGCCGCCCTGTCGCGGGCCGTCGACCTACCGGCGTCGCTGGGCTGAGCCGCTCGTCAGGCCGGATGGCACGCGAAGGCGTCGTGGTCCCCCGATCCGCGAGGCGAGCGGCCGACGGCGACGCCCGCCCCTCGGGCTACTGGCCTCCCGGCGTGCGGGTGATCATGTCGCTGTCCAGCGTGACCGCGCCGTTGCGGGCCAGCATCCTGCCGTCCACCGTCGCCCCTGTCGTGACCGTGATCGACGTCAGAGCCAGGACGTTGCCACGGAGGACCGAGTAGGTCCCGGGCGTCGCCGAGCTGCCGACCTGCCAGAACACGTTGGCCGCGCGCGCACCGTTGACCAGGTTCACCCGGCTGGCGGACGCCGTCACGAGTGTGGACGCAGCCTTGAAGATGAAAACGGCGTTCGGGTCGCCCTTCGCGTCCAGGGTCACGGTTCCGGTGAGCTCGAACGTCCCCGAAGCCGAGTCGTACACCCCCGGCGTCCGGGTGGTACCGCCGAGCCCGGTCGGGATCGTGGCGGTGGTCGCCCGGCTCGCGGCGGCGTCGTACGCGCCGGCCAGGTCGGTCTTCGCCTGCGACGCGACGCCGTCTGCAGGGTTGATGGTGCCGTTGGTCGGGGCGGTCGGGAACCCGGTCACCGACGTGCCCGGGCTCAGCCCGATCGAGCCGGTGATCGCGGTGGGGCCGGTGTTCGTGATCGCCGACCCGGCGAGCACCGCGAAGTTGGCGGCGGTCCCCAACGAGACCGGCGCGATGCCGGGGACTGGTACCGGCGCTGTCGACGTGGAGGGCTCAGGCGTGGGACGCGCTGACGCTCGCTCGCCCTGACCAGTACGTCTGGCACCGTCGACGACGCGGGCACTGCCGGCACGGACGGTGTCCCGGCGACCGGCTCGGTCGACGGCCCGGGTGCTTCGGGAAGGCTCGCGCGACCGGGCAGGGCAGGGACCCGGCCTGCGGCCGTGCTGGCGAACGACGTCGGCCCGGTGGCCGCATCGCCCGGTCGCGGGCTACGACGAGAGTCCGGGCCGGCCGGAGGCGACCTCAGGCTGGCCGGATGCGCGGTGGCCGACGGTGCCGCCCCGCCCGAGGCACCGAGAACTGAGGTGTGGCCCTGGTTGCGCGGCTGGGGGACGTCGTGATCGGCGAACACGACCGGGCTTGCCGCCGGCACGGCAAGGACCGCCGCGGTCGTCGCTGCGACGGCCACCGTGGCGGCCTGACCCGCGGCGGTGCTGCCGACCTGCTCGACGACCCGGCCGGCCTCGGCGAGCTGGCGCAGGAACGGGAGGTTCATCAGGAGCGCCAGCGGTCCCACCGCCCACAGCACGCGCGGCAGGCTGGCACCGAGAAACGCGCGCACGACGGCGGAGTCCAGCTGCGTCCCGGCCGCGTCGGCCAGCTCGCGGCGGGCCGCCGCGACCGACATCGGCCGCTTGTAGCTGCGTGCCGCGGTCATGACCTCGAAGACGTCGGCGACCGCGACGATCCGTCCTGCCAGCGCGATCTCGTGGCCGGCCAGGCCGAGCGGGTAGCCCTTGCCGTCGACCCGTTCGTGGTGCTGGGGGATCGCGGCGCCCCACTCGCCGAGCCACGCCATCAACGGGGCGGCCAGCACCGCACCCTGATCGGGGTGGCGGCGGATCGAGTCCCACTCGTCGGAATCGAGGCTGGCTGGCTTGTTGAGCACGACCGCGGGGACGCCGATCTTGCCGAGGTCGTGGAGCAGCGCCGCCCAGCGCAGCCGGTCGCGCGCCCCCGCGGGCAGGTGCAGCTCGGCGGCGGCGACGTCGGTGAAGACCCGGACCCGCTCGGAGTGGCCGCGGGTACGCCGGTCGTGCGCGCCCAGCGCGGTCAGAAGTCCGAGGATGCGCGTCGCGGCGTCACCGGCCGTCTCGCCGGGATGGGTGCGTGCCCGTTCCTCGAGGATCCGGGTGTGACCGGCCGCCCGCGCCAGCTTGAACCGCGAAGGTGCGTGGTCCGGGAACAGCATCGTCATCCGCAGGAGCGCGACGAGTGGGAGGACCCGGCGGAAGATCCGTTCCGCCGTGAGGCCCACGACGAGTGCCAGGACGCCCAGGGCGATGATCCGACCGGCCATCGGCAGGTCGGTGACGAACGGTGCCGCGAGGCGCGTGACGAGGTAGGACCCGCCGACCGGGACCACGAACACACTCAATGACAGCGCGCGCGCCAGAACGGGCCGAGCCTGCCAGCGCCTGCGGTCACACGGAACCGTTCGACCATCCCCCACAGCAACGACCTCCGGGTGCCTTCGGGAGCGAGGCGCGCTGCATCGGTGCGGCTGAGGCGACGCTCTACGTCGCGTCGGCGTACCAGCTGTCGGCGTACTCGGCGGTCAGCGACCCTCGTCGCGCACGGTGGGCAGCCTCGTCGTCCAGCCGGCGTAGCCCGGCCGGTGGACGTCCTGCTCGTACCACTGGTCGGTGCGGTCGTCCCAGGCCGAGCGGCGCGGCCGACGGGCCGAGCGCGGCCGTCGGGTCATGACGACCTCCATCACGACGAGCAGGATGCCGGACCAGACCAGGATCAGACCGAGGTCCAGCAGGTCGAGGTACTTCTCGACGACGGTGGGCGGGTTGACTCCGATGGCGAGCACGCCGCCCACGGCCATGAGGACGAGCGCGGTGCTGATCGACCCTCGGCCGACCCGTGGACCGCCCCGGCGGTCGCGCCGGCGTGTCATGGGCTGCTCCTTTCCGAGTTCCGGACGTGCTGCGGCCGGTGACCCGACGTGCGGGTCACCGGCCGGCGAGCTCCGTGCGGTGCGGCTAGACGCGGTCGTCGTAGACGCGGCGCTCTTCGACCACGTCACCCCGGGCGCGGTTGCGCGGGCCCCAGATGAACGCAGTCATGATCAGACCGAGCACCCCGACGATCATGAGGATGTAGCCGATCACGTTGATGTCGAGACCGGAGACGGTCGTGTTCACGGCGAAGGCGAGGATGGCGCCGACGGCGATGAGGAAGATGCTGACCCCGATGCCCATGGGTTCCTCCAGGTGTGGTGCGCGGGGAGCGCGGCTGACGAGCCGGGCAACCGACGGGTGACGGCCGCTGGGAGCAGTGGTACCCGGGACGGGCGCTCGCACACCGGCTGCACCCGATCGGACGCGGGACAAAACCCCCCGTAGCGGACGATCTGGCGTGTCGACGCTGCCGTCCGGGGTCGACGGGCTGCGCTAGAAGGCGTCCTCCGGCAGGTCCATGAGGGAGTTGTCGATGCTCTCGGCGACCGCCTTCTGCGCGGTGAGCAGCGGCAGCACCTGGGCGGCGAAGAACCGGGCCGCCGCGACCTTCCCCTGGTAGAACGCCGCGTCCTTGCCGGTGGCGCCCGCCTCCAGCGCGCGGGTGGCGACGGCGGCCTGGCGCAGCAGCAGCCACGCCACGACGAGGTCGCCACAGGCGAGCAGCAGCCGGGTGGTGTTCTGGCCGACCTTGTAGATGTTGGTGACCTCCTCGGCGGAGGCGGTCAGCGAGCCGACCATCGTGCCGACGATGGCCTGCACGTCCTCGAGCGCCTTGGCCAGCAGGTCGCGCTCGGCCTGGAGGGCGCCGTTGCCCTCGTCGCCCTTCGCGAACTCCTGGATGTCGGTCATCAGCTTGGTCAGCGCCTGGCCCTTGTCCCGCACGATCTTGCGGAAGAAGAAGTCCATCCCCTGGATCGCGGTGGTGCCCTCGTAGAGGGTGTCGATCTTGGCGTCGCGGATGTACTGCTCGAGCGGGTAGTCCTGCAGGTAGCCGGACCCGCCGAAGGTCTGCAGCGACTGCGAGCCGAGCAGCTCGTAGGACTTCTCCGAGCCGTACCCCTTGACGATCGGGAGCAGCAGGTCGTTGAGGCGTACGGCCAGGTCGTACGCGTCGCCCTGGTCGCCGGCGTGCTCGGCGAGGGCGACCTCGTCCTGGATCGATGCGGTGTAGAGCGCCAGGGCGCGCATGCCCTCGGCGTAGGCCTTCTGGGTCATCAGCGACCGGCGCACGTCCGGGTGGTGGGTGATGGTGACGCGCGGCGCCGCCTTGTTGGTCATCTGGGTGAGGTCCGGCCCCTGCTGGCGGGTCTTGGCGTACTCGAGGGCGTTGAGGTAGCCGGTGGACAGCGTGGCGATCGCCTTGGTGCCGACCATCATCCGCGCGAACTCGATGATCTTGAACATCTGCGCGATGCCGTCGTGCACCTCGCCCACGAGCCAGCCGACGGCCGGCTCGTTCTCGCCGAAGGTGACCTCGCAGGTGGTGGAGGCCTTGAGGCCCATCTTGTGCTCGACGTTGGTGACGTAGGCGCCGTTGCGCTCGCCCAGCGCGCCGGTGTCCCAGTCGAAGTGGAACTTCGGCACGATGAACAGCGAGAGACCCTTGGTGCCGGGTCCGGCGCCCTCGCGGCGGGCCAGCACCAGGTGCACGATGTTCTCGGACATGTCGTGCTCGGCCGAGGTGATGAAGCGCTTCACGCCCTCGATGTGCCAGGTGCCGTCGGCCTGCTCGATCGCCTTCGTGCGGCCGGCACCGACGTCGGAGCCGGCATCGGGCTCGGTCAGCACCATGGTCGCGCCCCAGCGGCCCTCGACCATCCGCTCGGCGACCTTGCGCTGCTCCGGGGTGCCGAGCCGGTGGACCACGTGGGCGAACGCCATGCCCGAGGCGTACATGTGCACGGCCGGGTTGGAGCCGAGGATCAGCTCGGCCACGGCCCAGCGCAGCGAGGGCGGGACGACGGTGCCGCCGAGCTCCTCCGGCAGGTCCATCCGCCACCACTCGGCGTCCATGTAGGCCTGGTAGCTCTTCCTGAACTCCTCGGGCATCGTCACCGAGCGGGTGGCCGGGTCGTAGACCGGTGGGTTGCGGTCGGACGCGAGCAGGGAGGCGGCCAGCGGGCCGCTCGCGAGTCGCTCGACCTCGTCGAGGATGCTGCGCGCGGTGTCCTCGTCGACCTCGGCGTAGGGACCGGTGCCGAGCATCTTCTGGCGCCCCAGGACCTCGAAGAGGGTGAACTCGATGTCGCGCAGGTTGCTCTTGTAGTGGCCCATGGTGGGGGCGCGCCCTTCCGTACGACGTGACCGGACGACGGTTTCCTACCCGTCAGTAACAACATGATGCTACTCGCCGGTAACATTTGGCAAGGACCTTCGGCGACGCGCCGTCCGACTGCTGCGTCGTGCAGTCCGCGGCACGACCGGGCGGCCGTGCGGAGCCCCGCGCTGCTCCCCGAAGCACCAGGTCAGGCGGGACGGCGGAGCCGCTGACGTCACAGGTCGACCAGCGCGGTCTGACCGCACTGCGCAGGGCCGGCCCGTCTTCCGGGACGGCGAGCAGGTCGGGCGGGTGTCCTCTGCTGCCGACGGCCACACCTTGGGAGGGGCGGTCGCTCGTGCCTACGTCACCGCACCGTCCCGCGACCCGCCTCGATCCTGGTTTGATGGACGACCCGAAGTGGGAACGGCCCAGGAGCTGACGACCTGGGTCGGCCGACCGGCACGCGAGGCAGTGTCGACGACGGGCCGACGGGGTGGAACCGGTCGGTGTCCAGCAGTCCAGGTCGGCGGCGCCTACTGCGCGGGCCGCGCGGGTGGCCGAGTCAGTGCTGCGGGGCTACGACCTGCGTACCGGGTGCGGCCTGGTGTGCGTAGCGGGCCGGCACGATGTCCTTGCCCAGCGGGAACAGCGCGAGGCCGGCCATCCTGAAGCTCGCGATGCCGAACGGGATGCCGATGACGGTCACGCACAGGATGACGCCGGCGATGACGTGTCCGATGGCCAGCCACACGCCGGAGACGACGAACCAGATGACGTTGCCGATGCCGCTGGCCACACCGGCCGAGGGCTTGGCGACGACGGTGCGGCCGAACGGCCACAGGGCGTAGCCGGCGAGCCGGAAGCTCGCGATGCCGAACGGGATGGTGATGATGAACAGGCAGTTGATGTGCCGGCGACGACGTAGCCGAGGGACAGCCACAGGCCGGCGATGAGCAACCAGAGGATGTTGCCGAGGAAGCGCACGGATGTCCTTGGGTGTGGAGGGCGTGGCCGGACACGGTCCCGCCCTGGTCCGCCGTCGGACGAGGTGCGTCATCGTCGCACTCCGGGTGCGCCGACCGGCCACGGGAATGGCTGACTCTTTACGCGTCAGCTCTTGCTCATCCTCGGGCGCGGCGGCCAAGATTTGCCCCACTTCGTCCACACCCCGACCCAGGAGACCCATGCGTGTCAAGCTCCTGGCCGTCGCCGCCACCGCGGCTCTGGCCACCGTGCTCACCCCCGCTGCCGCTCAGGCCAACCACTCGTGGGGCGGCTACCACTGGGCCCGCACCGCGAACCCGTTCACCCTCGCCCTCGGCGACAACGTCACCTCGGCCTGGGACTCCTACCTGGGGGTGGCGTCCACGGACTGGGCGAGGTCCACCGTCCTCGACACGAAGGTGGTCGCCGGCCCCGGGAACGCCCGCACCTGCAAGGCGACCGCCGGCATGGTCCAGGTGTGCAACGCCGCGTACGGGAACACCGGCTGGCTCGGCATCGCGTCCATCAGCGTCACCGGCGGCACCCACATCACCCAGGGCTCGGTCAAGCTCAACGACACCTACTTCGCCCAGGCGCAGTACAACACCCCGGCCTACCGGCAGCTGGTGACCTGCCAGGAGATCGGGCACACGTTCGGGCTCGACCACCAGGACGAGAACTTCACCAACCCGAACCTGGGCACCTGCATGGACTACACGAACGACCCGTCGACCAACCAGCACCCCAACCAGCACGACTACGACCAGCTGGTGAACATCTACTCCCACCTCGACTCGACCAGCACGGTCGGGGCGTCGGCGCCCACCAAGCCGGGGAAGCCGAAGGTCGGCAACGACGAGTCGACCTGGGGCACACGCGTCGAGGGCTCCCGGACGGCGGGGCACTCGACGTACGTGCGGGACCTCGGTGGCCAGTCCGTCGTCACGTTCGTCACCTGGGCGTAGCGGCCGGCCCACCGGTCGGTGGTGCCCGGCGGCGGCGCAGCCGCCGGGCACCACCCGCCACCCACTCCGGGCTGGGCGCGGCGAGGAAAGGCTCGACCCGTGGCCGGACACACTGAGGGTGTGAGCTCCGGCGACGCCGAGCGGCGGGCACGCTTCGACGTGCTCGCCCGGGCGACGTACGCCCCGCTGCGCCGGTACCTGGCGCGCCGCACCGATCCCACCGCCGTCGACGACGTCCTCGCCGACACGCTGCTGGTGATGTGGCGCCGCCTCGACGACGTCCCCGCCGTCGCGGCGCTGCCGTGGTGCTACGGCGCCGCCCGCCGCTGCCTGGCGAACGCTCGTCGCGCCGAGGGACGTCGCCGCGGCCTGCTGCGCCGTCTCGCCGCCCAGCCACATCCCGATCCCGAGCCGGTCTGGGCCACCGGCGGGAACGCCGGCCCCGAACAGGCGCTGTCCGCCGCGCTCGCCGCGCTGTCCGGCACCGATCGCGACGTCCTGCGGCTGTGGGCGTGGGAGCAGCTCGAGCCCCGCGAGATGGCAGTCGTTCTCGGCATCACCGCGAACGCCGCCAGCATCCGGCTGCACCGCGCCACCAAGCGGCTCCGGGACCAGCTCGGCGCCACCGACGACCACGGGGCGGATGGTCCGGAGCGCACCGGAAAGACTGCCGGGCCGTCCGGACACACACCCGCTCGACAGGACGGTCCGCACGAAGACACGGAGGCACCCCGGTGACCGGGCACGAGCCGGACGGCCGCGACCGGCAGCGCGACGACAACGCGCTGCGGGGCCGCCTCACCGGCCTCGACCCGACCCGACCGGGTGGCCCCGCCCACGCGCCGGACCCGACAGCGGCCCACGTCGAGGAGCTCATCATGGCCACCACCCAGAACCCCACCACCAGCAGCGGCACCGACGACCAGCTCGTGCCCGACGAGCACCGGTCCGGTCCAGGCCGCTGGCTCGCGGCAGCCGCGGCGCTCGTTCTCGTCGCCGCCGGTGTCGCCGGCGCGCTCTCGCTACGCGGAGCAGACCACCCCGCCCCCACGGTCCTGCCCGTCGCGCTCACCGCGCCCGGCGGCGCCGGCCCCGTGTCCGGCTCCTGCATCCAGTTCGACGTGCAGTTCCTGCGCGACATGCCGGTCGCGTTCGCCGGCACCGTCACCGGTGTCACGGACGAGCAGGTCACCCTGAGCGTGGACCGCTGGTACAACGGCAGCGCGGCTCAGCAGCGAGCGGAGGTCGTGACCGTCGCGCAGCCGGGCGGTAATACGTCGGTCGCCCTCGACGGGGTCGAGTTCACCCGGGGCACGCAGTACCTGGTGGCCGCGACCGACGGCACCGTCAACGGCTGCGGGTTCTCCGGCCCGGCCGACCCGCAGCTGACCGCCGCCTACCAGCAGGCGTTCGGCGGCTGAACGGCTCGGTCCGCCCCGCACGGCAGGCCGCTCAGCGGCACTCCGTCAGCAGCTGACCGTGGGTCCACGACGACAGCCGGGCAGCTCGACACACTCGTCGGTCGCGGCGAATCCGGCAACCTCGGCAGCGGACGTCGTCGTCCACTTCTTGGTGGCCCGGTGGACGACCGGCAGCTGCTGCGGGGTGGTGCCGCGGCTCGCGGTCGTGCCCTCGGTCTCGTCGTGAGCACTGGCCGGGGCGGTCGCCGTGGCCGCGGTGACGGCCAGCGATCCGAGCAGCGCCAGTGCGGCGCCGGCCGCGCGCAGACGGGTGGTGCGGGAGAGCTGACGCATGGTGGTCCTCCGTG
The DNA here is from genome assembly GCA_038246545.1 of Actinomycetes bacterium. Lineage (GTDB taxonomy): Bacteria > Actinomycetota > Actinomycetes > JACCUZ01 > JACCUZ01 > JBBRVW01. Next base: position 48,234 of record JBBRVW010000025.1, on the reverse strand, counting down.
GGGAGTGGGCGTCGGCCCGGCGGTCGTGCTGACGCCACGGAGCATCGGGCAGCGCACCTGCGGTCCACCCGGAACGGTCGTGGAGCCCGCCTTGCAGCGCGCTTGGAGTGCGGCGCCCGCTGGCGCGTACCCGTCACGTCATCGGTCCGAGGCGGCGACGCCGCGGTCGGCTCGGCGCACGAGCCGACCGCGGCACCGGTCAGGCGGGCACTGTCAGCCGGCGAGCAGCTCGGTCATGGTGCGGATCTCGGCCTGCTGCGCCGAGATGATGGCCCGAGCGAGCGACGTCGCATCGGGGCTGGCACCCTTCGTCAGCTCCGCCTTCGCCATGTCGACCGCGCCCTCGTGGTGGGCGACCATCCCAGTCAGCCACATCCGGTCGAAGCCCGTCCCGGCGGCGTTCTCGAGCGTCGTCATGTCGTCGGCGCTCATCATCCCGCCCAACCCGGTGGAGTCGTCGCCGCCCATGCTGCCCATGTCGTGGTCCATGCCCGTCGCCATCGAGTCCGCGTCGGGCACCTCGGCGCCCCACCCGACGAGCCAGCCGGACATCTGCGCGATCTCCGGGGCCTGTGCGGCCTTGATGGCGGCGGCCAGCTCCTTCACTGCGGGGTCCTGCGCCCGCGTCTCGGCGAGCTCCGCCATGAAGATTGCCTGACCGTGGTGCGGGATCATGCCGGTTGCAAAGGCGACATCAGCATCGTTGTGCGGCCCTGATGCCGGCGTCGGGGACGGGGTGGTCGCCGGGCCGCTCGACGAGCTCGTCGGGCTCGTGCCCGCTGAGCCGGGGCCTGCGGTGGAGTCGTCACCGCACGCGGCGAGGACCAGGGTGAGTACGAGCAGGCCGCCACCCAAGGCGGCCGTGCGGGTACGGAGCGTGGAGCGCATCATCGTGAAGGTCCTTCGGGTCTGGGCTGCGAGAACGCGGCACCCGTCGATCGGGTGCCCGCGCATGACCTGACGCCGGACGAGGTCAGCGGTGCTGACGGTCCGGTGGAGCTGTCAGGTGCGCAGCACGCAGAGCTGGGCCAACGACGGCGGCCGGGGTCGCCGGGCCGCGGCGACCCGCGACAGGGTGCAGGCAACCTGGTGGACCGCGCGTGCGGCGCCGGGCCGGCGGCGACCGTCGAGCAGCAGAAGTCCAGCGAGGGCGCCGGCCAGCAGGATCCCGAGACACACGTCGAGCAGGTGCGCACCGGTGTGCGGCCAGCCAGGCGCACGCCTCACGCCATGGTCGGCGCAGACCCCGCCGCATCCGAGCTCGCCCACCGCGGACGACATCGCGGCGGGCATCGCGACGGCCCGGACGACGGGAGTCGTGGCGGTTGCAAGCCGGGTCGGGTGCCGGTGGCCGACGACGGCTACGTCGTGAGACGAGTCGCTCGCTGCGACGGACGGCATCGGCCCGGGCTGGTGCCCGGTCGCGAGGACGTGCATCGCGAAGACCCGGCCAGCACGATGAGCACCGCGCCCAGTCGCAGCCAACCGGCCGGTCGCATCCCCACGAGCATCACCGTGTCGACTCGCCCGCCCCCCACACCCGCAGTCTCCCACGATGATCCGACGGCGCCGACGGCCGCCGGCGCGCGAGCCGCTCGGGATGCTCGCCCTCGCCCGGTACGTCGGCTGCACCGCTGTGACCAACCGACCGTGGGTCCTCCGCGGGTACCGTGCGGGGATGGCTGGTAGCGCGTCGCAGCACTGGGACGAGGTCTACGACCGGACCGCGGGACGTGATGTCAGCTGGTTCCAGGACCAGCCGGAGACCTCGGTGCGGTTGATCGGCCCGCCGGCCGGAGCATCGCCGTCCGTGATCGACGTGGGCGGCGGCGCGTCGACGCTGGCCGTGGAGCTGCTGGACCGGGGCTGGACCGACGTGACCGTCCTGGACGTCTCGATGGCGGCCCTGGACCTGGTGCGCGCTCGCATGGCAGACCGCCGTCCGAGCGCCACGCTGATCGTCGCGGACCTGCTCTCCTGGCGGCCCGCGCGCCGGTACGGCGTCTGGCACGACCGGGCGGTGTTCCACTTCCTGACGGCGCCCGCCGACCGGGTCCGCTACCGCGACCTCGTTACTGCCGCCGTCGAGCCGGGCGGGCTCCTGGTGCTCGGCACGTTCGCCGCCGACGGGCCTGGCAGCTGCTCCGGACTGCCCACTGCCCGGTACGACGCCGACCAGCTCACGGCGGAGCTCGGCTCGGGCTTCGGGCTCGTGCACGCGGAGCGCGAGGAGCACCGCACCCCCGCGGGCGCGATCCAGCCGTTCACCTGGGTGGTGCTGCGCCGCACCTGACGACCGCGAGTTGCTGCCAGCGGGCGCGGAAGGGCGTACCTTCCGGGCGGAGGGCCAGATGGCCGACGTCACGCACCAGTCCCGGATCGACGCGCTGCTCGCCGAGGCGCGCGCCGGTCTCGACCGGGTACCACCGTACGAGCTGGCGGCCGAGATGGCCGCCGGCGCCGTCGTCGTCGACACCCGACCGACGGAGCAGCGCCGGCGGGACGGCGAGCTGCCCGGGGCCTTGGTCATCGATCGCAACGTGCTGGAGTGGCGCCTGGATCCCACCAGCCCGCATCGCCTTCCCGAGGTGTCCGACCCCGACCGCCGGGTCGTCGTGGTCTGCAACCAGGGGTTCAGCTCGAGCCTGGCCGCTGCCACCCTCCGGCGGCTGGGCCTGTCCCGGGCGACGGACCTCGCCGGTGGCTACCAGGCCTGGCTGCGCGGTGTCCCCGGGCCAGCGCGGACCCGGGGACGGCTCCTGATCACGTGGGTAGCCAGCTGACGCGGCCGGCGAGCAGCGCGAAGCCGACGAAGGCGACCGCGTCCATCAGGGTGTGCGCCACCACGAGCGGCCCGAGCCGACCCCACCGGCGATAGACGATCCCGAAGATCAACCCCATCGCCAGGTTGCCCGCGAAGCCGCCCAACCCCTGGTAGAGGTGGTAGCACCCGCGCAGCAGAGCGGCCGCGCCGACGGCGGTGCGGTCGCCGACGCCGAGCTGCCGCAGCCGCAGCAACAGGTAGCCGATGAAGACGACCTCCTCCAGCAGCGCGTTCTGCACCGAGGCGAGCAGCAGCACCGGGATCCGCCACCACACGTCCGGCAGCCCGGAGGCCACGACGGTCAGGTCGACGCCGATGGCGTGCGTGACGAGGTAGAGCGCCAGCCCCGCGCCGCCCACGGATGCCGCGAGCCCCGCGCCGCCGGCCAGGTCCTTGCCGGCGCGGGTCCGGTCGAGCCCGATCGAGGCCCAGCCCTGGCCACCCGTGACGAGCAGGTAGCCGACGAGCAGGACCGGCACCAGGCCGAAGCCGAGGCCGAGCAGCTGCAGGGTGAGGTCGAACCACGGCCGGCCGGGCGACTTGCTCGCGTTGAGGACAGCGGCCTGGTCGGCGACCGCGCCGGGTTCGGTCAGCGCCTCCACCCAGTGCACGGCGGAGTAGACGGCCGACCGGCCCAACGACAGGCCGAGGACGATGGCCACCTCGGCCATCAGCAGCCGGCGCGACACCAGGCGCGGGGTGCGCTCCGCGGGCAGCGTGGAGGTCATGGAGCCAGTGTCCGCGCCCGGTGGGCCGCCCGCCGCCCCCGGTCCCGGCTCCCAGCGACCTCACAGCCGCCGGGGGCGCCGGCAGCGGTCGCGGTGCGGCGGTGAGAATGCCGGTGTGCCCCTCACCAGCCGGAGAGCCACCGCCCGCCCCTCACGTGCCGCCGGACGCGTGGCCATCCGCGTCGCCGCCGTCGCGCTGGCAGCGCTGGTGGTGCCGGTGGCGCTGGTGGGGTGCGGCGGGGACAGCGACCCGGCGCCCCGCGCCGGCGGGCCGACGGACATCGTGCTCGCGACGACGACCGACGCGTTCCGCAGCCGCGGTGACGGGTCCGGCAGCGCGGTCCTCGAACGGTCGCTGTGGAAAGCGGCCGCGGTGCGGCCGACCAAGCCCTGGTACGTCGCGACCCACGCCGTGATGCCGCCCACGTTGATGCGGGCGTCCACCGACGAGGCGTACGCACTGACCGACCGGGCGACGTTCCTGCGGCTGCAGAAGCAGCTCAAGCTGCGCGTCATCGCCCAGGGTGGCGACCGGCTCGCCGACCCGTACAGCGTCATCGTCGTCGCGCACCCGGACGCGCGCACGGCGTGCGCCCGCAAGCTGGCGGACTACCTCGACAGCCCCGGGTCGCAGGCGATCATCAACAGCTTCGGCGTCACCCAGTGGGGCCAGGCGCTCTACGCCGGGGCCGCACCCACACCCTGACCGGGCCGGCAGCAGCCTCACCGCGCGCTGGAGCCGATCACCGCCGCCAGGTCCCCTAGCGAGCCGGGCACCAGGCGGTACCAGGCCCACCTGCCCCGCTTCTCGCGGGCCAGCAGCCCGGCGTCAGCGAGCACCTTGAGGTGGTGGCTGACCGTCGGCTGGCTCAGCCCGACCGGTGCCGTGAGGTCGCAGACGCACGCCTCGCCGCTGGCGAGCACGAGCGACAGCAGCCTCAGCCGGACCGGGTCGGCGAGCGCCTTGAGGCGCGAGGCCAGCTCCTCGGCGTCGGCCTCGGACAGCGGCGCCTGCGCCAGCGGCGGACAACACAGCTCGGCCGGCTCCTCGAGCAGCGGCAGCAGCGGACGGGTCGAGATCGGCACGGGGAGACCCTACCCAACGTATTGACAGACGTCTATGTATGCGGCACCCTCGATCCATCGACGAACGTCGATGCGATCTCGAAAGGGGTTCTCGTGCTCACCACCCACCTGTCCGACACCGCCGCCCCGCGGATCGACCGGCTGCTGCGCGAGGCCGACGAGGCCCGGCTGGCCCGGGCAGCTCGGCGCCGCGCCGCCGCCCGCCTCGCCCTGCCGGCTGGCGTGGCCGCCGCCCTGCGCGCCAGCCTGCGCCGGCCGGCCGGCACCGCGTCCCGCAGCGTCTGCTGCGCCTGACCCCGGAGGACCCGTGTCCCGAGTCCAGCTCGCGCTCAACGTCGACGATCTCGACGAAGCCGTCGTCTTCTACTCCCGGCTGTTCGATGCCGAGCCGGCCAAGCGCCGGCCCGGCTACGCCAACTTCGCCCTCGACGAGCCCCCGCTCACGCTCGTCCTCGTCGAGAACCCGGGCGCTGGCGGTTCGCTGAACCACCTCGGGGTCGAGGTGGCGAGCACCGGCGAGGTCGTCGCCGCCACCCGTCGGCTGGCCGGCGCGGGGCTCGCGACCCGGGTCGAGGACGGCACCACCTGCTGCTACGCCGTGCAGGACAAGGTCTGGGTCACCGGGCCCGGGGCGGAGCGCTGGGAGGTCTACACGGTGCTGGCCGACGCGGGCGCCGACCTCGAGGGGGCCACGACCGGTGGCCCCGGCCCGGGCGCGTCCGACGGCACCTGCTGCTCGTCGTCGGACACGGCTGCCGCCTCGTCGGCCCGCTGCTGACGCGGCGACGCGAGGACCCGAGGGGAGGTGACCGTCATGGACGACTGCTGCGAGACCACGACCTGCTGCGAGCCGGGCTGCTGCTGAGGCGCCGGCGTTCACCAGGTGTTCGTTTGACCCACCAGCGGCGGTTGGTGTCTCCTGCGGAGGTGACACCAACCGCCGCTGGTACGACGCCGGCCGACGCCGAGACGATGCGGGCGGTGAGCGACCCGGTCCGGCTGCGGATCCTCGAGCTGCTCGGTCGCGAGTCGCTCTGCGTCTGCCACCTCCAGGACGAGCTCGACCTCCAGCAGACGCTGGTCTCCCACCACCTGCGCGCGCTGCGACAGGCCCGCCTGGTCGCGACCGAGCCGTGTGGCCGCTTCGTCTACTACCGGCTCCGGCCCGGCGCGCTGCACGACCTGCGCGAGCTGGTCGGCCGCCTCGACGACGCCGGCCGCAGCGACGTCCCGCGACGACCGTGCTGACGGCGGTCCCGGCGCTGCCCCGCCGGCTGCTGGCCGAGGGCCTCGGTACCGGGCTCCTGGTCGCCGTGGTCGTGGGTTCCGGCATCGCCGCGCAGCGGCTCTCGCCCGACGACGTGGGGCTGCAGCTGCTGGAGAACTCCCTCGTCACGGCTCTCGGCCTGGCGGTGCTGATCGCGGTGCTCGCGCCGGTGTCCGGCGCGCACTTCAACCCGGTGGTGACCGTGGTGCTGTGGCTCGACAGCCGCGGGCAGCCGGGCGCGCTGGCGGCCCGGGACGCGGTGGCGTATGCGGGCGTGCAGACGGTCGGAGCGGTGGCCGGGGCCGTGCTCGCGAACGTGATGTACGCCGTGCCCGTGACCGAGCTGGCGACCACCGACCGCGACGGCTGGCGGCTCGGCGTCAGCGAGATGGTGGCCACCGCCGGTCTGGTCCTGCTGGTCGTGCTGCTGCTGCGGACCGGCCGCGCGGCGCTGGCCGCGCCCGCCGTCGGCGCCTACATCGGCGCGGCGTACTGGTTCACCGCCAGCACCTCGTTCGCGAACCCGGCCGTCACGGCCGGCCGGGTCTTCTCCGACACCTTCGCGGGCATCGCCCCGGGCTCGGTGCCCGGCTTCCTGGTCGCGCAGGTGATCGGCGGAGCGGTCGGTCTCGGCCTGGCCCGCCTGCTCGTCCCCGGTCCGGTCACGACGGAGGTCCTCGCATGACGAACTCGCCCAGGCCCAGCGTGCTGTTCGTCTGCGTCCACAACGCCGGCCGCTCGCAGATGGCGGCCGGCTTCCTCACCCACCTCGCGGGTGACGCCGTCGAGGTGCGCTCCGCCGGCACCGCCCCCGCCGACACCGTGAACGCGGCCGTGGTCGAGGCCATGCGCGAGGTCGGTGTCGACCTCTCGGCCGAGATCCCGAAGGTGCTCACCACCGACGCCGTCCGCGAGAGCGACTACGTCATCACCATGGGCTGCGGCGACGAGTGCCCGTTCTTCCCGGGCAAGACCTACCTCGACTGGGTGCTGGCCGACCCGGCCGGGCGGGGCGTCGCGGACGTGCGGCCGATCCGCGACGAGGTGCGCCGCCGGGTCGAGGGCCTGCTCGAGCAGCTCGGCGTGGCCGCCGGCTGAGCCGTGGCGGTGGCTGTCGCCGTGGCCGCGCCCGCCTCGTCCGGCGGCGGTGCCACCAGGTCGGTCACCGGGTGCACCGGCAGCAGCAGCGGTGGCTGCGGCGGCTGACCGAAGTCGAAGTCCGCGAGCAGGTCGCCCAGCTGCGGGTCGTTCTCCCGCACGTCGGGCCGCGGGTCGGGACGCCCGTCGTTCGCGGGGTCCAACCGCTGCCCGTGCAGGAAGCGGTCCTCGATGAACTTGACGTAGGCGTCGAAGCTCAGGGTCTGGTGGTCGACGTACCCGCGCCGTGCGTACGGGCTGATGACGATGCCGGGCACCCGCAGCCCGTAGCCGTTGGCGTCGACGACCGGCGGCGTGACGTGGTCGTAGAAGCCGCCCCAGTCGTCCCAGGTGAGGAAGATCGCGGTCGACGCCCAGTCGGGTCCGGACATCACCGCGTTGACCAGCCCGGTGACGTACGACTGCCCGGCGCTGACCGGCGACCGCGGGTGCTCGCTGACCGCCTCGGACGGCACGACCCAGCTGACCGACGGCAGCTGCCCTGTCTGCGCGGCGGTGAGGAAGTGCTGCACGGACACGATGTTCTTCAGCTGCCCGTCGTCCCGTACGGTCGTGAAGTACGGCAGCGGGTTCCAGATGCCGGGGGTGCTCGCGCGCTGCGGCACCCGCGGGCAGGTGAGCAGCGTGTCGTTCGCGCAGTCCGGCTCGTCACCCTTCGCGACGTAGTAGCGCCACGACACGTGCGCCCGGTGCAACAGGTAGGTGAGGTCGGTCCAGGCGTACGTCGGAGGCTGCGCGTTCGGGTGCCGGGCGGTGTTGAAGTCCGGCGGGTCGCCCGGGTGTCCCACCTCGTTGGTGCACGAGCCGGGGCCGTCGTCGCCGCAGCGCGCCGACCACTCCGAGACCGTGAACAGGTGGGCCGGCAGGCTCCACGACGTGTTCGGCTGGAACATGTGGTCCTGCAGCACGAACTGCTTCGCGTAGGCCCAGTAGTTCGGGATGTCGCGCCCGTCGTGGTAGCCCATGACGTCGCGCTCGGAGGCGCTGAGGCACTCGGGGTCGTTCGGGTCCGAGCAGCCGCCGTGCAGGCGGGCCTTCTCGGCCCGCGCCAGGAAGCCGTCCATCGCTCCGTTGGCGATGTCGGCGACGGCATCGGCGTGACCGTGCGGTCCACCGCCGTTGACGTCCCTGACGTCGTGGTACGGCGCCAGGCAGCCGCCGCCGCGGATCGGGCTCGGCAGGCACACGTCGATCGAGCCGTCCGGCGCGCGGGGGAAGCCCTCGGCTCGGGGGAAGGTGCCGAAGTACGAGTCGAAGGACCGGTTCTCCTGCATCACCACGACGACGTGCTTGATCCGGCTGATGCCGGCGCGCGCCGCGCCGGCGGTCGGGCCCCGGCGCAGCGGCGCGAGCGGGGCGGCGGGCCGGGTCGTGAGCAGGACCACGCCGATCACGGCGAGCAGGGCGGCACCCACCAGGAGGCGGGTGCGCGGGCGGGGCAGGCGCACGTCTCAGTCTGACGACCGAGGTGGCCCGGAGGTTCCGTCACCCCCGCACAGGTGTCAGCCTCGGGCTGCTGCATACCGCAGCCCGACGCTGACGAGGAGCTGGTGGAGACCGGTCAGGCGGTGGCCTCGGAGCCGTGACCGTGGCCCTGGTGGGCCTCGTGCTGGTGCTCGCCGTCCTGGGCGGCGAGCTGCCGGCGCACGTCGTCCATGTCCAGGTCGCGCACGGCGGTGATGAGCTGCTCGAGCGCGGGCGCCGGCAGCGCGCCGGGCTGGGCATAGACGAGGATCCCGTCGCGGAACGCCATCAGGGTCGGGATCGAGCTGATGGATGCCTGGGCGGCGAGCTCACGCTCGGCCTCTGTGTCGACCTTGGCGAAGGTGATGTCGTCGTGCTGCTGCGACGCGGCGTCGAAGACCGGGCCGAACATCCGGCACGGGCCGCACCACTCGGCCCAGAAGTCGACGAGTGTGATGCCGTCCGCGTCGACGAGCGAGTCGAAGTTGGTGGTGGTCGCCTCGAGGGTGGCCATGCTGTCTCTCCTGGGAGCCGGGGAAGCGGGTGTCATGGGGACAACGCCCGGAGCTGCCCGTTGCTTCCGGGAGGATGTCGACATGGCGACCGGGGTGCGCAGCGCAGGGATCCTGGTCTTCCGACGCACCGGTGCCGCTGGGGTCGGCGGGACGGCCGGGGCGGAAGCATCGGCCGCTACCGGCGCGGCTGCTGTCGAGGTGCTGCTCGGGCACCTCGGCGGCCCGTTCTGGGCCCGCAAGCAGGAGCACGCCTGGTCGGCCCCGAAGGGCGAGCACGAGCCGGACGAGGCGCCGCTGGTGGCGGCCCACCGTGAGTTCGTCGAGGAGACCGGTCAGCCGGTGCCGGCCGGCGACCTGCTCGAGCTCGGCAGCGTCCGGCAGTCCGGCGGCAAGGTGGTGACGCTCTGGGCGGTCGAGGGCGACCTCGACGCCGCGGCCTGCGCCAGCAACACCTTCACGATCGAGTGGCCGCCGCGCTCCGGGCGGACCGCGGAGTTCCCCGAGCTGGAACGGTTCGCCTGGGTCGACGTGGCGACAGCCCGGGAGCTGGTGGTCAAGGGCCAGGTCGCGTTCCTCGACCGGCTGCTCGACCGGCTGGCCGGCACCTGACGGATCAGGATGCCGTGGCCGCCACCTCCGGCTCGGCGCGCGGGAGGGAGCGGACGGCAGGGACAGCGGCGACGGCGAGAGCGGCCGCCACCCCGAGCACCGTCATCGCGTACAGCGCGTGGTGCAGCCCGATCGCCGCAGTGACGAAACCGATGGTGAGGTTGCCCAGCGGGATGAGACCGGCGCTGGTGAGGTAGTCGTAGCTCGACACGCGTGAGAGCGCGCGGTCCGGGATGTGCTCCTGCAGCGAGGTCTCCCACAGCGTGAACGTGCCGGTGACGCAGATGCCGGCCAGCACCTCGAGGCCGGCGATGGCCCAGGTGCCGAGGCCGCTGCCGATGAAGGCCGCCTGGCAGGAGGCGCCGATCAGCATGAGGGCCGCCACCCGCAGGGCGAATCGGGGCTTCCAGCGCAGCAGCAGCAGGTCGCCGAGGACCGAGCCGAGGCCGAAGCCGGCGGTGATCAGCGCCCACGACGAGGCGCCGTCGAGCTCGCGGGCGGCCAGCACCGGGCCCAGCACGAAGATCGCCGGCAGCACGACGACGTGGTACGACGCCATCCCGCCGAGGAACGCCGTGACCCACGAGCGGCTGCGGACCTCCGACCAGCCCTGCTTGAGGCTGGTGAGGAAATGGTCCGTGCTGGCCTGGGGGTCCTCGTCGCGCAGCACGTCGGCGACCACGCGGGCCCGGAGCGGGATCAGGCAGGCGATGGACATCGCGAAGGTGGCCGCGTCGAACAGGAACGCGCCGCCCTCGCCGACGCCAGCGACGAGCAGGCCGCCGAGCACCGGTCCGACGATCGACCCCGTGGAGTAGCTCAGGCCACGCAGGGCGTTGGCCGGCTGCAGGTTCACCGGTGCGACGGTGCCGGGCAGCAGGCCGGTGAAGGCCGGGGCGAAGAAGGCGTCGGCGGCGCCGTACACCGCGGCGATCGCGGCGAGGTGCACGACGTGCGCCTGGTCGGTCACGAGCAGGACGCCGGCCAGCAGCTGGCACGCGAAGCGGGTGACGTCGCTGGCGACGAGGATCTTCTTCCGGTCCAGCCGGTCCGCCCACACGCCCGCAGGCAGCGCCAGGACCGCGAACGGCAGGAACTGCGCCGCCGACACGATGGCGACGTCGCCGACGTGGCCGCCCACGGCGAGCACGGCGAACGGCAGCACCACCATCGTGACGCGGTCACCCAGGATCGACAGCACCTGGCCGAAGAACAGCAGCCGGTACTGCGGCTCGTCGCGCAGGACCGCGGGCAGGGGGAACCTGCGGGCTCCGCGCGCGGAGGACGTGTGGTGGGGTGTCGGAAGGTCGTCATGGCTGCTCATGGCGACGGCAAGGGTGACAGCAGGGGGCCGCGCGTGCCAGGGACTTCCGGGCACGGCGCCCGGCGAGGAGGCGTTGGTGCAGGACCGCACACCCGATCCGTCCACCCTCGACCCGGTCGAGCGGTCGTCCGTCGACGAGCTGTGCGGGCTGCAGCTGGAGCGGCTGCGGTGGTCGCTGCGGCACGCGTACGACAACGTGCCGCACTACCGGGCGGCCTTCGAGGCGGCAGCGGTGCACCCGGACGACTGCCGGTCGCTCGACGACCTGGCCAGGTTCCCGTTCACGGCCAAGCAGGACCTGCGCGCCCAGTACCCGTTCGGGATGTTCGCCGTGCCGCGCGAGCAGGTGACCCGCATCCACGCGTCGTCCGGCACCACCGGCCGGCCCACCGTCGTCGGCTACACGGCCGACGACATCCGCACCTGGTCGTCGGTGATGGCGCGCTCCATCCGCGCCGCAGGTGGCCGCCCGGGCGACCGGGTGCACGTCGCCTACGGGTACGGCCTGTTCACCGGCGGCCTCGGCGCGCACTACGGGGCGGAGGCGCTGGGCTGCACCGTGATCCCGGTGTCCGGCGGGATGACCGAGCGGCAGGTCATGCTCATCCGCGACTTCGAGCCGGATGTCGTGATGGTGACGCCGTCGTACATGCTCGCGGTCGTCGACGAGATGGAGCGGCAGGGCATCGACCCCCGCTCGACGTCGCTGCAGGTGGGCATCTTCGGCGCCGAGCCGTGGACCGACGACATGCGCGCCGAGCTCGAGGGGCGGCTCGACATGCACGCGGTCGACATCTACGGCCTGTCCGAGGTGATGGGTCCGGGTGTCGCCCAGGAGTGCGTCGAGACCAAGGACGGGCTGCACGTGTGGGAGGACCACTTCTACCCGGAGGTCGTCGACCCGGTCAGCGGTGCGGTGCTGCCGGACGGCGAGGTGGGCGAGCTGGTGTTCACGTCGCTCACGAAGCAGGCGATGCCCGTGGTGCGCTACCGCACCCGCGACCTCACCCGGCTGCTGCCCGGCACGGCCAGGCCGATGCGGCGGATGCAGAAGGTCACCGGCCGCTCGGACGACATGATCATCCTGCGGGGCGTCAACCTGTTCTCGACCCAGGTCGAGGAGCTGATCCTGCGGACCCCCGAGCTGTCGCCGCACTTCCAGTGCGTCCTGCGGCGCGACGGCCGGCTCGACTCGATGACGGTCCGGGTCGAGCGGCGGCCGGCAGCGGCGCCGGCGGCAGCAGCCGAGGCCGGGCGCGCGCTGGTCGGCCTGGTGAAGGCCTCGATCGGGGTGTCGGTCGCGGTCGAGGTGGTGGAGCCGGACGGCATCGAGCGGTCGGTCGGCAAGATGCGCCGCATCGTCGACGAGCGGTCGCCATGAGCGGGACGGGGGACCCGGTCCGGTCCGCGGAGAACGAGCGGTTCGCCGGTGTCGACTGGTACGGCGAGGACCTCGGCGCCGCGGTCTTCGTCGGCTGCGAGTTCGTCGACGCCGACCTCACTGAGGTCACCACGCGCGGTGCACGGTTCGAGGAGTGCCGCTTCCTCGGCGGCCAGCTCAACGCCTCGACCCACGACGGCACGTCGTTCGCGGGGTGCACCTTCCGACGGACGTCGTTCTTCGCGGCGACCCTGCGCGGCTGCAAGCTCCTCGGCTCGACCTTTGTCGAGGCCCGGCTACGGCCGATGACCGTCGAGGGCGGAGTGTGGTCGTACGTGACGCTGCGCGGCGCCGACCTCACCGAGCTCGACCTGTCGGGCGTGAAGCTCGTGGAGGCCGACCTCTCGGAGGCGCTGTTGCGCCGGAGCGTGCTTCGCGACTGCGACCTCACCCGGGCCACGCTGCGCAGCGCCCGGCTGGACGAGACCGACCTGGTCGGTGCCGACCTCACCGGCGTGGTGCTCGACGGACTGGCCTGGAACGGGTCGCGGATAGACACCACCCAGGCGCTCCTCGTCGCCGAGGCCGCGGGCGCCGTCGTCGCCGGCTGACCCGCGCGAGCGACGAGGGGGAACGTCGCGGGACGCGGTGGTCACCGGACGATCACGCCTGGTAAGGACGCTGGGCCGGAGGACGTGCGGCCGGTGACAGGTGCGGCCGCAGGACCTACGGTGATCGTTTCGTCGTCGACATCACCGGAGCCGTCCACCATGCGCCGTCTGGTCCTCGCCCTCACCGTCCTTGCCGCCCTGGCCCTCGGCACCGCCGGACCGGCCGCCGCCATCACGTTCGGCAGCCCCGACGGCACCGCGCACCCCAACGTGGGTGGCCTGCTCGCCTACCAGGCGTACTCCGACGGCACCTGGATCTACTGCTCCGGCACCCTGATCAGCCCGACGGTCTTCCTCACGGCCGCGCACTGCGACGAGGGGGGCACCGGCCGGGTCCGGGTCACCTTCTCCCCGGCGTACAAGGTCGGCGACAAGACCTACCCCGGCACCTTCCACGGCGACCCGGCCTACCCGCGCCCGACGAGCGACCCGCACGACATCGCCGTCGTCGTCCTCGACAAGGCTGTCTCGGACATCACGCCGGCGAAGCTGCCCACGGCCGGCTCGCTGGGCAGGCTCGCGTCGAACCAGAAGTTCACGTCGGTCGGCTACGGCGCCTACGAGGTGACCAACAGCCCCGGCGGGCACCAGTACCTCTACGACGACGTGCGTGGCGTGGCCACCGGCACGTTGAACTCCATCAACAAGCCCTGGCTCCGGATCTCGATGAACCCGGCCAAGGGCGACAGCGGCACCTGCTACGGCGACTCCGGCGGTCCCAACTTCCTGGGCACCAGCAACGTGGTCGCCGCGACGACGATCGCCGGCGACTCGGTGTGCCGGTCGACCAACGTCGACTATCGGTTGGACACCGCGGGGGCGCGGTCGTTCCTCGCGCCGTACAACACGCTGCCCTGACCCGACGGCCGCCGATCGCCGACCACCTCGCGCCCCCTGGGCAGGCGGCTCAGAAGTTGATCATGTGCCCGGCGATGCCTTCGACGGCCTCCTTGACAGCCTCGGACAGCGTGGGGTGCGCGAACACGTTGCGGGCGACCTCGTCGGCGGTGAGGTCCCACTTCTGGGCCAGGGTCAGGACCGGCAGCAGCTCGGTGACGTCGGGTCCGATCAGGTGCGCGCCGATGATCTCGTTGTGCGTCGCGTCGGCGACGACCTTGACGAAACCGACCTCGTCGCCGAGACCCTTCGCCTTGCCGTTGGCGGTGAAAGGGAACTTCGCGACCTTGACGTCGTACCCCTTCTCCTTCGCCTGCTCCTCGGTGTACCCGAACGACGCGATCTGCGGCTGGCAGTACGTCGCCCGCGGGATCATGTCGAAGTCGATCTCGACGGTCTCGGCGCCGGCGATGGTCTCGGCGGCCACGACTCCCATCGCCTCCGCGGTGTGGGCGAGCATCAGCTTGCCGGTGCAGTCGCCGATCGCGTAGACGCCGTCGACGTTGGTGCGTCCCCGGGCGTCGACGACGATCGCGCCGCGGTCGCTCACCTGGACCCCGGTCCGGTCGAGGCCGTACCCGTCGAGGCGCGGCGCGAATCCGATCGCCTGCAGCACCTTGTCGGTCTCGATCACCTGCTGGTCGCCGCCCTGCGCGGGGGAGACGGTGACCTTCACCTGGTCGCCGCTGTCGTCGATGCTCTCGACCTTGGTCGACAGCAGCACGTTCACGCCGAGCTTCTTGTAGTGCTTGAGCAGCTCCTTGGAGATCTCGGCGTCCTCGGTGGGGACCATCCGGTCGAGGAACTCCACGACCGTCACGTCGACGCCGAAGTTCTTCATGATGTAGGCGAACTCGACGCCGATCGCGCCGGAGCCGGCGATCACGATCGATCCCGGGAGCTGGTCGGTGAGGATCTGCTCCTCGTAGGTCACCACCCGGTCGGACAACGAGGTGCCGGGGACCAGCCGGGTGGTGGCGCCCGCGGCGATGATGACGCTGTCGCCGGTCACCTGGGTGACGGTGCCGTCCGAGCTCGTGACGTCGATCGACTTCGGCCCGGTGAACGTGCCCCAGCCGTCGATCTTGGTGATCTTGTTCTTCTTCATCAGGAAGTGGACGCCCTTGACGATGGACTCCGACACCTGACGGCTGCGGGCGTGCGTCGGTGCGAAGTCCATCGACGCGTCGCCGGTGATGCCGAACTTGTCCTTCTCGTGGGTCAGGATGTGCGACAGCTCGGCGTTGCGCAGCAGCGCCTTCGACGGGATGCACCCGACGTTGAGGCAGACACCGCCCCAGTACCTCTCCTCGATGACCGCGACCTTCTTGCCCAGCTGCGAGGCGCGGATGGCGGCGACGTACCCGCCGGGGCCGGCACCGAGGACGACGACGTCGAAGTGCTCGCTCATGCGCTGAACGCTATCCGCCGCCGGCTCCCGCCGCCGCCCCCGGTGCCCGAATCAACTCGGCGGGGTCGGTGTGGGACGTGGGGCGGGCCGGACAGTCACGCGGGCTGGGCGACCCAGTCCATCGGGTCGCCGGCGCCGAGGTCGGGAATGCCCGCAGCGTGCAGCGCCCCGCACACCAGCACCCGGCGGTGCGCGGCGAACGTGAGCACGTGGGCGACCATCCCGCCGTACGTGAAGACCCGCGGCGGTTCGCAGGTCGTGTCCACGAACGTCTCGTCGAGCCGGTCATCGGCCGCGATCTCGCGGACCTGCCCGATGAACACCGTGCCGATCGCCGCGAGCCGGGACCGGATCTCCGGCAACTCCCAGGTCCGTTCGGCGTCGATGTCGTACGGCCGGTCGTGCATGGACGCGTCCCACATCTCCATCTGTCCCACCAGCCGGGCGAGCAGCGACCGGACGGTGGGGTTGTCGTCGATGCCCTCGACGGAGAGGTCCACGGGAGCATCGAGCTGCTCGAGGGTGAGGCGGGCGCAGTGGTCGACGAGCTCGCCGACCAGCCAGACGTGGTGCTCGACCATGCGGGTCATGAGGTCCATGCCGGTGACCTTTCTGGGGGCGGGGACCCGGAGGGTCCCGGGCGGGACGAAATGCACCTGGCTGGGTGCGTCGAGCCGGTACGAGGCGCGCTGCACCCGCCATCGCGACGGCGGTGAGCCGAAGGCGCGCCCGAACGCGCGGGTGAATGCCTCGTTGCTCGAGTAGCCGGCCTCGACGGCGACGCGCAGGACGTCGTGGTCGGTGGTCGCCAGTCGGTACGCCGCCCGCTCGAGCAGCACCCGGCGGCGCAGGGCCGCGGGGGACTCGCCGCTCGCCGCACGGATCAGCCGGTCGGCGTGGAACCGGGACAGGTGCAGGCGCGACGCGAGCACCTCGCCGTCCGCGTCGTGGTCGTCCATCGCGTCGGCGAGCACGGCCACGAAGCGGTGGAAGGTGTCGGCCGCAGCGGTCGTCATGCCCGTGATCCTCCCGCCACCTCCAGGCGCTCACTTGATCGTCGTTGCCGTACTGCGCCGCGGGTCACCGACGGCTGGTCCGCGCTGAACCGTCAGAAGTCGGTCCCGGCGGGCTGCTCGAGCACCGCGAGGATGTTGCCGGCCGGGTCGCGGAACCACGCGATGGGCGGCCCCACCGGGTTGCGCGAGATCCCCTTGTCGTCCTGGTCGAAGCCCTCGTACTTCTCCATCGTCACGCCGTCGGCGACGAGAGTGTCGACGGCCGCGCCGATGTCGTCGACCGGGAAGCTCAGGACCGTGTACGTGGCCGGGGTGAAGTCCGGCTTGGGGTAGACCATCACCCGTGCCCCGCTCTGGAGGTGGATCGCGACGAGGCCACCCATGCCGAGGTCCTCGACCGTGAGGCCGAGCGTGCCGGAGTAGAACGTGCGGGCGGCCTCGGTGTCGTCGACGGCGAAGCTGCTGAAGGCGGGCGAGCTGGCGAGCATGATGTTCCTCTCGTGGGCGGGCGCGGTCAGTGTGGTGACCCGGCCGGCACCGTGGAGTCATCGGTGCCGTTACGACGATGCTCCTCAGCCGCTGGTGCGGTCCAGGTGCTGCAGGAGGTCGTGCGCTGCGAGCTCGACGTCCTTGTGCCGCCACTCCGCGGCGCGGTAGACGCAGGCGATCAGCGCCGTACGGTGCACCCGGCGCAGGTCGCCGTACACGAAGGCGTACCGCGCCTTGGTCCCGTCGGTGGCGCCCGAGGTGAGCCCCAGGTGCCAGGCGGCGTAGTCGTCCCACGAGTGGTGCTCGAGGTAGGAGTTCTGCGCCCCGGCGTCCGGTTGGACGTCGCCCCACTCGCTGTCGAGCACGTACTGCCGCTTGTCGATCAGCGCGCGGCAGCGGGCGACGGCGTCCTCGTTGACCGTGTAGGTGGCCATGGAGGCCCCGTACCCTGTCGAGCCGCGACCGAACGACAAAGCCCGTGTACCTTCCCGCGGGCCACCGGGGACCCGCTGCCCGACACCGGTGCGTCCCGACCCGTCAGAACTCCTTCGCCAGGCGGGCGGTCTCCTCGCGGGCGAAGCGGCGGCCACCCTCGACGTCCACCGCCGCGATGTTCGGGCCGAAGGACACCTCGCGCACGTCCTCGACACCGGCCCAGGCGAGCCAGTCACGGAAGAACGGCGCCTGGAAGTCGGAGCCGAACGCCGGGCCGCGGCCGGGCCCGTAGATGGCCGAGGTGTAGAGCACCGCCGCCTTCCGGCCGGTCAGCAGGCCGGTGTAGCCCGCGCCCGGGTCGAAGCCGAAGACCAGGCCGGGCTGGCTCACCACGTCGATGAGCTGCTTGAGCTTGTAGGGGACGCCGGCGTTCCACATCGGGACGCTGAACAGGTACGCGTCCGCGGCGGCGAACCTCTCGAAGGTCGCCGTCACCTGCCGCCAGGCGGCAGCCGACGGTCCCTCCAGGGCGATCCCGGCGAAGGTGTTCATCTTCCCCTCGACGGCGGCCTGGCCGAACTCCGGCAGGGTGCCGTCCCAGAGGTCCCACTCCTCGACGGTGACGTCCGGGTTCTGCTCGGCGTAGGTGTCCAGGAACAACCGGGCGAGGGCGAGCGACTCGGACCTCTCGGCCCGCGGGGATGCGGAGACGTGCAGCAGTGTGCTCATGACGGGTCCTCTCATGGTATGTACGTGCGCACGCACATAATGAGCTGACGGACGGGCGCGTGTCAAGGTGTGTGCACCCGCACATTCCTGCGCTACCCTCCTGCCATGACCTTTGAGGTGGACCGGGTCGGCGCCTGGGCGGCGCTGCTGCGCGCCCACGCGGCCGTCGTCCCCCGCCTCGAGCGGCGGCTGGCCGAGCAGGGGATGCCGCTGTCCTGGTACGACGTCCTGCTGGTGCTGAACTCGGCGCCCGGCCGCCGGCTGCGGATGACCGAGCTCGGGGCCGGCGCGGTGCTCAGCCGCGAGCGGGTCAGCCGGGTCGTCACCGAGCTGGAGCGGGCCGGCCTGGTCGGTCGCGAGGCGAACCCCGACGACGGCCGCTCGTGGTTCGCCGCGATCACCCCGGCCGGGCGGTCGCGGTTGCGCGCGGCCGCGCCCGTCTACCTGGCGGGCATCGAGGAGCACTTCAGCCGGCACCTGTCCGACGCCGAGGTCCGCACGGTCACCAGGGCCCTCGGCCGCGTCGTCGCCGCGGAGGAGTGACGCCTCGTCGCGCTACCAGGGCCGTCGGGTGACTGCCCCGGTCGCATCGGGGTGGTTGACGCGCCTGTCACTGGGGACCGAGCAGACAAGGATGAGACGTGGGACCTCTGGATACCCGAAGTTGGCGCCACCGGGCTGTCGTTCGCCCGCATCCTGGTGGACAGCGGATCGGCCGGTGGCCGCGTACTCGTGCACGCCGCCCCGCCGAAGCTCGAGGTCACCATCCGGGACGAGGACGGGTCCGTGGTCGCGACCGGGGCCGGCCTGGAGCGCGGCGCGTCCGGCCCAATGACGTACCTGGTCCGTGACGGTGACCAGGTGCGCCTCGAGGACGGCTGGCCGAATGACGACGACCTCGGTCGTCTGGTCATCCTCCCCGGCGGCGAGACCGGCGTCCTCACGCAGTGGTGGCATGCAGAGGACAGGTCCGAGTTGCGCTGGCAGGTGGAGTTCACCAACGCCGTCTGACCGGCGGTTGTGCGCGACGCGTCGGCCCGTCGAGGGTCAGGCACCGGCGCCGGGGTTCACCAGCGCCTGGACCGCGACGAACGCCGCGACGGCGAGGACCAGCCACGCGAACCAGCGGCGCAGGCGGTCAGCGGGGAGGCGGGCCGCGACCCGCGCCGCGAGCAGTGACCCGGCCACCGCCGCGCCGGTGAACACGGCCGCCAGCCCGTAGTCGATGTCCGCCGACCCGGCGTGCGCGGCGAGGCCGGCCGCGGAGTTCACGGCCACGACCAGCAGAGACGTGCCGACCGCGACCGTCATCGGCAGCCCGAGCAGCAGCACGAGCGCCGGGACGATGAGAAACCCGCCCCCGACACCGAACAGACCGGTCAGGAAACCGACCGCAACACCGGTCCCGACCGCCTTGGGCAGGCAGCCGCGCCAGTTCACCCCGCCGTCCGGGAGCGCGCAGGCGCCGCCGGCCTCAGGCTGCTCCCGCAGCATCCGGACCGCCGCGACGACCATCACGACGGCGAACCCGACCAGCACGACCCGCGGGTTCAGTGCCCGGTTGACGGCGGTC
The DNA here is from genome assembly GCA_038246545.1 of Actinomycetes bacterium. Taxonomy (GTDB): domain Bacteria; phylum Actinomycetota; class Actinomycetes; order JACCUZ01; family JACCUZ01; genus JBBRVW01. The sequence goes on along the minus strand of JBBRVW010000025.1, from coordinate 28,657 downwards.
CCGGCGAACGCCGCCGGGATGCCGGACCCGCCGACCACAGCGGCGATGCGCCACTGCACCTGCGAGGCCCGCACCCGCGCCACGACGGCGGCCGCGGCGGAGACGCCGACGACGAGCAGCGAGGTCGGCACCGCGGAGCTCAGCGGCTGGCCGGCGCCGTACACGAGTGCGGGGACGGCGAGGATGCTGCCGCCGGCGCCGAGCAGGCCGAGCAGGACGCCGATGAGCAGCCCACATCCTGCGACGACGCTCACCCGGAGGCGGTGGCCGGCTTGTCCTCGAGCCCGGCCTCCGCGGCCGAAGCGTAGTCCTCGTTGATGTGCACGACGGTCCGACCGTCGGTGTCCAGCAGGGAGGCTGCGATGGCGGCGCGGTAGCCGGAACCGCAGTACACCCAGACCTCGCCGTCGGGGATCTCGTCGAGGCGGGCCGCCAGCTCGTGCACTGGGATGTGCAGCGAGCCGGCCACGTGACCCTCGCGGTGCTCGTCGTTGCGTCGGGCGTCCAGCACGTGCACCGGGCCGACGCCGTCGTCGGCCAGGCGGGCGGCAAGCCCGGCGAAGTCCGACACCACATAGGACCGGAGCGGGCGACCGTCCGCCAGCGCGTCGAGGGGTCCCACGGCGGCGCCGGCCAGCTCGTCGACCCCGATGCGCACCAGCTCGCGGCGGGCGTCCGCGACCCGCTCCTCGCTCTCCCCGACCAGGGTCAACCGGGCGCCCCACGGGAGCAGCCAGCCCAGGTAGGTGACGAAGTTCGTGCTCAGCTCGAAGCTGCGACTGCCGGTGAGGTGACCGGCGGCGAACGCCGTCCGGTCCCGTAGGTCGACGACCCAGTCGCCGGCCTCCAGCCGTCGTCGGAGCTCGGCCGGGTCGACGGCGACCGGCGGGGTGAGGTCGACCGGCGCCGGGCCGCGCTGGTTGATCGGCGCCATCTGCGCGTAGTACGCCGGGAACGCGTCCAGCCCGGCGAGCAGCTGGTCGACGTAGGACTGCTCGTCCTGGGTCAGCGCCGGGTTGCTGGTGCGCTGCTCGGCGACGGTGGACGAGTCGCCCGAGGTGGGGGTGGCCGAGCAGAAGCTGCCGAACCCGTGCGTCGGGAGCACCTGCGCCTCGGGCGGCAGGTCACTCGCGAGCCGCCGCACAGAGCGGAACTGGGCGTGGGTGAGCTCGTCGGTGTGCTCGGGGCCGACCAGGTCGGTGCGCCCGGTGGCGCCGAACAGCATCGAGCCGCCGGTGAGCACCGCCTCGACCGGGCCGTCACCGACGGCGACGGCGTAGGCGACGTGGTGGTGGGTGTGGCCCGGGGTGTGCAGGACCGTCACGCGCAGGGCGCCGACGTCGAAGGTGTCGCCGTCGCCGACGGCCGTGTGCGGGTACTCGGCGCCCATGGCGACCGGCAGCCGGTACTCGGCCCCGGCAGCCCGGGACAGCTCGAGACCCCCGGAGACGTAGTCGTTGTGGCCGTGCGTCTCCGCGACCGAGACGATCCGGACGCTGAGCTCGCCGGCCAGGTCGAGGACCCGGTCGATGTCGCGCTGCGGGTCGACCACGAGGGCGAGGTCGCCGTCGGTGAGCAGGTAGCTGCGGTCGCCCAGCGACGGCGTCTCGATGATGTGCAGGTCGAGCTGTGTCATCTCGTGTCCTCCGTTCTCAGCCGCGGCGCGAGCCGGCGACGTTCGAGGGCCCGGCGCTGATCCAGGCGGCGGTGCCACCCGCGACGGGGCGCGCGTCCACGCCACCCTTCACGAGCAGCCCAGCGCCTGCCTTGCTGCGGTTGCCCGACGCGCAGATGACGAACACCGGCGCGCCCTTGCTGTCGCGGGCCAGCGACCCGACGCGGGTGCCGAGCTGGGAAAGCGGGACGTTGACCGCGCCCGGCACGTGACCCGCGGCGTACTCGTGGGGCTCGCGGACGTCGACGGTGACCGCGCCCGTGGCGTGAGCAGCGGCGAAGTCGTCCAGGCTGGTCTCGGCGATGGTGGTGCGCTGGAACACGTGCGCTCTCCTCGTGGATACGGGTGGGGGTATCAGGACCACGTTCCCAACCTCGCGTGGCGACCGGTGATTCCGCGGTCCGATGTGAGGTAGCCAATACCCCGCTGGGCATTTGACGAACGTCTTCCCGACGGCTCAATATACCCCCACCCGTATCTTCGACTGTTGTGAGGACGCTTTCGTGACCACCGCACTGCCCACTCGCTCCACCGCCAGCCGCCCGAACCGGGCCGCCGGCGGGGCTGTTGCCGCGGTCGGCCCGCTGGGCCGGCTCGGCCGCTGGACCGTCGACCACTCCCGCGCCGTCTTCGTCACCTGGCTGCTGGTCGTCGTCGCCCTCGGCGCGTTCGCGCCCCGCGTGGAGCACGCCCTCGCCGGCGCCGGCTGGGAGGCCTCCGGGTCGGAGTCGGTGGCTGCCCGGGATGTCGTCCAGCGCGAGTTCGCCGGGCTGTCCAGCGCCGCGCTGCAGGTCGTCGTCCACGTCGACTCCGGCACCGTCACCGCCGGTCGCGGCCAGGCCGCCGTGGACCGGGCCGTGGCGTTGCTGCGCGCCGACGACCGGGTTTCGCAGGTCGTCGTGCCGCAACCGGGCACCAGCATCTCCCGGGACGGCCGGACGGCACTCGTCCAAGCGGGGGCCGCCGACGCGAACACCAACGAGATGGTGCGCGCCGCCGACGACCTCAAGGCCCCGCTGCGCGACCTCAGCGGCCCCGGGGTCGAGGTGGCACTGACCGGGTCCTCCGCGCTGTGGAGCGACTTCAACGCAGCGAACCTCGAGGCGATGATGAAGAGCGAGGTCGTCAGCTGGCCGGTGACGATGGTCATCCTCGTCCTCGCCTTCGGGTCGCTGGTGGCGGCCGGGCTGCCGCTGATGCTCACGATCGTCGGCCTCGTCGCGGCGGCCGGGTCGCTCTACCTCGGCTCGCAGATCGGCGACATCAGCATCTGGGCGATGAACTTCGCGATGATGTTCGCGCTGGCGCTGGGCATCGACTACGCCCTGTTCCTCGTCGTTCGGTTCCGCGCCGCTCGCTTCGGGCAGCACGAGAGGTCCCGCGACGCTGTTGCCGAGACCATGGACACCGCGGGCAAGGCCGTGCTCTTCTCCGGCCTGACCGTGCTGGTGTCACTGTCCGCGGTGATGCTCGTGCCGTCGCCGGCGTTCCGTTCGATGGCGCTGGGCATCATGCTCGCCGTCACCTTCGTCCTGGCCACCACCCTCACCCTTCTCCCCGCCGTCCTGGGCAAGCTCGGGCACCGCGTCGACGCCCTCGCTCTCCCCGGGGTGCACGCCGGCGAGCACCGGTCACCCCGGTTCGAGCGGTGGGCCCAGCGGCTCTGGCGCCGGCCGGTCGGCTACGGCCTGCTCGCCGCGGTCGCCCTCGCCGTGCTCGCCGCGCCCGTCCTCGGCCTGCGGACCGGGATGCCCTCCATCAAGGTCGTGCCCGAGGCCGACTCCAGTCGGGTCGGCTACGGCCTCGTGCAGGACGCGTTCGGCACCGGCGCGCCCGGGACCCTGCAGGTCGTCGCACCGGCCGGGCAGGCCGACCGCGCCAATGCGGTGCTCGCCGGTGACCCGGGCATCGCGGCGGTGATGCCACCCGTGCAGGGCAGTGGCCGCCACGCCCTGCTCTCCGCCGTGCCGACCGTAGGCCCGTCCGACGCCGCGCTCGGCGACACGATCGACCGGCTCCGCACCGACCTCCCCGTCGGCACGCTGGTCGGCGGCCCGTCCGCGGAGAACCACGACCTGGAGCGGCTGCTCGCCGACAAGACCCCGCTCGTCATCGGCGTCGTCCTCGCGCTCGGCTTCCTGCTGCTGCTGCTCGTCCTGCAGGCACCGCTCGTCGCCGCCCTCGGGACGCTGACCAACCTGCTGGCCACCGGGGCGGCGTTCGGTGTCGCCCGGCTGGTGTTCCAGGACGGTCACGGCTCCGGCCTGCTCGGCTTCGAGCCGCAGGGCTATCTCGACGCCTGGGCGCCGGTCTTCTTCTTCGCGATGATCTTCGCCATCGGGATGGACTACACCGTCTTCCTGCTCGCGTCCGCCAAGGAGCACTGGGAGAAGTCGAACGACCCGCGGGAGGCCATGGTCGGCGGGCTCGCGCATTCGGGCCGGGTCATCTTCGCCGCCGCCGGTGTCATGGTGGCCGTGTTCTTCACCTTCGCCCTGTCCGGGCCACTGCCGCCCAAGGAGATGGGCGTGGTCCTCGGTGTCGCCGTCCTGCTCGACGCCGCCCTGGTCCGCCTGCTGCTGCTGCCGGTCCTGCTCCGCCTGACCGGACGGGCCGCGTGGGCGAGCCCCGCGTGGCTGCGCCGGGTCCTGCCGTCGATCCGGTTCAGCCACTGAGCATGGATACCCTGGTGCGTATCGAGGGAAGGTAGTCGTCGTGGAGCTAGACCGAGAGACCGTCGGCCCGGTGGTGAACCGGCTCAAGCGCGCGCAGGGCCAGCTGGCTGGCGTCCTGCGCATGCTGGAGGAGGAGCGCGACTGCGCCGAGGTCGTCACCCAGCTGGCCGCCGTGTCGAGAGCCTTGGACAAGGCGGGGTTCGCGCTCATCGCCGCCGGGTTGGAGCAGTGCATCCGCGCCGGGGACGACGGCGCGGTGGACCGGGAGAAGCTCGAGAAGGTCTTCATGTCCCTCGCCTGAGCCGGTAGGCGGGGCGCCGGATACCTAGGCTTCCGCACGAGGTCCACCTGCGGTCCGGCGCCCCGGCGTCCCGAGATGTCGCGCTCGTCCGGCTCGCCGGGTCAGGATGGGGCGCCCCAGTCGATGCCGCGGGCCCGCAGTCCCTCCCGCTCGAAGATCATCTGCCGGTGGCTGCCGTCCGGCCACATCCGCCAGATCGCCGACCGGCCGGTCTGGTTGTTCTGCAGCCGGTAGACGATCCACCGGCCGTTCGGCGAGTACGAGCCGGCGAAGGCGCTGAGCCGCCCACCGCGGTAATGGGTAGGAACCCGCAGGCCGCTGCCGTCTGCACCGATGACCGCGACGTCCGCCTCGAGCGGACCGCCCTTGATCGGGTCGGCGTTCTTGGTGAACACAAGCTGCCGGCCGCTGGGCGACCAGGCCTGCTTGATCCCCACGTCGAACGAGTACGGCGTCATCCGACGCGGGTGGCTGCCGTCGGCGCGGGCCACCACGAGCGCCTGCTGGAACTCGATGCCGTTCTTGTACTCGACGTACGACAGCCGTCGGCCGTCCGGAGAGTAGTTCGGGTCGGTGTAGCCGTCGGGCGACGCGACCGGCGTGAGGCGATCCATGGCCTTGCCGTTCACGTCGCGCGAGTAGAGCGCATCGTCCGTGCCGCAGTCATAGGACTCGTATGCCAGTCGCTCGCCGTCCGGCGAGAAGGCGGGCTGCCCGTTGACGCAGACATCCTTCGACAGCGGCGTCACCGGCCCGCCGTTCGAGCCGACGAGCGCGATCTCGGCCCCGGCGTCGTCAGGCAGGTCGTGCTCGAAGGCGATCGTGCGCCCGTCGGGCGACCAGTCCGGCTGGGTCGCGTCGGAGGCCGTCCTGCGACGGCATCGCGCCTGAGGCCGCACTCGGCGCCCCGAAGGCCGGTGAGCACGGCCCGCTGGACGGGACGTGGGCCATGACGACGTCCGCCCGGCAGACGCTCGTCGCCGGGGACGATTCGGAGGGATCCGTAGCTCCCGAGAACTTCGGTGACTGGGTGTTCCTCGTCGACCGCGGCCGGTTCGCCTTCACCCAGCAGAACGGCGTGGCCTGTACCTGGGCTACGGCACCGGGATCGTGCAGGATCGGCAGGTGGAGTGGCGGATCTCGACGGTGGTGGCATCGCACCCACCGGGGCCGCCAACAAGCCCGGGGAGCTGTTCGACTACGGCTGGTCGCTGTACCGCGACACGCTGACGCTGACACCGGTCGACGGCACGATCTCGCCTGGCAACTTCCTTGCCCAGCCGTGGCATCGGGTCGGTGGCTCCGTCGACACGTCACTGCTGTTCACCCGCTGCGGTCTGCCAGCCGCCGGAGTTCCGCGCTGACCGAACATCCCGAGCCCATCGGTGCTCCGCCACCGTCAGCTGACGAACGATGTCGCCCGACGGTGGGTGGCCAGATGCGCGTGTCCGCGGGCCGGTCCGTGGCGGGTGTGCCGGCTTCAGTGGCGGCCGCTGGCTGATCAGGGCAGCTCCTCCACCGCGGTGACCGGCAACCCGGTGTGCCGGAGCCGGTGCGCCAGGTCCTGATGCAGCCAGCGCGTGACGCTGTGGCTCGGCACCGACAGGATGATCTCGTCGACCGGCTCGTCGAACAGCACCGCCTCGATCGCGTCCATCGGGTCGTGGCGTACCGACACCGAGGCGACGACGTGGCCGCCGGCGGCCGCCTCGATGGCGGGCAGCGCCTCGAGCAGAGCCAGCTCGGCCTCGTCGGCCTTGTCGTGCCGTTCGGGGTGGAGGAGGTGGACCTCGGCCGCAGCCGGGTTGGGCACCAGCAGACGGAACTGCGCGGGTCCGCGGGCGGCGCGGTCCCGGATCGCGGCCATGAGCTGCGACGTGGCCACGGTCTTGTCGGTCACGACCAGGACTCTGGGCGGTCTGCCCTCGATGACGACGGTGTTCACCCCGGTCATCGTGACACCGCGACCGAGGCGCCGCACCACCGACGCCACCACTGCGCACGAAGCCGCCTCTCACCGGCCCACGGGCTGACGGCGACCGACCGACCCGGCGCGGCTAGACCGGGACCGGGGCGACCACGGTCACCGGGAGCCCGAGGTGATGCAGTCGGTGCCGGAGATCCTGGTGCAGGCGAGTGGCGAGATGGTGTTCCGGGACCGCCAGCATGATCTCGTCGATCGGCTCGCTGAAGACCGCCTCCTCGACCGCGTCCATGGGGTCGTGACGCACCGACACGGAACCGATCACCGGGCCGCCCGCGGCCAGCTGGAGGTCCGGAAGCGCCGCATGCAGGGCCTGCTCGGCCTCGGCCGCCTTGTCATGCCGCTCGGGGTGGAGCAGGTGCAGCTCGGCACGCGTGGGGTTGAGGACGACGACCCGGAACTGGGCCGGCCCGCTTGCGGCGCGTCCGCCGATCGCGGCGACCAGCTCCGGGGTGGGGGCGGCCTTGTCGGTGACGACGAGGATCCGGGCCGTGCGCGTGTCTGGCATGGGATGGCGACCTTTCGCGAGCAGAACGGGCATGGGTCAGTCGACGGCGGGGCGGGCGGTCTCGGTCCGGTCCCTGTGCGTGACGCTGAGGAAGACCACCACGGCCAGGATGGTGCCGAGGAAGAGAACGCTCGTGCCGAAGGTGCCCAGACCCAGCCCACCGTCCGAACGGGGCGAGCCGAGGAAGTCGCCGATGTTGGCACCCAGCGGGCGGGTCAGGATGTAGGCGAGCCAGAACGACAGCACCGGGCCGGCGCCGAGCTTCCACGCCACGAGCACCGCGACGATCAGCCCCAGGGGCAGCAGGACTGCCGCGCCGGCGGACCAGCCGGTCAGCTCGAGGGTCCAGTCGCCGGCGGCAGTACCGAGCGCGAAGGTCACCAGGACGGTCAGCCAGTAGAAGGCCTCCCGTGGGGTCGTGACGATCGTGTGGATCGACAGCGTCCCCTCGCGGGCGTACCAGACGCCGAACACGGCGGCGAGCAGGACTGCGAACACCGTGCTGCTGAGCCACAGCGGCACGCCCTGGCCATCGGTGAGGTTGTCGGTCAGCAGCGTCCCGACCACGCTGATCAGCACCACAGCCAGCCAGTAGATGCCGGGCACGTACTGACGCACCCGGAACTGCGCCACCAGCACGACGACCAACGCGGCCGAGAACACGATGGTCGTCTTCGCCAGCCCGAACCCCAGCGTCTCGTTGATGTAGTCGGCGAAGCTCTCTCCGACGGTCGTGCACAGGACCTTGATGATCCAGAAGTACACCGTGACTTCGGGAACCTTGTTCAGCATCTGGCCGCGACGGGTGACGGTGCTGGTAGCAGTCATGAGGCCAAGGTCCACGACCGCACCTGCACATAACCTGACCATCGCGCCCGGGGCCGTCCCGGCATTTCCTTCGGCCGGCTACAGCCCCTGCCAGTGGGGCTTGTCGGCGTACGTCTCCCGGTAGTAGTCGGCGAGCCGGAGCTGCCCTGCCGCGTCGTCGTCCAGCAGAACGGTCGCGTGCGGGTGCAGCTGCAGCACTGAGGCCGGGCAGAACGCGGACAAAGGGCCCTCGACCAGCTGATGCACGGCCGACGCCTTGCCCGAACCCCGCGCGATCAGCACGAGGTGCCGCGCGTCGAGGATGGTGCCCAGCCCCTGGGTGAGCACGTGGTGCGGCACCTCGTCCGGCGGCTCGAAGAACCGCTCGTTGTCTGCACGGGTGCGAGCAGTCAGGGTCTTGATCCGTGTCCGCGAGCTCAGCGAGGAGCCAGGCTCGTTGAAGGCGACGTGACCGTCCGACCCGACGCCCAGCAGCTGCAGGTCGACTCCTCCCGCGTCGGTGAGTGCTCGCTCGTAGTCGGAGCACACCGCAGGCAGGTCGTCGGCCAGGCCGTCCGGACCGGCGATCGCGTCAGGGGGGAAGTCGACCCGCACCTCCAGCTCGCGACGGATCACCGACCGGTACTGCTGCGGGTGCTCGGCCGGCAGCCCGACGTACTCGTCCAGCAGGAACGCGCGACTGCGCGCGAAGCTCACCTCGCCTGCGTCGTACCGACGGATCAGCTCGGCGTACACCACCAGCGGGCTGGACCCGGTCGCCAGCCCGAGGACAGCTGTCGGCTTTCGCGCCAGCAGGGCGACGACCGCGTCGGCGGCGAGCTCGCCGATCGTGGCGGCATCCGGAACGATGACGACCTCCATGGCGTTGCGGCCCTCCTTACCGGTCGCTGTCGGGGACGTCGGGTGCGAGCCAGCTGCCGCGGCGCATCACTCGCCTCAGTTGCAGGTCGTCGTCCACCAGGACGACATCGGCCTGCTGTCCGGCCGCGAGCGACCCGACGCCGGTCAGACCGAGGGTCTGTGCGGGTGTGACCGAGGCCGCCGTGACGGCGTCCAGCAAGGGGATGCCGGCCTCGGCCACGCACCAGCGCACGACATCGAGCAGAGTGGCCACGCCGCCGGCGATCGAGCCGCCTTCGGCCAGCCGCACCGTCCGGTCGGCGACAAGGACGTCCCGCCCGCCCAGTGTGTAGCTGCCGTCCGGCATGCCGCTGGCCGCCATCGCGTCGGTGACCAGGCAGATCGCCTGCGGTCCCACCAGGTCGAACAGCATCCGCACGGTCTCCGCAGACAGGTGCACGCCGTCGCCGATGACCTCGAGCACTGCTTCGCCCCGGCCGGCCTGCGCCAGGCAGGCGGCTACCGGGCCGGGATCCCGGTGGTGCAACGGAGGCATGCCGTTGAAGACGTGCGTGACCAGCGGTCGCCCGCCACGCGGCGCGGAATCGAGGGACGACCGGAGCGACGCCCGTGCCGTCGCGGCGTCGCAGTCGGTGTGCCCCAGGGCGGGCAGGATGCCGTGACCCCCCAGAAGTGCGGGCAACCGGTCAGCGCCGCGGCGTTCGGGTGCGAAGGTCATCTGCGCGACCGCGCCGGGCGCCCCGACCGACTCGGCGGCCAGCAGGACAGCCTCGACGAGCGACGGGTCGACGTCGGTGAGCGCCGCGGGGTCCTGCGCCCCCCGACGCTCGTGGGACAGGAAGGGGCCCTCCAGGTGGATGCCGGCCAGATCCCCGCCGGCCACCAGCGCGCCGCACGTACGCACCCCCGCCACCATCTCGTCAGCAGTGGCCGAGAGCAGGCTGCCGAGCACGGTCGTCGTGCCGTGCACGTGGTGGTGGCGGACCGCGGTCGCGGCCGAGTCGGTAGCCGCGCCGAACTCGCCGCCCGCGCCGCCGTGGCAGTGCGCGTCGACCAGTCCGGGCAGCAAGGTCTGCCGGCCCGGCTGGGCATCGAAGACCGGCACGTCCCGCCAGGGAGCCGGCAGCTCGGACGCCGGCCCGGCGTACCGGATCGCGTCACCCTCCACGACCAGGACGCCGTCGTCGATGATGGTCGAGCCAGTAACCAGGCGCCCGGTCAGGAGCATCGGCTGGGGAACGGTCACGCGAGCCATCATCTCCCGTTGCTCGGCTAGGGTCGAAACCGGTCGAAAGACGAACGTACCCAGTGCCAGGGAGCCGCCGTGACGTTCAACCCGGACAGCGACCTCCAGCGGGAGGTCGCCGGACAGCCTGACGACTGGGCCGGCGTCGTCGCCCGGCTGCCGGAGCTCGCCGACGCCCTGCCGGCGGTCGGCGCGAGGGTGGCGGTCGTCGGCTGCGGCACGTCGTACTTCATGGCCCAGGTCTATGCCGCACGCCGCGAGCAGTCCGGTCACGGCGAGACCGACGCGTTCGCTGCCAGCGAGCACCGGCTCGACCGCAGCTACGATGCCGTGCTGGTCATCACCCGGTCCGGTACCACCACCGAGGTGATCGACGTCCTGACGTCGCTGCGCGGCCGCGACCTCGTCACGACGGCGATCGTCGCCACGCCCGGTACGCCGGTCACGGAGCTGGCCGACCGGACCATCCTGCTGCCCGAGGTCGACGAGAAGTCGGTCGTGCAGACCCGGTTCGCCACCTCCACCGTGGCGCTGCTCCGGGCCTCACTGGGCGAGGACCTGTCGGCCGCGACCGCCGACGCCCGCGCCGTGCTGGCCGAGGACGAGGCTCAGTGCCTCGCCGGAGTGGCCGACGCCGAGCAGGTGACCTTCGTGGGGCGGGGCTGGACCATCGGTCTGGCCGCGGAGGCGGCCCTCAAGCTGCGCGAGTCGGCCCAGTTCTGGACCGAGTCGTACCCGGCGATGGAGTACCGGCACGGACCGGTGAGCATCGCCACCGCGGGTCGGGTCACCTGGGCGCTCGGCGAGGTGCCGCCGGGCCTGGCGGAGCAGGTGCGCGGCACCGGTGCGCACTTCGAGAGCAGGGACATCGACCCGCTCGCCGAGCTCGTGCGGGTGCACCGGCTATGCCTCGCGAAGGCCCGGCAGGGGGACCTCGACCCGGACCATCCGCGACACCTGACCCGATCGGTGGTCCTGCCTCCGGCCGCCTCTCAGCAGTAGGACGTGGCCGAGGTGTCCGACGTGGTGGCGGCCGTCGACGTCGGGGGCACCCGGATCAAGGCTGCCCTGGTGACCGCCGCCTACGACACCCTGGCCGCCGTCACGGCGCCCACCCCGAAGGACATCGCCGCCGACTTCGGCGCCGTCGTGCATGCGACTGTGACCGACCTGCTGGCCACGGCGGCGAAGGACGACCGCGCCAGCCGGCTGGTCGGCTGCGGCGTCGTCGTCCCGGGCCTGGTCGACGAGGTGCGCGGTGTCGGCCGGTACTCGGTGAACCTCGGCTGGCGGGACCTGCCGATACGCGACTCGGTCGCGTCGTTGCTCGGTGTGCCGACCGTCGTCGGCCACGACGTGCGCGCCGGCCTGCTTGCCGAGTCGCGCCTGGGTGCTGCCCGCGGTGCGCGGCACGCGCTGTTCCTCCCCGTAGGTACCGGCATCGCCGGGGCACTGCTGCTCGACGGCGCGGTGATCGTCGCCGACGGCCGGGCCGGTGAGCTGGGGCACCTCGTCATCGACCCGACCGGGCCGGCCTGCGGCTGCGGGGCGACCGGGTGCCTCGAGGTGATCGCCTCGGCGGCCGCGATAGAACGGGAGTTCGCCGCGCGGACGGGTGGAGCTGCATCGGCCGAGGAGATCGCCGTCCGCACGTCTGCCGGTGACCCCCACGCGACGGCCGTCTGGGCCCGGGCCACCGCCGCACTGGCGGAGGCGATCGTCGCCACCGTGACCATCACCGGGGTCGACCTCGTCCTGATCGGTGGCGGCCTCGCCGAGAGCGGCGCCGCTCTCCTGGACCCGCTGCGCGCGGACGTCGCGAGCCGCCTGACCTTCCAGCGCCCGCCCCGGCTGGAGCAGGCTGGGCTCGGCGAACGGGCCGGCTGCCTGGGCGCCGCCTGCCTCGCGTGGGACTCGCTGTGACCCTCGCCCGGCTCGACGAGGTGCTCGCGGTCGCCGCCGCCGCCGGGCGTGGTGTCGGCGCGTTCAACGTCATCCAGCTCGAGCACGCTGAGGCGCTGGTCGCGGCCGCCGAGCAGACCGGCCTGCCGGTCGTGCTGCAGATCAGCGAGAACGCCGTGCGCTACCACGGTTCGCTGGCGCCGGTCACGCTGGCGACCCGCACTCTCGCGGAGCGGGCTTCGGTGCCGTGCGTGCTGCACCTCGACCACGCGGTCAGCGAGCCGTTGGTGGACGAGGCTGTCGCGCTCGGCTTCACCTCGGTGATGTACGACGGGTCGCGGCTCGGTGACGAGGCCAACCGCACCGCCACCCGCGCGGTCGTGCAGCGCTGCCATGCCGCGGGCGTCGACGTCGAGGCGGAGCTCGGCGAGATCGGCGGCAAGGACGGCGTGCACGCCCCCGGCGTGCGCACCGACCCGGCTGCTGCGGCGCAGTTCGTGGCGGACTGCGGGGTCGATGCGCTGGCGGTCGCCGTCGGGTCCTCGCACGCGATGACCAGCCGCACGGCACAGCTGGACATGGAGCTGATCGCAGCGATCCACGAACGAGTGCCGGTGCCACTGGTGTTGCACGGTGCCTCCGGTGTCCCGGACGCCGATCTGGTGGCGGCCGTCCGTGCCGGGATGACCAAGGTGAACATCGCCACGCACCTGAACAACGCCTTCACCACCGCCCTGCGTCAGCACCTTGCCGAGGACCCGGACGTGGTCGACACCCGGCGGTACCTGGGCACTGCCCGCGACGCCCTAGCCGCCGAGGCGGCACGGTTGCTGGCGCTGCTGGCCATGCGCTGACCCGCCAGGGTCACCAGTGGTGCGTGGCCGAGCCACTACATCCGGAAATCGAGGTCCTGCGGGATGGGTACGGCGGCACGCACCTGCGCCTCGAGGTCGGCGTCGACCGGGCGACGCTGCTCGCGTGCCGCGAGCGCTGCCTGGTAGTCGAACCACACCTCGTGCAGCGCCGGCTCACCCTCGCGCACGTCGGGCAGCACCACGCCGTCCCGGAGGATCCGGCCGGCACGGTCGAGGTCACCGGTCAGCAACGCTGCGCGGATCTCGGCGAGCCGGAAGCGGCCCAGGAGGCGTTGCTCGCCCGGTGCGGCATCAATCACCGCGAGCGCCTGCGCGCCATCGCCGGCGGCCAGCAACGTGTCGACCAGCTCACGCCTCAGCGCTGCGACGTCTTCGTGAAGGACGAGCGCAGCTCGGTAGCGGCGGAGCGCCAGCTCGAGGTCACCGTCGGCTCGGGCCAAGGCCGCCAGGTTGCGCCCAGCCCACGCCGTCGGCTCGGCCGAGAGCGAACGGACCCAGGCATCGGTGGCTCCTTGCAGGTCTCCGGCGTGGGCGAGGACTACCCCGAGGTGCAGCGTCGGCAACCACCCGTCCGCCGCCTCGAGCAGCGGCATCCACCGGCTGCTCGTCTGGTACGAGGACGGTGCCTGCTCGGCCGGTGGCGACGGCATCCGGCCGGTTCGCACGAGCTCGACCCAGGCCTCCTGGGCAGGAGCGAGCGTCTCGTCGCCGAACGGCGTGCCGGGCAGGGACAGCGAGTCGTCGCCGTCCCGCTCCCGCACCATGTGCTCGAGCGCTCCCCACCCCGACCCTCGGTTCAGCGCTTCGACCGGGGCGGCGTCGGCCCAGGCAGCCGCGGCGGTCAGCGCCCCGTCGAGCTCGGCGCGAGGGATCAGCTCCTCCAGGTCACGCGACACGGCCGCTCGTGCTCGCGACCAGTGGTCGCCGTGGACGGCGGACGCGTCGCTCTGGAGCAGGCCGTACGCCTCGACCCACGACCACGACGCCCGTGCCGGCATGGGCAGGTGCTCCAGCTGGGTACGAGCCAGGCCGGCCTGGATCTCGAGGTACTCCCGGCCGGGTTGCGCGAGCCACTCCTGCCAGTGGTCGCCGCCGGGGCTCCTCCCCCACAGGAACAGCTTGCGGCCGCGGAGCCGGTCGGTGGAGGTCTGCACCAGTCCCGCGCCGCGGCCGTCCAGTGCGGCGATCCAGCGCCGCTCCTTGTCGGCGATCGCGAAGAAGTAGTCGGCGGCCGCGGACGCGCGAGTGGTGTACGTACGGTCCAGTCCGTCGAGGACCGGGATCGGCACGCGTCGCAAGGGGCTGTCGTAGGCGAACTGCCAGGCCCCGTCGGCAGGAGCGAGCACTCGGACGTCGTCCGCCTGGGGTACCGCGATGTTGGTCCACCAGTACATCGGCGTCTCGACGTCGTTGGGGTTGACGACGCGGACGTGGACCAGGAGCACGGGGGAGCCCGCGGGGAGCCACGCGTCGACCTGGAACACGACCTCGCGCAACCGCTCGAACTCGTACATCCGCAGCACCGGCGTGCCGTCCGGCTGCAACACCCGGGCGGCGTGCACCGGCTCGCACGTCGTGGGGGAGTGACCGATGGTCCCGATGTTCCACTCGACACCGCCGGCGAACCACGCGTTCCGCAGGGCGAGGTTCGCCGGCTGGAGGACCGGGTTCCGGTGCAGCAGCTCCCGACCGGTGGGCTTGTGCACCAAGGACCACAGCCGGCCGCCGAGGTCGAGGAGGAACGTGGCCCGCAGGACATCGTTCTCCAGCACGGCCACTCTGTGCCCGGTCGGCCGGCGGTCGCGGCCGTAACCGTCCTGGTCCAGGTACGGCAGCACCGAGCGCACCCGGCCGTAGCCGATGTTGCGACGCATCTCGGCATCGGCCTCGCCGAGGTCGACGACCGTGTGCAGGTCAGCCGCGGAGAACAGCGGCGGCAACGGGTTGACCGGACCGACCTCGGCCGTCGGCATGGTCAGCGTCCCGAGACGCAGCTCGCTCATCGACGCATCGGGATGGCAGCTACTTCATGGTTCCCGCGGTGACCGAGCCCTGGAGCTGTCGTTGGAAGATGGCGTAGACGATCAGGACCGGGACGACGGTGATCACGACGGCGGCGAACAACCGGCCGAAGTCGACGTTGTAGCCGGCCTGCGAGGCGAACGAGGCCATGCCCTGGGACAGGACGTAGTTCTCGCGGTTGGTGTTCAGGGCGACCGGAAGCAGGAACTGGTTCCACAGGCCGAGGAAGTTGAAGATGGCGACCGATGCCATTCCCGGCTTGGCCATGGGCAGCATGACCTGGAAGAACGTGCGCCACTCGCCCGCCCCGTCGATCTCGGCGGCCTCGGCGATCTCGTCGGGAAGCGCTCGGAAGAACGGGAACAGGAAGAACACCGTGAACGGGAGCGCGAACGCCACGTAGGTGATGATGAGCCCGGGGAGGGTGTTCAGCAGACCGATGTCCTTCAGCACGAAGAACAGCGGGACGACAGCCAGGAAGACGGGGAACGTCAGGCCGGCGAGCATCAGGTAGTAGATGAGCCTGCTGCCGAAGAAGGAGAAGCGGGCGAGCACGTAGGCGCACATCGCTCCCAGCACCATGACGATGACCAGTGCGAATCCGACCACGATGACGGTGTTGGCGAAGAACCTGCCGATGCCTGCCGTGGTCCACGCGGAGACGTAGTTGTCGAAGTTCCACTGTGCCGGCAGCGTGAAAGGTGAGGCGAAGATCTCCTTGCTCGTCTTGAACGACGACATCAGGGTCCACAGCAGGGGGACGATGATCAGGATCGTCCACACGCTGAGGACGACATGGGAGACGGCGGTGACGGTCTTCTGCCCGGCGGTCCCCGAGGCGGGTTGTTGTGTCGCGGTCGTCATCGCTTGACCTTCTGTTCGCGGCCGCCGGTCAACCAGTTCACCGAAAAGACGATCGCGGCGAAGGTGAGGGTCGCAAGGGCCAGCACCACGCCCATTGCGCTGGCGAGGCCGAACTGGCCCTTCGAGAATGCGGTGTTGAGCAGTCGTTGCGGCATGACCAGGGTGGAGTTGTCCGGCCCCCCGCCGGGGTTAAGCGCCTGCATGTAGACGAACGCATCGAGGGCCAGGATGCCTAGATAGATGTAGGCGGTCTGGATGTTGTCGCGGATCAACGGGATCGTGATCGAGTACGCCGTCCGGATCCGGCCGGCGCCGTCGAGCCGGATCGCGTCGTAGTAGTCCGAGGGGATCCCCTTGATCGCGGCGACGAACAGCACCATGTAGAAGCCCACGAAGCCCCAGATGATCACGAACATCGAGGCCGGCATGGCAGTGCGGGTGTCCCCGAGCCAGGGAAAGCTGGCGAACTGGTCGAGCCCGACCTTGGTGAGGACGCCGTTCAGAAGGCCCGCGGAGGGGTCGAACATCTGACCCCACAGGATTCCGATGATGATCGCCGGGATCGTGTAGGGGAAGAAGGAGATGACCCGATAGAAGTTCGAGTTCCGTATCCCACGTGCGGCCCCGTGCGTGGTGCCCCCGACCGTGACCATCGTGGCCAGCACGAAGCTGAGCACGACGGTCACGAGGGGCACCACGACGGCCAGCAGGATGTTGTTCCAGAACGCGGTCACGAAGATGTCGTCGTGGAGCAACGTCCGGTAGTTCCGCAGACCGACGAAGGCCATGTCGGGGGTGAAGCCCGACCAGTCGGTCATGGAGTAGTAGAACGCCTGCACGAACGGCCAGACCACGAACACCAGGAAGATCGACAGCGGCAGCCCGAGGAACACCACGAAGAAGCTGACCTTGTCGAACGTCAGCCTGCGGCGAGCCTTGATGGGACGCAGGACCGGTGCTGCGTCCGTGGTGGGAACGGCTGCCGAATCGGTCATGTGACCTTGATCTTCTTGATCGAGTCGTCCTCACGGATCTTGTCGCTGATCTTCTGCAGTCCCGAGGTCAGCGCCGCGACGTCGGCCTTACCGGCCAGGAAGCTGTTCCAGATGACGAGCTGGTCGGCGTTGATGCCGTACAGGTCGACGAACTTCCAGGTGAAGACGTCGGACCCGGCGGCGCTGAGCAGATCGTTCTGCGAGACCAGTGCCGTCGAGCCGAAGCCGTCAGCCGGAACAGTGCCCTTGACGATGGTCGGCGCGAGCTTGGTCTTGGCGAAGTTCGTGGCGGCCTCCTTGGAGAGCATCGTCCGGAGCAGCTCCTTGCCCCCAGCCACGTTCTTGCCCTGCGACGGGATCACGAACGGCTCACCGGAGGCGCTGTGCAGAGCCGCGTACGGCATCGAGGAGTCCGCCGTCACCGTCATCTCGGCGAGCCCGGTCATCCGGAAGTCGGGCTTGGTCTGGTCCTTCATCTCGTTCTCGATCCAGGACCCTGACGGGTACAGCAGGGCGTCCTGGTTGTTGCTCCACTGGGCCTGAGCGGCAGTGAACTGGGTGCCCGCTCCGCCGGGCTTGACGTAGCCCGCCTTGACGACCTCGCCCATGCCCGTGAAGACGGCCTGGACTGCAGGGTGCGACCAGCAGTCGGCTTCCAGGTTCTCCAGCGCGAGCCGGACCTCGTCGCCGCCTTCCTTGATCGCCGACCCGATCGCGAGGGTCTGGTAGTACGTCGCCGCCTCCTTGCCCCACACGAACAGGTACTTGTTCTTCGCCTTGGCCTTGGCGCCCAGGGCCATCGCCTCGTCCCACGTCTTCGGCGGGGTCCAGCTGTTCTCCTCGAACAGGCTCGCGGAGTACCAGACCGCATAGACCGTCAGCACGTAGTTGAGCGCGGCCAGCTTGCCGTCGTAGGTGCCCGGTTCCTCGACGCCACCGAACAGCGTGTCCCGGATCGTCGTCCCCTCGAGGGTGTTCGCGTCGAGGACGTCCTTGAGGTCTTCGACCTGGTCGAGGATCGTGCTGAACCCGATCGCGTTCTCACCGGAGTTGTCGATCAGGTCGGGCGGGTTGCCACCGACGAAGCGCGGCTGCAGCTCCTGGGCGATCTTGGTCGTCGGGGAGACCTTGACCGACGAGCCGGCGTGGTTCTTCTCCATCAGCGCGGCGGCGAACGCGACGTAGTCGGTGCCGTAGCCACCGTCGAAGATCACCGCGTCGACCGACGACTTGTCAGCCATGCCGAACGGATTGCTCTCGCTGACCTTGCCGCCTCCCTTCGTGTCCTTGGCGGAGTCGTTGCTGTTGCCCGCGCACGCCGCCAGCGCGGAGCTCAACGGAAAGACTGCCGCCGTCGCTAGCGCGCCTTTCATGAAGCTGCGGCGGTCGACTGCCTTCTTCTCGGTGGTCATGGTGTCTGCCTTCCGGGTTGGTGTGTTGGAGGAACAGTCAGCGGGAGCAAGCGTTCGGGTGCTCTCTCCTTGGTGATGAACTACCGAGTCAGGCCGTACGGCGAATCCGGCCGGCGTAGCGGGCTTCGAGGCTGCTGTTGTGCTCGTCCCCGCCGGGGACGTTGGCCGACAGGTAGACCGGCGGTGTCTCGCCCGCCTCGGTCAGCCGCCGAACGACTTCGGCGCCGATCAGCTGTGCCACCAGGGCACCGGTGATCGACGAGACCGCGCAGACGGTCCCGCCGCCGGGCAGCGGCAGCACGGCATCGCCGTACGGAGCGCCGTTGTCGAGTGCGACGTCGGCGTGGTCCACCAGCTTCGTGCCGGACGGGTGCCGGGAGTCGACCCTCGCGGTCTGGGTGAACGACGTGATGGCGATCAGCCGGTGCCCGCGCTGCTTCACCAGTTGCGCCAGCTCGACGATCGAGCCGTTCACGCCGGAGTTCGACGCGACCACGAAGATGTCGGACTCGGACACGTTGGCGAGGTCGTACAGCCGGTGGGCGATCGACGGGTCCCGCTCGAGGTGCTTGTTGCCGAGTACGTCGGGCGACTCGCCGCCGACGGTGACGACGTCGCGCAACGCGATCCGGTTGGTCGGCACCAGCCCACCCGCGCGACCGGCGATCTCCATCGCCAACGCCTCGGAGTGCCCGGATCCGAATGCCTGGACGACGCCGCCGGCGCACAACGACGCCACGATGAGGTCGGCTGCCTCCTGCACCGGGCCGTCGGCCTGCTCGGCCACCTTGGTCATGATGGGCGTGAGCGCAGCGAGGTAGGCCTGGGCGCTGACCGTGGTCGCCGCAGCATTGGCGCCGCCGCCGGCTTCGGCAGTACCGGACATGTCAACCATCGGAGTCGTGGCCTCCTGTGACGTGAGCGCGTGATGCGCCGAGGGGGACGTGGGCCGTGGCGAATCGGTGCGACACTAACCGACATTCGCCTGAATCGGAGTACTTGTGCGTTCGGAGATCCTGGCCCTCGGCGGCGACCTCGGCGGTACCTCGACGCGCATCCTTGTGGTCGGCGCCGACGGGCAGGAGCACGGTCGGGGCGTCACCGGTGGCGGTAACCCGACCACCGACCCGACGGGTGCCGCGGCCGCACTCGCGGACGCTCTGCGCACCGCGCTCGCCGGGGTGGACCCCACCCGGGTGCAGGCGTCGGTGCTGGGCGTCGCAGGGGGTTCGGCGCTGCGCACCCCTGCAGTGGCCACCCACTTCGGCCGGGTGTGGGCCGCGGCCGGACTCACCTGCGACCCGGGTTACGTTCCTGACCTCGAGGTGGCCTTTGCGAGCGGCACGCCAGAGGCCGACGGCGCGGTCCTGGTCGCCGGCACCGGTGCGGCGGCAGGCTCGCTGATCGACCGCCGGCTGACGCGGACCGCGGACGGTCACGGCTGGCTGCTCGGGGACGACGGCTCGGGTTTCTGGCTCGGCCGCGAAGCCGTCCGCGCCACCCTGCGCACGTTGGACGCGGGGACGCCTCCTGGGCCGCTGGTCGACTCCGTCCTGCGCGAGCTGGGCGCTGCCCGGCCGGGGCGCGACGGTCAGCGCGACCGGGTGATCCAGGTGGTGAACTCGCGTCCCGGTGTCCAGCTCTCGGCGCTCGCCCCGTTGGTCACTGCCGCTTCCCGTGCCGGGGACCCGCAGGCGCAGTCGATAGTCGAATGCGCCGCGGCTGCACTGGTGGCGACCCTCGGTCTGATCCGGGACCCGGCCGAGAACACCCCGATCGTCCTCGCGGGAAGCCTGGCCGGCGACCAGTCCACGGTCGGGGCCGTGCTGCGGGGGCTGCTCTCGGCCCGCTTCGCCGGCGTCGCGCTGCCCGCCCGCACCGGTGTCGGGGGAGCGGCCTGGCTGGCGCTCGCCGCGCTCGATCCGGCACTGGCCACGCCGGACACGCACGCCCGGCTCTGCGCCTGACGCGGTCAGTTCGGGCCGTTCTTGGCTGGTTCGACCGTTGACCACGGTCGTAGTGTAGGTAACTTACGCGAATCAGCAAACTAACGTTGCTGGGTTTCGGACGAGCCCGCTCGTCGTCGTCCCCCTGCCGACTCGCGCCGCCCCCGGCGCGCTCCCCCCGCCCCTGGAGGCACCGTGCCCGAGATCCGCGCCCGACTCCGACCTCTGCTCCTGCTCGTGGCCTGTGCGGTCGCGCTGACCTCTGTGGGTGGACCGGCGGCGGCCAGCAGCGACCGGATCGACCAGATCATCAAGCGGATGACGCTGGAGGAGAAGGTCGGGCAGCTCTTCGTCACCTACGCCTACGGGCAGACCGCCGACACGACCGACCCGGCCGACGTCGCGCACAACGAGCAGGACCTCGGTGTCGCGAACGGCAAGGAGCTGATCGAGAAGTACCACGTCGGCGGAGTCATCTACTTCGCCTGGTCGAACAACGTGGCGAACCCCGAGCAGATCGCCGGCCTGTCCAACGGCCTGCAGCGGGTGGCGACCTCACAGCGGTCCGGCATCCCCTTGCAGATCACCACCGACCAGGAGCACGGGGTGGTCACCCGGGTCGGACCGCCGGCCACCCAGCTGCCGGGCAACATGGCGCTGGGCGCGGGACGCAGCGTGCCCAATGCCTATGACGCGGCCCGGATCAGCGGCAAGGAGCTGTGGGCCATCGGCATCAACCAGAACTTCGCACCCGTGTCCGACGTCAACGTGAACGCGCAGAACCCGGTCATCGGTGTGCGGTCGTTCGGTTCCGACCCGTCGCTGGTGTCCGACCTGGTGGCGGCGAGCGTCGACGGCTACCAGAGCGCGAACGTGGCCGCCACCGCGAAGCACTTCCCCGGACACGGCGACACGGCGACCGACAGCCACTACGGCGTGCCGATCATCACCCACACCCGCGCGGAGTGGGAGCGCATCGACGCCCCGCCCTTCCGGGCCGCGATCAGCCGCGGAATCGACGCGATCATGACGGCCCACATCGTCGTCCCCGCGCTCGACCCGTCGGAGGTGCCGGCGACCCTCTCGAAGCCGATCATCACCGACATCCTGCGGGGCGAGATGGGCTACGACGGCGTGGTCATCACCGACGCCCTGACCATGCAGGGCGTGCGCGACGGCTTCGGCGACGACCGCATCCCGGTGCTGGCGCTGAAGGCCGGTGTCGACCAGCTGCTCATGCCCGCCCCCGGCAAGCTGGACATCGCCTACAACGCCGTGCTCGACGCCGTGCGCTCCGGTGAGCTCACCGAGGACCGGATCGACCAGTCGGTGCACCGCGTGCTGCAGCTGAAGATGACTCGCGGTCTCTTCAAGCCCAAGAACGTCTTCGTCGACGAGTCCAAGGTCAGCTCCCTGGTAGGCACCGCTGCGCACCAGCAGCGGGCCCAGGAGATCACCGACGCCACCGTCACCCTGGTGAAGGACGACGCCGACACGCTGCCGCTCGCCAAGGGCGCCCAGAAGGTCCTCGTCACCGGCGCCAGTGTCACCCCCGGCCTCGCCGAGCGGATCTCCGCCCGCGGACCGGCCGCGACGGCGTACAACACCGGGACCGCGCCGAGCGACGCCACCATCACCGCTGCCGTGGCGCAGGCGCAGACCAGCGACCAGGTCGTGGTCGCGACGAACAGGGCCTGGACGAGTGCCGGTCAGCAGAAGCTGGTCAAGCAGCTGCTGGCCACCGGCAAACCTGTCGTCGTGGTGGCCGTGCGCGACCCCTACGACATCGCGTACTTCACCGACGCGCCGACCTACCTCGCGACCTACTCCACCACCGCGATCTCCATCGAGTCCCTGGCCCGGGTGCTCTTCGGCGAGGTCCAGCCCGCCGGCCTGCTGCCGGTCGCCATCCCCACAGCCAGTGACCCGGGCACGACGCTCTACCCGTTCGGCCACGGCCTGACGTCCACGCCATGAGTCAGGAGCACACCATGACCGACCCGACCCACACGCAGACCCGGCCGCCCGGCCTCGGCCGACGGGGCTTTCTCGGCGCCCTGGGTGCCGCGGCCGCAGGAGTGGCCGCCGGACCGACACTGGCCGGCCCGGCCGCGGCGGCCACCGCGCCGAGCGGCGGCCGGCCGGTGCGGACCGGTGCCCAGGAGCTGATCTCCAGCGGTTACGACGTGCTCCGCGGTCAGAAGGTGGGCATCGTCACCAACCCGACCGGGGTGCTGCCGGACCTGACCCACGAGGTCGATGTGATGGCGGCCTCGAACCAGGTGGATCTGGTGGCCGTCTTCGGACCGGAGCACGGGTTCCGGGGCACGGCACAGGCCGGCGGCTCCGAGGGCAGCTACGTCGACGAGCGCACCGGGCTGACCGTCTGGGACACCTACCTGAAGAGCGGCGACGCGCTGGCCGACATCGTCCGTCGCTCCGGCGTGGACACGATGGTGTTCGACATCCAGGACGCCGGTGCGCGGTTCTACACCTACATCTGGACGATGTACGACTGCATGGTCGCGGCCGCCGTGACCGGCAAGCGTTTCGTCGTCCTGGACCGGCCCAACCCGACGACCGGACGCGCGCCGCGCGGCCCGGTGCTCGACCGGGCGTTCGCGACGTTTGTCGGGCGCCGTGAGATCTGCCAGCAGCACGCCATGACCGTCGGTGAGCTGGCCCTGCTCTTCGCCGCGGAGTACCTCCCGGACGAGACCGACCAGCCGCTGAAGGTCGACGTGGTGCGGATGCGTGGCTGGGACCGCCGGCAGGCGTACGCCGACACCGGACTGCCATGGGTCCTGCCGTCGCCCAACATGCCGACCCCCGACACCGCGCTGGTCTACCCCGGCACCTGCATGTTCGAGGGGACCAACCTGTCCGAGGGCCGGGGCACCACCCGGCCGTTCGAGCTGGTCGGCGCGCCGTACCTCGACGAGCGGTGGGCGCAGGAGCTGCGCGACCAGAAGCATCCGGGAGTGCTGATCCGGGAGGCCTACTTCACGCCGACGTTCTCCAAGCACGTCAACAAGTCCTGCGCGGGCGTGCAGCTGCAGGTGACCGACCCGTCGACCTTCGACGCCCTGCGCACCGGCACCGCCATGATCGTGGCGGCCAAGAGGATCTACGGATCTGACTTCGCCTGGCGTTCGGACAACTGGATCGACAAGCTGACCGGCTCGACGAGGTTCCGGACGATGGTCGACGCCGGCGCATCGACCAACGAGGTCGTGGCCGCGTGGCAGGACGAGCTGGCCGCGTTCGACTCCAGGCGACGTGAGCACCTGCTGTACGGCCCGTACGGCGGCGGCCTCGCGGGTTCTTCGCCGTCGGCGACCTGACCGCTGTAACTTTTCTTCATGTCCGGAGCCGCGAAGGCCGATGCCACCCCGTCGTCCCCTGACGGCCAGGGTCCTGCCTCGCTGGCCGTGCGGCTGCGCGCCATCCTGCCGTCCCTGTCGCTCTCCGAGCGGCGGGTGGCGCACGAGGTGCTCGAGGACCCGCGGGCGGTCGCCGCCAGCACGATCACCGAGCTGGCGCAGAAGTGCGCAACCTCGGAGACCACGGTCATCCGGTTCTGCCGGACCCTCGGCCTGTCCGGCTACCCGCAGCTCCGCCTGACCCTGGCCACCGAGTCCGGCCGGGCGGACAACGGTGTGCGCGTGGTCGGCAGCGACATCGGTCCTGGCGACGACCTCGCGGCGATCGTCGAGAAGATCGCCTTCGCCGACGCCCGGGCGGTCGAGGAGACGGCGTCCCACCTGGACGTCGCGGCGTTGCAGGCCGTGGTCGACGCGCTCGTCGCCGCCCGACGCATCGATGTGTACGGCGTGGGGGCCAGCGCGTTCGTCGCGATGGACTTCCAGCAGAAGCTCCACCGCATCGGTCAGATCGCCTTCGCCTGGTCCGACACCCACATCGCCCTGACCAGCGCCGCCCTGCTGCAGCCCGGCGACGTGGCGATCGGCATCTCGCACACCGGCGTCACGTCCGACACCATCGACGCGCTCGCTCAGGCCCGCCGTAGCGGAGCGACCACCGTCGCCCTCACCAACTTCCCGCGCTCTCCCATCGTCGAGGTGGCCGACCACGTGCTCACCACGGCTGTGCGCGAGACCACGTTCCGCAGCGGCGCGATGGCGAGCCGTCTCGCGCAGCTGACCCTGGTCGACTTCATGTTCGTCGGGGTCGCCCAGCAGACCACCGCCGAGACGCGGGCAGCGCTCGAGGCGACGCTTGCCGCCGTCGCTGGTCACCGGGTCCAGCGCGACCGCGGCGGCAGCACCAAGCGCCGCCGGTAGTCATGGCCAGGAGGCGTGACCACGCCGGGCGTCGAACGGATCCGGCCGGGTTGCCGAAGGGACCGGTCGACTGGACTACGCCCGGGTGCCAGCGCCGCGTCGAGCCCGTGCACATGAGGCAGGCTTGCTCCTCATGGAGGTCAGGGTTGCCGGCGCCGATGACATGGGGCACATGGCCGGGCTGCTCGGACAATTCGACGAGCCCGAACACCCGGCCGGTCCCGAGCCGGTCTTCGCAGCGGAGCTGCTTCGCTGGTGGGGGGCCCACCAGGCGTCACACGTGCCGTTCCTCGGCGTGATCCCGTCGGGGGCCGCGGTGGGTATGGCGTGGCTCGCGATCGCGGCCAGGGTGCCGCGTCCCGGCGGGCAGGGTCGGCTCTGCGGCGACGTCCAGAGCGTCTACGTCGTTCCCCACAACCGGTCGGCCGGCATCGGCACCGCCCTGATCAAGGCGGTGGTGCGGCACGCTGACGCCCTCGGCCTCGAGCACGTCACAGTCCACGCCAACGAGCGGGCCCGTTCGCTGTACGAACGCGCCGGTTTCGCTGCTTCGTGTGACGTGCTGCTACGGACCCGTGGGGAACGATGAGCTCGTGACGGACGACCAGGCTGGGGACGCCGCCGCCATCTCGCTGAGCCCGTACGACCCGCACTGGGTGGTGCTGTTCGAGGACGAGCGGGCCAGTCTCGAGGTCGCCCTGGCGGACTGGCTGGTCGGGCCTGTGGAGCACATCGGGTCCACGTCGGTCCCGGGCCTCGCGGCCAAGCCGATCATCGACATGATGGCGCCGGTCCGCAGCCTGACCCAGGCCGCGGCCGCCATCGAGGCCGTCACCGCGCTCGGCTACCGCCACGGCGTGCACCGCCCGGAGGAGGCGCACTACTTCTCCCGGCCGGATACCGACCACTGGTGGGAGCGCACCCACCAGCTGCACCTGACCGAGCCGACGTCCCTGCTGTGGAGACGGCGGATCGCCTTCCGCGACGCACTTCGACGTCGCGCAGACCAACGGGCCCGATACGTCCAGCTGAAGCACGATCTTGCGCAGGCGCACGGGTCCGACCTCACGGCGTACGCACGTGACAAGGACGACTTCGTCAACGACGTCCTCGGCGTGCGCGACACGTCGGAGGCCCCACCTCGGGACGACCCGACGCACGCCCGCGACGTGCAGACCGGAGCCACCGCAGGCGTCGTCCTGGCGGACCCGCACGGCCGCGTGCTGCTGCCCCTCTCCCGAGAGTGCTGTCACGCAGGGCAAACGAGGCGCCCGCTCATCAGCATCGTGCGTTGTTCGTCACATGCAACGTCCCGGCCGGCACTGGGGCTACTCAGTAGAGTTCGGCCAGATCCTGGCCGAGCGCGAAGAACGACAGCACGGGGATGACGAAGAAGACTCCCCGCACCCCGAGCGTCCCGACCCGCGAGGCGAGCAGGGGTGTCAGGAGAAGTCGTCGCACCGGCAGCAGCACCGCCACCACGAGGGCGACCGGCAGAAGCACCAAGAGGGTCAGCGGCACCACCGCGAGCAGCCCGACGGGGAGCAAGAGGGCGACGTGATCACGCCTGGTCCAGGATCCCGGTGCTGCAACGCGGTCCACTGCCAGAGTCAACAGGATCCCGGCAACGACGGGCAGTCCGACGAAGAGGGCAACGGCCAACCAGGTGGGCTCAAGCCTGGTGAAGTCGATGCCGCCGGGCACGATGACCATGGACCCCACCAGCGCTCCGGCGGTCATCCCCACGGTGAGACGCCGGAACCAGCCGGGGCCGATCAACCACGGTGCGACCGCGATGCACGCCAGCGCTCCGATCACCCCGACCCCGGCGCCTAGGGCGAGGAGGTTGTAGGTGCCTGACAGCGTGGTCCGCCCGATCTCGAAACCGTCGTCGGACGTCACGCCGATCACGTCGTCGGGTGAGGTGACCCGCAGCAGGAGCATGGCGAGCCGGCTCCCCAGCCCGATGACGAGTATCCCGACACACACCCCGGCCACCACCGCGATGCGCAGCAGGTCGAGGAGCTCTTGTGCATAGGTGGGCACGCTGTCCGGGCGGCGTCCGTGAACAAGCATCTCCTCCATCTCTACAGAAGACGCCGGTGAAGAGGAATGGTCAATGCCGCTGACGGGGTGGTCCTGCCGCCAGCGGGTCGGCCCTCATCCGGCGAACCAGTGGCTTGCCCGCGTCCAGAAGGTGCTGGCGGGACATAGCCCTCGAGCAGTCCAACTCCGTGATCCTGCAGCAGCGGTTGGCAACGATGGAACCGCGGACTGATGTCAGCGTTGACGGCGACGCAACTCGCCAGCCAGCTGCCCTCCGGCTCAGGAAAGTCGACGGCGGCAAAGGCGGCACGTGCTGCCGCGTGGCGCGGCATCGGATTGGTCGAGCAGGACTCCGGCGTCAACCGCTTCGTAAGAAGGAAGGCGAAGGACAGGTCAACGAGTCCTTGATCGATCGCGTCGTACGTCATTGCCTCGACAACGGATCCACGTACTCCTCGAAGGGATCCCGTGGCTGGACGCTACGGCGGCATGCTGGACCGTCTGCAGGCCGACCGCGCTGGGGTTATTCGAGCCATCTACCTCGATGTGGACCTTGACGAGACCACACGCCGCCACGCCGAACGCCCGCAGGCGGTCGAGTTCACCGTGGAGGACATGCGCGCCTGGTACTCAGGGGCCGATCCGCTTGGATGGGCCCGCGAAACGGTTCTCCCTCAAGCACTGTCTCTCGACGTCACCGTGGGGTTCTTGTCCAGGCCCTCACGGGCGCCGAACCGAGAGCCACGCGTCGAGGAAGTGCCGACGATGTGTGATCGGTAGTTGCCAGTTGCGGCGCATCGAGCCACTGTTCAGCGGCCGAGCTCAACCGGCCACTACGCGCGTCCGGGCGGTGCCCTCAATCGTGGCTCGTGTCGACCTCGGTCAGGACGCGTGCTCTAGGCGTGCCGCCTAATCCGGGCGAGGCTTCCGGCGACGCCCAGACGGCCGTTTCGAGGAACTTCTTGAACGAAGTCGCCGCCTCGACCGAATCGAAGTCGAGATCGACGTAGATGTACTTCTCGTCGTCAGTCGGCTGACGAACTCGTTGCGCGATCACCCCCGCGTTCTTGCGTGCCTCGCTGAAGCGATTGAACGCAGCTAGCCAGGTGCCCAAGTCAGTGATCGGATGTTCGATGTGCAGCGTCGGCATAGCGGCTCCCGTTGATGGTGGCAGCACTCTTCCATGGCAGGTCACTGGACTGAGCCCCGTGGGGTGGTGGGCTTTGAGGGGGTCCTCGGTGCCCTACTTGCCGCTCTCGATGGCGGCGTGGTCACCAGTATCCATGGTGGTGTTGAGCTGCGCCATGGACTCCTCGGATAGGTAGCGGCGGTCGCCGGCGATCCACTCGTCGTGCATGTCGATGAGCACGGCGCCGACGAGCCGGATCACGGCGGAGGCGTTGGGGAAGATGCCGACGACGCGGCTGCGGCGCTTGATCTCCTTGTTGACCCGTTCGAGGGGGTTGGTGGACCAGATCTTGCGCCAGTGGGCCTTGGGGAAGCCGGTGAACGCGAGCACCTCGGCCTTGGCCTCGTCCATCAGTGGACCGACCTTTGGGTGTGTCAAGAATCTTGGACAGTTCCTCGGGGGTTGATCATGCAGCGGCTGCTGCGATGTTGAACTGCGTGAGTGCTTCGAACGGGGTTCGGTAGCCGAGGGTGGAGTGCAGCCTGCGTCGGTTGTAGAACACCTCGATGTAGTCGGCGACGGCGAAGCGGGCTCGGGCTCTGGTCGGGAACGTGCAGCGGTGGTACATCTCGTTCTTCAGTGAGGCGAAGAAGGACTCGGCGGCCGCGTTGTCCCAGCACACCCCGGTCCGCCCGACGCTTCGCCGGACGCGGTTGTCCTTGCAGAACCGGGAGAACTCGGCCGAGGTGTACTGGGTGCCGCGGTCGGAGTGGAAGATCGCGTCGGGTTCGACGTGGCCGGAGTCGATGGCCATGGCGAGGGCGTCGACGATCAGGCAGGTGCGCATGTGCGCCGCGAGCTGCCAACCCACGACCATCCGGGTCGCCAGATCGATCACTGTCGCCAGATACAGCCAGCCCTCACCGGTGGCCAGGTAGGTGACGTCGCCCACCAGGCGTTGGCCCGGCCCGGGTGCGGTGAAGTCCCGGTCGATCAGATCGGGGATCTCCACCGGCTGCTCACCAGGCACGGTGGTGCGCTTGTAGGCGCGTGGCTGCACCGCGACCAACCCGAGGCAGCGCAT
>JBBRVW010000024.1:0-70575 GCA_038246545.1 Actinomycetes bacterium | reverse complement strand
CATCGAGCGCATCCTCAACCGCCAGGAGCGATCCGGCTCCACCGCACTGCACGGCTGACCCGCCACGGCGCCGGGGGGCGGGCCCGGGGGCGGTGCCCGGGCCCGGGCCCGGTGGCGGGGGGGGGGGCGGCCCCCCCCCCCGCCCCCGGCCGCGCGCCCGGGCACCGCCCCGGGGCCCCCCCCCCGGCGCCGTGGCGGGTCAGCCGTGCAGTGCGGTGGAGCCGGATCGCTCCTGGCGGTTGAGGATGCGCTCGATGGGCGCGATCTGCTCGGCGGTGTGGCGGGACAGGATGGCGTAGAGGTCCTGGCGCTCGGCCGTGCTGCGGTAGCCCGCGAGCTCGGTCTCGAGGCGACGGCGTTCGGCGCGCTCCGCGCGCTGGCGGGCCGTGGTCGAGCGCAACGTGATGACGGCGGATCGAAGAGTGCTCATGTCGTACCTGTTCGGTGCGGGGGTCCCGCCGAGGCGTCGGCGGACACCTCAAGTCTCGGCACCACCCGGGCGCTATCCCCGTCCCTCGCGCTGTCGACTGCGTCACATGGTCGGCGCCCAGCGTGCGCCGTGACGGAGATCACCGACCCAGGTGAACGGGCGATGTCAGGTGCGTCACCGGCGGGTGTCGAGGAGTGGACTCAGCGCGCGGTCCAGCCGCCGTCGACGAGCAGCGTGTGACCGGTCACCAGCGAGGCGGCCGGGGAGCACAGGTAGAGCACCGCCCCCGCGACGTCCATCGGGTCGCCGATCCGGTGCAGTGCGGCGATCCGTTCGACGACGTCCGCCTCGAACGCCGGATCCGCGAGGGCCTGCTCGGTGCCGGGCGTCCGCACGAACGTCGGCGCGACGCAGTTGACGGTGACTCCGTGAGCGCCCCACTCGATCGCGAGGCACTTGGTGAGGTGGGCGATCGCCGCCTTGGTCATGCAGTAGACCGACTCACCGGGCAGTGCCACCGCACCCGCCTGCGACCCCATGTTGACGATCCGCCCACCGCCCTGGCCGGTCATCACCCGACCCGCTGCCTGGCTGGCGAAGAACGTGCCCTTGAGGTTCACGGCGAGGGTGCGGTCGAAGTCCTCCTCGGTGACGTCGAGCGCGTCGTTCCCGGGAGCGACGCCCGCGTTGTTGACCAGGATGTCCAGCCGCCCGAAGCGCGCGACCGTTGCGTCCACGGCAGACCGCGCCTGCCCGGTGTCGCTCACCTCGAGCTGCAGCGGCAAGGCCCGCCGCCCCATCGCCTCGATCTCCGCCACGAGACCCGAGTCACTGGCGAGGTCGCGCAGACCCACGGCGACGTCCGCGCCGGCGTCGGCGAGCGCGAGCGCGACCGCCCGGCCCAGCCCGCGCCCGGCACCGGTCACCAGGGCCACCTGGCCCGCCACGTCGAACCTGGGGTATCCGGCCACCACTCCTCCTCGGTCGGGTCAGAGAACGGCGAGCATGCCGCCGTCGACGTACAGGATCTGGCCGTTGACGAAGTCGGCGGCCGGCGAGCACAGGAACAGCACCGGGCCGACCAGGTCCGCCGGCTCGCCCCAGCGCCCGGCCGGCGTCCGGCCGCGCACCCAGGCGTCGAAGTCCGGATCGGACACCAGGTCGGCGGTGAGCTCGGTGGCGATGTAGCCGGGACCGACCGCGTTGACCTGGATCCCGGCCGGCGCGAGGTCGGCGCACATGCCCTTGGTGAGCATCTTCAACGCACCCTTGGTGGCGGCGTACGGCGCGATGCCCGCGCGGGCGACCTCACTCTGCAGCGACACGATGTTGACGATCTTGCCGGCGCCTCGCGGCACCATCCGTCGGGCCGCGGCCCGGCCGACCAGGAACGCGCTGGTCACGTTCGTGTCGAGCAACCGGTACCAGTGCTCGTCCGGGAACTCGAGGAGCGGAGCCCGGTGCTGGGCGCCGACGTTGTTGACGAGGATGTCCAGCGGCCCGACCCGATCCTCGACGGTGGCGACCCCGGACTCGACGGCCGCGGGGTCGGTGACGTCGAAGACGACGGCGTGGACCGACCCACCCGTCCGCGCCGAGAGCTCGGCGCGCGCCGACTCCAGGCGGTCCTCGTCGTGGCCGTTGAGGACGACGGTGCACCCCGCCTCGACCAGGCCCTGCGCCAGGATCTGGCCGATCCCGCGGCTCGACCCCGTCACCAGGGCGGTGCGCCCCCAGAGCTCGAAGCCGGGATGCGTCACGACGTCACCGGTCCACCGGGGCGGTGACCCTCGCGGCCCGGGCGGACGGGGATGCTGGCCATCCCGCGATGATGGCACAGGGCCGCCATATGTCAGGACAAAGGTTGACCGCCTCCCGGCCGGCGGACAGACTGCTGGACGGCTGTCGCGACGGTCGGCGGCCCGGGCAGGCGGACCGGCGAGAGGTGCGGACATGCGGGTGGCCCCGATCGGCACCGGGCGGGTCGGCGGGTGACGGTCCGGGTCGGCGTCATCGGCGCCGGGATGATCGGCGCCGACCACGTCCGTCGGCTGACCGGCGGGCTGGTGGGCGGCGAGGTCGTCGCGGTGACCGACGTCGACCGCGACCGGGCCGGTGCCGTCGCCGCGGGAACCCCCTCGGCCCGGGTGCTGGGCACCGGTGCCGAGCTCGTCGCGGACGCCGGCGTCGACGCCGTGCTCGTCGCCTCGATCGGCCCCACGCACGAGCAGTACGTGCTGGCCTGCATCGCTGCCGGCAAGCCGGTGTTCTGCGAGAAGCCGCTGGCCACCTCCGGCGCCGCCTGTGAGCGGATCCTGGACGCCGAGATCGCGGGCGGCCGGCAACTGGTGCAGGTCGGTTTCATGCGCCGGTACGACGCGGCCTACCGCGCGCTCGAGCAGTCGGTCGCGCAGGGCGAGATCGGGCCACCGCTGCTCGTCCACTGCGCGCACCGCAACGCGTCGGTGCCGCCCACGTACGCCGCCGAGATGATGATCAGCGACTCGGCCGTGCACGAGATCGACGCGTCCCGGTGGCTGCTCGGCGAGGAGATCGCCGTGGTCCGGGTGCTCGAGCCGCGGCGCAGCAGCCGGGCGCCGGAGCGGCTGCGCGATCCGCTGCTGCTGGTGCTGGAGTCGGTGAGCGGCGTGCTCGTCGACGTCGAGCTCTCGGTCAGCGTCGGCTACGGCTACGACGTCCGGTGCGAGGTGGTCGGCGAGTCGGGCACCGCCTCGCTCGGCCACGAGGGCACCGTCCGCGTCGTGCGGGACGGGCAGCGGACCTCCCGGGTGCCCCGTGACTGGCGCGACCGGTTCGCCGACGCGTACGACGTCGAGCTGCAGGCCTGGCTGGACGCGACGGCGGCCGGCGGCTGCACGGGACCGAGCGCGTGGGACGGCTACGCGGCCGCGGTCGTCGCGGAGACCTGCCTGCGGGCACCGCGCACCGGCGAGCCGACGGCGGTGGTGCTACGGGACCGGCCGGCGTTCTACGACGGGAGCTGACCGGGGTCGACCTCGGCCCGGGCACCGGTGCGCAGGCTCTCGAGCACCGCCAGGGACACCGCCAGCGACCGCACGCCGTCCTCCCCCGTGACCACCACGTCGCCCTCGCCCTCGACGGCCGCACCGAAGGCGCGCACCGTCACCTCGTAGAGGTCGTCCCGGGGACCGACGTCCACCGGCTCCGCGACGTGGTCGCGCCACAGCGTCACGGTGCCGACGGGGTCGCCGGTGTTGCAGTCCTCGCCGACCAGGGCGCCCTCGGTGCCGAGCACGTGCAGGCTGGTCGGCAGGTGCGGGTTGTTGTAGGCGTCGTGCGTCTGCACGAGCACGCCGCCGTCCCACTCGATGCTGGTCATGACCGCGTCGAAGGGGCCGCCGGGGTCGTTGTCCTGGTTCAGCCCCAGCGCCCCGACGGACCTGGCCCGGCCACCCAGGATCGCCGCGACCGCGGCCGCGTCGTGCACGGTGACGTCGAGCACGACCCCGCCGCCGACCGGGTCGTCGACCCGCCACCCGGCCAGCCGCTGCGGCAGCTGCACGGCGTGGTGCACCCGGACCGCCCGGACCTCGCCCACCCGGCCCGCCTGCACCGCCCGCTTGAGCGCGCGGTGGGTCGGTGACGCGGGCAGGTGGTGGTTGGTCGCCATCACCACACCAGCGGCCCGGCAGGCCAGCACCATCGCCTGCGCGTCGTCGAGCGAAAGCGCCAGCGGCTTCTCCGCCAGGACGTGCTTGCCGGCCGCGGCCGCGGCCTCGACGTGCGCGCGGTGCTGCGCGTTGACCGAGGAGACGTAGACCGCGTCGACATCGTCGCGCTCCAGCGCGGCGGCGAGGTCCGTGACGGCATCCGGCACCCCGTGCTCGCGCGCCCAGGCCCGGGCGTGGTCACGGCTGCCGGAGCGCACGACCACGGCGCTGTCACCGACAGCACGGATCGCGGGCAGCACCTGGGTGGCGGCGATGTCGCTGGCGCCGACGAGCGCCCATCGAAGAGGTCGGCTCATGCGCCGTAGTCAAGCAGCCCGCAGCGGCCGCCGCGAGAGCGTGGTTGGCTGGTGGGATGGCGGATCTGCGGGCGGACGTCGTGGTGATCGGCTCGGGTATCGGCGGCGCCACCACGGCCCAGGCGCTGGCCCGCCGCGGCGTCGACGTGCTCGTCCTGGAGCGCGGCCAGCGGCTGCCGCGCGAACCGGAGAACTGGTCGCCGCGCGAGGTCTTCGTGCAGCGTCGGTACAAGCCGACCGAGACCTGGTACGACGGCCGCGGCCGCCCGTTCGCGCCCGGCGTCCACTACGTCGTGGGCGGCAACAGCAAGGTCTACGGCGCCAGCCTGCCGCGGTTCCGGGTGCAGGACTTCGACGCGGTCGAGCACCACGACGGGGTGTCGCCGGCATGGCCGTTCGGCTACGCCGACCTCGAGCCCTACTACGCCGAGGCGGAGAGCCTCTACCGCGTACACGGGACCACCGGGGAGGACCCGACCGAGCCCTGGCGCAGCTCGTCCTACCCGCACCCGGCACTCGAGCACGAGCCGTACGTCGCGGACCTGGCCGACCGGTTGCGGGCCCAGGGCGTGCACCCCAGCGCCAACGCGATGGGCCTCGACCGGGGGCCGGGCGGCGGCTGCGTCCGGTGCGCGACGTGCGACGGCTTCCCGTGCCGGCTGGGAGCGAAGAGCGACGCGGAGACCTGCGCCCTCGACCCGGCGCTGGCCGAGACCGGCCTGCGGCTGGCAACCGGCACCCGGGTGCGCCGGATCGTCACCGACGGCTCCGGCCGCCGGGTCGACCACCTGGACGTCGAGGGTCCGGACGGGGTGGGCACCGTGCGCGGCGGCACGTTCGTGCTGTCCGCCGGTGCGGTCAACTCCGCGGCCCTGCTGCTCGCCTCTGCCGGCGACAGCCACCGCGACGGGCTCGGCAACTCGTCGGGACAGGTCGGCCGCAACTTCATGATGCACAACAACGCCCACGTCGCCGCCATCGACCTGAACCGGCGCAACGACGTGGTGTTCCAGAAGACGCTCTCGGTCAACGACTGGTACGCCGACGGCGGCGACGGTCACCCGCTCGGCACGATGCAGCTCATCGGCCGGGTGGACGGGGTGATGATGAAGAGCTGGGCGACGAAGGTCCCGCTGCCCCTGCTGCGCGGCATCGCCGGGCGCAGCGTCGAGTGGCTGGTGATGTCCGAGGACCTGCCGGCCCCGGACAACCGGGTCACCGTCGACTCACAGGGCCGGATCACGACCACTCGCGCGGCACTCGGCGCGGGCACGCACCGCAGGCTGCACAGACGGGCAAGGGCGCTGCTGCGCAGTGCGGGCTACGACGCCGTGTTCACCCAGTGGTTCGACATCAGCATGAACAGCCACCAGTGCGGCACGGTGGCTGCAGGTCGGGACCCGGCCACCAGCGTCCTGGACCCGTGGTGCCGCAGCCACGACGTCGAGAACCTCTGGGTCGTCGACGGCGGGTTCTTCCCGTCGTCGGCTGCCATGAACCCGGCGCTGACGATCGCCGCGCAGGCGCTGCGCGTGGTCGCGGAGTCGGACCTCGCCCGGTAGGGCGCGCGCCCGGTCCGCGTCAGCCGGCCTCCTCCAGCTTGCCGTCGGGAGCCAGCTGGAGGGCACCGGTCATGACCGCCACGGCGTCGTTCATGCTGATCTTCTTCGGGTCCACGACCGCGGCGCGCTTGCCCAGGCGCTGGATGTGGATGCGGTCGGCCACCTCGAAGACCTGCGGCATGTTGTGCGAGATGAGGATGACCGGCAGCCCGCGCTCCCGGATGCTCTGGATCAGCTTGAGCACCTGCTTGGACTCCTTGACGCCCAGCGCGGCGGTCGGCTCGTCGAGGATGATCACCTTGCTGCTGAACGCGGCGGCGCGGGCGACCGCGACGGCCTGCCGCTGTCCGCCGGACAGCGACTCGACCGCGGCGCCCATGTTCTGCAGCGTGCCGATCCCCAGCGCGCTCATGTGGCCCTTGGCCTCCTTGCGCATCCCCGGCATGTCGAGCATCCGGAGCACCGAGCCGAGGAAGCCGGCCCGCCGGGTCTCGCGGCCCAGGAAGAGGTTGCTCGCGATGTCGAGTGCGGGTGCGACCGCCAGCGTCTGGTAGACGGCCTCGATGCCGTGGACCCGGGCGTCCTGCGGCGACCGGAAGTTCACCGGGGTGCCGTCGAGCAGGATCTCGCCGCCGTTGGGGCTCTCGGCCCCGGACAGGCACTTGATCAGCGTGCTCTTGCCGGCGCCGTTGTCGCCGATCACAGCGAGCACCTCGCCCGGGTACAGCTCGAGGTCGACCGCGTCGAGGGCGACCACGTGGCCGTAGGTCTTGACGATCGCTTTCGCCTGCAGCACCGGCTGTGCGGTCTGCGCCGGCGACGACGTCTGCTCGGACGTGACGGTCATGTACGTGCCCTCCGGATCCACTGGTCGACCGAGACGGCGAGGATGATGAGGATGCCGACGGCCAGGGTCTGGTAGTAGACGTCCAGCCCGGCGAGCGTGAGGCCGTTGCGGAAGACGCCGACGATCAGCGCGCCGATCAGGCTGCCCAGGACGGTGCCGCGGCCGCCGAAGAGGCTGGTGCCGCCGATGACGACAGCGGTGATCGAGTCGAGGTTGGCGTCGATGCCCGAGTTGGGGCTGGCCGCGCCCACGCGGCCGATCAGGATCCACCCGGTGATCGCGAAGATCAGACCGGCCACCAGGTAGACGCTCAGGAGCACGCGCTGCACCTGGATGCCGGCCAGCCGGGCGGAATCGGCGTCGTCGCCGACGGCGTAGACGTGCCGGCCCCAGGCGGTGTAGCGCAGCACGAACGCGAAGAAGGCGTACATCACCAGCATCAGCACGACGCCCGTGCTGACCCGCACCTGGCCGACGGAGAAGGTCTCGCCGAGCCAGCTCAGCCCGGTGGCGAGCTCGGCGTCGCGGATGGTGCGTCCGGTCGCGTAGAGCAGGGTGAGCGCGACGAAGATGTTGAGGGTCCCGAGCGTGACGATGAACGGTGGCAGCCGCACTCGCGTGACGAGCACGCCGTTGACCCCGCCGGCCGCGGCACCGACGAGCAGCCCGAGGATGATCGCCAGCCAGCCGGGGATCCCGGAGTCGAACGCGGTCTTGGCCATCACCATCGACGAGAAGACCATGATGGCGCCGCAGGACAGGTCGATGCCGGCGGTGAGGATGATCAGTGTCTGGCCGATGGCGAGCGCACCCACGACCGCCACCTGCTGGGTGATCAGCGACAGGTTGTTGGGTGTGGCGAAGTTGCTGTTGAGGAAGCCGAAGACGATCACGCTGATGACCAGCACGACGGCCGGGCTGAGCCAGGGGTACTTGTGCATGGTGGCTTGCACCTGCTGAGCCCTGGTCCGACGGTCGAGGAACTCCTCGGCCGCGTCGTAGCTGCTCGGAGTCTGGGTCGCTCCGCTCACGGGTGCCGCCTTTCAGATGCCGACTCACAGCGGGCTGACGCACGGGTGGGGGCAGCGGGTGATCAACTGCCCCCACCGTACGCGTGGGACTCGACTACGGGGAAGGGATCAGCCCCAGGCGTTCTCGAGGCCGAAGGCCGAGTCCTTGCTCTCCACCCCGTCCATCGGCTCGTCGGTGATCAGGGTGACGCCGGTGTTGTAGAAGTCCAGCCCCGGGCTGTTCTCCGGCTTGGTCCCGTCCTTCACGATGTCGACGATCGCCTTGACGCCGAGCGAGGCCATCTTCAGTGGGTACTGCTGCGAGGTGGCGTTGATGGTGCCGGCCTTGACCGCCTCGACACCGGCGCGACCGCCGTCGACCGAGACCATGACGACGCCGGACTTGCCGGCCGCCTTCAGCGCAGCCGAGGCACCGGCCGCGGTGGGCTCGTTGATGGTGTAGACGACGTTGATGTCGCCGTTCTTGGACAGCAGCTGCTCCATGCCGGTGCGGCCGCCCTCCTCGTTGGCGCCGGTGGCGACGTTGCCGACGATCTCGTAGTCGCCGCCGGAGTACGTACCGGTCTTGGGCTCGTCGCCGTTCTTCTTCGGGTCACCGATGTCGCTGATGCCCATGCCCTCGAGGAAGCCCTGGTCGCGGTTGTAGTCGACCGAGACGACCTTGTCGTCGAAGATGTCGAGCAGGGCGATGACCGCCTTCTGCCCGTCGAGCTTGGCGGCGGCGTACTGGCCGATGAGCTTGCCGGCCTCGCGGTTGTCGGTGGCGAAGGTGATGTCGACGGCGTCCGGCGGGTCGGTCGGGGTGTCCAGCGCGATGACGAACAGGCCTGCGTCGCGGGCCTTCTGGATCGCGCTGTTGACGCCGGTGGACATCGGGGTGATGAGGATGCCCTTCTGCTTGGCGGTGATGGCGTTCTCGATCGCGTCGATCTGACCCTGGTCGTCACCCTCCGCCTTGCCGGAGGCGATGGTGATCTTGATCCCGAGGTCGGAGGCGGCCTGCTTCGCGCCCTTCTGCATGGCCACGAAGAACGGGTTGGTCGAGTCCTTGGTGATCAGCGAGACCGCGATGTCCCCGCTTCCGGACCCGCCGCCGGACCCGCTGCTGGTGCCGGTGCTCGTGTCGCTGCTGCCGCCGCAGGCGGCCAGCCCCAGCATGCCGGCGACCACCACGCCGACGAGTCGGAAGGCGCGTGTCCCCTTCGTGCGTCGCATCATCGATATGTCCTCACGTCTGGGTCTCGTGTCCGGCGGAAGCCTTGACAACGTTGTCTGGGCAGTTGTAGTCCTGCGTTTACATCCCCGTCAAGAGCCCCACCTCGAAAAGAAACCAGACGAGATGACAACGTTATCCGGGCCGTCGGTCCGCCGGCCGCGCGCGACGATGCGCGACGTCGCCGCGCGGGCCGGGGTGAGCCTCAAGACGGTCTCGCGGGTGGTCAACCGCGAGCCGGGCGTCTCCGACCTGCTGGCCGGGAAGGTCCGGGCCGCGGCCGAGGAGCTGAACTTCCAGCTCAACGCCGGGGCCCGCAACCTCCGCCGGTCCGACGGCCGGACCGGCACCATCGGCCTGCTGCTGGAGAACGTCGCCAACCCGTTCTCCTCCGCCGTGCACCGCGCCGTCGAGGACGTGGCCCGCCACCGCGGCGTGGCCGTGCTGGCGGGCAGCCTGGACGAGACCCCGCAGCGGGAGCGCGAGCTGGTGGCGACCTTCACCTCCCGCCGGGTCGACGGCCTGGTCCTGATACCCGCCGGGTCGGACCACGCCTACCTCGTCCCCGAGCAGCGGGCCGGTACCGCCCTGGTCTTCGTCGACCGGGCGCCCGGCCGGCTCGACGCCGACGTGGTGCTCACCGACAACCGCGAGGGCTCGACGCACGGGGTGGCGCACCTGCTCGAGCGTGGTCACCTGCGGATCGGCTTCCTCGGCGACCTGGCCCGCATCGCCACCGCGGCCGAGCGGTACGACGGATACCTGGCGGCCCTGCGCGCGGCCGGCCTCACCGTCTCGACCGAGCTGGTCGCGCGGGACGCAGCTACCGTCGAGGCCGCCGAGGCGGCAGCGACGGCGATGCTCACCCTCCCGGACCCGCCGACGGCGCTGTTCACCGCCCAGAACCTGGTGACCATCGGGGCCGTGAAGGCTCTTCGGTCCCTCGGCCGCCAGCACGAGGTGGCGATGGTCGGCTTCGACGACTTCCTGCTGAGCGAGCTGCTCGACCCGCCGGTCACCGTCGTCGCGCAGGATCCCGAGGCCATCGGCCGGGCCGCGGCCGAGCAGCTCTTCCGCCGGATCGACGGCGACACCGGGCCGTTCACGGTGCAGGTCGTCCCGACCCGGCTCGTGGTGCGCGGCTCGGGCGAGATCCCGCCGGTGCGCCAGGTGGCGTCCTAGCTGACCGACCAGCGCGGTGCCACGACTCCCGCGGCGATGCCGGCCATCTCGGCGGCGCCGACCGCGCCCGGCTCGGCCAGGTCACGGGTGCCGAAGTCGCCGTACTGCCCCTGCTTGACCGCGCGCACCATCGGGTTGTTCAGCCAGCCACCCGCGACGATCACCGACCGGTGCGCGCCCACCTCGATCGCCATGGTCGACAGGATGCGCTCGCTCATGGCGCTGACGTCCTCGACGGCGACCCGCCACACCAGCGCGGGAGCGGCCTCGTCGTCCACGTCGTGCAGCGTCAGCCCGTGGTAGGTCGCCGAGACCCGCATCGCCGTCACCGAACGATCGGTGGACACCGCCCGCCGGCCGAGCTCGATCCGGTCGGCCGGCGTAGGAGCACCGACCATCGCGCCGACCCGCTCCAGCGAGATCCCGGTGGGCAGACCCGCGAGCAGGCAGAGGTGGTCCGGCACGACTGCCCAACCGGTCGTGATGTCTACCTGGGCCATCCGGTCGATGGACCGGGTGTCGAGCGGCGCCCGGACCGTGCGCAGCAGCGCCTCGGCGGTACCGAGGGAGTCGAACAGGGCGCCGTCGACGGCAGCCCCGAGGGCGAACGCGGCGACCTGGTGGTCGTGCCCGGCGACGGTGAGCACCGCTCCTCGCAGGGACGCCGGCGCCGCATCGCCGGCGTGGCCGACCGGATCGCCGGCGGCGACGATGTCGCCGAGGAACGCCGGTCCGGCGTCGAGCATCGCGAGCGCGTCCTCCCACGGACGTCGACACGGGACGTCGAACAGCCCGGTGCGGCTGACCAGGGAGAGCTCGTTGACGGGAGCGCCGCCGAGGGAGAAGACCGCCCACTCCGGCACGGACAGGAACCGCACAGCCTGCCGCGCCGCGGCGACGTGCCGGCGCAGCCACAGCAGCTTGGGCAGGCTCGACACCGCGTTGATGGGCCGGCCGGCGATGCTGCGGTAGGCCTCGTCGCCGAGCTCGCTGCGCACGAGGTCGCAGTCCCCGCGGGGGTCGTGCCAGGCCAGGGCCGGCGCGAGCGGCGCGTCGTGCCGGTCGAGCAGGACGCCGGTCTCGGACATCCCCGCGATGCCGACGGCCAGGGCCCGGGCGCCGGCCGCCTCGGCGGCACCCGCGGCGGCGGCCGAGACCGCCTGTGCGAGCGCGAACGGGTCGATGTCGGCGTTCGCGCCCTCGTGCCGCCACGGCGTGACCACGGCGTGCTCGCCGCGGGCGGTGAGGTCGGGGTCGGTCGCCACCGCCTTCACCCGGGTGGTGCCGATGTCCACCCCCACCAGGACGCCGGTCACGAGGGTCCGGCGGCGTTCGGGGGGCGTGGCGGCCGGCAGACCACGACGTCCGGCCCGTGCACCTGCCACCGCCCGGCCGCCCACGGGACGACGAACGCCGCGCCCCGGGCCACCTCGATCACACCCGCCCGCTCGGTGCTCACCTGACCCGAGCCGGCCAGCACGAGACACACCGCGAACCCCGCGTCGACCTCGCCGTGCCCCGGCAGCAGGTCGGCCCGGAACCAGGGGTCGGCCCGACGGGTGAGCAGGCTGCGCACGTCCCCGCCCGACAGGCCGCTGTCCCGGATGAGGTCGGCCCGCTCGTCGGGCGGCAGCGGGTCCCGCCGCAGTGCGTCGAGGACGGTCGGGAAGCCCAGCCCGAGGTGGCCGTCGCGCTCGCCGTCGACGGCGAACCCGTCCCACTCCAGCAGCACCGACAGGTCGGTGGGCTCCTGCAGCTCGAGGACGAACACGCCGGCGTCGATGGCGTGCGGCACCCCGGCCGGGACCAGCACGGTCTCCCCGGTGCGGACGGGGTGCCGGTGCAGTGCCGCCAGCAGGGCAGCGCTGTCCTTCCGGGTGACCAGGTCGAGGACGTGGGCCCCGGTCATGGGCTCGGCGAACCCGAGGCCGACCCCCGCGCCCTCGGGCGCGTCCAGCACGATCCATGCCTCGGTCTTGCCGTGGTCGAGCCCGAGGTGCCGGCGGGCGAAGGCACGGTCCGGGTGGAAGTGCACCGGCAGCCGCTGGTCGGGGTCGAGCAGCTTGGCGAGCAGCTCGGTGCTCTCACCGAAGTCGGTCAGGTGCTGCGGGCCGAGCCAGCCCCAGGGGTCGGCCGCGACGGCGTCGCGCAGGTAGCGGCCGTCCGGCAGCACCGAGAGCCCGGAGGTCTCCTCGCCGAAGCGCGTCACGGTCGAGCCGAGCCACTCCTCCGGCCGCATCGGTCCGCCGGGTCCGCCCCGCAGCGCTCCGATCCGGTCGCCCCCGCGGTAGAAGTGCGGGAACTGGTTGGGCGGGAGCAGCGACGGCGCGGTGTCGCTCATGCCCTCGTCCCCGCTGCCGTCGTGCCGTGCACTGCCGGGAGGAGCGCGGTGACCGCGGACGGCTCGACGTCGGCGGGGCCGGGGCGCCGCACGCTGTCGGCCGCACTCGCCACGCCGAAGCGGACGGCCGCCGGAAGGGACTCACCCCGTGCGAGAGCCACCGCCACCCCGGCGACCAGGGCGTCGCCGGCTCCGACCGGGTTGACCACCGTGACGCGCGGCGCCGTGAACCACCACGACCCGTCGCCGGTGTGCAGGGCGGCGCCCGCCCGACCACCGCTCACCAGCGCGGCCCGCGCCCCGGCCGCGACCAGCCCCTCCGCCGCAGCCGCGCACCGCGCGGCGACGTCGTGGCCGGTGTCGTCCACCTTCTCGACCGGGTCGGCCCCACCCGCCGGCCACGACCCTGCCGGGGCGCTCGTCCCGGCCAGCGCCCGGAGCACCGCCTCGGCCTCGGCGAGGTTCGGGCTCACCAGCGCCGGCGCGGCCTGCAGCGCAGCCGCGAGCACCGTTCCGCCGGCGTCCACCACCGTGTCGGCCCCGCGCTCCGAGGCCATCCGGACGACTTCGGCGTAGAGGTCGGCCGGAGCGGCTGGTGGCAGGCTCCCGGACGCGACCACGACAACTGGTCGCTCGTCGGCCAGGGCGGCGGCGTAGGCGTCGAGCAACGCCACCCGTCCGGCGTCGTCGAGTGCGGGACCGGGCTCGTTGACGACGGTCGTGCGCCCGTCGTCCTCGAGCACGATGGTCGCCGTGCGCAGCGCGCCGGACGTCCGGACGGCGACCACGGCGAGGCCGGTCGCCGTCAGCTGCTCCAGGAGGCGCGCTCCGTCCGCGCCCGGGCAGTTGGCCAGCAGGGTGGGCTGCCCGCCCAGCGCCCGGGCGGCGCGGGCGACGTTGACCGGCTTGCCCCCGGGCGCCGTGGTGACGGAGCGGGCGCGGAGGACCGCGCCGGGAACGAGTGCCGCTACCCGCATGATGCGGTCCTGCGTCAGGTTGGTGCCCAGGACGAGCAACGCCAGCGCCCCTCACCTGCTCCTCGGACAGTGGCTGAGACGCTAGGTGTCCCCGTAGCCCGCGTCAACGACGCGAACCCCACGCAGGAGGCCCCGGTGTCCGACGTCCGCATCCGCATGTCCCGGTTGTTCGATCCCCGCTCGGGGCGCTGCTTCGACGTGGCCGTCGACCACGGCTTCTTCGGGGAGGGATCGTTCCTCGCCGGCATCGAGGACCTCGGCGCAGCCGTCCGGGTGCTCGCCGCCGCGGGACCGGACGCCATCCAGCTCACCCAGGGACAGGCCCGGCTGCTGCAGGAGGTCCCCGGCCGGAACCGTCCGGCGCTGGTCCTGCGCACCGACGTCGCCAACGTCTACGGGCCGGTCCTGCCGGACCGGTTGTTCAGCCGACTGATCCCGGAGCCGGCGCTCACTGCGGTACGGCTGGACGCCGCCTGCGTCGTCGTCAACCTGTTCGACCTGCCCGGTCGTCCCGAGGTCCGGGAGGACTGCCTGGTCAACGTGCTCACCGCCAAGGCCGACTGCGAGCGGTACGGCATGCCGCTGATGGTGGAGCCGCTGGTGATGAAGGACGCCACCGCCGGCGGGTACACCTCGGACGGGACCACGGCGAAGGTGGTACCGCTGGTGCGGCAAGCCGTCGAGCTGGGCGCGGACATCATCAAGGCCGACCCCACCGACGCCGTCGGCGACTACCACGAGGTGGTGCAGGCGGCCGGGCAGGTGCCGGTGCTGGTGCGTGGCGGCGGCCGGGTCGACGACGCCGAGCTGTTCCGGCGGACCGCTGCGGTGCTGGACCAGGGCGCGGCCGGCATCGTCTACGGGCGCAACGTCATCCAGCACGCCGACCCGGCGGGCCTCACCCGGGCGCTGATGGCGATGCTCCACGACGGGGCGTCGGCGGGGGCAGCGGCCGCGACGCTGTCCGGCCGATGAGCACGCCGGTCCGCATCGGGGTCGTCGGCGGCGGCCTCATGGGCAAGGAGCTGCTGCTCCTGACCCGCCGGTGGGACGCGCTGGTCGACCACCCGGCCCGGCCCGAGGTCGTGGCCGTCGCCGACCCGGCGCCCGCCGTGCAGCAGTGGTGGCGCGAGGCCGGGGTCGCGACGGTCACCGACGACTACCGTCGGCTCCTGGACGACCCGGGCATCGACGTCCTCTACCTCGCCGTTCCGCACGACCTGCACGAGCGCGTGTACCTCGACGCCGTCGCGGCGGGGAAGGACTTCCTCGGCGAGAAGCCCTTCGGCATCGACGTCGCGGCCGCCGACCGGATCGTCTCGGCGATCTCGGCCGCGTCGGTGTTCGTCCGGGTCTCCAGCGAGCTGCCGTTCTTCCCGGGCGCGCAACGAGCGGTGCAGATGGTCCGCGCCGGCGTGCTCGGCGAGGTGCTCGAGGTGCGGTCCGGGCTGCTGCACTCCTCCGACCTGGACCGGACCAAGCCCATCAACTGGAAGCGCCGCGCCGCCACGTGCGGCGAGATCGGCGTCATGGGCGACCTCGGCATGCACGCCGCCCACGTGCCGCTGCGCCTCGGCTGGGCGCCGGCCACCGTCTACGCGCTGCTCGACGACGTGGTCCGCTCCCGCCCGGGCCCCGACGGCACGCCGGTGCCGTGCGACACCTTCGACAACGCCACCCTGGCCATGGCCGTCCCGGTCGCCGGCCGCCGGTTCCCGATGCTGTGGGAGACCAAGCGGATCGCACCGGGGCAGCGCAACACCTGGTTCTTCGAGGCGGTCGGGATGGAGGGCGGCGTCCGCTTCTCGACCCGCAGCCCACAGGTGCTGCACCGGTTCGGCGTGATCGACGCGGAGCAGGCGTGGTCGGAGGTGCAGCCCGGGCACCGCAGCGTCTGGCCGACCGTGACCGGCGACATCTTCGAGTTCGGCCTGCCCGACGCGCTGCTGCAGATGTGGGCGGCCTTCCTGGCCGAGCGCGCCGGCGCCCTGGGCGACCGGTTCGGGACCGCCACCCCGGAGGAGGCTCTCGGGTCGCACCGGGTCTTCGCCGCGGCGCTCCGCTCGCACGCGACGGGGGCGGCCGAGCAGGTCGCCGGCTGACGGGACGCCCGGCGGCAGCTCACGGCCCGGAGGCGGCGTCCACCTCGCCGCCGCGCGGCACGGCGGCGACCGCACCGGGGCGGCCCACGCAGAGTGCCGCCGCCGCGTTGGCCCGGGCCATGGCCCGGGGCACGGACAGCCCTGCAGCGAGCGAGGCTGCCAGGTAACCGGCGAAGGAGTCACCGGCCCCGGTGGTGTCGACGACGTCGGCGGCGCGACCCGGCTCGTGATGCCGGGTGCCCGCCCGGTCGCGGTAGAGCGCCCCGGCGGGGCCTAGGGTGACCAGCACGGCGGGGACCAGCTCGAGCAGCCGGACCAGCTCCCGGTCCAGGTCGTCCGGCGCCTCGGGCGACCGGTCGTCGCCGGGGCGCCGTGCCCTCGTGCCCGCGGCGAGTGCGCGGGCCTCACCCTCGTTGACCACCAGCAGGTCCAGCGCGGCGCACAGCTCCGCGTCGAGGGGTGCCTGCGGAGCCGCGTTGAGCAGGACGGTGGTCCCGGCCGAGTGCGCGGCCCGGGCGGCCTCCGTCACCGTGCTCATCGGCACCTCGAGCTGGAGGAGCAGCACCTG
Organism: Actinomycetes bacterium; assembly: GCA_038246545.1. Taxonomy (GTDB): domain Bacteria; phylum Actinomycetota; class Actinomycetes; order JACCUZ01; family JACCUZ01; genus JBBRVW01. The sequence continues at coordinate 54,313 of JBBRVW010000024.1, read as the reverse complement.
TGCGGAGGCGACCGCAGCCAGCTCGCCCGGGGTGAGGTCGACGAGCTCGGCGTTGGCGCCCTGGTCCACCACGATGGCGTTCTCACCTGCCGCGTCGACCAGCACCACCGCCAGGCCGCTCCGTCCGGCCGTCGTCCGGACCGTTGCCTCGATCCCCTCTGCGGCCAGGACCTGGAGCAGCTGGGCCCCCTCGGGGTCGGACCCGACCGCACCGACGAACCGGGTGCCGGCACCGGCGCGGGCGGCCGCCACGGCCTGGTTCAGGCCCTTGCCTCCCGGTCCGGTCGCGCGCGGCGCCGCGAGCAGCGTCTGCCCGGCCGCCGGCAGGTCGGGCAGCCGCAGCACCAGGTCGAGGTTCGCGCTGCCGAGCGCCGTGACTCCGGACAGCTGGGGCATGGCCGCACGCTACGGCCTCCGGCCATCCCAGGCGGGACACAATGGTCATAGTGGACTATTCCGCCTGGCACGTCCGGCCCGTAGCGTGCCCGGAGAAGCCACATCACGGGAGACCTCCACACCATGCGCCGTTCCGCACTCATCGCTGCGCTCGGCATCACGCTGACCGTTCTCGGCGCCACCGCCGGGCCCGCCTCGGCGGCAGCCCCGCGCGAGAAGGCGCCCAAGCCCGGCCCGAGCAGCACCACGGCCGGCTATGACGTCTCCTACCCGCAGTGCGGCACGGCCCTGCCCAGCCGGGTGCGGTTCGGCATCGTCGGGGTCGACGGTGGTCGGGTCCTCAAGCCCAACCCCTGCCTGACCGCCCTGATCGGCTGGGCCCGGACCGGCACCGACGCTCCGCCCGCCTACTACGTCAACACGGCCAACCCCGGCCCGCGGGTGTCGTCCTACTGGCCGAGCGGGCAGCAGACCCCGCGCGTGTGCGCAGCGACCTACCCCGGGAACGACTCGGCCGACTGCGCCTACGACTACGGCTGGAACAACGCGCGGGACGCCTTCGACCGCGGCGCAGCCGCTGCCGCCTCGGCCGGCGCGCCGGACGCCGCGACGGCGACGTGGTGGCTCGACGTCGAGACCGGCAACTCGTGGGAGTCGCTGCAGTACGGCGGCACCGCCCAGTACCTCGCCAACGACACCGCCGCGCTGCAGGGCATGGTCGACCACCTCAGGTCCCGCGGCGTGGCTACCGTCGGCGCCTACTCGACGTCGTCGCAGTGGTCGTCGATCACGGGCGGCGCGAGCCTCGGCGGAGTACCGGTCTGGTACGCCGGCGTCGGCACGCTGGCCCAGGCACAGTCACGGTGCTCGCCCACCTACTCGTTCACCGGCGGGCAGGTCGCGCTGACGCAGTACGCGTCCGGCGGGTTCGACGCCGACTGGCGCTGCTAGCAGGTCTCAGTCGAGGTCGCGCACCGCGCGAGCCTCGACGTCGGCGAGGACCGCGTCGGCGACCTCGGAGCTCACCTCCCCGCGGTTGCGCGCGGACACGACGAGCGCCCGCTCGATCTCACTCGCCTCGCGCAGCACCCGAGCCAGCTCCGCCGACTGGGCCGCCGAAGAGGCCGGGTCCGTGTCGGACCGGCGGGCCGTGTGCAGCGCCTCCTGAGCCGCGAGGTAGCCCTCGTACTGCAGCGTGACGGCGCGGTGCACCGGGTCGAGGCCGTCGGCGTCCGGCGACACCTCGCGGACCGAGTCGAGAGCGGCCTGCGCGGCCCGCCGCCGCAGCCGCACCACCTCACGCGCGATGTCGGCGTCCTCACCCACGCCGAGTGCCTTGACCAACGGCGACAGGGTGAGGCCCTGCAGGACCAGGGTGATGAGCACGCAGCCCAGCCCGACCACCACGATCTGCGGGCGGTCGACGAACCTCCCGCCGCCGTCCACCGCTGTGGGCAGCGCCAGTGCGGTCGCCACCGTCACCACCCCGCGCATCCCGGCCCAGGCCGCCACGGTGGTCTCGCGCGCGCCGTAGGGCAGCGCGACGTCCCGACGCCGTAGCAGCGCGCGGCCCAGGGCCACCGCCGGAAACAGCCACGCGAACCGCACCACTACCAGGGTGAGGGCGACGACACCGAGCAGCCGCCAGGTGTCCGCGATCAGGGGGGCCCGCTCGAGCACGTCGGTCAGCTCGAAGCCAATGAGCACGAAGACCAGGCTGGTGATGAGGTAGTCGGCGTAGCGCCAGACAGCGCGCCCGAGCAGCCAGCCCTGCGAGGTGACCGCCGGGTGCGCGTAGCTGCGCAGGAACAGGCCGAGGGTCAGGACGGCCAGCACACCGGAGCCGTGGACCTCCTCCGCGAGGAGGTAGGCCACGAACGGCACGGCAACCGTGACCGTGGTCTCCGCCGAGCCGTCGTGCAGGGCCGCCAGGGCCACCTTCGCCAGGTACCCCAGCGCCAGCCCGACGAGCACCCCCACGACCACGGCTAGGACGAGGCGCCAGGCGACGTCGAGCGCGGTGATGTCCTTCGAGACGACAGCGGTCACCGCGACGCCGTAGAGGACCAGTGCGGTGGCGTCGTTGAACATGCCCTCTCCCTCGAGGACGGTCACCAGCCGGCCGGGCAGGTGCAGGCGCCGGGCCACGGCTGTGGCTGCCACCGGGTCGGGAGGGGCCACCACCGCGCCGAGGACGAACGCGGCTCCCCAGCCGAGACCGAGGACGTGGGCCATCACGGCGACCGCCGCCGTCGTCGCGACGGTGAGGCCGACGGCCAGCACGAGGATCGGCCGGGCGTTGTCCCGGAACTCCCGGGCGGTGGCCCGTTGGGTCGCCGCGAACAGCAGCGGCGGCAGGACGATCGGCAGGATGAGGTCCGGCTCGATCGAGAGGTGGGGTGTCCCTGGCACCAGGGGGATCGCCAGGCCGCAGATGGTGAGCAGCACCGGGAGCGGGACCTTCACCCGCTCGGCGAGCGGGGTCGCGACGACCACCACCGCCACCATCAGACCGGACAACAGCACGGTCGACACCTGGAGGTACTCCTCGCTTCTCGGCTCCGCGGGCCCGCCCTCGTACCACCACGCCCGCCGGACAGCCTACGAGGGCCGCGCGGGTCGCCCGTCAGCCTCGAGGGAGTCCCGCAGCCGCTCCAGGTCGGCCGCGATGCTCCGCCGTACCTGCCGCGCCATGAGTGGCATCGCCCACGCGAAGAACCGCGCCGGCGACCCGACCGCGTGGATCGCCACCGACGTGCCGCCCGGGGCGTCGGCGAGCTCGTACCGGACGACCATCGGGAAGGGCTTCTCCACGGTCATCTGCACCAGCAGGTCGGGCTCGTGAGCGGTGACGGTGTAGCCGTAGTCGAAGGTGCGACCGATGAACCGCGCGGTGCGGACGACGGTCGCCCCCTCGCGCAGCGGCCCCGGCCGGTCCGGCCGGCTCGACGTGATCCCGCCGGTCCAGCGCAGGTCGTTCGCCGGGTCGAACATGAACGCCGCCACGTCGGCGCGCGGCGCCGTCACGAGGACGCTCGGGCGGACGTCGACGCTCACGCCCCGGCGGCCGGGAAGAACGGCTGCGGCGTTCCGGACTCGGCGTACTGCCCGAGCCGCTGGAGGATCAGCGCCCAGGTCTGCGCGGTGTGCCCGAGGTCGGCCTCGGGGTAGCCCTCGCCGGAGCCGTAGTGCCGGAACAGGACGCCGGTGCCGGACTCCGCGCGGGTCGCGGCGCCCAGATCCCACTCCCAGGTCGAGCCGTCCCAGAACGGGAACCCGGAGGTGACGGTCATCCGGACCAGCCGGTCCGGCTCGGTGCTGACGGCGACCTCCAGGTCGACCGGAGCCTGCTCGAAGCCGAAGCGCGCCTTGTCGGTGCCGACCTCGCAGTCCGCGGTCCAGAAGCCCTGCTGGCCGGCGGTGGTGGACAGGATCTCGAAGATCCGCGCGGCGTCGGCGTCGATGTCGACGGCGAGGGTGGTGCGTCCGGTCATGGTGACCTCCAGGGGAGTGGGCGTGCCGTGTCCGGCTGGACATCTATTTAAGTTTTGCCTAAAATAGATCGTCGGTCAAGCCGTCGGTGCCGGCGAGCCGATCCGGCGCGTGCGGCGCGGCGGCACTGCAGGATGGCCGGGAGGAGGTGCGCCGAGGTGGAGCCGCTGCAGGTGGTCGCCGCTCCCCGTCGACTGCGGATCCTCGAGCTGGTCTGGGACCGCGAGCTGTCGGCCGGCGAGATCGCGGCGCACTTCGACGTGAGCTGGTCGGCCGTCAGCCAGCACCTCACGAAGCTGCGGGCCGCCGGCTTCCTCGCCGAGCGCCGCGACGGCAACACCCGCTACTACCGTGCCGACCACGAGGCCCTGGGACCGCTGCGAGCGGTGGTCGAGGCGCATTGGCAGGCCGGACTGGGGCGGCTCAAGGACCTGGCCGAGGCCGAGCAACGAGACAAGGACGCCACGTGACCGACACCGACGTGCTCGAGGTCAGCATCCACATCGCCGCCGAGCCCGCGACCGTGTTCCCCTACTTCACCGACCCGCTCCGCTACGTGCAGTGGATGGGGACGACGGCGGACCTCGACCCCACGCCCGGCGGGACCTACCGGATCCACATGCGCGACGGCGTCGAGACCGCCGGCGCTTTCGTCGAGATCGATCCACCACGTCGACTGGTCTTCACCTGGGGCTGGACGGTCAACGCGGCCGTGCCGCCCGGCAGCAGCCGCGTGGTCGTCACGCTCGAGCCGGAGGACGGTGGCACGCGGGTCGTCCTGCGCCACCACGACCTGCCGGACGAGACCGAGCGGGCCCACCACGGGCAGGGCTGGCAGCTCTACCTGCACCGGCTGGCGGGCGTGGTCGCCGGCGAGAACCCGGGTCCGGACCCCAACGCCTGACGCGTGCCCGCGCACCTCCGCGCGCAACCCCCGCGCAGCTACTCGTCGAGCTGCTGGCCGGCGAAGTACATCAGCGGGTCGCTGAGCAGCTCGACCTGGATGCCGTCCGGGTCCTTGACGTACATCGACTCCGGGATGCCGAGGTCCGGCCCGGCGTACGGCACCCCGGCGTCGTCGAGCCGGTGTTGCACCTCCTCCCACTTCTCGCGCGAGGCCGAGATGGCGATGTGCTGGACGCCGCCGATCGCCTCGACGACCTGGCCGAGGCCCAGGCCGGGGAAGTCGAAGAAGCCCAGCAGCGTCTTGTTGCCGACGTCGAAGAAGAAGTGCGAGGAACCGGGGTAGTCGCGGTTCTCGGTCAGCTCGACGAGCGGGAAGCCGAGCAGGTCCTGGTAGAACCGGATGGTCTGCTCGACGTCGGAGCAGATCAGCGCGGCGTGGTGGATGCCGCGTGCGGTGCTCGGCGCCCGCTCGGCGACCGGCCGCAGGTGGGCCGCGCGCAACCGCGCGCGGCGCTGCTTCAGCTCGACCAGCTCGTCCTCGGTGGGCGGCACAGGACCTCCGTCGTCGGGGTTGCCGCCACTGTGCCCGGGACAGCGGCCCGGCGCCAACCCCGACACGTTGTCAGCCCCTGGCCGGCCTCTACGGCGTCCAGGGGCTGACAGCTGCGCGGAGGGTGCGCGGTCAGCTGGCCGGCGCGACCGGCGCCGGGCTGGCGGAGTCGACGCCGACCACCGGCAGCCGCGCCGACAGCGTGACGTCGGCGAAGTGGAAGGTCACCGGGACCAGGTCGCCAGGGTGCACCGGCCGGTTCAGCCCATGCAGCGCGAGCCCCCGCCCGGTGGCCCCGAACGAGAGCCACCGCTGCGACGGCAGCCGGACCGGCAGCGCGGTCCCGCTCACGGCGACCCCGCTGGCGTACGGGCTGGTCACCGAGGTGAGCACGTGGTCGTACCCGCTCTCGTTGTGCAGCCAGACGACAAGCCGGGTGCGGGTGCTGCGGCGGACCCAGTCACCGTCCGGCGCGACCAGGTGCCCGGCGGTCAGCTCGATGCCGCCTGCCCTCGGGTGGTCGGCGCTGTACGAGCGGTCGGCGGACAGGTACGCCGTGGTCGCGACGACCGCGGCTCCCAGCAGCACCAGGCTGGCCACCAGTCCGGCGGCGGCTCTCCACGTGCGCGGCACCTGCATGACCTCCTCGTCGGCAGCCCCGGGGGGCCGGCGTCGTCCGACGGCCTCCGGGTACGGCTGCCCGACGGCCCGGCGGGCATGCACAGGGCCGCGTTGCGGTCCCGTGACGATCCGGTGACGACCCTCGGGGCGACGCTGGCGGCCCGAAGTCGGGTGCGTCAGCCGCGAGCCCGCGAGTACCGTCCGCGAGGAGACACGGCGGAGAGGACGGCCCATGGTGACCACTCGCTCGGTGCTGCTGTTCGCCGCCGCCAGCCTTCCGCTCATCCTGTTCCCCGGCCCCTCGGTCGCGTTCGTCCTCGCCACCACGCTGCGCGCCGGCCGCCGGTCCGGGCTGGCCGCGACCGCCGGCGTCGAGACCGGTTACCTCGTGCACGTGCTGGGCGCCGTCGTCGGTCTCTCGGCGGTCGTGGCCGCGAGCGCCGAGGCGTTCACCGCGGTCAAGGTGCTCGGCGCGGCCTGGCTGGTCTGGCTCGCCGTGCAGTCGTGGCGCAGCGCACGACGCGAGGACAGCACCAGCCTGGCCGAGCTGCGCCCGGCGGGGGCGCCGGAGACGCGACCGGGGGCGTCGTTCGTACGCGGCCTGCTGGTCGGTGCCCTCAACCCCAAGACGGCCGTGTTCTACCTGGCCTTCCTCCCGCAGTTCGTCACTGACGGCGGCGGGCCGGCGTGGGCTCAGCTGCTGGTGTTCGGGCTGCTGTTCATCGTGCTGGCCGCCTGCCTCGACTCGTGCTGGGCGCTGGCCGGCGGTTCGCTGCGCCGGGTGCTGCCGGCCGTGCGGATGAAGGTCGTCGACCGGGTCTCGGCCGGTGCCTTCGCGGTGCTCGCCGCCGTGCTGCTCAGCGCCCGCCGCGCGGGCGCTGCCGGCTGACACCGGCGTACCCGCCGTCCGGGCCGGGTGAGGGCCCGGACAGGGGTGGCCACCCGGGTCAGACGCCGGCCGGGCCGGGCGCGGCGCCGTGGGCGTCGACCTCAGGCGGGACGCTGTCCAGCCGCGCGGGGAGGTACCCGTCGCGAGCGCCGAGCAGCGTCATCGTCGCCGGTACCAGGACCAGCCGCACGAAGGTGGCGTCCACCGCGATCGCCAGCGCGATGCCGATCATCGTGATCGCGCCGGCTGCTGGTGCCGGGGACGTCGTCGTCGTTGCGGCTGCCGCCGACGTGCCGGCCGGGGAGGACGGCGGCGGCCGCTGCCCAGTGCCGATGACGCGCCAGGGGTGGCGCGCGGCCGCGTCGAGCGTCGGCCCCGCGCCACGACCGGGCGGAGGGGACGACAGCGCCGCGCCGCCCGAGGTGACGGGCAGCGCGGCGCTGGGAGATCTCGGTGCGGGCGGTCAGCCCTCGGAGCGCTGGGTCGGGATGCCCGCCAGCAGGGCGCGCACCTCGGACTCGCGGTAGCGGCGATGGCCGCCGAGGGTGCGGATCGAGGTGAGCTTGCCGGCCTTGGCCCAGCGCGTCACCGTCTTCGGGTCCACGCGGAACATGGTGGCGACCTCGGCAGGGGTCAACAGGGGCTCAGCGTCGGGCATTCGCGTCGTCATGGGGCCGTTTCCTTCAGCCTCGATGGGTAAGGTCCGAGAGTCCTCGGATCTCTCCACCAATGGTGCCCGATGGGCGGGATGTCCGAAATGGCCCGAACGGGCCATACCCGGCATAGCCACGCGGGACTAGGCCGGGTCCCCGTCCGGGTGGCTCAGCGTGACGATCGCGGCGTCGCTCCCCGCCTGCAGCCGGGCCATCGGTACTCGCGCGCTCACGGTGCGTGACCGACGACGGTGGGCTCAGTTCGCGTGCTCGAAGACCGCCACGGCCGCCCACCGGTCCGCCACCGACCGGTAGGTGAGCCTCGCGCCCTCCTCGTCGCCGGCGGCGAGCGCCGCCACCGAGGCGGCCACGTCGGCGACCGAGGTGTCCGAGGCGACGCCGTCGGGCCCGAGCAGCCGGGCCAGGCCGGCGTAGTCCAGCTCCAGCCAGGACCGCGCGTGGAACTCCTCCAGCCACCGGCCGAGCTCCTCCACCTCCTCGACGACGTCGAGGTCGCCGAGGTGCAGGGTGAGGGTGCGCAGCGCCCGGGCGACGCGGCGGCGGGCGGCCGACATCCGCGTGCGGTGCACGACGGTGGGTACACCGGCGGGGCCGGCGCCGTCGCCTTCCTCGGCGAGAACCCGGTCGGCCGGGGCGAACGGGACGAACCACGGGAGCGGCACCGACCAGGTCGCGGTGAGGATGCGCAGTGCGGAGCCGACCTCGGCCTCGCCCCAGGCCTGGTGGTCGGCATCGGCACGGGCCAGCGACGCCGGCGGCACGAAGGCGTGCAGGACCGGGTCGGGCAGCCCGTCGCGGAACTGGCCGAGCGCCACCCATGACCGTAGCCGGGTCTGGACCGGGCAGACGTGCAGCAGCCCCTCGACCTCGAGGACGAACGCGTCCCGCGCCTCGTCGGTGGGCACCGGCCGCGGGGGCACCGAGATCACGCCGGCCAGCGAGGTGCGGTGCTCGGCGACCAGCCGGTCCGCGCGGGCAACCGCCCGCGCGCCGTCGCGGGCGTACTCCTCCCACCCGGTGCGCTCGGCGCCGGCGAACGCGGTCAGCGGCTCGTAGACCCGGAGGTAGGCGGCGTACGGATGCGGGACCTTGCCCTGGGAGCCCCCGGAGCCCTGACGTCGCGGCACGCCCCGACCCTACGGCTCGTAGGGTGACCCGGTGCCGCAGCCCGTCGCCCGTCCCGTCACCGGTCCCGTCTTCGGCCCCCACCCGGGCGCGCGGCACGCTCACGAGCAGGTGGTGTTCGGCGCCGACGACGCGACCGGGCTGCGGGTGATCGTCGGCATCTACTCGACGGCGCTCGGGCCGGCACTGGGCGGCACCCGGTTCTACCCCTACGCCGACGAGGCGGCCGCCCTGACCGACGTCCTCGAGCTGTCGCGGGCGATGGCCTACAAGAACGCACTGGCCGGCCTCGACCACGGCGGTGGCAAGGCCGTCATCGTCGGTGACCCGGCCACCGACAAGTCCGAGGCGCTGCTGCTCGCCTACGGGCGCTTCCTCGACGGGCTCGGCGGGCGGTACGTCACCGCCTGCGACGTCGGTACCTACGTCGCGGACATGGACGTCGTCGCGCGCGCGACCCGGTTCGCGACCGGGCGGTCCCCCGAGAAAGGCGGCGCCGGGGACTCGTCGGTGCTCACGGCGTTCGGCGTGTTCCAGGGGATGCGCGCCGGGGCGGAGCACCTCTGGGGCACGCCGACCCTCGCGGGCCGCACCGTCGGCATCGCCGGAGTGGGCAAGGTCGGCAGGCACCTCGCGGCGCGCCTCGTCGAGGACGGCGCGACCGTGGTGGTCACCGACGTGTCCGAGGCGGCGGTGGCCGCGGTCTCCGCCGCGCAGCCGTCGGTGCAGGTCGTCGACGACACCGACGAGCTGGTCGCCGCGGACCTCGACGTCTACTCGCCGTGCGCCCTGGGGCACGCCCTGACCGACGAGGTGGTGGCGACGCTGTCCGCCCGTCTGGTCTGCGGCGGGGCCAACAACCAGCTGGCGCACCCGGGGGTGGAGGCGCTGCTGGCCGGGCGCGGCATCCTCTACGCCCCGGACTACTGCGTGAACGCCGGCGGCGTGATCCAGGTCGCCGACGAGCTGCACGGCTTCTCCTTCGAGCGGGCCCGGGCCAAGGCCGGGGAGATCTTCGCGACCACCGCCCGGGTGCTGGCGACCGCCACCGACGAGGGGATCTCGCCGGCCACGGCGGCCGACCGGCTGGCCGAGCGCCGGATGGACGCGGCCGCCCGGCCGGCCTGACCCGGGGCCGGCGGCGGGCCGATGGCGGGCCGAGGTCCAGCGGCCGCCGGCTGCCGGTCGGCCGGCCTGACCCGGGGCCGACGTCGGGTCGGCGGGCGACCTCGCGGTCCAGCGGCCGGACCACCGGCTCGGCGGGATGCCGGAACACCCGGGCGCCATGTACCGTTGCACCCACGAAGAGACACTGAACCCGGGGCCGCCACGCGCTGGCCGCCCCGTTGACTCATGAGGGGGTCGAGCCATGGGGCGCGGCCGAGCCAAGGCGAAGCAGACCAAGGTTGCTCGCGAGCTGAAGTACAGCTCGCAGGGCACCGATTTCGCGGCGCTGCAACGCGAGCTCGCATCCGGTTCCGTCGAGCGGTCGGACATGACCGAGACGGAGAAGGACGAGTACGACGAGTGGGCAGCCGGCGAGAGCCGCTGACCCACCCCACCCTCTGCGCACCACCTCACCCCGCCTGCGCCGCCCCCAGTTGATCACGGTCCCGTGATCGACTGGGGGCGACAGTGGCGTGCATGCCGCGGTCGACCCCAGGACGCCACGGTCAGGCCCGGATCCAGTGACGGCCTCGCCGGCTCGGGCCCGGTCAGGCGCGCATCGGGCAGGGTCAGGCGGGGTGGCTGCCCCGGAGAGTCACGGAGCCGTCGCCCGTACTCACCTCGCCGGCGACCCACGCCGGTAGACCGCGGCCGGTGAGCAGCGCCACCGCGGCGTCGGCGACGTCCGCCGGCACGACGGCCACCATGCCGACGCCCCGGTTGAGGGTGCGCTCGAGCTCGGCCTCGGCGATGCCGCCGACCTCCTGCACCACGCCGAACACCGGCTGCGGGGTCCACGTGCCGCGGTCGACGTACGCCGACAGGTGCTGGGGCAGGACGCGGGCGAGGTTCGCGGCGAGGCCGCCGCCGGTGACGTGGCTCATCGCGTGCACCTCGACCCCGGCGACCAGCGCGAGGGCGTCGAGCGCGTAGATGCGGGTCGGCTCGAGCAGCTCGTCGACCAGCGGGCGACCCAGCTCGGGCACCTCGCGGTCCAGCCGCCAGCCGGCCCCGGCCGACGAGAGCAGCACGTGCCGCACCAGGGAGTAGCCGTTGGAGTGCAGCCCGGACGACGACATCGCGACGAGCACGTCGCCGGCCCGGACCCGGCCCGGCCCCAGCAGGGAGTCGGCCTCGACGACACCGGTGGCGGCACCGGCCACGTCGTACTCGTCGGGGCCGAGGAGGCCGGGGTGCTCGGCGGTCTCGCCGCCAACCAGCGCACAGCCGGCGAGGACGCAGCCCTCCGCGATCCCCTTGACGATGCTCGCGATGCGCTCCGGCACGACCTGGCCGCAGGCGATGTAGTCGGTCATGAACAGCGGCTCGGCACCGCACACCACGAGGTCGTCGACGACCATGCCGACCAGGTCGTGGCCGATGGTGTCGTGCCGGTCGGCGGCCGCCGCGATGGCGACCTTGGTGCCGACGCCGTCGGTGGAGCTCGCCAGCAGCGGCCGGCGGTAGGACGTGAGTGCGCTGGCGTCGAACAGCCCCGCGAAGCCGCCGATGCCGCCGACCACCTCGGGGCGGGACGCCTTCGCGACCCAGGCCTTCATCAGCTCGACGGCGCGGTCGCCGGCCTCGATGTCGACGCCGGCGGCGGCGTAGCTCGCGCCCTGCGGGGCGGTCACGGGCGGGTGAGCGCGTCGGCGGCGCCGGCCCCGCCGAGCAGCGAGGCCGGCTCGACCTCGAGCAGGTGCTTGCCGAGCAGCTCGGGCTCGGGCAGCTCGACCGGGTAGACCCCGTCGAAGCAGGCGCGGCAGAGGTTCTCCGTCGGCTGCTCGGTGGCGGCGACCAGGCCCTCGAGCGAGATGTACGCCAGCGAGTCGGCGTCGATCGAGGTGCGGATCTCGTCGATGGTGAGGCCGTTCGCGATCAGCTCGGCCGGCGAGGCGAAGTCGATGCCGTAGAAGCATGGCCACTTCACCGGGGGCGAGGAGATGCGGACGTGCACCTCGGCGGCGCCGGCCTCGCGCAGCATCCGCACCAGCGCGCGTTGGGTGTTGCCGCGCACGATCGAGTCGTCGACCACGACCAGCCGCTGGCCCGCGATCACCTCGCGCAGCGGGTTGAGCTTGAGCCGGATGCCGAGCTGCCGGATGGTCTGGCTGGGCTGGATGAAGGTGCGGCCGACGTAGGAGTTCTTCACCAGGCCGAGGCCGTAGGGGATACCGCTGCCCTGCGAGTAGCCGACCGCGGCGGGCGTGCCGGACTCCGGCACCGGGATGACCAGGTCGGCGACGGTCGGGGCCTCTACCGCGAGCCGGCGGCCGACCTCGACGCGAGTGGCGTGCACGGACCGGCCGGCGATCTTGGTGTCCGGCCGCGCCAGGTAGACGTACTCGAACAGGCAGCCCTTCGGCTCGGCGTCGGCGAACCGCGACGACCGCAGGCCGTGCGCGTCGATCGAGATCAGCTCGCCGGGCTCGATCTCGCGGACCTGGGCGGCGCCGACGATGTCCAGCGCCGCGGTCTCGCTGGCGACGACCCAGCCCCGCTCGAGCCGGCCGAGCACGAGCGGCCGGATGCCCTGCGGGTCGCGGGCGGCGTACAGCGTCTCCTCGTCCATGAAGACCAGCGAGAACGCGCCGCGCAGCTGCGGCAGGACGTCGAGCGCCGCCTGCTCCAGCGAGTGGTCGGGGTACGACGCCAGCAGCGCCGTGACGATCTCGGTGTCGGTGGTGGAGTGCAGCGCGGAGTGGCGGGCGCGCATGCCGTCGCGCCAGCGGCGGGTCTCCTCGGCGGTGGGCGCCGCGCCCTCGTAGCTGAGCTGGCCGCTCTCGGCCGCGCGCTTCTCGACCAGCTCGAGCAGGTCGCGGGTGTTGGTGAGGTTGCCGTTGTGGCCCAGCGCGATCGAGCCGGCCGCCGTGGAACGGAAGGTGGGCTGGGCGTTTTCCCACACGCTGGAGCCGGTGGTCGAGTAGCGGGTGTGGCCGATCGCGAGGTGGCCGCGCAGGGCGCCGAGGTGCCCCTCGTCGAAGACCTGCGCCACCAGGCCCATGTCCTTGTAGACGAGGATCTGCGAGCCGTTGCTCACCGCGATGCCGGCCGACTCCTGGCCACGGTGCTGCAGGGCGTACAGACCGAAGTAGGTGAGCTTCGCGACTTCGGTGGGGTCGTCGCCGGAGCGGTCCCCCGTCCAGACGCCGAAGACCCCGCAGGAGTCCTGGGGTCCGCGGTCGGAGGGGTCGAGGTCGAGGTTCAGCCGTCCGTCGCCACCGGGCACGGCCCCGAGTCTACGGGGCTGCCCGGGCGGCCCCGGACGACCGCCACCCCGCGTCCCGCCTGCCGAACGACTTCTCCCGCGACGAGCGGCGGGGCGGTCAGCTCGCCCATACCCCCGCTCGCGCAGGACGGGACTCATGGCAGAGCAGCCGGGACACGGAGGCAGGTTGCCGCGTCCCGCCGTCCTCGAGCGGCCCTCGCGGGGTGATGCGAGCGAAGTGGCCCCGTCCGGCGACCGCTTCCCGGCGCTTCAACGGGGCCGCTCTCGCTCTCGGCCCGTCCGGGGAGCCGCTCAGGAGCGTCGACGGCCCTCGACGAGGACGGCCACGGCACCGCCGAGCAGGGCACCGATCCCGGCCAGCAGCGCGCAGAGGTACGCGAGCAGCCGACGGGGGTCGTCCACGGTCGAGCCGGGACCGAACGCGAGCACCAGGGCGACGACCAGCCCGACCACCGCACCGGTGACCAGGAAGGCCGCGTAGCGCGGGCTGCGGCGGGTTCGAGGCACGGTCCCGAGCGTACGGTCCCCGCGACGCCCGCACCCGGTGGCCGTGGCCGGGCGGCGCGCGGCGCCATCCCCCACCCGAATGTGCGGCGACACACCGGACACGCCGGCGGCGCGGTGTGTCGGCGCACAAAGGATCTTGGCGCGGGGCGCGGGGCGCCCGGGGGGGGAGGGCGGGCTAGAGCCGGCCGCCGGCCGGGTCGGCGGACACCCGCTGGGCCAGCCAGACCGGCACCACGGAGAGCAGGACGAGCAGGGCCGCGACCACCGCGACGACCGGTGCCTGGTTCGGTCGTGCCAGGTTCGAGAAGATCCACAGCGGCAGGGTCTGCACCCGCGGGCCGGCGGTGAAGGTCGTGACGATGATCTCGTCGAACGACAGCGCGAACGCGAGCAGACCGCCGGCGAGCAGGGCCGAGCGCATGGCCGGGAAGGTCACCAGCCGGAAGGTCTGGAACACGTCGGCGCCGAGGTCCATCGATGCCTCCTCCAGCGAGCCGCCGGTACGCCGCAGCCGTGCCAACACGTTGTTGTAGACAACCACCACGCAGAAGGTCGCGTGGCCGACGATGACCGTGAACATCCCGAAGCTGATCCCGAGCGGCGTCAGCGTGGTCCTGATGGCGTTGGACAGGGCGATGCCGGTGACGATGCCGGGCAGCGCGATCGGCAGCACGACCAGGATCGACACGGTGTCGCGGCCGAAGAACCGGTAGCGCCCCACGGCGAACGCCGCCATCGTCCCGAGCACCAGCGCGACCGCCGTCGCCCCGAGCCCGGCCTTCACCGAGGTCGCCAGCGCCGCCCGGGCGCCCGGGTTGTCCCAGGCCCGGTGCCACCACTCGAGGGTGACCCCGCTCGGCGGCCAGCCGAAGGTCTTGTCGGTGTTGAACGACGAGATCACGACGACGAGCAGCGGCACGTCGACGATGGCGAGCCCCAGCGCCATCACGCCGGCGAGGGCGGCCCGTGCGCCGCGCGACAACGTCATGCCGCTCCTCCTTGCCGGCCCGCCATGGGGCTTCCGGGATCCCCGCGGAATCGCGGGCGTAGGCACGAGGTGTAAGGCGCGCTACGGAGCCGCGAGCGATTCCGTGGGGTAGTCACAAGTTGTCCAGGGCGCCGGTGCGCCGGACACCGAGCAGGAAGACCACCATGATCAGGACGGGTACGGCGGCGAGCGCCGCCGCGAGCGGCAGGTTGTTGGCCGCCCCGGAGTTGCCCTGGATCAGGTTGCCGAGCAGCTGGCTCTTGCCGCCGACGATCTGCACGGTGATGTAGTCCCCGAGGCTGAGCGAGAACGTGAAGATCGCGCCCGCGACGACAGCCGGGAACGCCAGCGGCGCCACCACCGACCGGAAGGTGCGGCCGGCCTTCGCGCCGAGGTCGCCGGACGCCTCCAGCAGCGAGTCGGGCAACCGCTCGAGCCCGGCGTAGACCGGCAGGATCATGTACGGCAGCCACAGGTAGGACAGCACGATCACGGTGGCCGGCAGCCCGAAGCCGGGGCCGTGCATGCCGATAGGGCCGAGCGCCCAGTTGACGACGCCGTCGCCGGCGAGCATCGACCGCCACGCGTAGGCCTTCACGAGGTAGCTGGCCCACAGCGGGGTGAGCACCGCGACCACGAGCAGCCGCCGCGCCCGCGGCGAGGCGACCTTGGCCATGTAGAACGCCATGGGGAACGCCAGCACCGCGCAGATCACCGTCACCGACACCGCGACGAGCACGGTACGGACGATCACCGTGCGGTACGTCGAGCTGCTGACGACGTCGCGGAAGTTGTCCAGCGTGAAGGTCTTGACCACGTTGCCGGTGAAGACGTCGGTAGACCAGAACGCCGAGAGCAGGAGGACGGCGAGCGCGCCGAGGTAGACCACGACGAGCACCAGCATCGGTGCCGACAGCAGCAGCACCAGCCGCAACCGCGGGTGCCGGTGCAGGACGCTCGAGAAGCGCCTCACCGTGTCACCGTCCTCCTGCTCCCGACCGGACTCAGCCCTTGATCTCCTGCCAGGCCGTCGTCCAGTCGCCGTAGTCCTTGCACTGGACGTCGGTGCGGCCGTCGAGGCACTGCGTGATCGGCGTGTTCCAGTACCAGACCTGGTCGAAGTAGGCCTCGTCACTGGCGTGGAACGTGTCGCAGAACGACTTGTCCGACGTCTCGGCGCAGGACTTGCTGTTGGCCGGCGCCTCGCCGAACCACTCGGCCACCTCGGCGTTCGCCTTGGGGCTGATGATGTGGTTCATCCAGAGGTAGGCGCAGCTCTTGTGCTGGCTCTTGGTCGCGACCATCCAGGTGTCCGACCAGCCCGTCGAGCCCTCGCTCGGCAGCACGGCCTCGACTTTCACCTTCTTGTCCGCCGCGACGTAGTTGGCGATAATTTGCCAGGTCGTGCCGAGCACCGTGTCACCTGTGTCGAACGCCTGCTGCGCCTTCAGGTAATCCGACCAGTACTCGCCGATGAGGACGTTCTGCTTCTTGAGAAGGTCGACCGCGGCGGTGAACTGCTTGTCGTCGAGGGCGTACGGGTTCTTGATGCCGAGGTCGGGCTTGGTCTTCATGAGGTAAAGCGCGGCGTCGGCGATGTAGATCGGCGAGTCGTACGCCGTCACCTTCCCCTTGTACGGCGACGCCTGGTCGAAGACCACGCCCCACGAGGTGGGCGCCGGCTTCACGACGTCGGTGTTGTACATGAGCAGGTTCGCGCCACGGCCGTGGGGGATCCCGTAGGAGACACCCTGGACGCTGTTCCAGGCCTTCATCTTCAGGCCGTCGAACACGTCGGCGTAGTTGGGCACGAGGTCGGTGTTGACCGGCTCGACGTCACCCGAGGCGATCAGCCGCAGCGACGCGTCGCCGGACGCCGACACCACGTCGTACTGCCCGGTCTTCATGAGGTTGACCATGTCGTCGGAGGTCGGCGCGGTCTTGACGCTGACCTGGCAGCCGGTCGCCTTCTCGAACGGCGTCACCCAGTCGACCGAGGGGTCGGTGGAGCCGTCCTCGGCGTAGCCGGCCCAGGCCACGATGTTGAGCTCGCCCTCACCGGTGCCGAGCTTGTCCAGCGCCTTGAGCTTCGGCGGCGTGAACGCTTGGCCGGCCGCCTCGTTGCCGCTGCCGGTGGCGCCCGTGGTCGTGTCGCCGCCGCCGCTGCTGCCACCGCACGCGACGAGCGCGAGCATGGCCGCGGCGGAGATCGCGACGAGTCGTCGATTGCCGGTCATCTGGTCCCTCCCTGGTCGGCCGTGCCCCGCGCACGGTCCTGATGAACTGCCTGGTCTGCCTGCTCTGCGGTGCCCGCCGGACCTCCCAGCCCGGCCGTGCTGCTGCCGTCGTGCGTCGGTGCGCCACCGGTCACCCGGTAGACGTGCTCGCGGGCGAATCCGACCTGCACCCGGTCGCCGCGGCTGGGCACCGCGTCGCTCGCCCCGGTGTTCTGCACGAGGACCGTGAGGTCGGCGCCGGCGTCCAACCGCACCAGGACCCGCGTCGCGGCACCGGTGTAGACCACCTCGCTGACGACGCCATCGGCGGTGACGTCACCCGGTGCGGTAGCACCTGCCGGTGCGAGCCGCAGCTTCTCCGGGCGCACCGTGGACGGCGCCGGGTCGCCGAGGACCGCCTGCGCGACCGCGCCGCTGAGAAGGTTCGAGGTGCCGACGAAGCCTGCGACGAAGGCCGAGGCGGGCTGCTCGTACACGTCGCGCGCCGTGCCCACCTGCTCGATCCGGCCCTGGTGGAAGACCGCGATGCGGTCGCTCATCGTCAGGGCCTCCTCCTGGTCGTGGGTGACGAAGACGAAGGTGATGCCGACGTCGCGCTGGATCGCCTTGAGCTCGACCTGCATCTGTTCGCGCAGCTTGAGGTCGAGGGCGCCGAGCGGCTCGTCGAGCAGCAGCACGCGAGGCCGGTTGACGAGGGCCCGGGCCAACGCGACCCGCTGGCGCTGGCCGCCCGAGAGCTGGCCGGGGCGCCGCGACCCGAAGCCGTCGAGCCGGACGCTCTCGAGGGCCTCGGTCGCCCGCGCGCGGCGCGCGGCGCGGCCGATGCCCTTGACCTTGAGCCCGTAGGCGACGTTCTCCTGCACGGACATGTGCGGGAACAGCGCGTAGTCCTGGAAGACGGTGTTGACGTCGCGGTCCGACGGCGCGTCGCGGGTCACGTCGCGCCCACCGAGGTGGACCTCGCCGGAGGTGGGCCGCTCGAAGCCGGCGATCATCCGCAGCACGGTGGTCTTGCCGGAGCCGGACGGGCCGAGCATGGCGAAGAACTCGCCATCCGCGACCTCGAGGTCGACCGAGTCGACGGCGACGACGTCGTCCTCGCCGCGCGCCGGGAAGACCTTGCGCAGACCGACCAGCCGCACGGCGACCTCAGCCGTCATGGTCGGCACGCACCTCCGCCACCACAGTCCTGCACGGCGCACACGTTAGCGGCCAGACGGCCCTCTGGGAACGGATTCCGTCGTCACAGGCAGGTCACACCGTCGAAATCGTGGCGGATCACCACCGCGCCGAGCGGTTCCGCAGCCGGACGCGACGCGCTCAGACCAGGTCGGAGCCGACCTCGACCAGCGTGCGGGCGGCCCGGGTGATCCGCCAGGAAGGCGCCCCCCTGCCGAACTCGACGGTGACGCCCGTTCCGCCGGTGCGGTGGTTGACCCAGCCGGTGAACGTGCCGTGGCAGACCCCGGTGCAGCGGAAGTCGTCCACCGGCAGCTTCATCCCCGCCGCGATGTCCCGGACCAGCGCCATCGCCCCGTCCTGCGTCCCCACGCCGAACAGCGGCTGGTGGAACACGACGGTCAGCCACGGGTCGAGCCGTCGGTGCAGCGCACGCAGCGCCTGGCTCTCCGGCTCGGAGAGGTACGCCGGGCCGCTCCACGTCGCGCCTCGGCGGCTGGTCCGCCACCCGTAGGGGAAGTTGCGGTTGAGGTCGACGCCGTGGGCGTTGGTGCGATGGTCGTCCGCGGTGCCGTCCGGGTTGACCGTCGCGACCAGCCAGAGGTCCAGGTCTGCGGGCAGGTGCTCGCGGTCCCGCAGCCGCCGCACGACCCGCAGTCCGGCCCGCTCGTCGCCGTGGATGCTCCCGATCACCAGCAGCGTCCGGGTGGCGCCCTCGCGGGCCCGGTGGACCGCGACGATCGGCCGGCCCTCCACCGACGTCCCGACAACCTCGCGGGTGGTGACCACGCCGGCGGGCTCGGGCTGCTCGTCCGCCGCCGCCGGACCCGTCGCCAGCCCGCCGGACATCAGGGCGGCCACGGCGGTCAGCAGGGTCACGGCCGCGAGCAGCGCGGACGGCCGGGCGGTACGGCGGCGCGGGCTCACGGCGGCAGCGTCTCAGACGAGCGGGAGGAATGCGGACAGGTCGGCGCGCCCGCCACTCGCCCGGGCGAGTCCCACGGCCACCGCCACCTCCCACGTGCTGCCGCCGGTCGCCAGCGACACCCAGGTCATCGGGTCCAGCTCGACGACGTTCGGCGGGGTGCCGCGGGTGTGCCGGGGTCCCTCGACGCACTGCACCGCGCCGTACGGCGGCACCCGCACCTCGACCGAGCGGCCGGGCGCCTGCGCAGCGAGCTCCTCCAGCAGGAAACGCACGGCGTCGCGCAGGTCGGTGTCCTCGAGGGTGTGCGCCTCGAGGACCCGGGCGAGGGCGGCGCGTCCCACCGCGGGGTCGGTGCGCCGCTTCGGGGGCACGTCAGCCCGCCGCGGTCCGGGCCGCGCCGAGGTCGGCCAGCGCCGCGACCGCGACGGCCGTCACCTCGTCCCGCTCGGCGGCCGGGACGGCGGGCAGCATCTCGTCCCAGAGCGTCAGGAACGAGCCCCGGAGCTGGAGCATCCCGGCAGGGCGGCCGAAGAGGAACATGTGCAGGTGGGCGCCGCCGTCGCCGAACCTGTAGACGTGCACCCGGCCCACCAGGTCGAGCGCCTCCACGGCCCGCGCGACCCGGTTGGTCAGCACGCCGAGCTCGGCTGCCATCGCGTCGTCGAGGTCGCCGAGATCGAGGTGCTCGCGCGGCTGGAGCATGACGGCGAACGGCACCTGCGCGTCGGTGAGCGGAAGGAGGGTCCAGCGGTCGTTCGCCCACACCACCCCCTGGTCAGGGTTCGAGCAGCGCCAGCACTCGGCGCCGCCCTCGCCCGACCGCGGTGGCTCGGGCAGCGTCAGGGGCCCGAGCGGCTTCACGACCAGCGACTCGTGCTCGAACGGGAAGATGTCCCACCCGGACTGCGGCGGTGGCGGCAGCCGGCGGCCGTCGTCGGCGTGCGCGAGGGCACGGGCGTAGAAGTCCTGGGGCGTCGGGATGCTCACGCCGCCGAGACTAGGACGGGCTGCCGACGGCACCACCCGGCGCAGCGGCAGGTAGGCTGCCACGTCGTCCCGCGCTCCGGGGCGCACGCGGGCGTAGCTCAACCGGCTAGAGCGCCACCCTTCCAGGGTGGAGGTGTTGGTTCGCGACCAGCCGCCCGCTCCACGAACCTCGTTCGCGACGTCCGCGACGACACGCCGTCGTCAGCTCCGGCGTGTTGTCGCCGACGTCGCACACGAGCGCACTCCGGCGGTGCCGGCCCGGTCCGGACCGCGGGCGGGTCAGCGGAACAGGGCGGGCAGGGTGCCCTCGTGCGCGGTGCGCAGCTCGGCAAGGCCGATCGCGAAGGCGCCCTCGACCACGAGTGCGTCGCCGCCGGTGCGACCGATGACCGTCGCCGGCACGCCGTGCGCCGAGGCGCGGGCGAGCAGGTCGTCGACCCGGTCGGCCGGCACCGCCACCACGGCGCGGGCGACCGACTCCGAGAGCAGCGCGACGAACGAGTCGCCCTCGACGGTCACCGTCGCGCCGATGCCACGACGCAGCGCCATCTCGACCAGCGTCTGCACCAGGCCGCCGTCCGAGAGGTCGTGCGCGGCGCTGACCAGGGAGCCGCCCGCGGCCTCGGCCATCAGCCGGCCGAGCGCCCGCTCGGCGGTCAGGTCGACCCGCGGCGGCAGCCCGCCGAGGTGGCCGTGCACGTGGTGCGCCCACTCCGAGCCGCCGAGCTCGTCGCGGGTCTCGCCCAGCAGCACCACCGACTCACCCTCGGCACCGAAACCGATCGAGACCCGACGGCGGACGTCGTCGACGACCCCGAGGACGCCGACGACCGGGGTTGGGTTGATCGCGACGTCGCCTGTCTGGTTGTAGAAGCTCACGTTGCCACCGGTCACCGGCACGCCGAGCTCGAGGCAGGCATCGGCCAGGCCACGGGTCGCCTCGGCGAACTGCCACATCACGTCCGGGTCCTCGGGCGAGCCGAAGTTGAGGCAGTCGGTGACAGCGAGCGGTAGGGCGCCGCTGACGGCGACGTTGCGGTAGGCCTCGGACAGCGCGAGCTGCGCACCGGCGTAGGGGTCCAGCTTGGCGAAGCGGCCGTTGCCGTCGGTGGCCAGCGCGACACCGAGGTGCGTGGTCTCGTCGACGCGCACGACTCCGGCGTCCTCGGGCTGGGCCAGCACGGTGTTGCCGAGGACGTAGCGGTCGTACTGGTCGGTGACCCACGACTTCGACGCGAGGTTCGGCGCAGCTACCAGGTCGAGCACGGTCGCGCGCAGCTCGTCGCCGGTCGCGGGACGCGCGAGCGAGGACGGGTCGTTGGCCTGCAGGGCGTCCTGCCAGGACGGCCGGGCGTAGGGGCGCTCGTAGACCGGGCCGTCGTGCGCCACCGACCGCGGCGGCACATCGACGATGGTGTCGCCGTGCCACTGCACGGTGAGCCGGCCGGAGCCGTCGACCTCGCCGATGACGGTGGCGAGAACGTCCCACGTCGCGCAGATCTCGAGGAAGGCGTCGAGCTTGGCGGGCTCGACCACGGCGCACATGCGCTCCTGCGACTCGCTCATGAGGATCTCCTCGGGAGCCAGCGACGAGTCGCGCAGCGGCACCCGGTCGAGCCACACGGTCATGCCGCCGTCCCCCGCGGAGGCGAGCTCGGAGGTGGCGCACGACAGGCCGGCGCCGCCGAGGTCCTGGATGCCGACGACGAGGTCGGCCGCGAAGACGTCGAGGCAGCACTCGATGAGCACCTTCTCCATGAACGGGTCGCCAACCTGCACCGCCGGACGCTTGGTGGGGTGGGCGTCGTCGAAGGTCTCCGACGCCAGTACCGAGACGCCGCCGATGCCGTCGCCGCCCGTCGCGGCGCCGAAGAGCACGATGAGGTTGCCGCTGCCACTGGCGAAGGCGAGCTTGATGTCCTCGTGCCGCACCACGCCGACGCAGAGCGCATTGACGAGCGGGTTGCCGGCGTACGACGGGTCGAAGACCACCTCGCCGCCGATGTTGGGCAGGCCGAGGCAGTTGCCGTAGCCGCCGATCCCGGCGACGACACCCGGCAGCACCCGACGGGTGTCCGCGGCGTCGGCCGGGCCGAACCGCAGCGGATCCATCACCGCGACCGGCCGGGCGCCCATCGACATGATGTCGCGGACGATGCCGCCGACGCCGGTGGCGGCACCCTGGTACGGCTCGACGTAGGACGGGTGGTTGTGGCTCTCGACCTTGAAGGTCACCGCCCAGCCCTGGCCGATGTCGACGACGCCGGCGTTCTCGCCGATCCCCACCAGCATGGCGTCGGTCTCGGGGGCCTTGTCGCCGAACTGGCGCAGGTGCACCTTGCTCGACTTGTAGGAGCAGTGCTCGCTCCACATGACGGAGTACATCGCCAGCTCGGCGCTGGTCGGGCGCCGACCGAGGATCTCGCGGATCCGCTGGTACTCGTCGTCCTTGAGCCCCAGCTCGCGGTAGGGCTGCTCGGTCTCGGGCGTCGCCTCGGCGTGCTTGACGGTCTCAGACACCGACGAGGCCCTTCAGGACGGAGGTGAAGAAGCCGAGGCCGTCGGTGCTCGGTCCGGTGAGGTCCTCGACCGCGTGCTCCGGGTGCGGCATCAGCCCGACGACGTTGCCGCGGTCGTTGGCGACCCCGGCGATGGCGCGGTAGGACCCGTTGGGGTTGTCACCCAGGTAGCGCGCCACGACCCGGCCCTCGGCCTCCAGCGCGTCGAGGGTCGCGTCGTCGGCCACGTAGCCGCCCTCGCCGTTCTTCAGCGGTGCGACGATCTCCTGGCCCACGTCGTAGGCCGAGGTCCACACGGTCGAGGCCGACTCGATCCGCAGCCCCTGGTCCCGGCAGACGAACTTGCGGTGGTCGTTGCGGATCAGCGCACCCGGCAGCAGGTGCGACTCACACAACACCTGGAAGCCGTTGCAGATGCCGAGCACCGGCAGGCCGCCCTTCGCCGCGTCGACCAGCGGCTCCATGACGGGCGCGAACCGGGCGATGGCACCGCAGCGCAGGTAGTCGCCGTAGGAGAAGCCGCCGGGCAGCACCACGGCGTCGACGCCGCGCAGGTCGGCGTCGGCGTGCCAGAGCCGGACCGCGTCGCCACCGGCGAGCGCGACCGCGCGGGCGGCGTCGCCGTCGTCGAGGCTGCCGGGAAACGTGATGACCCCGACCTTCACCAGGGTCCCCGCCGGATCGTGACGAGCGCCGGCGAGCAGCGATCCGGTCGGGTGGTCATCAGGCCTCCTCGACGCGGACCGTGAAGTCCTCGATGACCGGGTTGGACAGCAGCGTCTCGGCGGCGCCGCGGATCTGCGCCAGCCGCTCCTCGGTCACCTCGCCCTCGACCTCGAGCTCGAAGCGCTTGCCCTGGCGGACGGCCGCGATGCCGTCGTAGCCGAGGCGGGGGAGGGCCTGGTGCACGGCCTTGCCCTGGGGGTCGAGGATCTCGGGCTTGAGCATGACGTCGACGACGACGCGGGCCATCCGGGCGCTCCAGGCGTTTGGCGGGCGAGAGGCAGGTCAGCGGTGCGCCTCAGACTACCGGCGGCGGGACCGCCGGCGCCGGTGCCACCGGATGCGCTCATGATCGTTTGCGACGTGGGTCACGGACCGGACCGGCCCGCGGCGTGTCCGGGAGGACCGCACACGATCGCTCCTGGCGAGCGGCGGGGCGGCGGGGAACTGCGAGACACCGCCCCGGACGTGACACCAGGTGCCTACGATCACGGCCATGACTCCCGGCCCCCGCCCACGCCGCACCCTCGCCGCCGCGCTCACCGTCGTCGCCGTCGCCGCACTCGCCGCCTGCGCGCCTGCAGACGACTCGACCGACACCGCCGGCACCACCACGTCGCCCTCGGCCTCCGGCTCGGCCAGCGACACGCCGGACGCGTGCGCGAAGGACACCCTGCAGACCGCGACCGCGGGGACGCTGACCATCGCCACCGACAAGCCGGTGTACGAGCCGTGGTTCGTCGACGACAAGCCCGAGAGCGGGCAGGGATTCGAGGGCGCCGTGGCCAAGGCGGTCGCCGGGCAGCTCGGTTTCAGCGACGCCGAGGTGACGTGGACCCGGGTGCCGTTCAACAGCGTCTTTAAGCCGACGGCGAAGAACTGGGACTTCGACATCAACGAGTTCTCCATCACCAAGAAGCGCACGCAGGCAGTCGACTTCTCCTCGCCGTACTACGACGTCACGCAGGCCGTCGTCACGACGAAGGGCAGCAAGGCCGAAGGCGTCACCACGGTCGCCGGCCTCAAGGGCCTGACCCTCGGCGCCCAGGTCGGCACGACCAGCCTGCAGGCCATCGAGGACATCGTCGCGCCGGGCAAGAAGCCGCGCGTCTACAACTCCAACAACGACGTCGTGAAGGCGCTGGAGAACGGCCAGATCGACGGGCTGGTCACCGATCTGCCGACCGCGTTCTACATGGCGGCCGCACAGCTCGACAAGGGCACGATCGTCGGGCAGCTGCCGGCCTCGAGCGGCACACCGGAGCAGTTCGGCCTGGTGCTCGACAAGGGCAGCGCACTCACGCCGTGCGTGAGCAAGGCCGTCGACGCGCTGCGCGCCGACGGCACCCTCGACCAGATCGTCGAGCAGTGGCTCTCGCAGGCCGGGGCGCCGGAGCTGTCGTGACCCAGCACCTGTCGTCCCGGTCGTGACGGTCCCGGCCGAGGCGTTTCCCCGCCTGCCCGACTCCGTGCCGAGCGACCTCCAGCAGTGGCGGGAGGGTTACCGCCGGTCCCGCACGCGCCGGTCCGCCGCGGTCGCGTCGGGGAGCACGGTGGTCTTCCTCGGGGTGGTCGGCACAGCCATCGTGCTGTCACCCGGCTGGTCGCGGGTCAAGGAGTCCTTCCTCGACTGGGGGCTCGCGAAGGACTCCCTGCCGGGCATCCTCTCCGGGCTCTGGCTCAACATCCGGGTGCTCCTGGCCTGCGCGGTGCTCATCGTGCTGGTCGGGCTGGGCATCGCGACGCTGCGGACCCTGCGCGGCGCGGTGTGGTTCCCGGTGCGGGCGCTGGCGGCGGCGTACACCGACTTCTTCCGCGGGATGCCGCTGATCATCCTGCTGTACCTGGTCGGCTTCGGGCTGCCCGGGCTGCGGCTGCAGGGCATCCCCGACAACCCGGTCGTGCTCGGCACCATCGCGCTGGTTCTCACCTACTCGGCGTACGTCGCCGAGGTCTTCCGCGCCGGCATCGAGTCCATGCACCCGAGCCAGCGGGCCGCGGCCCGGTCGCTGGGACTGTCCTACGGGCAGACGATGCGCCGGGTCGTGCTGCCGCAGGCGGTCCGCCGGGTGACCCCGCCGCTGCTCAACGACTTCGTCGCGCTGCAGAAGGACGTCGGCCTGATCTCGGTGCTCGGCGCCTTCGACGCAGTGCGCGAGGCGCAGGTCGCCTCGGATGCGGCGTTCAACTTCACGCCGTACCTGGTGGCCGGGCTCCTCTTCGTGCTGCTCGCCATCCCGACGATCCGGCTGGCCGACTGGGTGAGCCTGCGGGCGGTCCGCAAGCAGCAGGCGAGCGGGGCGCTGTGAGCGAGCCGACCGCGGTGCAGCCGGTGCTCGCCTGCGAGGGCGTGGTCAAGCGGTTCGGGAAGCAGACAGTGCTGCGCTCGGTCGACCTGGTCGTCGGCGAGCACGAGGTCGTCACGCTGATCGGCGCGTCCGGGTCGGGCAAGTCGAGCCTGCTGCGCTGCATCAACCTGCTCGAGACCGTCGACGACGGGGTGATCCGGCTCGGAGGCGAGGAGATCACCGACCCGCGCGTCGACGCCGACGACGTGCGCCGCAAGATCGGCGTGGTCTTCCAGGCGTACAACCTCTTCCCGCACATGACGGTGCTCGACAACGTCACCCTCGCGCCGCGGCTCGTCGGCAAGGTCGCGAAGGCCGACGCCGAGGACAAGGCCCGCGCCCTGCTGGCGCGCGTCGGGCTGGCCGAGAAGGCCGGTGAGTACCCCGACCGGCTCTCCGGCGGCCAGCAGCAGCGGGTTGCGATCGTCCGGGCGCTGGCCAACGACCCGCGGCTGCTGCTGCTCGACGAGATCACCTCGGCCCTCGACCCGGAGCTGGTCGGAGAGGTGCTGGGGCTGATCGGTGAGCTCAAGGAGCAGGGCATGACCATCGTCATGGCCACTCACGAGATGAGCTTCGCCCGGCAGGCCGCCGACCGGGTGGTGTTCCTCGACGCCGGCGTGGTCTGTGAGGAGGGGCCGCCCGGGCAGGTGCTGGTCGAGCCGACCGAGCCGCGCACCCGGCAGTTCCTCGCCCGCATCCTGGAGTCCGGCCGGCTCTGACCCCGCGGGTTGCCGGTGATCCACAGTGCCGGATGGCCGCCGCGCGTCGGTCGGCCGGTGATCCACAGCGGATCCGTTGGACTTTCTCCAGCAGATCCGCTGTGGATCTTGGCGGTGCCGCGCTGTGGATCACCGATCGGGTGGGGTCTTTCCCCAGGTCAGGGGGGCCTTAGGTCGAGCCAGGGATGCCTAAGGCGCCGGCTCGGGGCCGTCGCGGCAGAGATAGGGATTGGTCCTGATGCCGGCCCCCTCCTCAGACGGCGAGAGTCCTCCGTGTCAGCAGGAAGCACCACCACACAGAGGAGTCACCATGAGCTCGATCGTCGGTCCTTTCGCAGGTGTCGAGGACGACTACCGCCGGGAGCGGATCAGCGGTTCCTTCCGGGACCACCGCAAGGCCGGCAGCCGCAAGCTGTTCCACCGCCGGGGCCCCAAGGTCGAGGCACCGGCTGTCGACTGGTTCGGCGAGTGAGTGCCGACCACGTCCTGGCCGCCTGGGTCATCCGGGAGCTCGGTCAAGCCCGTGGCGCCGAGAGTGGCCGCAGGCGCCGGTCCCGACGCTGGTCCGCTGTCGGTCGGGACCACGATGATGGTCGCCATGCCGGCCGCCACCGAGATGGGAGGCCCGCTGGTCGGTCGAGCCACTGAGCTCGACCGGCTGGCGGGCCTCGTCGGCATCCGGTACGCCGCGACCGCCGGGCCGGACCGCTCTCCCGGTACCGGCCCCGAGGGAGCCGTGCTGCTCGCCGGGGACGCCGGTGTCGGCAAGACCCGGCTGCTCGCCGAGCTGCGTGCCCGGGCCGAGGACGCCGGTCACCGGGTCCTCGTCGGCCACTGCCTCGACTTCGGCGACGGTGCCCTGCCCTACCTGCCCTTCAGCGAGGCGTTCGGCCGCCTCGTCACCGAGTCACCCGCTCTGGCCCGCTCGCTCGTCGAGGCCACCCCCGCCATCGCCCGGCTGATGCCGGCCCGCCGGGTGCTCCCCGAGCAGGGCGGCACCGACTCCGTGCCCGGTGCCGCACCGCACGTCGCGGACGACGGCCAGATCGACCGACCCGGCCTCTTCGCCGCCGTCCACGCCGCTCTCGAGCTGCTCGGCCGGGCCGCCCCGCTGCTGCTCGTCGTCGAGGACGTGCACTGGGCCGACCAGTCCAGCCGCGAGATGCTCAGCTACCTGTTCTCCCGGCGTTTCGACGCGCCGGTCGCGGTCGTGGCGTCCTACCGCAGCGAGGACCTGCACCGCCGCCACCCGCTGCGCACCACCGCCGCCGAGTGGTCCCGGCTGCCCGGCGTGACGCGCCTCGACCTCGGCCGGCTGGCCGACGACGATGTCCGCGACCTGGTGCGCTCCCTGCACCCCGCGCCGCTGCCCGACCGCGCCCTGCGCGGCATCGTGGCGCGCGCCGAGGGCAACGCGTTCTTCACCGAGGAGCTCGTGCAGGCCGCCGAGCTCGGCGCCGGCTCCCTGCCCGAGGGCCTCACCGACCTGCTGCTGGTCCGGCTCGACCGCCTCGACGACGACGCCCGGCTCGTCGTGCGGGCGGCCGCGGTCTCGGGGCGGCGGGTCCCCCACCTGCTCCTCGAGCGGGTGGTCGAGACCCAGGTCGCCTCCCTCGACGGCGCGCTCCGCTCGGCCGTCGAGCGCAGCGTCCTGGTCCCGATGGGTGGCGACGGCTACGCGTTCCGGCACGCCTTGCTCGCCGAGGCGGTCTACGACGACCTGCTGCCCGGCGAGCGGGTCCGACTGCACGCGGCGTACGCCAAGGCGCTGCAGCAGGGCGGGGTCGGCGGGACGGCGGCCGAGCTGGCCAGGCACGCCCGGGCCGCCAACGACCTGGCCACCGCGGCCCACGCCAGCGTGGCGGCGGGCGACGAGGCGATGGCCGTCGCGGGGCCGGACGAAGCGGCCCGGCACTACGAGCTGGCCCTCGAGCTGAGCATGCAGATGGGCGGCGACACCGGCTTCCCCGACCTCGACGTCGTCGAGCTCACGGCCAAGGCCTGCGAGGCGGCGCTCGCCGCCGGCCAGACCTACCGGGCACTGGCGCTGGCGCGCGACCAGCTCCGTTCGGTGTCCCCCGGTGCCTCGCCGGAGGCGCGGCTCCGGCTCCTGCGCGTCAGGGCGAGCGTGGCGATCGTCGCCGACAGCGACAGCGACGCGCTCCGGGTGACCACCGAGGCGCTGGAGCTGGTCGAGGCCCACCCCGACGAGTTCGCCCGCGCCGAGATCCTCGCGCTGCACGCCCGCGCGCTGGCCGAGATGCGCCGCCACGACGAGGCCGCGCGCTACGCCACCGAGGCGATCGACCTCGCCGACCGGCTCGGCCGGGTCGGCATCGCGGCCGACGCCCGCACCACCATGGCCCGGCTCCGCGAGCGCGGCGGCGAGACCGCCGCGTCGCGCGCGATGCTCGCCGGGACCATCGCCCAGGCGCGCACCGCGGGCGACCTCGGCGCCGAGCTGCGCGGCATGTTCAACCTGGCGACGCTGCAGTACGAGGCCGGCGAGGTGGCCGAGGCGCGGGAGCTGTACGCCCGCACCGAGCGGCGGGCCCGCGAGAAGTGGCGGCCGTGGGCACCGTACGGCCTCGAGTCGCGGGTCCTCGGCATCCAGGCGGCGTACCTGCTCGGCGACTGGGACGCGGCCACCGAGATGGCCGACCTGCGGCACGAGTCACCGCCCGAGACGGCCGAGGCGATGGTCGGCGCCAGCGGCTTGCTCACCCGCGCCGGCCGCGGCGACGAGGCGGCGCTGGACCTGCTGCCGTCGATCGCCCCCCCCGCCGCGCGCGAGGGCATGGCGGCGATGTTCTCCGGGTTCGCCGCCATCGACCTGCACGGCGACCGGGGCGACGTGCACGCCGCGATCGCCGCGCACGACGGCGCGGTCCGGGTCATCGGCACCCTGTGGGCTAACGCGGAGTTCCAGGCGCGGATCCGGATGTCTGCGCTGCTGCTCGGGCACGTCGCGACGGCGATCCCCGATACCGGCAGCCACGACCGCGACGACCTCGTCGGGCTCGGCGGGGCGCTGCTCGACACCGCCCGCCGGATCGCCCGGACCCGCGAGGAGTCGGTCTGGGAGGAGGGACCGGAGGGCAGCGCCTGGCTGGCCCGCGCCGAGGCCGAGCACGCCCGCCTGCGCTGGCTGCTCGGCGACGACGCACCGCCGCTGGGCGAGCTGGTCGCCGCCTGGCAGTCCGCAGTCGACGCGTTCGACGCGTTCGGGCACGTCTTCGAGAAGGCCCGGTCGCAGGCGCGGCTGGCCGCGGTGCTGCGGGCCAGCGGCCGGACCGCCGACGCGGACGCGGTGATCGCCGAGGCCGGCACCACCCCCCGGCGGCTCGGCGCCGAGCCGCTGCTGCGCGAGCTGCGCTCGGTGGGCGGACCCGGCACCGCGCGGGCCGCCGACACCAGCCGCCGCGACGAGGCGCTCACCGCCCGCGAGCGGGAGGTGCTCGAGCTGGTGGCCGAGGGCCGGAGCAACCGGGAGATCGCCGGCCGGCTGTTCATTAGCGCCAAGACCGTGAGCGTCCATGTCTCGAACATCCTGGCCAAGCTGGGCGTCTCGGGCCGCACCGAGGCGGCCGCCGTGGCCCGCCGCCGCGGCTACCTCACCGGCTGACCCTCACCCGCCGCTCCACTCGGCTTCCGCGAAGTTGACCACGCTTGCGTGATCATTCCGTCCCGTGCGCGACTTGCAGGCCTCGCTTCGGCCGAGTTGACCACGCTTGCGTGATCAACTCGGGGTCGCTGACAGCGGCGGGGGCGGGTGTAGGGGTGGCGTGGTACGGCGGTCAGCGCTGGAATTCCTGCCAGGCGTCCCAGGCACTGCTCACCATGTCGCGCAGGTCGAGCCGCGCATCCCAGCCGAGTAGGTCGCGGATCTTCGAGGCGTCGGCGAAGTACGACGGCGCGTCGCCGGTACGGCGGCCGACCACGTCGACGGTGAAGTCGATGCCGGTCACCTCGCGCGCGGTGTCGAAGACCTCCTTGACGGTGATGCCCTCGCCGCGGCCCACGTTGAACACCTCGCCGAGGTCGGACTCGTCCAGCCGGCGGGCGGCCGAGGCGTGCGCATCGGCCAGGTCGGCCACGTGGATGTAGTCGCGTACGCAGGACCCGTCGCGGGTCGGGTAGTCGGCACCGAACAGCTGCGGGTTCTTGCCCGCCGACAGCGCGCGGAAGGTCATCGGTACCAGGTTGTTGACGCTCCGGTCGGCCAGCGCGGACGCGCCCGCACCGGCGACGTTGAAGTAGCGCAGCGCTGCCCACCGCAGCGGCTGCGCGGCGGCGAGGTCGCGCAGCATCCACTCGCCGATCAGCTTGGTCTCGCCGTAGGGGCTGATCGGGATCGTCACGGTCGTCTCGTCCACCAGCTCGACCGGCGGCTCGCCGTAGACGGCGGCGCTGGAGGAGAACAGCACCCGGTCGACGCCCTCGTCGACGCAGGACTGCAGCAGCGACCGCATACCGCCGACGTTCTCGTCCCAGTAGAGCAAGGGCTTCTCGACCGACTCGCCGACCGCCTTCTTGGCGGCGAGGTGCAGGACCCCGGTGACGCCGTGCTTACGCATCGCGCCGCGCACAGCCACGGGGTCGGCCACGGAGGCTCGCACGAACGGCACGTCGGACGGGACGTTCTCGCGGATGCCCGACGAGAGGTCGTCGAGGACCACCACCGGGAGGTCGATCGCCTGGAAGGCACGCACGATGTGCGCGCCGATGTAGCCGGCACCCCCGGTGAGCATCCATGTCATGGTTCGAGCCTAGAGCAGCCGTCGGCGATCAGCGGCTCAGTCGAAGGCCCGGCCGGTCAACCGCTCGTAAGCCTCGACGTACTTCGCCCGGGTGCGCTCGACGACCTCGTCGGGCAGGGGGGGCGGCGCCTGTCCCGAGCGACGGTCCCAGCCGGAGGCGGGTGAGGTGAGCCAGTCGCGCACGAACTGCTTGTCGTACGACCGCTGCGCGTGCCCCGGCTCCCACTCGTCGGCGGGCCAGAACCGCGACGAGTCGGGGGTGAGGACCTCGTCGGCCAGGACCAGGCGGCCGGCGGAGTCGCGGCCGAACTCGAGCTTGGTGTCAGCGACCACGACGCCCCGCTGCAGCGCGATGTCGCGAGCGCGCTCGTAGACGGCCAGCGTGGTGCTGCGCAGCTCGGCCGCGGCGGCCGCTCCGACGGCGCCGACCACCTGCTGGTAGCTCACGTTCTCGTCGTGCTCGCCCAGCGCCGCCTTGGTCGCCGGCGTGAAGACCGGCTCGTCGAGGCGCGAGGCGTCGACGAGGCCGGCCGGCAGCGGCACCCCGCAGACGGCGCCGGTCGCGACGTAGTCGGCCAACCCGGACCCGGTGAGGTAGCCCCGCGCGACGCACTCGACCGGGTACATCTCCAGCCGGGTGCAGAGGATCGCGCGGCCGGCATACTCCGCGGGCCCGTCGGTGGACACGAAGTGATGGGGGACGAGGTCCGCGAGCCGCTCGAACCACCACAGCGAGAGCGCGGTCAGGACGCGGCCCTTGTCCGGGATCGGTGTCGGCAGCACGAAGTCGAAGGCCGAGATGCGGTCGCTCGCCACCATGAGCAGCAGGCCGTCGGGTGCCTCGTAGAGGTCGCGGACCTTGCCGCTGTGCAGGTGCCTGCCCACAGCAGGTGTCCGGTCCGCCACGCCGGGCAGTCTGCCACCCATGAGCGAGTCCTTCTCCGAGCCGTCCGGTACGTCCTCCACCGAGACCGACGTCGGGGAGAGCACCGACCCGGTCGAGCCCGACGGCGAGTCCGGCTACGTCGGCCGGATCGCCGGCGACGACGTCGGGTACGCCGGCGAGCAGGGCGCCGAGGCGCGCGCTGCCGCCGACGACATCGGGTCGGACGACTCCTAGGGGCCGACTCCGTTCCTACTGTCATCGCCATGCGGCGGTACGCGGGTCCCGGTCCCGCACTGCCGGCCGTCGTAGCCGTCCTCGTCCTGCTGCTGCCCGGCTGCGGCGGGGGCACAGGCAGCGCCGACGCCTCGCCGTCTGCGTCCACAGCGCCGGTGGCCACGGTCCCCGCGCTGCTCGGCCCGGTCGGGCTCGCCCAGGCTGCCGACGGCATCGTGTGGGCCGCGTTCGCGGGCACCGACGCGATCGCGCCGCTCGACGGCGAGGGGCAGCCAGGTACACCGATCGAGGTCGGGGACACACCGTTGCGGATCACTGCGCTCGACGGCTCGATGTGGGTCACCACGATCATGGACGGCCTTCTGCACCAGGTGCTCCCGACGTCGGCGACGGTCGTCCGCAGCATCGACCTCGGTGGTCAGCCCGAAGGTCTCACCACCTTCGCCGGCCACCTGTTCGTCGTCCTCCAGGCGGCCGCCGAGCTGGTCGAGGTGGACCCCGCCGACGGGTCGGTCGTGCAGCGGTACCGGGTCGGAGGCGAGCCCCGTCTCGTTGCGGCCGGCGACGACGCGCTCTACGTGGGTGACTTCGCCCGCTGCCGCGTCGTCCGGATCACCCCTGGCAGCGGCGGCACACCGGTGCGCAGCGCTGCGGTCTGCTCGGGCGTACAGGACCTCGAGGTGCTGGACGGCAGGGTGTGGGCGGCGTGCATGACCGATGGCACGGTGGTCGCGCTCGACCCGCGGACGCTCGCTGTCCTCGACACCGTCCGCGTCGAGGGCGACCCCGACGGCCTCGCCCCCGGACCTGGTGCGGACCTGCTCGTCTCGCTGCAGGACGGGCCGTCGCTGGCCGTGCTCGACACCGCGACCGGCTCGGTCGACCGGGTCTTCACAGGCACCACGGGGCCGCTCGACGACCGGGCCAACGCCGACGTTCTCGAGCGCGACGGTACGGCATACCTGAGCGACTACGCCGGCAACAGGGTGCAGGTCGTGCCGCTCGATCGTTAGCGCCCCCCGTGCGCGAGCACGGAGCCGAGCCTGCTCCGCGTCGTCGCGCTGGGTGGTGACACGCACGCCCTCTGAGCTGATCCGGCTGAGGTCCAGCGGCTCCCGGCTGCCCCCCGGAAGACGGCTGCGAGTTCCCCTGGGGAACCCGTAGCCTGGGTCCGGGTCGGCGCGACAGCGACCCGAGAGATCGGGAGGACGGCGGACCGGCATGGCGACAGGCAGCGAGTGGGCAGGGGCCGACCCGACCTGCGCCGTCGCGCAGGCTGCGGTCGTGGTGGGCGACCGCTGGAGCCTCGTGGTGCTGCGCGAGGTGGCCCGCGGGCACACGCGGTTCGACGCGCTCGCCGGCGAACTGGCGATCTCGCGCAAGGTCCTGACCGAGCGGCTGGGGCACCTGGTGGACCACGGCGTGCTGGCGAAGGTCGCCTACCAGGACCGCCCGCCGCGGTACGACTACCTGCTCACCGCCGCCGGCCAGGCCTTCCTGCCGGTCCTCGTCGCCCTGCAGGACTGGGGCGACCAGTGGGTCCTGGGCGACGGCGGGCTCGCGGCCACGAGCGCGGCCGGCGCGGCCGAGGTGGCCCGGGTGCACGGCCTGGTCGGCCAGCGGGTGCCCGACGGCCTGCTGCTCCCCTCGACGACCGGCGACCCGTGCGACCCGGTGGCGGCCGGCGGCCTCGGCACCGTGCTGTTCGGCTACCCGGCGACCAGCGTGCCGACGCCGCTGCCGGCCGGCTGGGCAGACATCCCGGGCGCGACCGGCTGCACCCTCGAGAACCGGCTCTTCCGCGAGGCGCACGGCGACTTCCTGGCCGCCGGCGTCACGGTGCACGGCGTGTCGACCCAGCGCGCGGACGAGCAGGCGTTGTTCGCCGAGGTCGAGAAGATCCCGTTCCCGCTCCTGTCCGACGCCGACCTGGCCCTGACCGCCGCGCTGCGGCTGCCGACGTTCCGCGCCGCCGGGCTGGTGCGGCTGCGCCGGGTCGTCGTCGTCGTCGGGGACGACCGAGTCGTGCGAGCCGTGCGTTATCCGGTGACGGACATCCCCGAGACCGTGCGATGGTCGCTGCGCGTGCTCACCGACGAGAAGGGCGCATCGTGACGGTCGACGCCACCAGCTGGACCGAGGTCACCACCGAGACCGAGCTGCGTGAGCTGCTCGGCACCCCGTCGGGCGCCGCCGTGAGCAAGGAGCGCACGGCGCTGCACGACCTGGACCGGCAGTGGATTGCCGCCTCGCCGTTCCTGCTCATGGCCACCTCTGGTGCCGACGGCACCTGCGACGTCTCGCCGAAGGGGGACCCGGCCGGCTTCGTGCACGTCCTGGACGACACGACGATCGCCATGCCGGAGCGGCCGGGCAACAAGCGGGCCGACGGCTGGGTCAACGTGCTGACCAACCCGCACGTCGGCCTGATCTTCGTGGTCCCCGGCCGGGCCGACACCCTGCGCGTGAACGGCCGGGCCCGGCTGGTGAGCGACGCGCCGTTCCTCGACGACATGGTGGTCAAGGGTCACCGGCCGATGCTCGCGCTGATCGTCCGGGTCGAGCAGGTCTTCCACCACTGCGGCAAGGCGTTCCTGCGGTCGAAGCTCTGGGACCCCGAGTCGTGGGGCACCCAGGACCTGCCGCGACGCGCGGTCATCGCCCGCACCCTCGAGCGGCCGGAGGCAGACCTCGCCGACCTCGACGCCTACTACGGCCCGGCGTACGCCGAGGGCATGTACCGCCAGGCCTGAGCTGGTCCCTCACCTGGACCCTGCGTCGTCGGCGGACCCGCGGTGCCCCAGGTGCTCGAAGGGGTTGACGTCGCTGCCGCGGGCCGCCGCGAGATCGCGGTACGCGAGGTGCTCCCGGGCGTTTCCGCCGTCCGTCACCGACAGGGGCCGGGACTGCGCGGCGGGAGTTGTCCCGTCGGTCGAGCCGGCGCGGCTGGGGTCACTGCCGCACGCGGTCAGGACGAGCGCGGCGAAAAGTCCTGCGGCGATGGCTGACGGCCGGATGATGGCGGTGGTGTTCATGGTGGCTCCCTTGTCGTCTCCCGGGTCCGTCCCGGGGTCTGGTGCCACCGTCGTCGAGCTCCCTGGAACGCCGCTCCAGCCCGACTGAAACCGGGTCGGTCCTCTGGTTGACTGACGTGGACCGAGCAAGGGGGTGACGACGTGGGTGGCGCCCTGCTCCACGTCGGGGTCCTGGGTCCGTTCGAGGTCCGGGTCGGTGGCGAGCTGACGGGACCCGCGGGGGCGCGGCGGCGTGGGCTCCTGGCCGTGCTGGCCCTCGAGGTCAACGAGGTCGTGCCGGTGACCGCGCTCGTCGACCGGGTGTGGGGTCAGGAACCACCGGAGTCCGCCGTCAACATCGTCCAGACCTACGTGTCGGCCTGGCGGAAGGTGCTGGGCCGCGAGACGGTGGCCACCGTCGGTGCCGGCTACCGCCTCTCCCTGACGGCCGAGGAGTGCGACCTGCTCGCCTTCGGCGCGCTGGTCGCCCGCGGGCGAGAGGCCGAGGCAGCAGGACTCGCGAAGGAGGCCGCGGAACGGTTCGGGGACGCCCTCGACCTGTGGCGCGGACCCGCGCTGGTCGACCTCTCCCGGGAGCCCTTCCACCAACTCCTCACCGCCCGGCTGGAGGGGGAGCGGCTCTCCGTCACGGAGTCCTGGGCGCGGTTGACGCTCGCGTCCGGGGGCCACCCGACCGACGTGGCCGCGGTGCTGGCCGAGGTCCGGGCGCGCGACCCGTTGCGCGAGTCCGTCACCGAGCTGCTCATGTGGGCGCTGACGGCGGCCGGGCAGCAGGCGGAGGCGCTGGCAGCGTTCGACGTGACCCGACGCGCGCTCCGTGACGACCTCGGCGCCGACCCCGGTCCGACGTTGACGGCAATGCACAGCCGGGTGCTGCGCGGCGACCCGGAGCTGCAGGTCCGCACCCGTCCGGGCGCCACGGCCGCCCCGCCACCGCACCCCGGAACGCGCGCGGACACGTTCGTCGGCCGCGACCGCGAGATGCACGAGGTCCTCGACCTGCTGACCACCCACCGGCTCCTCACCCTGACCGGGGCCGGCGGTTCGGGCAAGACGCGGCTGGCCTCCGAGGTGCTGCACCAGTACGCGCAGAGGACGGGACCTGGCTGGTTCGTCGACCTGTCCGAGGTGCGCGAACCGGCGGCCGTCCCGGCAGTGGTCGCCGCCGCCGTGGGCCTGCACACAGCAGCGGGCACCGACCCGCTCCAGGCCCTCGCCGAGCATCTCGCCGGCATCGTCGGACTCCTCGTGCTGGACAACCTCGAGCAGCTCTCCGGTGTGCGCACCGTGGTCGACGAGCTGCGCCGCACCACTCGTGAGCTCCGGCTGCTCGCGACCTCCCGGGAGCCCCTCCGGCTGGCCGGCGAGCAGCAGTACCCCGTGCCGCTGCTGGCGGTGCCAGTCGTCGACTCCGCCGTGTCAGTCGAGGGGCTGCGGGACATCGCCTCCGTGCAGCTACTGATGGACCGGGCTCGTGCCCACCAGCCGGACTTCGCTCTCACCGAGGGCAACGCTGCCGATGTCGCACGCATCGCCACACGGCTCGACGGCCTCCCGCTCGCCCTGGAGATCGTCGCGCCATGGCTCCGGATGCTCGCGCCCGCCGACCTGGCCGCTCGCCTGGCCGGTTCCCTCGACCTGCCGGACCGGAGGCGCGATGCACCGACGCGGCACCGAACCCTGCGCGCGACCATTCGCTGGAGCTACGACATGCTCCCCGTCGACGAGCAGTCGCTGCTGTGCTGCCTGGCAGTCTTCGCGGGGGGATGCACGGTCGCCGCCGTCGAGGGCATCTGCCCGGACATCGGGCCTGCCGTGAGCGGTGCGGTGACGGAAGGGCTCTTCAACCTCGTCGACCGGAATCTCGTGCAGGTCATGGCGCCGTCCGGCGATGAGCGCCGGTTCCGACTGCTGCAGACCGTGCGCGACTTCACCGACGAGATATCGCCACAGGTACTCGGCCCCGCCCGAGGCGAGCTACAGATGCGGCACGCGCAGTGGTACTCGGCCTGGTGCACCCAGCTCGCAGCGAAGAGCGAGGGGCCTGACTCGGACCGGTGGCTGGCCGCTGCCGTCGCCGAGGCCGACAACATCCGGGCAGCCATCGATACGCACGCAAGCCGCGGGGAGGTAGCGGCGCATCTTCAAGTGGTCGTCGACGCGATGACCTTGTGGTTCGAGGCGGGGCACGAGCCCGAGGGAGAGAGACGGCTGGCCGACGCTCTGACGCTGGCCGGTCCCGACGCACCTGCGCGGGCGATCGGCCTCACGTACTGGGCCTGGTTGCGCGGCACCATCAACCGACCGGAGGCGGCAGCGGCCGCCGCCGAAGCGGTCGAGCTCGCCCGTCATGACTGCGACCCCCCGGTGGAGGCGTTCGCGCTGCAGACGCTGGGTGACACCCTGGACGACCCGGTCCGTTCTGCGGAGGCGAGCGAAGCCGTCTTCGGTGCCGCCGACCGCTCCGAGCACGCGGTGGTCCGCTACGGGCCGACGGCTCCGGACGCTGTGCGGTGCGGTGCCTCGTACAACCTGGCCGCGGTCTGGCTGCACCGGTCGGTGCCCACCGCGCTCTCCTGGCAGGAAGAGGCACTCCGCCGTGCCGAGCTCGAAGGTGACCGACGGATCATCGCCGTCAACGCGGCACGCCTTGCCCTGGTCCACCTCCAGACGGGGAACCTCGAGGCGGCCCGGAGCTACCTCGCCCGGGCGACGCGACTCGTGTCGCGACGGGTCACCGCTCGCTGGGAGGACATCGTCACCTTCGCCGCGGGCCAGCTGGCGCACCACGAGGGCCACCGGGACGAGGCTGAGCGGCACCTCACTCGGGTGCTCCGGTCCGCGTCCTCTGCGGGGCGCACCCTGCACACCGTGCTCGGCGCCGCGGCACTGGCGGACCTGTACACCGCTGACGGCCGGCACGAACCTGCGCTCGCCGTCCTTGCCCCCGCCCAGCAACGGGTCGGGGGTGTCGCCGACGCCAGCCACCTCGCCCGGCTGGTCGTGCGCCGGGCCCGTTTGAGCCGGCTGGTCGGGCAGACTGCGGAGGTACCCCGCCTGCTGGCCAGCGTGGCGCCGACCCTCGCCGAGGAGGCGCTTCCGCCCGAGCGGGTGGTGTGGTTGTTGGAGTCGGCAGCCGGGGCTCTGGCAGCGGGCGAGGTCAGTACTGCCGGGCAGCACGTCGACGGGCTGCAAGCCGCCTCCCGGACGACCGGCGTGCAGCTGCCGCCCTGGGAGCAGCGGAACCTCGCCGAGCTGCGGGCCGCGCTCGACGCAGCAAGCTAGAGGATCGGGCCTGGCACGTACGCCGCCGCCTCCAGGTGGCGGGCCACGACTGCCTGGACGCGCTCCACGACCGCTGCCACCTGCGCGCCGGCGGCGCCGGTGAAGCCGGCCGGGTCGGAGACGAGGGAGTCGAGCTGGTCGCGGGTCAGGCCGAGCCGCGGGTCGGCAGCCAGCCGGTCGAACAGGTCGTTGTCGCTGCTGCCCTGCTCGCGCATCCCGAGCGCGACCGCGACCGCGTGCTCCTTGATGGCCTCGTGCGCCTGCTCGCGACCGACGCCGTTGCGGACAGCCGCCATCAGGACCTTGGTGGTGGCGAGGAAGGGCAGGTAGCGGTCCAGCTCGCGGGCGACCACCGCCGGGTACGCGCCGAACTCGTCGAGAACGGTGAGGAGGGTCTGGAAGAGCCCGTCGGCGGCGAAGAACGCGTCCGGCAGCGCGACCCGGCGCACCACCGAGCAGAAGACGTCGCCCTCGTTCCACTGCGCACCGGCGAGCTCACCGACCATCGACAGGTACCCGCGCAGCACGACGGCCAGGCCGTTGACCCGCTCGCAGGAGCGGGTGTTCATCTTGTGCGGCATCGCGCTCGAGCCGACCTGCCCGGCACGGAACCCCTCGGTGGCGAGCTCCTGGCCGGCCATCAGCCGGATGGTCGTCGCGAGGCTGGACGGCCCGGCAGCC
Source organism: Actinomycetes bacterium (assembly GCA_038246545.1). Lineage (GTDB taxonomy): Bacteria > Actinomycetota > Actinomycetes > JACCUZ01 > JACCUZ01 > JBBRVW01. Next base: position 15,245 of record JBBRVW010000024.1, on the reverse strand, counting down.
AGCTGCACCAGCGCGGACACCGCATCGAGGTCGAGGGACCGCGGGTAGACCTGCCCGACGCTGGTCATCACCCGCTCGAAGCCGAGGTGGGTGGCCACCCGCTGCTCGAGGTCGGCCAGCTTCGCGGCGTCGCCGTCGAGCAGGTCGAGCTGGTCCTGCGCCGTGCCGACGGGGCCCTTGATGCCGCGCAGCGGGTAGCGGGCGATGAGCTCCTCGACCCGCTCGACGGCGACCAACAGCTCCTCGGCCGCCGTGGCGAACCGCTTGCCGAGGGTCGTCGCCTGGGCCGCGACGTTGTGGCTGCGGCCGGCCATCACCAGCCCCTCGTGCTCGACCGCGAGGCGCGACAACCGGACCAGCGCCGCCACGGCCCGGTCACGAACCAGCTCCAGGGACGACCGCACCTGCAGCTGCTCGACGTTCTCGGTGAGGTCGCGACTGGTCATGCCCTTGTGCACGTGCTCGTGGCCGGCCAGCGCCGAGAACTCCTCGATCCGGGCCTTCACGTCGTGACGGGTGACCGCCTCGCGGGCGCGGATCGAGTCGAGGTCGACGACGTCGACGACCTTCTCGTACGCCTCGACCACGCCCTCGGGCACGGCGACGCCGAGCTCACGCTGCGCCGACAGCACCGCGATCCACAGCCGCCGCTCCAGCACCACCTTGCTCTCCGGGGACCACACCCGGATCAGCTCGGGGCTCGCGTAGCGGGCGGCGAGGACGTCGGGGATCTGCGGGGTGGGGGAGGTCACGCCGCCAGTGTCCCGCACCGGCGCACCGACCTCAGCCCTCGCCGGTGCCGCTGACCGCCTGCTCGTCGGCGGCCGCAGTGGCGGCGATGTCGGTGCGGTGCCGGCCGCCGGCGAGTGAGATCCGGTCCACCCCGGCGTAGGCGCGGGCGCGGGCGGCAGCGAGGTCCGGGCCGGTGCCGACGACCGACAGCACCCGCCCGCCGCTGGCGACGACCCGGCCGTCGTCGTCGACCGACGTCCCGGCGTGCAGGACATCGACACCGGCCAGCGCGTCGGCGTCGACCAGGCCGGTGAGCTCGTCACCGGCGCGCGGGGTGCCGGGGTAGCCGTCGGCGGCGACGACGACCGTGACCGCCGCGTCGTCGGACCACGCGAGAGGACTGACCTCGTGCAGCCGGCCGGTGGCCGCGGCGCGCAGGAGGCCGCCGAGCGGGGTCCGCAGCCGGGCCAGCACCACCTGCGTCTCGGGGTCGCCGAACCGCGCGTTGAACTCCACGACCCGGGTGCCGCGCGAGGTGAGGGCGAGCCCGGCGTAGAGCAGACCGACGAACGGCGTGCCCTGCCGGGCCAGCTCGTCGACGGTCGGCTGCAGCACGGTCTCGAGGACCTCCGCGACCAGGGCGTCGGGAGCCCACGGCAGCGGAGAGTAGGCGCCCATGCCGCCGGTGTTAGGCCCCTCGTCGCCGTCCAGAGCGCGCTTGAAGTCCTGCGCAGCCACCAGCGGCAGCACGGTGGCACCGTCGGTGACGGCGAACAGCGACACCTCCGGGCCGTCGAGGAACTCCTCGATGACGACCCGCGCGCAGGCGGTCGCGTGCGCGAGCGCCGCGGCCCGGTCGTCGGTGACCACCACGCCCTTGCCGGCGGCCAGGCCGTCGTCCTTCACGACGTACGGCGGGCCGAGCTTGTCCAGTGCGTCCGCCGCCGCGCCTGGCGACGTCGTCACGAAGGCGCGGGCGGTCGGGACCCCGGCCGCGGCCATGACGTCCTTGGCGAACGCCTTGGAGCCCTCCAGCCGCGCGGCCGACGCCGACGGCCCGAAGCAGTCGATGCCGGCAGCCCGAACCGCGTCGGCGACACCGGCGACCAGCGGTCCCTCCGGGCCGACGACGACGAGGTCGGCCCCGAGCGTCGTGGCCAGCGCGGCGACCGCCGCCGGATCCAGCACGTCCACCTGGTGGCACGGCACGTCGGCCGCGATGCCCGCGTTGCCGGGAGCGGCCCGGACCTCGGTGACCTCCGGGTCGGCGAGCAGGCAGCGCACCAGCGCGTGCTCGCGCGCCCCCCCGCCGACGACGAGCACCTTCACGGCTTCCAGAACTCCCACCAGCGACGTGACCGTGCGGGGGGTTCGGGGTCGAACGGCTCCGGGTCGAGCGCACCCCGGGCGGCGGCCGCCGGCACCGTGGCGCCGGGCCCGTCGTACCGGTCGTCCTCGTCGTCGTCGTCCTCGCCGACCCAGAGCCGCCGGGTCGGCGAGGTGTCGCTGGCGTCGCTGACCGGCTCGCCGAGCTGCGGGTCGTAGCCCTCGAGACCGGTCGCGTCCTCGACAGCCCGGGCCAGGTCGTAGACCCGGGCCATGACGGCGAGGTCGTCGTCACCGGTGGCCGTGCTCTCGGGGACGTGGATCTGCAGCTCGCCCGAGACCAGCGTGAGGCCGATGCCGCTGACCGGGTCGGTGAGCTCACGGCTCTCGTCGTGGTCCTGGGTGAGCTCGGCGCCGGACCCGAGGATCTCCCGCGCGGCCGGGAGCAGCGCGTCCCACTGCTCGAGGTCCTCGTCCGTGAGCGGCCCCGGGTCACCGCCCTCGTACGACTCCTCGACGCCCTCCAGCGCGTCCTCGAACGTCTGCCCAGGGTCCCGGCGGACGAAGAAGATGTCGTAGCTCATCGCGGCGACGCTACCAACGAGGAGCGGGTCATCCGGTGGTGTGCTCGTCGGCGACGGTGAGCGCCTCGTCGAGGATCGCCAGCCCCTCCTTGGCCTCCTCGTCGGAGATGGTGCACGGCGGGACGACGTGCAGCCGGTTGAAGTTGACGAACGGCAGCAGGCCGCGGCTCTTGCACGCCGCGACCAGCTGAGCCATCGGCGCGTTCGCCTCGCCGGCGGCGTTGTAGGGCACCAGCATCTCGCGGGTGGCCTTGTCCTTGACGAGGTCCAGGGCCCAGAAGACACCCAGGCCGCGCACCTCACCGACCGACGGGTGCCGCCCGGCCAGGTCCCGGAGGCCGGGACCGAGCACGTCCTCGCCGACCCGGCGGGCGTTCTCGATGATGCCCTCCTCGGCCATCGCGGTCATGCTCGCGACCGCCGCCGCGCAGGCGAGCGGGTGACCGCTGTAGGTCAGGCCGCCGGGGAAGGCCCGCTCGGCGAAGGTGTCGGCGATCGCGTCGGAGATGATGACGCCGCCGAGCGGCACGTAGCCGGAGTTGCTGCCCTTGGCGAAGGCGATGAGGTCCGGCCGGACGTCCCACCGGTCGACCGCGAACCACTCGCCGGCGCGGCCGAAGCCGGCCATCACCTCGTCGGCGACGTAGACGATGCCGTAGCGGTCGCACAGGTCGCGGACACCCGCGAGGTAGCCGTCCGGCGGCACGAGGATGCCGGCGGTGCCGGGGATGGACTCGAGCACAAGCGCCGCGATGGTGCCGGGGCCCTCGAACGCGACGACCTGCTCGAGGTGCTCCAAGGCCCGCTCGCACTCCTGCTCCACCGAGTCCGACCAGAACGGCGACCGATAGGCGTACGGGCCGAAGAAGTGCACGACGCCGGTGGCGCCACCGTCGTTGGCCCAGCGACGCGGGTCGCCGGTCATCTGGATCGCGGTCGCGGTGTTGCCGTGGTAGCTGCGGTAGGTCGTGAGCACCTTGTGCCGGCCGGTGTGCAGCCGCGCCATCCGCACGGCGTTCTCGATCGCGTCGGCGCCGCCGTTGGTGAAGAAGACCTTGTTGAGGTCGGCCGGCGCCCGCTCGGCGATCAGCCGGGCGCACTCCGAGCGCTTGTCGTTGGCGTGCTGCGGCGCGATCGTCGTCAGCTTCCCGGCCTGCTCCTGGATCGCCGCGACGACCTTCGGGTGCTGGTGGCCGATGTTGATGTTGACCAGCTGCGAGGAGAAGTCGAGGTAGCGGTTGCCGTCGTAGTCCCAGAGGTAGCAACCCTCCGCCCCCGCCACCACCATCGGCGAGATGAGCGCCTGGGCGGACCAGGAGTGGAAGACGTGGGCGCGGTCCAGCTCGTAGACCCGGGCGCCCGCAGCCGGGTCGGGGGTGGGGCCGGTGGACGGGCTCGCGGTCGACAGGTCGGTCATGACCGGCAGATTAGTCCTGCCTAGCCTGACGGCCATGTCACCGTCCACGCTCACGCTGGTGCTCGACCTGTGCGGCGTGTTCGTGTTCGCCCTCTCGGGCGGCGTCCGGCGTCCGGCGATCACGTATACGTGATCGACCGGTGCCTCCCACGGCGTGCAACCCGTGCAAGGCGACCGCACCCCGTGTGAAGTGCCGGCGTTCGGTGCCGGTCAGGCGAGGCGCCGCTGCAGCCCGGCCTTCACCGCGGGCCACTCGTCGGCCAGGACCGAGAAGATCACCGAGTCGCGCCAGCTTCCGTCGGCCCGCCTGAGGTGCCGGCGGAGCACGCCCTCGCGGGCCGCGCCGAGCTTCGCGATCGCCGCCTGGGACCGGCTGTTGACGAGATCGGTCTGCAGCTTGACCCGGCCGAAGCCGAGGTCGTCGAAGGCGTACCCGAGCAGCGCGAGCTTGCAGGCCGGGTTGACCGGACCGGCCCACCACGGCGGCCCGTACGCCGTCCAGCCGAGGTGGATGCGCTCGTGCGTGAGGTCCCACTCGGCCAGGCTGCTGGTGCCGACGACGGTGCCGGCGGCGCCGAGGTCGGAGTCGGTGGCCAGCCGCACGACCCAGCACCGGCGCGGTCCGGTGACGCCCCGGCCGGACGACGCCAGCCATTCTCGGGCGGCCCCGACATCGGCCCACCGGCCGGCCGGGCCGCCGCCGTACCCGGCGGCCCAGACCCGCTCGTCGTCCAACGCCGCGAACAGGCCATCGGCGTCGCCGGTCGGGGCCGGCGTGAGCCGGACGACGTGGTTGCCGAGCTCGACGGTTTCGGGGGCGCGGGTCACGCGGCTGAAAGTAGCGTGACGAGCATGACCATGGGTCGCACCATCCCGGCCTTCCCGGCCCGCGACGTCGTGGCCGCCGTGGCGTTCTACCGCGAGCGACTCGGCTTCGAGGCGCTCCACCACGACGGCGGGTTCGCGGTCCTGCGCCGCGACGATGCCGTCCTGCACCTGTGGGAGCCGGCCGACCGATCGTGGGCGTCCCGGCCGGCCAGTGGCGAGGGCCCGGTGCGCAGCGGCGCCGAGTCGTTCCTGGCCGGGACCGCGAGCTGCCGCATCGAGGTCACCGACGTCGACGCGTTGTACGCCGAGATGCAGGCCGCCGGCGTCCTACACCCGGTCAGCGACTCCGTGGACACCACCGACTTCGGCACCCGGGAGTTCCACGTGCTCGACCTCGACGGCAACCTCATCGGGTTCCACACCTGGGTCGACTGACGGTCAGAGGATGCCGCGCGCCTGGAACGCCTTCGTTACCGCGTTGGCGGCCTTCGTGCCGTACATCGCCTGCGCGGTCTGCACGGTCTTGGTCGCCGCGGCGGCAAAGCTGGTGTCCGGGGCGAAGCCGAACTGCGCGTTGACGATGATGCGGTTGGCCGTCCGGTCACCGAGCGCCGTGCGGATGTCCCACAGCGCTCGCGACCAGATCTGGCCGTCGTAGTGCACCTCACCCTTGCGTTGGGCGACGGTGAGGGTCGTGTCGACGCGGCGCAGGCAGTGCGGAACCGTCGACGTGTACGACGTGGCGTCCCAGTCCATGACGCAGGCCGCCGGCACGCCGGCTGCCGGCGCACCGCCGACGGCGAGGCCGACCGAGACGGCCAGGTAGTCGCCGAAGGCCTCGCCGATCGAGCCGGCGTCCAGCGAGCTGCCGAAGCCGGGCACCTGTGCGTCGTGCACGGCGTGGCCGTACTCGTGCACGATCACCTCGGCGTCTTCGGCGTCGTCGACGCCGCCCTTGCCGAAGCGCAGCAGGTCCTTCTTGTCCCAGGAGAACGAGTTGTCCGCGCCGTACTGGTTGATCCGGACGTCCTGCGACTCGGCGTTGACCGCCCGCAGGTCTCCCGATGCGCCGCCGAAGCCGAGGCGCTGCAGGTAGAGCTGCGCCTGGGTGACCCAGTAGTAGGCCATCACCTGCTCGAACCGGTCGTCGTGCCGGTCGTAGGAGTAGCTGCCGCCAGGAGCGGCGAAGGCCGGGTCGCCGGTCTCGCTGACGATGTTGACCCAGTCACCACGGAGGTAGCCGCTGCCGTCGAGGTTCGTCAGCGTGACGGCGTAGTACTCCTTCGCCGGGACCGCGGTAGCCGAGTCCTTCTGGTCGGTGAGGGACTCGTCGCCGCCGGACTGCACCGGGTTGACCATGAACACCGTGGCGGACGCGGTGCCCGCGGCAGGGCCGGCCGACGCCGGACTGCCGGTCGCGGCCGCGGCCAGCCCGGCGAGGGCGAGCACGGCGAGGGCCGGGCGGACGACGGTACGACGGGTCACGTGGCGCTCCAAGCGGTGGGCGTGCGGTTCGGCGTTCCGGACCCGCGCACCTTACGTGCCGTTCTGCGCCGTGAGAAGGGGCGCGTCGACCGTTCGGCAGATAGCGCGGTTCGGCGGTGACCCTGCGACTACAGAACGTCGTCGCCAGGCCGTGTTTTGCCGCTCAGCCGAGCAGCGAGCGCACCTGGACGGTCTCGTCCCGGCCGGGACCGACGCCGATGGCCGAGATCGGCGCGCCCGACATCTCCTCCAGCGCCTCGACGTAGCGCCGCGCCGCCTTGGGGAGGTCGTCCAGCGATCGCGCCGACGAGATGTCCTCGTCCCAGCCCTCGAGGTGCTCGTAGACGGGCATGGCGTGGTGGAAGTCGGTCTGGGTCATCGGCATCTCGTCGTGCCGCACGCCGTCGATCTCGTAGGCGACGCAGACCGGGATCCGCTCCCAGCCGGTGAGCACGTCGAGCTTGGTGAGCACGAAGTCGGTGACGCCGTTGACGCGCGCTGCGTAGCGCGCGACGACCGCGTCGTACCAGCCGCAGCGCCGCGGCCGGCCGGTGGTGGTGCCGAACTCGGCACCGTCGGTGCGCAGCTTCTCACCAGCGGCATGGTCTGCGCCGAGCAGCTCGGTGGGGAACGGGCCGGAGCCGACGCGTGTGGTGTAGGCCTTCACGACGGCGATCACGCGGTCGATGCGGGTGGGCGGGATGCCGGACCCGGTGCACGCGCCGCCGGACGTCGGGTTCGACGACGTGACGAACGGATACGTGCCGTGGTCGACGTCGAGCAGCGTCGCCTGGCCGCCCTCGAGGAGCACGGTGTCGCCTCGGTCCAGCGCCTGCCCGAGGACAAGGACCGTGTCGGCGACCATCGGACGCAGCCGCTCGGCGTAGGAGAGGAACTCCTCCACGACCTCGTCGACGGTGATCGCGCGACGGTTGTAGACCTTGACGAGCAGGTTGTTCTTCAGCTCGAGGGAGCCCTCGACCTTCTGCCGCAGGATCTTCTCGTCGAAGAGGTCCTGCACCCGGACGCCTACCCGGGACATCTTGTCGGCGTAGGTGGGTCCGATGCCGCGGCCGGTGGTGCCGAGTTTCGCCTTGCCCAGGAAGCGCTCGGCCACCTTGTCGATGGTGCGGTGCTGCGGGCCGATGAGGTGGGCGCTGGCGCTCACGAGCAGCTTCGAGGTGTCGACCCCGCGCGCCTCGAGCGCGTCGATCTCCTCGAAGAGGACGGCGAGGTCGATGACGACTCCGTTGCCGATGACGGGGGTGCAGCCCGGCGTGAGGATGCCGGACGGCAGCAGGTGCAGGGCGTACGTGTCGCCGTCGATGACGATGGTGTGGCCCGCGTTGTTGCCGCCGTTGTACTTCACGACGTAGTCGACCGAGGAGCCGAGCAGGTCGGTCGCCTTGCCCTTGCCCTCGTCCCCCCACTGGGCACCGAGGAGCACGATGGCCGGCACAGGTCACCAGCTTCCGTCGGGGACGATGGGCGGCAGCCGGACGGAGGGTCCGACGTGCGAGGAGATGCTACGTGAACCCATTGGTCGTGGTCACGAACGAGTCGGCCGGTGGGACGGCCGCGGACGCTGTCGAGGCGGCGCTGTCGGTGCTACGCGCCGCGGTGGGCGTACGCCGCGAGGTGTGCGCCGAACCGGACGACCTCGACTGGGTGCTGGACGGCCTGGCCGCCGACGAGACCCTCGTCGTCGCGGGCGGCGACGGGTCGGTGCACACCGCGGTCGGCGCGTTGCACCGGCGCGGAACGCTCTCGGCGGACCGGCCCCTGGGCCTGCTGCCGCTGGGGACGGGCAACGACCTGGCCCGCACGCTCGGGATCCCGCTGGGCCCGGCCGACGCGGCCCGCGCGCTGCTGGCCGGGAGGAGCCGGCCGCTGGACCTGGTCGTCGACGACGACGGCGGCGTGGTGGTGAACGCCGTGCACCTGGGGATCGGGGCCGAGGCGGCCAAACTCGCGAGCGGTCTCAAGGACCGGCTGGGCGCGGTCGCGTACGCCGCGGGCAGCATCGCCGCAGGCGTCCGGCCGGGCGGCTGGTCGCTGCAGGTGGAGATCGACGGCGTGACGGTGCACGTCGACGACGAGGTGCTGATGGTCGGTGTCGCGAACGGCCGCACCATCGGCGGTGGCGCCGAGCTCGCCCCGGACGCCCAGCCCGACGACGGCCTGGTCGACGTGGTGGTGGCAACCTCGACCGGGCCGCTGGCGCGGCTGGCGTTCGCGACCGCGCTGCGCGGCGGCGAGCACGTCGGGCGCGACGACGTCCTCGTCGTGCGCGGCCGCTCCGTCACGGTCATCGGCGAGGCGTTCCCGGTCAACGCCGACGGGGAGCTCTCGGGGCCGGTGTCGTCGCGCACGTGGACGGTGCAGCCGGCCGCCTGGTCGGTGCTCGTCACCCGCTGACCCGACCGGCAGTCCGGCGGCGTACCACGGCTACATCCAGCGCCGGATCGGTGAGACCGCTCGCTCCAGGGCCCGCTGCCCCGGGCCACGGTTGCGCCACCTCGCGAGGTCGATCTCGACGCTGCGGGCGAAGTCGTCGTCGAGGTCGGCGTCGAGTCGGGCCGTCAGATCGCGGTCCAGCGCGATGAGGACGACCTCCTCGTCATGGTCCAACGAGCGGCGGTTGAAGTTCGACGACCCGACCACGGCGGCGACGCCGTCGACGGTCATAACCTTCGCGTGCATCATCGACGGCTGGAAGATCCAGACCTTCACCCCGCAGTCGACCAGCCGCTCGTACGAGCCTTCGCTGGTGAGCTGCGAGACGCGCTTGTCGGCGTGCGGGCCGGGCAGCAGCAGCTCGACGTCGACCCCGCGGCCGGGTGCGGCGCAGAGCGTGTCGAGGAACGCGTCGTCCGGCGCGAAGTAGGCCGTCGCGATGCGCAGCCGTTCGCGGGCCGCGCCAAGCACGACGTGGAACGCCGACTGCATGTCGTCCCACCCCAGGCTGGCCGAGCCACGCACGATCTGCACGGTCGAGGTGCCCTCCTGCGGCTGCACCGGGAACTCGTCGTCGTCGCCGTACAGCGGGCGGCCGGTCTCGGCCCAGTCCTGGATGAACGCCGACTGCAGGCCGTCGACGGCCGGGCCCTCGACCCGCACATGGGTGTCGCGCCACTCTCCTGCGTTGCGGGCGTCGCCGCACCACTCCTCGGCGATGCCGACCCCGCCGGTGAACGCGATCCGTCCATCGACGACGCAGACCTTGCGGTGCAGCCGGTGGTTGGACTTGAACGGCGACTTCACCAGCGGCTTGCGGAACCACTCCACCTGGACGCCGGCCCGGTCCATCTGGTCGACCAGCTGGTTCTCGATGAGCCGGCCGCCGAGCGCGTCGATCAGCAGCCGTACCCGCACCCCCGCCCGGGCCCTGTCGCTCATCGCGTCGGCGACGTCCCGGGCGATGTCGCCGCGCCAGTACACGAACGTCATCAGGTCGACGGTGGCCTTCGCCCCCCGGATCGCCGCCAGCAGCGCGGGAAAGATCTGGTCGCCGTTGCGCAGCACGTCGATCGTGTTGCCCTCGGTGAAGGGCGTGCCGATGGTCACCTCGAGCCGGCGGCGCAGCACATCGGCGTGGTCGCTCATGCGGGACTCCTTCGGGTCGCGCACCGGCGGTGCGGCGGGTCAGCACGGTGTACGACGGTCAGAGCAGGCCACGCCGGGCGGCCTCGACACCGGCCTGGAACCGGGTCGACGCACCCAGTTCGTCCATCAGCTCGGCGATCCGGCGGCGCACGGTCCGCAGGGAGATGCCGAGCTGGCGGGCGATCCTCTCGTCCTTCATGCCCGTGCGGAGCAGGTCCAGAACCGGCCCGACGTCGTCGGCGTCGACCCGGCCCGGGGCGCCGACGGGGGCGCCGCCGCTGAGCGGCACGGCCTGCGCCCAGTACTCGTCGAACAGCGCGCGGACCAGGTGCACCAGCGCGGGCGCCCGGACCAGGACCCGGCCGGCGTCGCCGTCGGAAGCGATCATCGCGACCTCGTCGCCGAACACGGCCAGCGACGGCAGCGCCCGGTCGGCCAGCCGGACCTGCTCACCGGCGTCGGCCCAGTGCCGCACGTAGGCGACCCGGTCGCGGTCCCCGAGCACGTCGAGGGGGTAGAGCCCGCGCATGGCCCGGCCGCTGCGGAGCTGGTGCTCCAGCAGCTCGACGTAGGTCGGGGAGTCGACGTCGATGTTGACGGCCGGGTGGCAGGAGACGACCTCGCCGGTGGTGCTGCGCTGGATGTCCTCGACGGCGGCGAAGGACTCCTCCAAGCTGAGCACCTCGAACGGCACGCTCGACCAGGCACGTGACTGCCCGACCATGTGGTCGGCCGCGAAACCGGAGAGGCTGGCCCGGACCGCGTCCAGGCGGGACCGGCGCTCCTCGAGGTCGGACAGCTCGACGTGCACCAGGGCCGCCAGCGTGGTCGCCGGCGAGGCCGGGACCAGGCCGGCACCGTGGCGCGCGACCAGGCCGACCCGCGTCAGCTCGGTCACGGCGGCGTCGAGGGCAGCCGGCGCCAGCTCCAGGTGCCGGGCCAGCGCCACGGCGTCGAAGTCGGGGTTGCGCAGCATCGCGCGGTAGGTGGTCTCGGCGACGTCGTCGAGGCCCCAGACGTCCAGTGCGCTCATCTGCCCAGCCTAGGACCGGTGGCAGGTTGCTGTCGGTGGCATGCAACGGACAGATCCGGGGTGCGCCACCGGGCAGAATGGCTCCGGACGAGGTGCGGAACCGCGGCAGGGGACGGTTTCGCGCCTTGTTTCCTGCTGTGCCGGCGAACGTGTCAGGCGAGCTCGCGGACCGCCGTCGGGCTGCTGTCGGCGAGGAACTGGCTGCACCGCTCGGCCTCGGCGTCCTCGTGGATCGCCACGGCGGCGGTCGCCAGCGCGTGCAGCGCGCGGAGGAAGCCGCGGTTGGGCTCGTGCTCCCACGGCACCGGGCCGTGGCCCTTCCAGCCGTTGCGGCGCAACGCGTCCAGGGCGCGGTGGTAGCCGGTCCGGGCGTAGGCGTAGCCCTCGACCGTGCGGCCGCCGGCCAGCGCCTGCTCGGCGAGGACGGCCCACGCCAGCGAGGACGTCGGATGGGCGGCGGCGACCTCGGCGGCCGGCGTACCCGCGGCGAGCGCCTCGCGGGGCGCCGTCTCGTCGGGCAGCTCGGTCGCAGGCGGCTCGCCCAGCAGGTTGTGGTGGCTCATGTCCGCGATCCTCGCACCGCTCCCCGGACCACGCGAACCAAGATCCTTTGTGCGCCGCTGCACCAGACACGCCGCCGCGGCGGTGTGCCGGCGCACAAAGGATCTTTGGGGGCGGCAGACAAGGGCGGGCGGGGCCGGCCGCGGGGTTACTGGGTGCCGAGGCTGGTGGTCGTCGAGCGGAGGTCCTCGCAGGCCTCGGCGACGCGGGCTGCCATCCCGGCCTCCGCGGCCTTGCCCCACGCGCGGGGGTCGTACTGCTTCTTGTTGCCGACCTCGCCGTCGATCTTCAGGACGCCGGCGTAGTTGCTGAACATGTGGTCGACGACCGGCCGGGTGTAGGCGTACTGCGTGTCGGTGTCGACGTTCATCTTCACCACGCCGTAGTCGAGCGTCTCGCGGATCTCCGCGAGCTCGGAGCCGGAGCCGCCGTGGAACACCAGGTCGAAGGGCTTCTCGGTGCCGAGCTTGGCGCCGACCTCGTCCTGGATGTCCTTGAGGACCGACGGCCGCAGCTTGACGTTGCCGGGCTTGTAGACGCCGTGCACGTTGCCGAACGTCGCCGCGAGGATGTAGCGCCCGACCTCGCCGGGGGCGCCGAGCACCTCGACGGTGCGCAGCGCGTCGCCCGGGGTCGTGTAGAGCTTGTCGTTGATCTCGTTGGCGACGCCGTCCTCCTCGCCGCCGACGACACCGATCTCCAGCTCCATCACGATCTTCGCGGCGGCGCACTTCTCGAGAAGCTCGCGCGCGATATGGAGGTTCTCCTCGAGCTCGACCGCAGAGCCGTCCCACATGTGCGACTGGAACAGCGGCAGCCGGCCGTCGGCCACCCGCCGAGCGGAGATCTCGATGAGCGGCCGCATGTAGCCGTCGAGCTTGTCCTTGGGGCAGTGGTCGGTGTGCAGCGCGATCTGCACCGGGTACGCCTTGGCGACGTAGTGCGCGTACTCGGCGAGCGCCTCGGCACCGAGCACCATGTCCTTGATCGTCGAGCCAGAGAGGTACTCCGCGCCGCCGGTCGAGATCTGCACGATGCCGTCGCTGCCGGCCTCGGCGAAGCCCTGCAGGGCGGCCGTCAGCGTCTGCGACGACGTCACGTTGATCGCCGGGTAGGCGAACGCGCCGGCCTTGGCGCGGTCGAGCATCTCGGCGTAGACGTCGGGGGTGGCGATGGGCATGGTCGTCTCCGATTCCGTGCGGCTACCTGCCCCGCAATCCCACCACACCCGTCGTATGGCGGCAGCGGACGGCCACGGAGTGGGCAGCCGTCCCCCGACGTGGTCAGCCAGCGGTCAGGCGTCCTGGGCGCGGACGGCGTCGGCCGCCTTGCGTGCGGCGATGAGCACCGGGTCCCAGACCGGGGAGAACGGCGGGGCGTAGCCGAGGTCGAGCATCGAGATCTCCTCGACGGTCATCCGGTTCCACAGCGCGACGGCGAGGGCGTCGATGCGCTTCGCGGCTCCCTCCCGCCCCACGACCTGCGCCCCGAGCAGCCGGCCGGTGCGACGCTCGGCGACGAGCTTGACGGTGATCGGCTGGGCGCCGGGGTAGTAGCCGGCGCGGGTGGTGGAGTCGACCTTCACGGCGACCCACCGGTAGCCGACCGCGTCGCAGTCGGCCTCGCGCAGCCCGGTGCGGGCGATCTCCAGGGCGCAGACCTTGCTCACCGCCGTGCCGACGACACCGGGGAAGGTCGCGTAGCCGCCGCCGAGGTTCGTGCCGAGCACCCGGCCCTGCTTGTTGGCGTGCGTCCCGAGGGCGACGTGCACCCGGTTGCCGGAGACCAGGTCGATGGACTCGACGCAGTCGCCGGCCGCCCAGACCCCGTCGCTGTCGAAGACCCGCATCTGCAGGTCGGTGACCAGCCCGCCCCACCGGCCGAGGGTCAGGCCGGCTTCGCGGGCCAGCGTGGTCTCCGGGCCGACACCGGTGCCGAGCACCACCAGGTCGGCGTCGAAGGTCCCCTGGTCGGTCGACACCGAGCGCACGTGGCCGGTGGAGTCCGGCTCGAAGCCGTCCAGCCGCACGGCCGTGCGGACGTCGATGCCCATCGACTCCATGGCATGGTGCACCTGGCTGCCCAGGTCCGGGTCGAGGGTCGCCATCGGCTCCCGCGAACGCGTCAGCACGGTCACCGACAGGCCGCGGTTGACCATCGCCTCGGCCATCTCGATGCCGATGTAGCCGCCGCCGACGACCACGGCCCGCCGCGGCTCGCGCTCGAGCTCGTCGAGCAGTCGCTCGCCGTCGTCGAGGGTCTGCACGCCGTGGATGCCGTCGGAGTCGACACCCGGGACGTCGGGCCGACGGGGGCGAGCCCCGGTGGCGAGCACGAGGTGGTCGAAACCCAGCCGGTAGGTCGACCCTCCCTCGTGGTCGCGCACCTCGACCTCGCGCGTGTCGAGGTCGAGGGCCATCGCCTCGGACCGCATCCGCAGGTCGATGCCGTTCGCGCGGTGCTGCTCCGCGGTGCGGCTCACGAGGAGGTCGACCGAGTCGACGTCGCCTCCGACCCAGTAGGGGATCCCGCACGCCGAGTACGACGTGTGGTGCCCGCGCTCCAGCGCGACCACCTCGAGGTCGTCCCCCTTGAGCCGCTTGGCCTGCGACGCCGCCGACATCCCCGCCGCGTCGGCCCCGACGACGACGACCCGCTCGCTCATGCGGCGAGGCTACGTGGTGGGGCGCCACATCCATGGCGTCGTCGACGTCAGGGTGCGCAGCCCGAGCCGCTCGAGGATCGGCCGGCTGTCCGGCGACGCGTCGACCTGGAGGAACCGGAAGCCGCGCTCGGCTGCCTCGTCGGCCCGCCGCGACACGAGCGCCTTGTAGATGCCGCGACCGCGGTACTCCGCCAGCGTGCTGCCGCCCCACAGCGAGACGAAGTCGGTGCCGCGGTGGAAGTTCGCCCGCGCGGCGCACACGACGGTGCCGTCGTCGGCCACCGCGAGCCACATCGTGGTCCCCTCGGGGTCGGCGGCGATGCTGGCCGCGATCGAGGCGTTCATGCCGGTGGAGTCCTCGTCCCACACCGCCCGGCCAAGGTCGTTGACCCCCTGCCAGTCCTCGGCGGCGCCGTCGGGGTCGGTGCGCAGCGGCCGGAACGCGATGCCACCGGGCTCGGTGGCGGTCGCCAGGCGCTCCCGCACGGCCGCGACCTCGCCGATGACGAGTGCCTCCTCCTCGTCCGGCTCGAAATCGTGGGCCTGCAGCCGGTCGGTAAGGTCGGCCGGCTGGTCGTAGCCGTAGTGCTTCCACTCGAACTCGCGGCCCAGCACGGCGAAGTGCGCGACCGCCGCCTCGATCGCGGCGTCGGCGCTCGACTCGTCGAGGTCGCACCAGAAGACCCCGCCGCCCCAGGGGTCGTCCCGTCCGACGGCCGTCATCCTCAGCACCGGTGCCGGCTCGTCGAGCAGCTCGATCTCGAAGCCGGGCTGCGGGTCGGGCACCCGTCGGATCTGCCGGTCGTACGTCGCGAGCAGCTCGTCGTCCGGAAGCGGCTCGGCCGAAGTGTCGTCCATGCCGTCGACCTTAGCCCTGATCCACCGATGATCTTGGGGTTGTCAGCGGGTCGGAACACGAAGATGCCCTTGCGTGGCAACAGAATCGGGCTTGCGAAGGACCGAATCTGACTGCTCACGAAGGGCATCTCGTAGATGCGACTCTCTCAT
>JBBRVW010000023.1:0-70910 GCA_038246545.1 Actinomycetes bacterium | reverse complement strand
CGTGGCGAACCCCCAGGCCACCCTCGACTCCGCGCAGGTGCTGCTGCCCGGCGTCTTCCTCGTGGTCGTCACCTGGCTCAGTGCCCGGCTGGCGATCGAGGGCACGGTCGACGTCGGCGACGTGGTGGCGTTCTACGGCTATGCCTTCTTCCTGGTCGTGCCGATCCGCACCGCGGTCGAGGCGGCCGACCGGCTGACCCGTTCGCTGGTCGGCGCCCGCCGCATCGTGGCGGTCCTCGAGACCCGCCCCGAGATCGGCGACCCCGAGCAGCCCGCCGACGAGCCGCCGTACCGCGTGGCGCTCGACGACCCGCGCTCCGGCCTGCACGTCGAGCCCGGCAGCATGCTCGGGCTGGTCAGCGCCGACCCCGACGACTCCGCCGCGGTGGCCATGCGTCTCGGCCGGATGTCCCTCGACGACCAGGTGACCCTGGGCGGCACCCGGCTCGCCGACCTCCCGCTGCGGACCGTGCGGCGGCGGGTGCTCGTGTCGGAGGCCGAGCCGCGGCTGTTCACCGGCCGGCTGCGGTCCGAGCTGGACCCCTGGGGCGGCGCGGCCGACGATGTGCGGCTGCTCGCCGCGCTCGACGTGGCCGCCGCCGGCGACGTGCTCGAGGCGCTGCCCGACGGGCTGGACGCCGAGGTGGACGAAGCCGGGCGCGGCTTCTCCGGCGGCCAGCGTCAGCGGCTTGCGCTGGCCCGCGCCCTGCTCTCGGACAGCGACGTCCTCGTGCTGGTCGAGCCGACCAGCGCGGTCGACGCGCACACCGAGGTGCTTGTCGCCGAGCGGCTGCGCGACGCCCGGCACGGCGCCGAGCGGGTCGACCCGCCCACCACCGTCGTCACGACTGCCAGCCCGCTGGTCCTCGACCGCTGCGACGAGGTGGCGTTCCTGGTCGCCGGCCGGGTCGTGGCGACCGGCACCCACCGGGAGCTGATGTCGGCGCACCCCGGCTACCGCGAGACCGTCGTCCGAGGCGAGGACGGGTGAGCACGCCGGGGGTGAACCGGCCGCCGCTGCGCCGGCACCAGCCGACCGCGACGCTGCCCGTCGCCACGGCCGTCCAGGTGCGCGCACAGGCCCGGCTGCTGCTCGCGAGCTACAAGCGGCCGCTGCTCGGCATGCTCCTGCTCAACGGCCTGGCCGCGCTGGCTGCACTGGCCGGGCCGCGACTGCTGGGCGACATCGTCGAGTCGGTCCGCCGCGACACGACCACCACGCACATCGACCGGCTCGCGATGCTGCTCGCGGCCGCCCTCGTCGCCCAGACCGCCTTCACCTGGTGGGCGCGCCGGTCGGCGTTCGTGCTGGGCGAGACCGTCTTCGCGACGCTGCGCGAGCGCTACCTCGAGCGCGTCCTCGGCCTGCCCCTCAGCGCCGTGGAGCGGGCGGGGACGGGCGACCTGGTCACCCGCAGCACGGGCGACGTCGAAGCGCTGGCGCGCACGGTCCGGTTCGCCGTCCCCGAGGTGCTGGTCGCGGCCCTCACGGTGCTCATGACCGCCGTCGCGGCCTTCCTCACGGCGCCGTTGGTGGCCCTGCCGCTGCTCGCCGGGGCACCGCTGATCGTCGTCGGCACCCGGTGGTACCTGCGCCGGGCGCCGGAGGGCTATCTCGCCGAGCGGGAGTGCTACTCGGCGTTCAACGGCTCACTGGCCGAGACCGTCGACGGCGCGCGCACCGTCGAGTCCCTGGGCCTCGGGCGGAGCCGCATCTCGCGGATCGAGGACGACCTCGCCGACGCCTATGCCGCGGAGTGCTACACGTTGCGGCTGCGCACCTTCTTCTTCCCGACGATGGAGCTCGCCTACGCGATCCCGGTCACCCTCAGCCTGCTGTGGGGTGGCTGGCTGGTCTCGAACGGCAACGCCTCCCTCGCCGAGGTCACCACCATCACGCTGTACGCCGTGCAGATGGTCGACCCGGTCGACCGCTTGGTCTCGTGGCTGGACGAGGTCCAGGTCGGCGCCACCGCGCTGGCGCGCATCCTCGGCGTCGAGCTGGTCCCCGACGACCGCGCGGAGAGCGACGTGGTCCCGGCCGACGAGCACGTCCGCGTCGAGGACGTCCGCTTCGCCTACCGCGGCGACCGCGACGTGCTGCACGGCATCGACCTCGACCTGCGGCCCGGCGAGCGGCTGGCCGTGGTCGGCCCGTCCGGCGCCGGCAAGTCCACGCTGGGCCGGCTGCTGGCCGGCATCCACCCGCCGCGCACCGGGTCGGTCACGGTGGGTCAGGTGCCACTGGTCGACCTGCCGCTCGACGACCTCCGCGGCCACGTCGTCCTCGTCACCCAGGAGCACCATGTCTTCGTGGGGAGCGTCGCCGAGAACCTCCTGCTGGCGCGACCCGACGCCGACGAGGGCGAGCTCCGGTCCGCGCTGCGCGCCGTCGACGCGCTCGACTGGGTCCTGGCCCTGCCCGACGGGCTGGCCACCGAGGTCGGTTCCGGCGGCCGGCCGGTCACGCCCGCCCAGGCGCAGCAGCTGGCCCTGGCCCGGCTGGTTCTCGCCGACCCGCACACCCTGGTCCTGGACGAGGCCACGTCGCTGCTCGACCCGCGGGCCGCCCGGCACCTCGAGCGGTCGCTGGCCGCGGTCCTGCACGGCCGGACCGTCGTGGCGATCGCGCACCGGCTGCACACGGCCCACGACGCCGACCGGGTCGCCGTGGTCGAGGACGGCCTGGTCAGCGAGCTGGGCAGCCACGACGAGCTGATCGCGGCCGATGGTGCGTACGCCGCCCTGTGGCACTCGTGGCGATCCGATCCCGCGTCCGACGCCGCCTCCGGCACCGCGGCGCGCGGCGGCTGAGACGCCCTCCTGGGGCCCCCGTGGGCCGGCGAGGTCATGGTCGGAAGAATTTCTGCCGGGCGGCAATCCAGGGCCCACCCCCGTATCGAAGTGACGAGGGGCGGGGGCTGGTGATCGGAGCAGGGGAGCCAGTCCCCGCCCTCTGCCCGCCCCACCAGCCTTGACCGTCCGCCGGTCAGCCCCCGGCCGGTGCCAGCGAGTCGAAGCGGACGCCGGTAAGCCGCTCGGACTCCGCCCAGAGCGCCGCCGCGGACGCGTCGTCCTTGGCTGCCGCCGACCTCGGCGAGCGGACCGGCCGGCCGCGGTAGCCGAGGATCCGTGGCCCGAGGTACTCCGCGCCCAGGACCGTGGGGTCGGTGGCGGCGCGCAGCTGCGGGAGCGCTCCCGTCCGCGCGCTCTGGCCGACGACGACGGTGCCCGTCCGGAAGACCCCACCGAGCACCGGATGGCCCTGCGCCGGGCCGTTCGCGACCAGCTTGGTCCGCGCGTAGCCCGGGTGCGCAGCGACGCTGACCAGGTCGGCGCCCGCGGCCCGGGCCCGACGGTCCAGCTCGCGGACGAACAGCAGGTTCGCCAGCTTGGACCGGGCGTACGCCTGCCACGGGTCGTACTGCCGCTCGCTCAGGAGGTCGTCCACGGTCATCACACCGGACCAGTGGGCCATGCTGGACACCGTCACGACCCGCGCGCCCGGGCGCGCCAGCAGCGCCGGCAGCAGCAGCCCGGTCAGCGCGAAGTGGCCGAGGTGGTTGGTGCCGACCTGCCGCTCGAAGCCGTCGAGGGTGACCTCGCGGCCCGGCAGGGCCATCACCCCGGCGTTGTTGACCAGCAGGTCCAGCGGCGGCTGGTCGGCTGCGAACGCCCGCACCGAGTCGAGGTCGGCGAGGTCGAGGGTGCCCGCGACGACGGCCGCGCCCGGGTCTGCGGCGCGCACCCGGCGTACCGCCTCGTCGCCGCGAGCGGCGTCCCGCGCAGTCATGACCACCTCGGCGCCGTGCAGCGCGAGCACTCGGGCGGTCTCGAGCCCGAGGCCGGACGTGGCGCCGGTCACCACCGCCCGACGCCCGCTCAGGTCGGGGACGTCGGAGGCGGACCAGCCACGCAGGCTCGTCGGGGAGAGGGTCACAGCAGGGTCATGCCCGGCACGGCCGGGTGCGACGCGGGAACGGGTGTCACGGCTCGGTAGGGCGTTCCCAGCGGCGGCCGCGGGTCGACACCGCCACGCTCCGGCCAGAAGGACATCGCCCGCTCAGCCTGCGCGGTGATGGTGAGCGACGGGTTGGCGCCGAGGTTGGCCGAGACGGCGGAGCCGTCGACGACGTGCAGGCCGGGACAGCCGAAGACCCGGTGCCAACCGTCGACCACGCCGCGCGAGGCGTCGGAGCCGATCACACAGCCGCCGAGGAAGTGAGCAGTCAACGGCGAACCGAGCAGGTCCGCCGCGTTGCCGCCCGGGTCACCGCCGATCTCGTCGGCGAGCCGTCGTACCACCTCGTTGCCGGCCGGGATCCATGACGGGTTGGCAGTACCGTGCCCGTGCCGCGAGGTCAGCCCCCACCCGCCGAGCCGGCGGCGACCGGACACGACGAGGGAGTTGTCGACGGACTGCATGACCAGGGCGATGATCGTGCGCTCCGACCACCGGCGGACGTTCGCGGTGCGCAGGAAGGTGCGCGGGTGCCGCACCTGGTTGAGCAGCCAGGTGAGCAGCCGGGGCCGCGGTCCGTCTCCGTCTGTGAGGGTGACCGAGAGCAAGCCCATGGCGTTGGACCCCTTGCCGTAGCGCACCGGTTCGACATGCGTGTCCGGCTCCGGCCGGAAAGACGACGTGATGGCGACGCCCTGGGTGAAGTCGACGTCCGGCCGCCGCGAGAGCGCCCCCATCAGCGACTCGGAGTTGGTCCGCGTGAGCTCGCCAAGCCGGGCCGAGATCCGCGGCAGCCGGCCGGCGTCGCGCATCCGGTGCAGCAGCCGCTGGGTGCCGTACGCGCCGGCCGCCAGCACGACGTGCTCCGCGGTGATGGTGGTGCGGGTCCCGCGCGGTAGCCATGCACCGCTCCGCGCGGTCTCGACCTGCCATCCGTCGCGCGTCTCGCGCAGTCCGGTGACTGTGGTGAGGGGGCGCACCTCGACACCGAGGCGCTCGGCGAACCAGAGGTAGTTCTTCACGAGGGTGTTCTTGGCGCCGTGCCGGCAGCCGGTCATGCACTCGCCGCACTGGAGGCAGCCGGTGCGGTCCGGGCCGCTTCCGCCGAAGTAGGGGTCGGCCACCGTCGCGCCGGGGCTGTCGCCGAAGAACACAGCGACCGGCGTGAGGGTGAACGTGTGGCCGACGCCCATCCCGTCGGCGACCGCCTTCATCGCGACGTCGGCCGGGGTCATCGTGGGGTTCTGCGTGACACCGAGCATCCGGCTCGCCACCTCGTACGCCGGCGCCAGCTCGCCGCGCCAGTCGGCGACGTCACGCCACTGCGGGTCGTCGTAGAACGCCTCGTCCGGCCGGTAGAGCGTGTTGGCGTAGACCAGGGAGCCGCCGCCGACCCCGGCACCCGCCAGCACCGTGACGTCCGGCAGCCGGTGCAGCCGCTGGATGCCGAAGCAGCCGAGCCGCGGTGCCCACAACCACCGGCGCAGGTCCCACGAGGTGCGGGCGAACTCGTCGTCCTCGAACCGCCGCCCCGCCTCGAGGACCAGCACGCGGTAGCCCTTCTCGGCGAGCCGCAACGCCGACACCGACCCGCCGAACCCCGACCCCACCACCACCACGTCGTACTCCTGCGACTCGCGGGAGGTCATCGGCGGCGGAGGGCCTTGAGAGCCCGCAAGGAGACGGTGAACCCCTTCGCCCATCGATCCCACGACACCGAGGGCGGCGGGGCGAAACCGACCAGCCGCTGCACGGCGACCGTCTGCGGCTCGGTGTACCTGAGGATGCCGTCGCGACCGTGCCGCCGGCCGAGCCCGGAGTCCTTCACCCCGCCCATGGGCGACCTGGTGGCGCCCCACACCGCGGCGTACGTCTCGTTGATGCTCACTGTGCCGGTGCGGATCCGGGCGGCGACCCGGCGGCCGCGGGCCACGTCGCGGGTCCAGACCGACGCGTTGAGGCCGTACTCCGAGTCGTTGGCGAGCGAGACCGCCTCGTCCTCGTCGCGCACTGCGCGCACCGACACCACGGGGCCGAAGGTCTCGGCCCGACAGAGCTCCATGTCCTCGGTGACGTGCGTGAGCACCGTCGGCTCGTAGAAGTAGGGGCCGACGTCCGGTCGCGGCCGGCCGCCGGCGAGCACCTGGGCGCCCTTGGCGAGGGCGTCGTCGACGTGCGCGGTGACCCGCTGCAGCTGGGCGGCCGAGATGAGCGATCCCATGTCGGGCCCGTAGTCGAGCTCGGCGCCGAGGCGGAGCGCGCGCACCCTGCGGACGAACCGGTCGACGAACTCGTCGTGCACCGCGTCGACGACGTAGAGGCGCTCCATCGCGATGCAGAGCTGGCCGGCGTTGCTGAAGCAGTCACGGACCGCACCCTCGGCAGCGCGGTCCAGGTCGGCGTCGGCCAGGACGACCATCGGGTTCTTGCCGCCGAGCTCCAGCGAGCAACCGACCAGGCGGCGCGCGCACCGCTCGGCCACCTCGCGGCCGACCTGCGTCGAGCCGGTGAAGCAGACGTAGTCGCCACCGTCGACGACGGCACGCCCCACCACCGGACCGTCACCGACCACGACCTGCCACAGGTCGCCGGGCAGGCCGGCCTCGACCGCGAGCGCACGGATCCAGAGCGCCGTGAGCGTGGTCTGGCTGTCAGGCTTGTGCACCACCGCGTTGCCGGCGACGAACGCGGGTATCGCGTCGGACACGGCGAGCGTGAGCGGGTAGTTCCACGGCGAGACGATGCCGACCACCCCCTTCGGGTGGTGCAGCTCGTATGCCGTCGACAGCAGCGGCGCGATGCCAGCGTGGCGCACCGGGGCGAGGTAGCGCCGGGCGGTGCGCGCGTAGTGCCGCGCGTTCAGCGCGACGTCGACCAGCTCGTCCAGCGCGTGCCGGCGGGCCTTGCCCGTCTCGCGCTGCACGAGGTCGAGCACCTCGTCCTGGCGGTCCAGCACCAGGTCGTGCAGCCGGAGGAGCACCGACACCCGTTGGGCGAGCGGCGTCGTGGCCCAGCGCTGCTGGGCGGCTCGCGCCAGGTCGTAGGCACGGGCGACGTCGGCGGGCGTCGAGACGGGGAGGTCGACCAGCCGCTCACCGGTGACGGGGGCGTACGTCGTCGTGCGGGCGGCGCCGGCCGCGGCCACGACATCGGCGGTCAGCGCCGCGTGTGCGACGGGGAGCCCCATGGCCGGCATGTTACTGGTCGGTAGCCGGGCGGGCTCACCCCGGGCGACGACGGCTGCCGACCACGTGATCACCGGGCGCGGGGCGGAGGCGGGGCGGGAGGTCAGCGGGCGACGGTGACCTCGACCCGCTGGAACTCCTTGAGGTCGGAGTAGCCGGTCGTCGCCATCGCTCGCCGTAGCGCGCCGACGATGTTCATCGAGCCGTCGGAGACCCGCGACGGGCCGAGCAGGATCTCCTCGAGGGAACCGATCGTGCCCACCTGCACCCGCTCGCCGCGCGGCAGCTCGCCGTGGTGCGCCTCGGAGCCCCAGTGGAAGCCACGGCCGGGCGCCTCGGTGGCCCGTGCAAGCGGCGAGCCGACCATGACGGCGTCGGCGCCGCACGCGATCGCCTTCGACACGTCGCCGGAGAGCCCGACGCCACCGTCGGCGATGACGTGCACGTAACGGCCGCCGGACTCGTCGAGGTAGTCGCGCCGCGCCGCGTGCACGTCGGCCACGGCCGAGGCCATCGGCACCGAGATGCCCAGCACCGAGCGGGTCGTGTGCGACGCTCCCCCGCCGAACCCGACGAGCACACCGGCCGCGCCGGTGCGCATGAGGTGCAGCCCCGCCTGGTAGGTCGCGCAGCCACCGACGATCACCGGCACGTCGAGCTCGTAGATGAACTGCTTGAGGTTCAGCGGCTCGGCCCGGCCGGACACGTGCTCGGCGCTGACCGTGGTGCCGCGGATCACGAACAGGTCGACGCCGGCGTCGACGACGGTCTTCCAGAGCTGAGCGGTGCGCTGCGGCGAGAGCGCTGCAGCCACGGTGACGCCGGCGGCCCGCACCTCCGCGATCCGCGCCGCGACCAGCTCCGGCTGGATCGGGGCGTCGTAAACCTCCTGCATCCGGCGGGTCGCCTCGGCGTCGCCGAGACCCGCGATCTCGGCGAGCAGCGGCCCGGGGTCGTCGTAGCGGGTCCAGAGGCCCTCGAGGTTGAGCACCCCGAGCCCGCCCAGCTGACCGAGCGCGATCGCCGTCGCGGGCGACACGACCGAGTCCATCGGTGCGGCCAGCACCGGGATCTCGAACCGGTAGGCGTCGATCTGCCAGGCGACCGACACCTCCTCGGGGTCGCGGGTGCGCCGGCTCGGCACGATCGCGATGTCGTCGAAGGAGTACGCCGTGCGGCCGCGCTTGCCTCGGCCGATCTCGATCTCGGTCATGAGGTCATGAGGTGAGGGTCATGGAGAGGTGCGCGCTCCTCAGCGGGAGTGGTAGTTGGGGGCCTCGACGGTCATCTGGATGTCGTGCGGGTGGCTCTCCTTGAGCCCGGCGGCGGTGATGCGCACGAACCTCCCCCGCTCCTGCAGCTGGGGGACCGTGTGCGCACCGACGTAGAACATCGACTGGTGCAGGCCACCGATCAGCTGGCCAGCGACGGCGTGCAGCGGGCCGCGGTAGGCGACCTGCCCCTCGATGCCCTCCGGCACGATCTCGTCGTCGCTGCGGACGTCGGCCTGGAAGTAGCGGTCCTTGGAGTAGGACGTCTTGCCCCGCGATGCCATCGCACCGAGCGAGCCCATGCCGCGGTAGCGCTTGAACTGCTTGCCGTTGACGAACACCAGCTCGCCGGGGCTCTCGTCGCAGCCGGCGAGCAGCGAGCCGAGCATCACGGTGTCGGCACCGGCCACGATCGCCTTCGCGATGTCCCCGGAGTACTGCAGCCCGCCGTCGCCGACCACCGGGACGCCAGCCGGCCGACAGGCCGTCGCGGCGTCCATGATCGCCGTGATCTGCGGTACGCCGACGCCGGCGACCACCCGCGTGGTGCAGATGCTCCCCGGGCCCACGCCGACCTTGACGCCGTCTGCACCGGCGTCGACCAGCGCCTGCGCGCCGCCACGGGTCGCGACGTTGCCGGCCAGCACCTGCACGTGGCGGGTGGCGGGATCGCCCTTCAGCCGGCGGACCATGTCGAGCATCAGTCGCGCCTGGCCGTTGGCGGTGTCGGGCACGAGCACGTCGACGCCTGCCTCGACCAGGCTGGTCGCCCGCTCCCAGGCGTCGCCGAAGTAGCCGATCGCCGCGGCCACCCGGAGGCGGCTCTCGCCGTCCTTGGTCGCGTGGGGGTACTGCTCGGTCTTGACGAAGTCCTTGACCGTGATGAGCCCGGCCAGCCGGCCCGCTCCGTCGATGAGCGGCAGCTTCTCGATCTTGTGCTTGGCCAGCAACGCGGCCGCGTCCTCGGACCGGATGCCGACCGGCGCCGTGACCAGGGGCATCGGTGTCATGAGCTCGCGGACGGTGCGGGCCTCGTAGCCCTCGGCAGGCACGAAGAGCAGGTCCCGGTTGGTGATGATGCCGAGCAGCGTGCGGTCAGCGTCGACCACCGGGAGGCCCGAGACGCGGTAGAGGCCGCAGAGACGGTCGAGCTCGGCCAGCGTCTCGTCGGGCCCGACGGTCAGCGGGTCGCTCACCATTCCGGACTCGGAGCGCTTCACCAGGTCGACCTGGTGGGCCTGGTCCTCGATCGAGAGGTTGCGGTGCAGGACGCCGATGCCACCCTCGCGGGCCATCGCGATCGCCATCCGGGCCTCGGTGACGGTGTCCATGGCCGCGGACAGCAGCGGCACCGCGACCGTGATCCCGCGGGTCAGGCGCGAGCTCGTGTCGACCTCGGAGGGGACGACGTCGGTCTCCTCCGGGAGGAGCAGGACGTCGTCGAAGGTGAGCCCCAGGGGGGCGAGCGGGGAGTGGTCGTCCGGCATGCCCGTCACCCCACCGATGGTACGGGAGGCGCGCCGTGCCCCGTGCCGCTCACCCGCCGGTGGACGACCCCTCGCCGGCGGACTGGCCGTTCGCAGCCGGCCCGCCCTCGACGGGGGCGGCGCTCCCCTTGCGGTTGGCGTTGCTGTTGCTCTTGGCGTTACCGGTGCCGGTGTCGCCGTCGGTGGCCGCCGACGGGATGGGTGTGGTCCGGCCCTGTCGTCCGCCGGAGCCGTTCGTGGCGGGCTTGTCGGCCTTGGCGCCCGAGGTGGACCCGCCGGAGGTCTTGACCTTGCCGGTGGCCGGCGGCTCGGCTGTCCGGGTCGCCTTCGGCTTCGTCGCCGGCTTGCCGCCGGATCCGTTTCCGGGCTTGGCCGGCTTGCTGGTCGGCTTCCTGGCGGGCGTGGTCGCCGGCCCGCCCTGCTGCCCGTGACCGCCCGAGCCGGTCGCGTTCCCCTGCCCCTGGCCCTGGCCCTGGCCCTCGTCCTGAGCGGTGGGCGTGGCGCGCGCCAGCTTGCGCTCCAGGGCGGCGAGCTTCGCCTCGATCGCCTGGCGGTCCCCCTTCGACAGGTCGGTCCGGGTGAGCTGGGTCCGCATCGCGTCCAGGCTGGCCCGAGCACCGGCCAGGTCGCCGCCGTGGATCTGGCGGTCAGCTTGCTTACCGGCTCCGAAGGCCCGGGCCTTGCCGGGGTGCTGGTCGGCACCGTGACCGCCCATGGCGGTGACGATTCCCTTGACCGGCGCCAGCGGGTCGCCGGTCACCGCTGCCGCGACGCCGCCGATCGAGAGCGTGGCGCCCACGACGATCGCGACCGTCGTGGCGCGCAGGCCGTGGCCGCGCCGCGCGACCGGCAGGGGCGGCACGACAATGGCCGTGGACACGGCGGCGACCAGTGCGTCGGCGTCATCGAGGCCGACGAGCAGCTCGTCGAGGCCCTCGTCGACGTCGGCGGCGAGGGCTGCCAGCAGGGCGAGAACCGGGTCGCCGGACGGGACGGGAGCCCGCCTCGCGAGCAGGTCGAGCAGGTCGGCGTCCCGGTTGACCGCGAGCAGGTCGAGGCCGCCCGGGTCGGGCGAGCCCTGCGGGCCGACGAGGGAGGTCATGGGGTCACCTCCGCGGCGGCGAGCAGGCGGAGCCGGGCCAGGGCCCGGTGCTGGGCCACCCGCACGGCGCCCGAGGTCATGCCGAGGGCTGCACCGGTCTCCTCGGCGGACAGTCCGACGGCGACCCGCATCAGCAGGAGCTCGCGCTGGTGCTTGGGAAGGAGGTCGAGCAGCCGGCGCGCGGTGGCCACCTCGCTGCTGCGGACGGCGTGGTCCTCCGGCCCCGGACCGAGGTCCGGCGTGTCCGGCAGGTCGTCGCTGGGCAGCGCGGCGCGGCCGGCCGCGCGCTGGGCGTCGGCGACCTTGTGAGCGGCGATACCGAAGACGAACGCCTCGAACGGGCGCCCTTCGTCGCGGTAGCGCGGCAGGGCGGAGAGCACGGCGAGACAGACCTCCTGGGCAACGTCGTCGGCGGCCTCCTCACTGCCCGGCAGCCGGCCCAACCGCGCACGGCAGTAGCGGTGGACCACGATGCGGACGTGCGCCAGCAGGGCGTCGCGCGCTGCCGTGTCTCCCTCCACGGCGCGTGCAGCCAGCCAGCCCAGGTCGACCGGGGAACCATCGATCTCCGTGCCCTTGGAGATCGCCTGGGAGGGCCTCGACGTTACGGTCATCGCCTCAACGCACCAACCCCCACCGGAAACCCATGGCGACGGCCTGGGCCCGGTCGGCGGCTCCCAGCTTGCGGAACAGCCGGCGCGCGTGGGTCTTGACGGTGTCCTCGGAGAGGTAGAGCTCTTTGCCGATCTCGGAGTTGCTGCGGCCCCGACCCATGCCGCGCAGCACCTGGAGCTCGCGCTCCGTGAGCGGCGGGAGGTTCTCGGTGTCGGGCCGGTGGCGCGGGGCGTGACGGGCCGCGACGTCGGCAAGAGCCTGCGTGACCATCGCGGTCAGCTCCTCCCGTGACGCGTCCTTGACAAGGTAGCCCCGGGCGCCGGAGCCGACCGCCCGGGCCACACCCTCGACGTCCTCGGCCATCGTCATCATGATGACCGCAGTCTGGGGTGCGGCACCGAGGATTCGGCGAGCTGCCTCGACACCGCCGATTCCGGGCATGCGGACGTCGACGAGGACCAGGTCGGGGCGCTCGGCACTGAAGCGCACCAGGCACTCCTCGCCCGAGCTGGCGACGGCGACGCGCTCGACTCCCGCCACGGTGGCCACGGCGCGGCGGAGCGCCTCGCGGGCCAGCGGCGAGTCGTCGCAGACGAGGACTGTGGACATGCCCGTGCGTCACCTCCGGCGCCGGGTCCGTCCCGGCGTACCCCCTCCTCATCGGCAGGTAGCACGGCGAGCATGACCCGTCGGGGTGAATCTCTCCCGGCCACGCGCGACCCGTGCCGGCGGGCTCAGGACCCGAGCAGGGCGTCCACGTCGGGGCGGGACAGCCACTCGTCGCGCAGGTGCGGCGGGAGGTCGTCGGCGATCGCCGACACGGCCCGCCGGGCGGCAGCCAGAGCGCGCTCGCTCTCCGCGGGGTCCTCCTCGGCCAGCAGGGCGCCCAGCATGGCCCGGGCCGGCCACTGGAGCGGGAGGGTGCCGAGGCTCTCGGCGAGCAGCCCGGCCCGCCGCAGCAGCACGGCGGCCTCGTCCAGGTTCCTGGCCTCCACCTGTGCCACGCCCTGGAAGAGCAGTCCCTTGGCCACGTGCCGGGGCGCGCCGGACTGCTCGGCCAGGTCGACGGCGGCGTGCGCCGCCTCGACGGCGTCGCCCGGCCGGCCCTGGAGCAGGGCGACCTCGGCCCGGACCCAGCCCAGCCGCACCCGCTGCCGCCACCAGTCGGCCCGGTCGCCCACCAGGGCGGCCGCCTCGTCCAGCCGGGCCGCCGCGACTGGTGCGTCGCCCAGCCCGACCGCGTCCGCCGCCAGCCCCAGGAGCGCGTCGAAGCCCGCCTCGCCCGTCCCTCCGCACCGGTCCAGCGCCCGCTCGTCGTAGCCCTGGGCCACCGCGTGCCGGCCGAGCTGGCGGTGCACGCTGGCGGCGGTGGCTCCCGCGAGCGCGCCGAGCACCCGGCTCTCGGCGCTCCCGGCGCCGGCCACCAGCGGGTCGAGGACCTCCAGCGCGCCGCCGTACCGGCCGGCGGAGGCCAGGCAGACGCCGAGCAGCCAACCAGCCCCGGCCGCCTCCGCGGCCAGGCCGTCGGCGGACGCCGCCTCGACGGCGCGCCGCAGCGGGTCGACCCCGGCGGCCGGACGGCCGTGGAACGCCGCCCGCTCCCCGGCGACGAGCAGCGCCGGGAGGTCGTCCGCCACGCCTGCCCCCTCACCGACGGTCGTCGGCAGGCTCGGTCGCCCGCCGTGGTCGTCGGCCGCGAGGCTACCGCGCGTCGCCCACCGCGAGGCCACCTCCGGCCAGGGCAGCGACGGTGTCCGCTGCCGTCGCGAGGTCGGGCAGCCAGGTGGCGGCGGGGGCCGCCCGGCCGGCGTCCCAGCCGGGGCCGCCGAGCAGCACCGCGGGCGGCGGACGCACCGCGTCCAGCAGCCCCGGCGGCAGCCGCACGGACCCCGGTCCGGCGGCGCCCTGGGCCCAGAGGAAGACCCCGAAGGCGCCGGTGCGCGCGACGGCATCGACCAGGGCCCGCGCGGGCAGCCGCACGCCGAGCAGGCGGGTGGCGACCCGCCGCTCGGCGAGGGCCGCCGAGAGCGCGACCAGCGGCAGCCGGTGGTCCTCCGGCTCCAGCGCCGCCAGCAGCAGCGGTCGGGCCTGGCGCGGGCGCCCGGGTGCCGGCACGTTGCGCAGGACCGACTCCGCACACTCGCTGAGCAGGTGCTCGACCTCGATGCCGGTGCCCGTGCTGCGCCACCGCTCGCCGATGCCGGTGAGCACCGGGACGAGCACCTCGGTCCAGGTGGTCACCACGCCGTCGCGCGCGACCGAGGTCCGCAGCAGCTCGGAGCACGAGTCGCCGTCGAGGGCCATCGCGGCCCTGGCGAGGCCCCGCGCGACCGGACCCGCGTCGCGGACCGGCACCACCCGTCCGCCGCCGGTTCGGGTGGCGTGCCGGAGAGCGCGCGGCTCGGTGCCCCCCGGCTCAGCCGTCAGCGGCTCGTCCGCCCCCGGCAGCTCGACCGGCCGGGCGGCCACGGCCGCGGAGGCCGCGTCAGCGGCAGCGGCG
Source organism: Actinomycetes bacterium (assembly GCA_038246545.1). Lineage (GTDB taxonomy): Bacteria > Actinomycetota > Actinomycetes > JACCUZ01 > JACCUZ01 > JBBRVW01. The sequence goes on along the minus strand of JBBRVW010000023.1, from coordinate 56,789 downwards.
CCCTGCATCATCAGCCGGCGCATCAGCGTGAGCCGGCCCAGGTCGACGGCCGTGTACCGGCGGCGGGTGCCCGCCTCGTGCGCGCTGGGTCCCAGGCCGTACCGCCGGTCCCAGGTGCGCAGCGTCCCGGTCGCCACACCCAGCCGGCGGGCGACCGCAGCCACCCCGAGCGACACCTCGGGGGCCGGCGCGGCCCGGCGGCGGATCGGCATGCCCCGATCCTGCCGCACGCTGCGGTGGTACGACGCTGCGCGGTCGGTGCCGCCACGAAACAACGTCGGGCCCGGCTCCTCCGAGGGAGAGCCGGGCCCGACGGTCGTGCTGGTCGTGACGTGGTGCGGGTGGAGCGGGTCAGCCGGTCAGTGGCTGTGCCCGTGACCGCCGTGGGAGTGGCCGGCGGACTCCGGCTCCTCCTCCTTCTTCTCCACGACCAGGGTGTCGGTGGTCAGGACCATCGACGCGATCGACGCGGCGTTCTGCAGGGCGGAGCGGGTGACCTTGACGGGGTCGAGGATGCCCTGGGCGACCAGGTCGCCGTACTCGCCGGTGGCGCCGTTCCAACCGGTGCCGACACCGTTCTCGCGCACGTGGTTGACCACGACGTAGCCCTCGGCACCGGCGTTCTCGGCGATCCACCGCAGCGGCTCGTCGGCGGCCTTGCGGACGATGTTCGCCCCGGTCGCCTCGTCACCCTCGAGCTTGAGGTCGGCCAGCACCGCGACGGCGTGGACGAGAGCCGAGCCACCGCCGGCCACGATGCCCTCCTCGATGGCCGCGCGAGTCGCCGAGACGGCGTCCTCGATGCGGTGCTTGCGCTCCTTGAGCTCGACCTCGGTCGCCGCGCCGACACCGATGACGCAGACGCCGCCGGCCAGCTTCGCGAGCCGCTCCTGGAGCTTCTCCTTGTCCCAGTCGGAGTCGCTGTTCTCGATCTCGGCGCGGATCTGGCGGATCCGGTCCTCGACCTTGGAGCGCTCGCCGCCGCCGTCGACGATGACGGTGTCGTCCTTGGTCACGACGACGCGACGGGCGGTACCGAGCACCTCGAGGCCGACCTGGTCGAGCTTCAGCCCGACCTCGGGGGCGACGACCTGGCCGCCGGTGAGGGTGGCCAGGTCCTCGAGCATCGCCTTGCGACGGTCGCCGAAGCCGGGCGCCTTGACGGCGACCGAGCGGAAGGTGCCGCGGATCTTGTTGACGACCAGCGTGGACAGCGCCTCGCCGTCGACGTCCTCGGCGATGATCGCGAGCGGCTTGCCGGCCCCGATGACCTTCTCCAGCAGCGGCAGCAGGTCGGCGACGGCCGAGATCTTGCCCTGGTGGATGAGGATGTAGGCGTCCTCGAGGACGGACTCCATGCGCTCGGGGTCAGTCACCATGTACGGCGAGATGTAGCCCTTGTCGAACTGCATGCCCTCGGTGAACTCGAGCTCGAGGCCCATGGTGTTGGCCTCTTCGACGGTGATGACGCCGTCCTTGCCGACCTTGTCGAACGCGTCGGCGATGAGCTCGCCCACGGCCGGGTCCTGCGCGGAGATGCTGGCGACCTTGGCGATGTCGTCCTTGCCGTCGACGTCGCGGGCCATCTCGAGCAGCCGGGCCGACACGGCCTCGACGGCCTTGCTGATGCCCCGGTTGAGGCCGACCGGGCTGGCGCCGGAGGCGACGTTGCGCAGCCCCTCGCGGACCATCGCCTGGGCCAGGACGGTCGCCGTGGTCGTGCCGTCACCCGCGACGTCGTTGGTCTTGGTGGCGACCTCCTTGGCGAGCTGGGCGCCGAGGTTCTCGAACGGGTCGTCCAGCTCCACCTCCTTGGCGATCGTCACGCCGTCGTTGGTGATCGTGGGAGCGCCCCACTTCTTGTCGATGACGACGTTGCGGCCCTTCGGCCCGAGCGTCACCTTCACGGCGTCGGCGAGCTTGTTGACGCCGGTCTCGAGGGCCTTGCGGGCCTTGTCGTCGAACTGCAGTGTCTTGGCCATCAGGTGCTTCGTCCTTCGATGTCTGGGGTGAGCCGACGACGCCCCGGCACCCGGGCTCCCGGAGGAGCCGGGCCACCGGGGCGTCTCTGGCTGTCGTGCCTGCTGCTGGTCGGGTCACCGCGAGGGTGACCAGGGGGTGGTGCTGGACCGTCCTACTTCTCGATAACAGCGAGGACGTCACGCGCGGACAGGACGAGGTACTCCTCGCCGCCGTGCTTGACCTCGGTGCCGCCGTACTTGCTGTAGAGGACGGTGTCGCCGACCGCAACGTCGAGCGGCACGCGTGCGCCGTCCTCGAAGCGGCCCGGACCCACGGCGAGGACGGTGCCCTCCTGGGGCTTCTCCTTCGCGGTGTCCGGGATGACGAGGCCCGACGCAGTGGTCTGCTCGGCGTCGGACGGCTGGACCACGATGCGGTCCTCGAGCGGCTTGATGGCAACCTTGGTGGCCGTCGTCATGACTCCCTCTCGCACAGTTCTCGTGAGCGGTGTGGGGCGGGTGCGATGACCGGACCGCCGTCGCGGGGATCGGACCGGGTCGGACCACGCCGTTGCTGCTCTGGCTGGCACACTCACCTCGAGAGTGCCAACGTTGAATCTAGGCGAGACCTGGCACTCGGTCAACCCGAGTGCTAAACGGCGTCGTCCAGCCGGAACGCCCGGGGCGGCGTCAGGCGCCGGCGGCCCGCCGGGCCTTGTCGGCGTACATCTCCGCGTCGGCCCGGGCCAGCAGCGTCGCGACCGAGTCCCCCGGGCGGTAGGTCGTGATCCCGAGCGCCGCACCGAGGGGGAGCGCGCCCCCGGACGGGTCCGACATGGCGGCCTGCAGCCCGGCTCGCAACCGGTTGAGGGCGGCGCCGGCGCCGGGGCCGCCGGTGTGCTCGAGCAGGACGACGAACTCGTCGCCGCCCAGCCGGCCGACCGTGTCGACCGAGCGCGCGGTGGCCACCAGGCAGTCCGCGACGGTGCGCAGGAGCGCGTCGCCGGCCTGGTGCCCGTACGTGTCGTTGACGCGCTTGAAGCCGTCCAGGTCGGCCATGACCACCGACGGGGTGCCCAGGCCGCGCTCGGCGCGGGCCACGGCGTTGCGGATGGCGAACTCGATGCTGCGGCGGTTGGCGAGCCCGGTCAGCGGGTCGGTGGTCGCGCTGCGGGCCAGCGCGGCAGCCAGCCGGCGCGACTCGAACAGCGCCATCACCTGGGCGGCGATGTCGCCCAGCAGGGACAGCTGGGTCTCGGCCAGCTCACGAGGCTGCTCGTCGAAGGCGCAGACCGTGCCGATGGCGTGGCCGTCACGGGTCACCAGCGGTGCGGAGGCGTAGAGCCGGACCTTGCCGATCCGGCCGGTGACCAAGGGGTTGTCCGCGAGGACCGAGTCCGACCTGGCGTCCGGGGTGTAGACCACCTCGGTACCGAGAATAGCGTGCTGGCACATCGAGTCCCCGCGGGGGACCTCGCCGCGTTCGGCGCCGTGCGCGGCCGCCTGCCACTGCCGGTCGGAGTCGATGAGGTTCACGACGGCGGTCGGGGTTCCGCAGACGTACGCCGCCAGCCGGGCGGCCGCGTCCAGGTCCGCCTGTCGCGGCTGGTCGAGCACGCCGAGCTCGTGCAGCGCCAGGACCCGCTCCGCCTCGTTGGCGGGGACGGGCCAGGGGCGCTGGGCAGTGGGCGCGGTCGCGTCGGCGCGATCGCCGTCGAGGACGGGTGCGGTCATGGGGGGGCCTCCGGTGAGTCGCTCCCTTCATCGGCAGCCCGGCACCGGACCCTTACCTCCTCCCCTGCAAGGATCGGCCGGTGCCCGAGGCCGGAAGCGCGGCTGCCGACGGCGCAGCCGACGTCCGGGCCCTGCTCACGCCCGAGGGGGCCGCGCTGATGGCGCGGCTGCCGGCGTACGACGAGGCGACCGCGCTCGGGACGGCGGAGCGGCTGCGTCGCGAGGGGGTGCCGGCCGGGCTGGCCGCCGCCGCGATGACCCAGGCCCGGCTGCGCGCCCGCGCCGCCGCCCGGCTGGGGCCGGACGCCGCGCGGACGTGGCTCACGCAGGAGGGGCTGGAGCAGGCCACCCGCCGGGCCGTGGCCGACCGGCACGCGGAGCGGTTCGCCCGGCTGAGCCTTCGGTCGGTGGCCGACCTGTGCTGCGGGGTCGGCGGCGACCTGCTGGCGCTGGCACGCGCCGGGCTCCCCCGCGTCGTCGGGGTGGACCGCGACCCGGTGACGGCAGCAGTGGCGCGCGCCAACGCGGAGACGTTCGGTGTCGCCGACCGCGTGCAGGTGCGTTGCGAGGACGTCACCACGACCTCGCTGGTCGGCCTGGACGCGGTCTTCGTCGACCCCGCGCGGCGCGGCGCCCACGGACGGGCCCTGGACCCGCGCGACTGGTCGCCGCCGTTCGCCTTCGTCCTCGACGCCGCCACCCGGGTCGACGCCACCGGCGCCAAGCTCGCTCCCGGGGTGCCGCACGCCGTGCTGCCCGCCGGCGCGGAGGCCGAGTGGGTGTCCGACGGCGGCGACGTGCTCGAGTGCGCGCTGTGGTGCGGTCCGCTGTCGACCGGTGTCGCCCGGCGCGCGACGCTGCTGCCGTCGGGCGCCACCCTCACCGGCGACGGCACCCGGAGCGCCCCGGCCGGGCCTGTCGGCCGCTACCTGGTGGAGCCGGACGGCGCGGTCATCCGGGCCGGGCTGGTCGCCGAGGCCGCCGAGCTCGTCGACGGACGCCTGCTCGACCCGACGATCGCCTACGTCACGACCGACGCGCCGCCCTCGACGCCGTTCGGGTCGGCGTACGAGGTGACCGACGTCCTGCCCTTCGGGGTGAAGCGGCTGCGCACGCTGCTGCGCGAGCGCGGCGTGGGGCGCGTGACGGTGAAGAAGCGCGGTACGGCGGTGACACCCGAGGAGCTGCGCCACCAGCTGCGGCTGACCGGTGACGCCGAGGCGACCGTGGTCCTGACCCGGATCGCCGGCGAGCAGTCGGTGCTGCTCGTGCGTCCCCTCTAGCGGAGGACCAGGACGACGTAGACCAGGTAGCCGGCCAGCAGCAGCGCGCCGACCGGGCGACCCACGCGGCCGTCGCGAGTCACGGCGAGCAGCAGCAGCGGCAGCCCCACGCCCGTGACAGCCGCCGCGATGACGCCGTCGGCCACCAGCGGCCGGGCGAGCGCCGCCGCACCCAGGGTCGCGGTCGCGTTGTACGCCGCCGAGCCGACCACCCCGGCCACCGCGATCTCCGGCACGTCGTGCCGCACCGCCGACAGCACCAGGGCGAACAGCTCGGCCGTGGTGGCGAGCGCGAGGACCGTGAGGCCGACCGCGGAGTCGGTCCGGCCCAGCTCGGACACGACGCGCACCGCGCCGCGCACCGCGAGGTCGCCGCCGACGAGCATCAGCGCCACGCCCGCGACCGCGAAACCGAGGGCCACACCGGGCGACCGGCCACCGCCGGTGTCGTCGTCGTCACCGTCGTCCGCCGCGAGCTCGGCCAGCTCACCCAGGGCGGGGGGCTCGCGCTCCCGCCACCACACCAGCGCCACCAGCACGACGTACGCCGCCACCAGCAGGCCGCCCTCGACCCGACCCACCCGGCCGTCGAGCAGCACGACCAGCGCCAGCACGCCGGCGATCGCCGCCATGCCGGCGTACTGCCGCACGCGGCGCCCCACGTGCAGCGGACGCACCAGCGCGGCCAGGCCGAGGCAGGCCGTGAGCATGGTGACGTTGGCGCCGAGCGCGTCACCGACGGCGAGCCCCGGCCGGTCACGGACCGCGGCGATCACCGCCGTCAGCAGCTCCTCGGGCTCGGCACCGGCAAGCAGCACACCCACCGCTATCACGGTGAGGCCCAGCCGCCGTGCCGCGCCCGCGGCGTTCTCGACGAAGAGCTCGGCCCCACCGATCAGCAGGACGGCAGCACCGACGAGCAGGAGCCAGCCGAGCACTCGGCCTCCTAGACGGCGACGATGTCGGTGACCGGCATCGACGAGTCGGCCGGCAGGTCCAGGGACGAGGGCGGCACGCCGCGGGCCATGAGGGCGGACCCGAGGGCAGCCACCATCGCGCCGTTGTCGGTGCACAGCCCTGGTCGCGGCACGCGCAGCGTGACACCGGCGGTGTCGCACCGTTCCTGCGCCAGCGCGCGCAACCGGGAGTTGGCCGCGACCCCGCCGCCCACGAGCAGGGTGTCGACGCCCTGCTCGGTGCAGGCGAGCACCGCCTTGCGGGTGAGCACGTCGACGACCGCCTCCTGGAAGGCCGCAGCCACGTCGGCGACCGGTACCGGCTCGCCGTCGCGGTGACGAGCCTCGACCCACCGTGCGACCGCAGTCTTGAGGCCGGAGAACGAGAAGTCGTAGCGGTGCTCGGCCATGTCACGGGACCCGGTGAGACCACGGGGGAACGCGACGTACGCCGGGTCGCCGGTCCTCGCCTCGCGGTCGACGTGCGGGCCGCCGGGGAACGGCAGCCCGAGCACCCGCGCGACCTTGTCGAACGCCTCCCCCGCCGCGTCGTCGAGGGTGGCACCGAGGGGCACGACGCCGGACGTGACGTCGTGGACGAGGAGCAGCGACGAGTGGCCGCCGGACACCAGCAGTGCGATGCACGGCTCCGGCAGCGGCCCGTGCTCCAGCTGGTCGACGGCCACGTGCGCTGCGAGGTGGTTGACGCCGTAGAGCGGCTTGTCCAGGCCGATCGCCAGCGCCTTGGCCGCAGCGACGCCGACGAGCAGCGCACCGGTCAGTCCAGGACCGCTGGTGACGGCGATCGCGTCGACGTCGGACAGTCGCACCCCCGCGGTCTCGCAGGCCCGCTGCACCGTCGGCACCATCGCCTCGAGGTGCGCGCGGCTGGCGACCTCCGGAACCACACCGCCGAACCTTGCGTGCTCGTCGACGCTGCTCGCGACCGAGTCCGCGTGCAGCGTCCGGCCGCGCACGAGACCGACCCCGGTCTCGTCGCAGGAGGTCTCGATGCCGAGGACGAGCGGCTCGTCGGACCCCGGCATCGTCAGGCTCCCGGCGTTCCCGGGACCGCGGCCCGGATCGCGGCCGCGAACCGCGGCGCGGAGGCGGTCCCCCCGGAACCGTCGTGGATCAGGAACATCGACGGCTCGGCCAGCTCGAGCTCGAGCAGCACCGGGTCGCCGTCCGCGCCGGGCACGAGGTCGACCCGCGCGTAGACCAGCTGGTCCCGCGACGCCGGCGCGAGGGCGGCCAGGGCGTCGAGGACCTGCTCGGCGGCCTCGCGCTCGGCCCCGGTGGGCTCGCGCGGCTCGATGGTCTCCTCCTTGTACGCCGCCGACACCAGCTCCATGGCCGGCGTGAGCAGCGGTCCCTTGCGCACCGCGTGGCTGAACTGTCCGCCGAAGAAGAAGAGCGCGGTCTCGCCGTAGGTGTCGACCTCAACCAGGTACGGCTGCACCATCACCGTGCGCCCGGCGTCGAGCAGCTCCTGGGCATGGACCACAGCTCGCTCGTCGTGGTCGCCGGCGAGGTAGCGGTTCGTGTCGCGGGACCCGGCCGAGACCGCCGGCTTCACGACGTACTCCCCGATCTCCGGGACGACGAAGACGTCACCGGGGTCGAGCCAGTCGGTCGGGACGACGGGCAGGCCGGCGTCCTTCAACGCGCGCAGGTAGGTCTTCGTGGTGTTCCACGCGAGGACGTCGGCAGAGTTGGCCAGCGACGTGACGGACTCGACCCGGCGTGCCCAGTCGAGGAACTCGGCGTGCCGTCCCTGGTAGTCCCAGGTGGAGCGGACCACCACGAGGTCGTACGACGACCAGTCGACCCCGTCGTCGGTCCACACGGCCGGGCCGGCGTCGAGACCTTCGGCGACGAGGGCCGCCAGCAGGACCGCCGCGTCCTCGTCGAGGTCCGGGAACTCGGCAGAGGTGGCCAGTGCGATGCGCGTCGTCACGGCAGCCGAGCCTAGGGGGTGTGTACAGCGTCGCTGATGGTGGCGGTGTGCAGCCTCAGCCGAAGGACGAGCGCGTCGGTGCCACCTGGCTGGTAGTAGCCGCGGCGGATGCCGATGCGCTCGAAGCCGGCCCGGGCGTAGAGCGCCTGTGCGGGCTCGTTGTCAGCGCGTACCTCGAGCAGCACCTCGGTGACGCCGCGTCGCCGCGCCTCCGACAACAGCTCGTCGAGCAGCAGCCGGCCGAGACCCTGCCCCTGCGCGGCAGGCGAAACGGCCACCGTCTGCACGTCCGCCTGGTGACCGATGACCGCGAGCCCGGCGTAGCCGACCAGTGCACCGTCGTCGTCGGCGACGACGTAGTGCCGGGTCTCCGGGACGTGCGCGAGCTCTGACCAGAACGTCTCGACCGACCACGCGTCCGGGAACAGCTCGCCCTCGAGCAGGTGCGCGGCGTCGACGTCCCACCAGCGGAACCGGCGCAGGACAGCGGTCACGCCCACCGCCGCGTCACAGCACCGACTTGCGCGCGCCCGGCTCCACGGCGTCCGGTCGACGCAGGTACAGCGGGTCGGGGGTGGTCGTGGGCAGGCCGCGGGCGACCCAGCGCGCGAGGTCGCCGGCCGTCGGGTGCTCCGGGCCTCGGTGCCCGGGGAACGACTCGGCGTACAGCGCGGCGCCGGCACCGACCGAGGGACCGTCCCAGCCGGCGACCGCAGGGGCCGCGACGTAGGGCCCGTCGGTGCGGCGCGGGCCGGCGTCGTCCGCGACGTACGACGCCCAGTGGACCTCCTTGCGCCGCGCATCAGTGACCACCCGGAACACGGCGCCGGTGTCGACCTCGGCGGCGAGGGCGAGCACGTCGAGCGTGCAGACGCCGAGGACAGGGATCCCGAGCACGACACCGAGGGTGCGGGCGGTGACCAGGCCGACCCGCAGTCCCGTGAACGGCCCGGGTCCGACACCCACACCGATCGCGGTGAGCGCCGTGCGTTCGACGCCGGCCTCCGCGAGCACCGCGGCGATCGCGGGTGCGAGCAGCTCCCCGTGCCGGCGGGCGTCGACCGTCGTGCGCTCGGCGAGCACCTGCTCGCCGTCGGCGAGGGCGACCGTGACCGCGGGTGTCGCGGTGTCCAGGGCGAGCAGCACGTCCGAAGGCTAACCAGCGGTCGCGGCGCGGAGCCGCGCCACCACCTCGACGATGTCGACCGGACCGGTTGTGTCGGTCTCGACGACCGGCCAGCCACCGGCGACCGGCCGGCTGACCTCGTCGTTCGCCAGCTCGGCCGCCGAGCGCTTACCGTCGAAGTGCCCCGGCGCCCGGGTCGCTGCCCTGTCGCGGTACCGCTGCTCGGCCACTGCCGGGTCGCAGCGGCAGAACACCTCGAGGAGCTCGCCCGGCAGCGCCCGCAGCTCCAGGATCGCGTAGGTCCGGTGCCAGGCGCTCCCGAGCCGCCGCGACGTCTCGACGTCGGGCACCGCGAGGTGTCTCATCAGCGCCTCCTTGACGGTGTCCTTCGCGACCAGCGGCAGGTGGAGCTCGACGGCCAGCGCCCTGGCCAGAGTCGTCTTGCCGCTGCCGGGCGGGCCGGAGACGACGACATATACCGGTGCGCGGACCACCCGCTCATCCTCACCCCGCCCGACCCGAGAGGTCGAGCAGCTTGAGATGACCATGAGCCGGATGCTCTGCAGGGCGCTCCCCGCGACCGAGGCTGTGCATACCAAAATCCCTTTCCCCACAACGGTTTCCACCTTCCCGGACACAGGGCGCGATGGTAGGATCCGAACATGTGTTCGACAGTTCAGAGCGCGCCGGGCGCCACCCGGCCCGAGGCTGCGCTGACCGACACCCGACCTGTGTGGCAGCTGACCGACGACGAGGTCGAGACAGCGCTGGTCGACCTCGAGCGCTCCGAAGCGCGACTGGTCGCGGTCCGCGCAGCGCTGGTCCGCGAGGCCGACCTGCGGGGGCTCCAGCAGCGCACCCAGGCGCTGAGCGTCGAGGGCTGGCTGCGGGACCGGTTCCGGCTCTCTGCCCCGGAGGCGAAGCGGCGCACCGCCACCGCGGAGCTGCTGCTCGGCCAGCCGGTCGTGCACGACGCGCTCGCCGGTGGTCACCTGACGCCGGAGCAGGCCTCCGTGGTCGCCACCGCCCTGGACGCCGTCGACAGCCTCGAGCAGGTCCCCTCGCGCGAGCGACAGGCAGCAGCAGAGTTCCTGTTCCACCAGAGCACTGCGCTGGCACCACGGGCCCTGGCCACCGCCGCCGCCGCGCTGGTCGAGCGACTCACCCGCAGCCCCTCGACCGACGACCCCGCAGACGAGGAAGCCGTCGCGCGCGAGCTGGCCGCCGCGGAAGCAGCCGCCCGGCTCGCCGACACCAACAGTCTGACCATCAGACGCCGCCCGGACGGGTCGGTGACCGGCCGGTTCAGCATCCGACCCACCGACGCCTCCGTGCTGACCCCGTGGCTGAAGCAGGCCGACGCGCCGCACCCCGGCACCGACGGGTTCGACGACATCCGGCCCCGCGAACAACGCCGCGGCGACCACCTGATCACCACCCTGCGCGACGCCCTCACGACGTCAAGCGAAAGACCCAGCGCGAGAGTGCACGTGCACGTCAACGTCACCACCACCCTGCACACCCTTCAGGCGGCCGCCACAGGCGCTGGGCTGCTGCACACCGGCGGCACCCTGTCCGCCGCCGAGCTCCGCCGTCTCGCCTGCGACGCCGGCATCACCCCGATCGTGCTGGGCGGGCCCTCGGAGATCCTCGACCTCGGCCGCACCCGCCGCACCTTCACGCTGGCCCAGCGCCGCGCCCTGGACACCCGCGACCGAGGCTGCACCGCCCCCGGCTGCGACCGGGCACCCGCCGACTGCGACGGCCATCACCAGACCGAATGGGCCAAGGGCGGAGCCACCGACCTGGCCAACGCCGCCCTGCTCTGCCCCTACCACCACCAGCAGGTCCACCGGCAAGGCTGGAAGGTCACCCTCGCCGCCAACGGCTGTCCCCAGTTCACCCCACCCGCCTCCATCGACCCCGACCGCAGACCCCGCCAGCACCACCGGTACCGACTCACCCTGCTCGCCGGACGGCACCGGACCTGAGCCGGCGCCACGATCAGAGGTTGCGCCGGGCGATCGCGAGCAGGACCGCCGCCATGTCCTCGCCACCGAGGCCCATCGCCTCTGCCTCCGTGAAGAGCTGCTCGGTCACGAGCATGAGGGGTGCTGCCGTGCCTGTCGCGCGGGCAGCGTCGGCCACCAGTCGACTGTTCATCAGGACGTCGGACACGGCTGCCGCGACCGGGAACTCCCCGGAGACCAGCATCTCCAGCTTTCCCCGGGAGACGGCGCTCGCCATCGGCCCGGCGTCCAGCACGGCGCGGAACGTGTCCATCGGCACGCCGTGCTGCTGGGCGAAGTTCGCCGCCTCGGCCAGGCCGGCGACCATGGTCATGAGGAACAGGTTCACCGACAGCTTGGTGAGCAGCGCGCCAGGCACCTCGCCGCAGTCGAAGGTCTCGCGGCACATCGCGGACACGAGAGGTCGCACCACGGCGACGTCCTCGGGCCGACCCGCCACCATCCCGACGATCTGACGTTGCTCCGCCGGGACCCGGGAGCCGGACACCGGCGCCTCGACATAGCGGCCACCGGCCCTACGGACCTCGGCGGCGAGGCCGCGTGAGTAGTCCGGGGAGGTCGTGCCCATGTGCACGAGGAGGTGCCCCTCGACCCGCGCCGCGAACAGCGGCGAGTCGCGGCCAAGGACCTCGTCGAGCACCGCGCCGTCAGCCATCATGAACAGCACGGTCGTCGCCCGCGCGAGCACGCCGTCGACGTCGTCGGCCGCCTCCGCCCCGGCGTCCCGCAGCGGGCCGAGCCTGGCCGGCGTGCGGTTCCACACCACGAGGGGCGTACCGGTCCGCGCCAGGTTGACCGCCATGGGCTGGCCCATGACACCCAGTCCGACGAAGCCCACGGCCTCGGCATCCATGACCCACCTCCTTCGACCACCGAGATCCTCGGCGCTCGAGGGCAGGGACGACGAGGGGCGTCCCGGCCGAACACCGTCGGTTTCCCGCCAGTGTCACCGGCGGACCGACGACAGAGGTGAGGGCTTGTCAGGAGGTCAGGAGGTCAGGACGGACAGGTCCACCCCGGACCACCGCGGGCCGACCGCGAGCACCGCCGCCGTGCGGCGCTCGTCGCTCTCGTCGCTGCCGCGGCGCAAGGTCACCTCGAGCCGGTCGCCGGAGAGGACCTCCGCCTTGCCGTCGCCCCACTCGACGACCGTCACCGACGCGTCGAGCGACGCGTCGAGGTCGAGATCGTCGACCTCGGCGAGCGAGTCGATGCGGTACGCGTCGACGTGCACCAGGGCCGGGCCGCCCGAGAGCGAGGGGTGCCACCGGGCGATGACGAAGGTGGGCGACGTCACGGCGCCGCGCACGCCCAGCCCCTCGCCGATACCTCGGGTCAGGGTGGTCTTGCCGGCGCCGAGCCCGCCGGAGAGCAGGACGAGGTCACCGGCCCGCAGCAGCCCGGCCAGCCGGCGGCCGAACGACGTGGTGTCCCCCGCCTCGGGAAGCACGACGTCGAACGAGGAGCTCGTCGTCGGGTCGCTGGTGTCGCTCACGTCCGTCATGCCGGGTCCGCGAGCAGGGCCGCGACCCGGGCCAGGTCGGTGCGCAGGGCAGCGACCGGCTCGCCCTTCGGCCCGAACCGGATCGCCGCGGACGGGTGGTAGGTGACGAGCAGCGCGCGACCGTCGTAGATCAGCGCTTCGGTCCGGCCGCGCTCCCGCAGCGCGCGGATCCTGGCCGACGGCCCGAAGAACCACGCGGCGGCCGTGCTGCCGAGCGCCACCACCACCCGGGGGTCGACCAGCTCGATCTGGCGGCTGAGCCAGGGCCGGCAGCGCTGCACCTCGGCGCGGCGCGGTGTGCGGTTGGCAGGTGGACGGCACTTGAGGACGTTGACGACGGCGACCTGCTCCCGGCGCAGCCCGGCCTCGCCGAGCAGCTCGTCGAGCAGCTGGCCGGACCGGCCGACGAACGGCACCCCTGTCTCGTCCTCCTGCGCGCCGGGCGCCTCGCCGACGAGCAGCACCTCGGCGCCCGGCGGCCGCTGCCCGGGCACGACCCGGGTGCGGCTCGCCGCCAGCTCGTCGCAGGCCACGCACCCGCTGACCGCCGCGACCAGCTCGTCCCAGGACGATGCGGCCGCTGCTGCGGCCATCGGCTCGACCGTGACCGGCGTCACGCGGTGGCGGCGCGGTGCCGCAGCGCGCGCTCGACCAGGTCGCGCAGGTGGTCGGTGACCACGTCGTGGTGCTCGAGCATCACGAGGTGACCCGCCTCCGGCAGGATCGCCAGCTCGGCGCCGGGCACGCTGGCGACGATCTCGCGGCTGTGGTCGGCCGGGGTCATGAGGTCCTGCTCGCCGCCGAGCACCAGCGTCTCGACCCCGTTGAGGACGTCGAGAGCGGCGAGCTTGTCGTGCGCGTCGAACGCCGGGAACAGCTCGGCCAGCACGTCCAGCGGGGTCTGGTCGTGCATCCGCGACACGAACAGCACCAGCGCCGGCGGCACGTCGGTGGCGAACGAGTAGCGCTTGGTGAAGACGAACTCGATGTCCGCACCCAGCGACCGCCCACGGGCGACGAGGGCCGGGCGACGGTTCAGCGCGGTCAACGCCTTGGGCGCCAGCCGGCGCAGTGCCCGGCCGGCGGCGGCGGGGACGCCGAAAGTCACCTCGGCCAGCTTGCCGGGGGACGTCGCGATCAGCGCCACCGCGACGACGCGCTCGCCGAACAGCTCCGGGTGCTCGTCGGCCAGCGCCATGATGGTCATGCCGCCCATCGAGTGCCCGACGAGCACCACCGGACCCTTGGGCGCCGTCGCCTTCAGCACCGCGAAGAGATCCTTGCCGAGCTGGTCGATCGTCGCGTGCTCCGCGTCACCGCGGGCCGATCGGCCGTGCCCGCGCTGGTCCCAGAACACCAGCCGGCCGCCGTCCTCGGCGAGGTCGGAGAGGTCGCGTCGCTGGTAGTGCCAGCTGTCCTGGGTCAGCGCCAGGCCGTGGCAGAAGACGACGGTCACCGTGGGGGTACGCCGCGAGCCGGCCGCCAGCCCCTCGACCTCGACGCGCAGCCGCACGCCGTCGGTGGCGGTGACCGGCACCACGGTGCCGCGCAGCTCGCCGAACGGCTCGGCCGGCTCGAGGTCGTGCGCGCTGCGGAACGACCGCCCCACGGCGTAGCGCTCGGCAGCCAGCCCGACCGCGGCACCGGCTGCGACGACCCCGGCGGCTCCCGCCACGATCGCGGCGCGCTTGCCCCACGTCGGCAGGGCGGCCGTCATGACGGGTCCCCCGGCATGACCCGGCCGTCGTCGACGTACACGCGTGGCACCCGCGGGCCGATCCGGGTGACGATCTCGTAGGAGATGGTGCCGGTCGCGTCCGCCCAGTCCTGCGCGGTGGGGCCGCCGTCGGAGCCGTCGCCGAAGAGGACGACCTCGTCCCCCGCCTGAGCGGGGTCGTCGCCGAGGTCCAGGACCAGCTGGTCCATGCACACGCGGCCGGCGACGGTACGGGTACGGCCGGCGGCCAGGACCGGCCCGACGTTGCCGGCGGCGCGCGGGACGCCGTCGGCGTAGCCCAGCGGCACCAGCCCGACCGTCGTCTCGCGGTCGGTCGTGTAGGTGTGTCCGTAGCTCACGCCGCTGCCGGCCGGCACCCGCTTCACCAGTACCAGGCCGGCGGCGAGGGTCATCGCCGGGCGCAGCCCGTAGTCGTGCGGCCCGCCGACCTCCGGCACCGGCGAGAGCCCGTAGACGGCGATGCCCGGCCGCACCAGGTCGAAGTGCTGATCGGGCGCGGTGAGGGTCGCAGCGGAGTTGGCCAGGTGCCGCACCTCCGGGCGCAGGCCCGCGGTCTCGGCGTGCGCGACAGCCTCGCGGAACACCGCAGCCTGTCGCGCGATCGTCTCGTGCCCGGGCGCGTCGGCGTAGGCGAAGTGCGACCACACCCCGGTGACGAGCACGGACCCGTCGGCCTCCGCCTTGCGGGCCGCGTCGACGAGGTCCGGCCAGTCGGCGAGCGCCGCGCCACCGCGGGTCAGCCCGCTGTCGACCTTGAGGTGGACCCGCGCCGTGTGGCCGGTCTCGGCCGTGGCGGCCAGGACCTCGTCCAGCGCCCAGGTCGCGCTGACCGACACGTCGATGTCCGCGCGCAGCGCTTCGGCCCAGCGCTCCCCCGGCCCCATCAGCCAGGCCAGGATGCGCGGCTCGGTGAGGCCGGCGGCGCGCAGCGCCAGCGCCTCGTCGACCAGCGCGGTGCCGAGCCAGGTGGCGCCGCCCTCGACTGCCGCACGCGCGGAGGGCACCAGGCCGTGCCCGTAACCGTCGGCCTTGACCACGGCGAGCACCTCGCTCGTCGTGCGCCCGCGGAGGGCGGCGACGTTGGCGCGGATCGCGCCGAGATCGACCCTCGCGACGGCGTGCTGGCGACTCATGCCCCCAGTGTGCCAAGGGGACCGGCGCCGCCCCGCGCCCGGACGCGCCGGAAGGCGTCGGGGATCGCGTCCAGGACGTCGCCGGCCGCCACCGGCCGGCCACCGGCCGCCGCGATCCGGCCGGCCAGCCCGTGCAGCCAGGCACCGACGGAGCCGGCGTCGAACGGGTCGAGGCCTGCCGCGAGCAGCGCGCCGCACAGGCCCGCGAGCACGTCGCCCGAGCCGGCCGTCGCGAGCGCCGGCGTCCCCGTCGGGTTGACGCGGACCCGTCCGTCGGGCCGCGCGACCACGGTCGTCGAGCCCTTCAGCAGCACGACGGCGTCCAGGTCGCGGGCCGCGGAGCGGGCGTGGTGCAGGCGGCGGGCCTCCACGTCGTCGCGCTCGGCCCCCACCAGCCGGGCCAGCTCTCCGGCATGCGGCGTCAGCAGGAGCGGGACGGCCAGGTCGCGGTGCTTGACCAGTGCCGCCAGCGCGTCGGCGTCCACGACCATCGGTACGCCGTCGCGGGCGGCGCGCGCGAACCGGTCGGCCGCGTCGTCGCCCCCGCCCGACCCGACGGCCCAGGCCTGCACCCGGCCCTCGCCCACCACGACCTCCGGCCAGCGTGCGCGCACCTGGCCGGCTGCCTCCTCGGCGCCGAGGTAGCGCACCATCCCGGCTCCGGACCGCACCGCGCCTCCGGTGCAGAGCACCGCGGCACCGGTGTACTGGGCGGACCCGGCCGCGACGCCCAGGACACCCCGTCGGTACTTGTCCGACTCGCGATCCGCTCTCGGCAGCAGGTGCGCGACGTCGACCGACTGGAGCACCTCGACCTCGGCGGGCGGCAGGTCGAGACCGATGTCCACCAGCTCGACGACGCCTGCGTGCCGTGCGCCCGGGTCGACGAGCAGCCCGGTCTTCATTGCGCCGAAGGTCACGGTCACGTCGGCGTCGACCGCGACCCCGACCACCTCGCCGGTGGAGGCGTCGACACCACTCGGCACGTCGACCGCGACGACCGGGGCGTCGTCGGGCAGCCGCCGCACGACGTCGACCGCCTTCTCACGCAGCCCCCCGCGACCGCCGATGCCGAGGATCCCGTCGATCACCAGGTCCGGGCCATCCGTACGAGTGCCCGCATCGCCGATGCGGTCGACGCGGTGGCCGCCGGCCCGCAGGAGCGCGGCCAGCCCCGCCACGTGCACCCGGTCGTCGAGCAGCAGTGCCTCGACCCGGGCGCCGCGACGGGCCAGGGACGCACCGGCGTACAGCGCGTCACCGCCGTTGTTGCCGGCGCCGACGAGCAGCAGCACGCGGGACCCGTAGACGCCGTCGAGCAGCGCGGCGCAGACCCGGGCGAGCCCGGTCGCCGCGCGGGCTATCAGCGCGCCGTCCGGAAGCGCGTCGAGCAAGCGCTGCTCGGCCGCCCGGATCGCGTCGATGTCGTAGGCGGGCTGCATCAGGTCGTGCCCTCGGCGATGACGACAGCCGACGCGATGCCGGCGTCGTGGCTCAGGGACAGGTGGGTGTGGTGGACGCCGAGCTGCTCGGCCCGCGCGGCGACGGTGCCGGTCACCGCGAGGTGCGGCCGGCCGTCCTCGCCGCGCTGCACCTCGGCGTCGCGCCAGCGCAGCCCGACCGGCGCGCCGAGTGCCTTCGCGAGCGCCTCCTTGGCCGCGAACCGCGCAGCGAGGGAGGCCAACGGGAGCTGCTGCTCGGCGTCGGTGAACAACCGTGCGGCCAGGCGCGGCGTTCGGGCCAGCGTCTCGCCGAACCGGGCGACGTCGACGACGTCGATGCCGACACCGATGATCACGACGCCCAGCCTCGCACGTCCTCGAGGAGAAGTCAGACCCCCACGACCTGAGGTCGCGGGGGCCTGACGTGGTGCGAGCGAAACCTCAGAAGGAGCCGCGCTGCCACGGGCCCCAGATGGCGTAGGTCCGAGCCGGGTCGGTGCGGGTCTGCAGGTTCACGAACAGGGTGTGACCGTTCTGGCTCCACACGGCGCCGGCGAACTCCTCCTTGGCGTCGGGACCGTCGATGTTCATCGCGAAGTCGAAGATCTTGGCCGACGGCGTCAGGCCGCGCAGGTACTGGGTGGAGTCGTTGCCGTCCTCGCACAGCAGGAACGTGCCGTGCTTGCTGGCGCCGATGTTGTCGGGCATGTCCAGCACGTCCGGGCCGGGCGACTCGAAGACCATCGTGAGGGTCCCGGAGTGCGGCTCGTAGGCCCAGACCTGGCCCTCGCCCTGGCCGAGGCCGCCCTTGCCGACCCCGTGGGACTCGCCGCCCTGGGTGGAGGTGAACCAGACCGCCCCGTGGCTCCAGACCGCGCCCTCGAGGCGGGAGAAGAAGCAGGCACCCTGGGCCAGTCCCTGGTCGGCGACGGCGCGGATGGCCTGGTCGTTCGTGGTCCCCGCGGGGAACGTCGGGTCCGGGTGGCCGATGTCGACCCAGGTGGTCGCGAAGCGGCTGCCGTTCTCGACGTGCCCGGTGAAGTCCCGTCCCGGCTGACCCACGACGGCGAGCATCTGCAGCCGGCCGCCGTCGGCGATCCGCCGGGTCCGCCGGGGGTCGGTCGGCGGCAGGTAGCGGTAGAAGCCCGACGGGAAGGCGAAGTCGTCCTCGGTCATGTACACCGTGCCGTCGTGCGGGTCGACCACGGAGCCCTCGTGGGCGAACCGGCCGGCGTGGGTGATCGGACCGTTCGGCGTCCCGCCGTCGGTGGGGACCTCGTAGAGGTAGCCGTGCTTGGCGGTCAGCACCGAGTTGTCGCTGCCGGTGAAGTCGTTGCCGACATCGGGGCCGTTGACGCTCTCCTCGTTGCTGAGCTGGGTCCCCCAGGGGGTGGAACCGGCGGCGCAGTTGCTCAGGGTGCCGTTCATCGCCACCCAGCTGCGGACCAGGTGCCCGTACGCGGTGACCTCGAGGCCGACCACACCGCCGCCCGTCTTGGCGTCGAAGTCGCTGCTGGCGCCCGGACCGCCGAACAGGGGCGCCGAGTTGCCGATCTCGTGGTTGCGCAGCAGCACCGTGTTCCCGTGCCGACCGTGGAAGGCACCCATACCGTCGGGCTTGGCCGGGATGGTGGCCCCGTCGTCGGTCTTCGTCCCGGTCAGGGCGAACGAACGGTAGGAGAACCCGGCCGGGAGCGCGAGCCGCTCGACACCGTCGAGCAGGTCGGCCGTCGGCTGCAGCGCCCCGTACCCGGGGGAGTGTCGGTGCCGACGGTGGTGGCCACCCCCGTCCGAGGCGTGTGCCGCCGGTGCGGCCAGACCCACCAGTGGGCCGCTCGCAGCGGCACCACCCGCCACCACTGCGGCCCGCGTGAGGAACGTACGGCGGTCGAGCTCGGTCATGTGATCTGTCTCCCTGGTTGCCGGGTGATGCAGGTCGCAACCACCCTAGGAGACGGACAAAGCGTAGGGAAGTCGGGACAACCAGACGTGACCGGGGCTCACGGACCGTGATCGGTACGGCGGCGTCGAGCGTCGGGAACAGAGGCCCGCCACGCGGCTACTCGACCGTGACGCTCTTGGCCAGGTTGCGCGGCTGGTCGACGTCGTGGCCCCTCACGGTGGCCATCTCGCAGGCGAACACCTGGAGCGGGATGGTCGACAGCAGCGGCTGCAGCAGCGTGGGTGCCTGCGGCACCCGGATGATGACGTCGGCGTACGGCTCGACGTCGGTGTCGCCCTCCTCGGCGATCACGATGGTGCGGGCGCCCCGCGCCCGGACCTCCTGGAGGTTCGAGACGAGCTTGTCGTGCAGCACGCTGCGGCCGCGCGGCGACGGCACCGCCGCGATCACGGGGATGCCCTCTTCGATCAGGGCGATCGGGCCGTGCTTGAGCTCGCCGGCGGCGAACCCCTCGGCGTGCATGTAGGCCAGCTCCTTGAGCTTGAGGGCACCCTCGAGCGCCGTCGGGTAGCCGACGTGCCGGCCGAGGAAGAGCACCGAGGTGGCGTCCACCAGCTCGCGGGCCAGCTCGCGCACGGGGTCGAGCGAGTCGAGCACGGTCTGCATCTTCGCCGGCATGGCGCGCAGGTCGTCGACGACCTTGGCGATCTCGTCGCCGTACTTGGTGCCGCGCACCTGCGCGAGGTAGAGCCCGACGAGGTAGCAGGCCACGATCTGCGTGAGGTAGCCCTTGGTGGAGGCGACCGCGACCTCGGGTCCGGCGTGCGTGTAGAGCACGGCATCGGACTCGCGCGGGATCGTCGAGCCGTTGGTGTTGCAGATGGCCAGCACCTTGGCCTTCTGCTCACGGGCGTGCCGCAGGGCCATCAGGGTGTCCATCGTCTCGCCGGACTGCGAGATGGCCACGACGAGGGTGGAGCGGGTGAGGACGGGGTCGTGGTAGCGGAACTCCGAGGCCAGCTCGACCTCGCACGGGACCCGGCACCAGTGCTCGATGGCGTACTTCGCTACCAGGCCGGCGTGGAAGGAGGTGCCGCAGGAGATCACGATGATCTTGTCGATCTCGCGCAGGTCGTCGTCGGAGAGGCGCATCTCGTCCATGACAAGGTTGTTGTCGTCGTCGAGGCGACCGAGAAGGGTGTCGGCCACGGCCTGCGGCTGCTCGTCGATCTCCTTGAGCATGAAGAAGTCGTAGCCGCCCTTCTCGGCGGCCGACAGGTCCCAGTCGACGTGGTACTCGCGCACGTCGCCGGGGTTGCCGTCGAAGTCGGTGACGACGACGCCGTCGCGTCGCAGCTCGACCACCTGGTCCTGGCCCAGCTCGACGGCTTCGCGGGTGTGCGCGATGAACGCGGCGACGTCGGAGGCGAGGAAGTTCTCCCCCTCGCCGCAGCCGACCACCAGCGGCGAGTTGCGCCGGGCGCCGACGACGACGTCGGGGGCGTCGACGTGGGTGGCGACAAGGGTGAAGGCACCCTCGAGCCGGTGGCAGACCCGGCGCATGGCGGCGGCCAGGTCGACGGTGTCGCCCTCGGCAGCTCCGTCGCCGGTGCGGCACTCCTCCTCGAGCAGGTGCGCCACGGCCTCGGTGTCGGTGTCGCTGGTGAGGACGTGGCCGCGCGCCTCGAGCTCGGCGCGGAGGCCGGCGAAGTTCTCGATGATGCCGTTGTGGATGACGGCCACCGAGCCGGTGCAGTCGACGTGCGGATGGGCGTTGCGGTCGTTCGGAGCTCCGTGGGTTGCCCAGCGGGTGTGCCCCATGCCGGTCGTTGCCTCGTCGAGCGGGCTCTCCGCCAGCACCGCCTCGAGGTTGGCCAGCTTGCCGGCCTTCTTCGCCGTGACGAGCTTGCCGCCGGCGATGAGCGCCACGCCAGCGGAGTCGTAGCCGCGGTACTCGAGGCGACGGAGTCCCCCGATGACGACCCCGAGGGCCGACTGCTCTCCGACGTAGCCCACGATGCCGCACATGGGTGACAGGGTATCGCCGTGAGGCAGCCCTCCCCGCGTGCGCCGGGCGACAGCGCCGGTCCCCAGGGCCCGGCGCTGTCGCCCTACGTCAAGATCGAGCGTGAGCGCTGGAGCGCGCTGCGCGACACCACCCCGCTGACGCTGGACGACGCCGACCTGGCCCGGCTGCGCGGCCTCGGCGACACGATCGACCTGGCCGAGGTGGAGGAGGTCTACCTCCCGCTCTCCCGGCTGCTGAACCTGCAGGTGACCGCCGCCCAGGAGCGGCACCTCGCCACCTCGACCTTCCTGGGCGAGAAGTCGGCCCGGGTGCCCTTCGTGGTGGGCGTCGCGGGCAGCGTGGCGGTCGGGAAGAGCACGACGTCGCGCGTGCTGCGCGAGCTGCTGGCGCGCTGGCCGCACCACCCACGCGTGTCGCTCGTGACCACCGACGGCTTCCTGCTGCCCAACGCGGAGCTCGGGCGGCGCGGCATCCTGCACCGCAAGGGCTTCCCGGAGTCCTACGACCAGCGGGGGCTGCTGCGGTTCCTCGCGGCCGTGAAGTCGGGCGAGCCCGAGGTGGCGGCGCCGGTGTACTCGCACCTGGTCTACGACGTCGTTCCCGGCGAGCAGGTGGTGGTCGAGCGGCCGGACATCGTCGTGGTCGAGGGGCTCAACGTCCTTCAGCCGCCCCGCCCCCGCCCCGACGCCCTTAGCCGGATGAGCGTCTCGGACTACTTCGACTTCTCGGTGTACGTCGACGCCGCCACCGTTGACGTCCGGCGCTGGTACGTCGAGCGGTTCCTGCGACTGCGCCGGACCGCCTTCGCCGACCCCGCGTCGTACTTCACCCGCTACGCCGAGCTCTCCGACGACGCGGCCCGCGAGACCGCCCTGTCGATCTGGGCGGAGGTGAACGAGCCGAACCTCGAGCAGAACATCCTGCCGACCCGCGGACGGGCCACCCTGGTGCTGGAGAAGGGACCCGACCACGCGGTCCGCCGGGTCCGCCTCCGCAAGCTCTGAGCAGCGGCGCGCGTGGTGAGAGCCACGTGGCCCCGCTACCCGGTCGGAGAGCAGCTGCCGACCGGAGCCACGTCGGCTCGTGTGCTGCCGACGGCGGTCGGCCTACAGCGCGAGGTGGGTGCGGACGACCTCCGCCAGCCGCTCGGCGACGGTGTCGGCCTGGGCCTCGTCGGGCGCCTCGACCATGACCCGCACCACCGCCTCGGTGCCGCTGGGGCGCAGCAGCACGCGGCCGGTCCCGCCGAGCTCCGCCTCGGCATCGGCGACCGCCTGCTGGAGCGGTGCGCAGGCGTCGACACCGGTGCGGTCGACGCCGCGGACGTTGAGCAGCACCTGGGGCAGCCGGTCCATGACCGCAGCCAGCTCGTCCAGCGGCTTGCCGGTGGCAGCCACCCGGGCGAGCAGGTGCAGCGCTGTGAGGGTGCCGTCACCAGTGGTGGCGTGGTCGGAGAAGATCACGTGGCCGGACTGCTCGCCGCCCAGGCCGAAGCCGCCGGCCTTCATGGCCTCCAGGACGTAGCGGTCGCCGACCGCGGTCTCGACGACCGCGACCCCCTCACGGGCCATCGCCAGCCGGAAGCCGAGGTTGGACATGACCGTGACGACCGCGGTGTCGTGCGGCAGCCCGCCGGACTCGCGCAGCGCCAGGGCGAGCACGGCGAGGATCTGGTCGCCGTCGACGACCCGGCCGGCGGCGTCGACGGCCAGGCAGCGGTCGGCGTCGCCGTCGAGCGCGACGCCGGCGTGCGCGCCGTGGGCGAGGACCGCCTCGCGCAGCCGGTCGAGGTGGGTCGAGCCGTAGCCGTCGTTGATGTTGAGCCCGTCGGGCCGGTCGCCGATGGCGACGACCTCGGCGCCGGCCCGCCGCAACACCTCGGGGGCGACGAGGTGGGCCGCGCCGTGGGCCGCGTCGACGACGACGGTGAGGCCGTCGAGCCGGTGCGGCAGGGTCGAGAGCAGGTGCTCGATGTAGCGCTCGCCCGCCGTGCCGTCCTGCCGGACCCGGCCGACGGCGGCGCCGGTCGGGCGCTCCCAGTCCTCGCGCAGCCTGGCCTCGATCGCGTTCTCGAGGTCGTCGGCCAGCTTGTGGCCGCCGCGGGCGAGGAACTTCAGACCGTTGTCGGGCATCGGGTTGTGACTCGCCGAGATGACCGCGCCCAGGTCGGCGCCGAGGTCGGCCGTGAGGAACGCCACGGCCGGGGTCGGGAGGACCCCGACGTCGAGGACGTCGACGCCGGCACTCGCGAGCCCGGCGATGACGGCCGCCGACAGGAACTCACCGGACGCGCGCGGGTCCCGGCCGACGACTGCCGTCGGACGATGGCCCTCGAAGGCACCCACGTCACCGAGGACGTGCGCGGCCGCGACCGAAAGGTCGAGGGCCAGCTCCGCCGTGAGGTCCCGGTTGGCCAGGCCTCGCACGCCGTCGGTGCCGAAGATGCGTCCCACGCGGGTGCGCGGTGCCGGTCAGCGCTTGCTGTACTGCGGCGCCTTGCGGGCCTTCTTCAGTCCGTACTTCTTGCGCTCCTTGACCCGCGGGTCACGGGTGAGGAAACCGGCCTTCTTGAGCAACGGGCGGTTCCCCTCCTCGTCGATCTCGTTGAGGGCGCGGGCGATGGCGAGGCGCAGGGCGCCGGCCTGGCCCGAGCTGCCGCCGCCGTGGATACGAGCGACGACGTCGAAGCGCTCCTCGGCACCCAGGGTCACGAACGGGTCGTTGACCAGCTGCTGGTGCACCTTGTTCGGGAAGTAGACGTCGAGGGCCTTGCCGTTGACGACCCAGTGACCGCTGCCCGGCACCAGCCGCACGCGGGCGATGGCCTGCTTGCGACGGCCGGTGGCCGCGGCGGGGGCGGTGATGATCTCACGCGGGGTCGCGGTGGTGAACGACCCCGTCGACGACTCCGTCGTGAAGCTCTCGGGCGCCGACTCGGTGACCTCGTCGGTGGTGGCGGTCTCGGACACGGTGTCTCTCAGCTTCTTCTCTGTCGATGTCTCGGAAAGGTCCGGCGTGGTTACTGCGCGACCTGGGTGATCTCGAACGGGATCGGCGACTGCGCCTGGTGCGGGTGCTCCGGGCCGGCGTAGACCTTGAGCTTGCTCATCATCGCCCGGCCGAGGGTGTTGTGCGGGAGCATCCCCTTGACGGCCTTCTCGATCGCCCGCTCCGGGTGCTTCTCGAGCAGCACGCGGTACGGCATCGAGGACAGGCCGCCCGGGTAGCCGGAGTGCCGGTAGGCGAGCTTGGCCTCACGCTTGTTGCCGGTCAGCGCGATCTTCTCGGCGTTGACGACGATGACGAAGTCACCGGTGTCGACGTGGGGGGCGTAGATCGGCTTGTGCTTGCCCCGCAGCAGGGTCGCCGTCTGGGTGGCGAGCCGGCCGAGGACGACGTCGGTCGCGTCGATGACGTGCCACTGACGCTGGACGTCGCCGGGCTTGGGGCTGTACGTGCGCACGCTGAGGCCTTCTCGTTGTCGGTCGGTGCCGCGGATGCGGTGGATGCTCGTGCCCGCACCCGACGGGTGGGCACAACGACCTCGCAGACTACCGTCCGCCTCGGGAACTGGTCAAAACTGAGCATGGACCGCCCAACTGGGCGCCCCCGGACGCCGCGGAGCCGGCCCCGGTGGGCTCGGGCAGCGCCTCAGGGGCATGGACGACCGCGGACGGCACACGGGTGTACTGGTTCCAGGTGAACGTGACCGTGTAGCCGTCGAGGGGCACCACCAGCGGGATGTTGTCACCGCCGCCGTTGGCCCCGTAGCTGACCTTCCAGTTGTCGTTGAGCGCGACCTTCCACTCGTACGTCCCGGCGGGGACCGGGAACGTGGCCCGCCACATGCCGTCCGATTCGTCGAACGCCAGGTGGGTGGCGGTGCAGGCCGGATCCCAGTCGCCGCACACGGGGGCGGCGATCTCCGACTGCACGTCGCCGGCCACCGTGACCGATGTAGCCCGCGGGCGCGGGGGTGCCACCACGACCGTGACGGGATCGCTCGTCACGTTCGGGTTCCCGGGCTCCACGAGGGTGGCCCGGTACCGGACCGACGTGCCGAGAGCGAGCTCGCTCACGTCGTCGTTCACCGTGTAGACCGGCGACGAGCTGTCGGCCCCCAGGTCCTCCCACTCCCCGCCGGCGACGCTGCGCTGGAACAGAACTGACTGGGTGGCACGCTCGGGGTCGACCGTGGCTGTCACCCCGACCGGGAAGATCCGGGTGATCTCGCCGTTTGCGCCCGCCGTCACCGAGACAACCGGCGCGGGGACGGAGCTTTTCGCGACGCCGCTCTGCCTCGTGTGCCCCGCGTTGTCGAGGACGACCGCGCGATAGGTCAGCGGGGTCCCGGTCCGGTAGCTGCTCGTGTCGTGGAAGACCCGGTAGGGCGCCGTGTCGTCGGTGCCGATCGTCCGCCAGCCGCCCTTGCCGGCCCTCGCCTGGAAGGTCACCTCGTAGAACGAGCTGCCGGCGACGTCAGCGCGCACCTCGGTGCGGCTGCGCGCGACGTCCGACGGGGTCGGCGTGTCCAGCGAGATGTGCGGAGCGACCTTGGACGCGGCGATGCGGCCGGTCGATTCGTAGACGACCGTGCTGCGAGACGGCACGGTGACGGTGAGGGCGCGGGAGGCGCTCGTCGTCAGCGACGCCGGGCCCGACCCGTAGAGCAGACTGAACCCGCCGTTCGCGATGAACGTGGGAACGGCTGCGGTCTGTGCAGCCGCGCTGTTGTTCAGCGCGACGACGTACTCGTGCTGCGCCCGCCGGTCGATCCGGGAGAAGGCGTAAATGCTCGAACCGTCGCTCGCGTAGCGGCTCTGGTGGGCGCCGTTGCGCAGAGCCGGGTGGGCCTCGGTGAGTGCAGCCAAGTCGCTGATCTTCTTGTACAGCGGGTGGTTCGTGTCGAAGTTCGACTGCTCCGTGGTGGCGGCTGTGCCGAGCAGGTCGTCGTCGTTGTACGAGGCGACCTGGGACGGGAACATGTCCTGTCGCGCGTCCTGGTCGCCGCCGTCACCGGTGAAGCCCTGCTCGTCGCCGTAGTAGATGACGGGGTTGCCGCGAGAGAAGTACATGAGCTCGTGCGCGAGCTGGTCACGCTGCAGCTGCTCCGCCGGCGTCGAGGCCGGGTTGTCGACGCCGACGAAACGGCCGATCCGGCCCATGTCGTGGTTGCCGAGGAAGGTGGGCAGCTCGTAGGCGTTGGAGTCGGCGTCGGTGTACCAGTCGTCGTTGGCGAAGAATTGGCTCAATGCTGCGGCCGACTGCCCTCGGGACGCGAAGTTGCGGGCGGCGTCCTGGAACGGGAAGTCGAGGATCGCCTGCACCTTGTCGGTGGTCGTGTAGTGCGAGGTGAACGCCTTCTGAGCGGCCCCGCTGCCATCCAGCGCGACCTCGCCGAACATGAAGAAGTCGGGCCTCCCGTGGGCGTGGGCGTAGTCCAGGATGCCGGGGCTGAACTTCTGCCAGAACTCGTCGTTGACATGCTTCATGGTGTCGATGCGGAAGCCGTCGATGCCGAAGTCACCCACCCAGGTGCGGTAGATGTCGATCATCCCGTTGACGACCTTGGGGTTCTCGGTGAACAGGTCGTCGAGGCCGAAGAAGTCGCCGTACTGCGAGTCCTCGCCGGTGAACGTCGTGTCGCCGCGGTTGTGGTACAGAGTCGTGTCGTTGAGCCAGGCCGGGACCTTGAGGTTCTTCTCCGTGTCGTCCAGCACCGGGTGGTACGGGAACGAGGTCGCCGGGTCGAGCGCGGGGAACGTGCTGCCGCCGGCGTAGTCGCGGTCGTCGAACGTCGAACCCGCCGCGGTCTTGTACGGCGACGCGTCCTTGGAGACGTACGCCGTGCGAGCGCCCTCCTGATAGCCGATCACGTCGGCCGTGTGGTTGGTGATGATGTCGAAGTACACCTTCATGCCGCGCGCGTGCGCCGCGGAGACCAGCGTCGCCAGGTCGGCGTTGGTGCCCAGGTGCGGGTCGATCTGGGTGAAGTCGGTGATCCAGTACCCGTGGTAGCCGGCCGACGGGCCGTCCTCGAGCTGGACGGCCTTGTTCTTGAAGCTCGGGGTCAGCCAGATCGAGTCGGTGCCCAGGCCCTGGATGTAGTCGAGCTCGCCCGCCAGGCCCTGGAGGTCACCACCGTGGTAGAAGCCCTTGGCCTGTGGGTCGAAGCCGGACACCAGCCGGTCGGAACCAAGGTCGCCCGTGTCGTTGGCCGTGCTGCCGTTCTGGAACCGATCGGCCATGACGAAGTAGAAGTCCTCGTCTGTGACCGCGCTGCGCAGTGAGTGCTGCGCGACGTCAGAGGCCGGACCGTGGCTCCCACGGTCGGCCTGGGCGGCCTGGACGGGAAGCGCCAATGCGGTGAGGAGGGCGAGCACCGCAAGGAGGGCAGGACGGCGGGCGGGCGTGAGACGCATGGGTACTCCAGACAACGCCGGCGGGATGCGAGGGTCGCACCGTAACGCGTTCGCAATCCGGGTGAAACCCCTCGCCGGCCCCACCCGTCCTCGCCGGGCAGTGCCGACGACGGCAGACAGCCCTCAGCGGGCCCGCTGCACCCGGCCCTCGTCCCACACGGGCTGGTCGGACTCGTACACACCGCCGTCCGCGCCGAACACCAGGAACCGGTCGAAGCCGCGGGCGAACCACCGGTCGTGGGTCACCGCGAGCACCGTGCCGTCGAAAGCGGACAGCCCCTCCTCGAGGGCTTCCGCCGACACGATGTCGAGGTTGTCGGTCGGCTCGTCGAGCAGCAGCATGGTGGCGCCGGACAGCTCGAGCAGCAGGATCTGCAGCCGCGCCTGCTGCCCGCCCGAGAGCGTCTCGAAGCGCTGCTCGGCGGCGTGCGCCAGCTCGTAGCGGTCCAGCGCGCGGGACGCGGGCTCCCGGCCCATGCCTTCGCGGTGCTCGTCGCCGCGCCAGAGGATGTCGAGCAGGGTCCGGCCGACCAGCTCCGGGTGCTCGTGGGTCTGGGCGAACCAGCCCGGCCGGACCCGGGCGCCCAGCCGCGCCCGCCCGGTGTGCGCGACCGGAGCGATGACCAGGTCCTCGACCGGGCGGTGCTCGGCATCGGGATCGCTGCCGCCGCGGGCGAGCAGCCGCAGGAAGTGCGACTTGCCGGAGCCGTTGGAGCCGAGGACGGCCACCCGGTCGCCGTACCAGACCTCGAGGTCGAAGGGCTTCATCAGCCCGGTCAGCTCGAGCTCCTCGCAGACGACGGCGCGCTTGCCGGTGCGCGCACCGCGCAGTCGCATCGTGACGTCCTGCTGCAGCGGGATCGCCTGCGGCGGGCCGGCCTCAGCGAACATCCGCAACCTGGTCACGGCGGCCTGGTAGCGCGACGCCATGCCGTCGTTGTACGCCGCCTTCTGCCTGTACATGAGGACCAAGGCCTTGATCTTCGCGTGCTCCTCGTCCCAGCGCCGGCGCAGCTCCTCGAGCCGGGTGAACCGCTCGGTCCGCGCCTCGTGGTACGTCGCGAACCCGCCGCCGTGGGTCCACGTCGTGTTGCCGCCCGCACCGAGCTCGACGGTGACGACCCGGGTCGCTGTGCGCGCGAGCAGCTCACGGTCGTGGCTGACGAACAGCACTGTCTTCGGCGACTCGCGCAGCGCGTCCTCGAGCCACTGCTTGCCAGGCACGTCGAGGTAGTTGTCCGGCTCGTCGAGCATCAGCACGTCGTCCGGCCCGCGCAGCAGCGCCTCGAGCACCACCCTCTTCTGCTCGCCGCCGGAGAGCGTGCGCACCTCGCGCCACTGGGCCTTCTCGAAGGGGACGCCGAGGGCAGCCACCGTGCAGGTGTCCCACAGCACCTCGGCGTCGTAGCCGCCGGCGTCGGCCCAGTCCGAGATCGCCTGCGCATAGCGCATCTGCGTCTTCTCGTCGTCGCGCTCCATCATCGCCAGCTCGGCCGCCTCGAGGGCGGCGGCCGCCGTACGGACCGCCGGCGGGGCGACCGACACGAGCAGGTCGCGCACCGACGACTCGTCGCGCACCGAGCCCACGAACTGGCGCATGACCCCGAGACCGCCGGACCGCCCGATCGACCCCTCGTGCGGGTCGATGTCGCCGGCGACCAGCCTGAGCAGGGTCGTCTTGCCGGCACCATTGGCCCCGACGAGCGCGACCTTCGCACCGTCGCCGACACGGAACACCACGTCGGAGAGCAGGCAGCGCCCGTCCGGCAGGTAGTAGCTGATCCCGTTGACGTCGACGTGGCCCACGCGTCGAGTGTGAAGGCTCGCGCAGGCGGACGCGACCGGGTTAGCCGCCGACCACTCGGGGCCTTTGTCCATCGACAGGTCTCCGGGGCGCGCGTAGCGTCCGGCCCAGGCCCTGCCGAGACCGTCTCCGACGGAGAGAGGCCCGGGCCAGGCGCGAGGAGGCGCTCATGGCGTACGGCATCGTCCACCAGTTCAAGGGCGGGACCAGGGAGCAGTACGACGCATCCATCGCAGCGGTGCACCCGGCCGGGGGCGGCCTGCCACCCGGGCAGGTGTTCCACGCCGCGGGGCCGTCCACCGACGGCTGGACGATCGTCGCCGTCCACGAGTCCCGGGAGAGCTGGGAGACCTTCCGCGACACGGTGCTCCTCCCCGCGATGGCCGCCGGCATCGCCGGCGGGTTCGACGCGCCGCCCGAGGAGGCCGGCTTCGACGTCGTTAACGAGGTCCGCGGCTGACCGAGCGGCCTCAGCGGACTAGCCCAGCAGCTGGGGCTCCGTCGGGTCGCTGAGGTCGACCACCGCGTCGGCGTGGGCCCACGGGTCGTCGCGCTCCTGGTGCAGCTGCTCTGAGGCGAGGTAGCGCCGCAGGTAGAGCTCGCGGACCTGCTCGGGCGACCCGAGGTCGGCGTCGCGCACCAGCCCGCGCTCCAGCACCCGGGCGGGGTCGGCCACCACCATCACCGCGAGGTCCCAGCGGCCGGCGAGCTCCGGCACGAGAAGGAACGAGCCCTCGACCACCACGACGCCGTCGGTGGGCACGGGGACCGGGGCCGGCTCGACCGGCATGTCCGCAGCCAGGTCGTACGACGCCGGCGTGACCGCGGCCGCGCCGGCGGCCAGCGGGTCGAGCACCAGGCGGCGCAGGGCGTCCGGGTCGAACGAGTCGTCGAGGTAGCCGGCCGCCGAGGTGCGGCCCTGGCGGTGCCGCCGCTCGCTCGGGTGGTGGAAGTCGTCGTAGGCGAGGACGACCACCGGACGTCCTGCCCCGCTCACGACGGTGGCCAGCTCGGCGGCCAGCGTGGTCTTGCCGGTGCAGCCCATGCCGGTCAGGGCCACCGTGCGGGGTGCGTCCTCCGGCAGGGCGAGGATCCGCGCCGACAGCGTGACGAGCAGCTGCTCACGGCCCATCGAGATCGTCATTCCCGGCACCTCACGACGACGGCTCCCGGCGCCGTCGGGCCGCATCCGCACGCTCGGCCACCTCGGCGTCGGAGGGGTAGTGGACCTCTTCCAAGGTGAGACCGTGCGGCGGCGCCACGGCGACGTCCGGGCGGCGCTCACGGCCAGCAAGCACGTCGGCCGGCCACCGTGCCGGGCGCCGTCCCTCGCCGACAGCGAGCGACGCGCCGACCAGCGACCGCACCATGTGGTGACAGAACGCGTCGGCCATCACGGTGGCCACGAGCAAGTCGTCGTCGCGGCACCACGCCAGCTCGAGCAGGGTCCGCACCGTCGTGGCGCCCTCGCGGCGGCGGCAGAACGCGGCGAAGTCGTGCTCGCCGATCAGCTCCCGGGCGGCGGCGGCCATCGCGTCCAGGTCGAGCGGCCGGCCGTGGGAGAGCACGTCGCGGCGTCGCAGCGGGTCGGGCCCGAAGGGGTGCTCGCTGATCCGGTAGGCGTAGCGGCGCCACAACGGCGAGAAGCGGGCGTCGAACCCGTCAGGCGCCCTGCGGACGGCCCGTACCGCCACGTCGCGCGGCAGGACGCCGGCCAGGCGGCGGCCCAGCGCCCGTTCGTCGCCGTCCCACGCCGCCGTCGGCAGGTCGACGTGGGTCACCTGTCCGCGGGCGTGGACGCCGGCGTCGGTGCGCCCGGCGCAGGTGGTGCGGACGCGCGGCAGCCGCAGCACGATGGCCAGCGCACCCTCCACCTCGGCCTGCACGGTCCGCTGCCCGGGCTGGACCGCCCAGCCGGCGAAGTCGGTGCCGTCGTAGGAGAGGTCGAGCCGCACACGAACGAGCCCGCCGTCCCCGGTGGGGGGGACGGCGGGCTCGGTCACGTCGTGCGGGGGGTCGGTTCTCAGGACGTCCGGCCCCTACTCGGAGGCTGCACCCTCGTCCGCGGCGGTGCCCTCGAAGCCGGCAGCCTCGGCGGCCTCGGGGCTGGCGAACCAGACCTCGGCGACCGTGCGGCCGTAGTAGGGGCTCTCCGGCGTGTGGTACTTCATCGAGTCGGCGTTGCCCTTGACCGGGTAGCCGTCGGGTGCCGTCTCCGGGTCGTCGCCGGGGGCGTGCGAGCCCTCGCCGTACGGGTGGTCGGTGCCCCAGCCGGTCGGCTCGAAGCCGGCCTTCTCGGCGGCATCGGTCGTGGCGAACCAGACCTCCGCAACGGTGCGGTCGTAGTGCGGGCTGCCCGGAACGTGGAACTTCATCGAGTCGGCGTTGCCCTTGATGTCGAAGCCCTCGACCTGGGTGGCCGACGACCCCTCGCCGTAGGGAGCCTCGCCGGCATCCGACGCGCTCTCCGACGGGTCGACGTCGGCCAGCGGCTGGATCTGCGCCTCGTCCGCGGAGGGGGCCGCCGCGGACTTCTTGGCCGTCGTCTTCTTGGCCGCGGTCTTCTTGGTCGCGGCCGTCGCCTCGCGGACGGTCTCCGCCTTCGCCGTCAGCGCCCCGACGAGCTCGATGACCGCCATCGGGGCGTTGTCGCCCTTGCGCGGACCGATCTTCGTGATGCGCGTGTAGCCGCCGTGCCGGCTCTCGTAGCGCGGGCCGATCTCGGTGAAGAGCTCGTGCACGACGCCCTTGTCCCGGACGACGGTCATCACCCGGCGACGGGCGTGCAGGTCACCGCGCTTCGCGAAGGTGATGAGCCGCTCCGCCAGCGGCCGCAGCCGCTTGGCCTTGGCCTCGGTGGTGGTGATCTTGCCGTGCTCGAACAACGCGGTGGCGAGGTTCGCCAGCATCAGCCGCTCGTGCGCCGGGCCGCCGCCGAGGCGCGCTCCCTTGGTGGGGGTAGGCATGGTCAGGGTTCTCCAGTTCTCGGTGAGCTACTGAGTTCGGTCAGCGGGGGTCGCGACCCCTCAGTACTGCTCGTCCTCGACGTAGGCCGTGTCGTCGTCGGAACCGTAGCTGTCGACGGCGGTGCTCGGGTCGAACCCGGGCGGGCTGTCCTTGAGCGCGAGGCCCATCGAGTGCAGCTTGGCCTTGACCTCGTCGATCGACTTGGCGCCGAAGTTGCGGATGTCGAGCAGGTCCGCCTCGCTGCGCGAGACGAGCTCGCCCACGGTGTGGATGCCCTCCCGCTTGAGGCAGTTGTACGACCGCACGGTCAGCTCCAGGTCCTCGACCGGGAGCGCCAGGTCGGCCGCCAGGGCGGCGTCCGTCGGCGACGGGCCCATGTCGATGCCCTCGGCCTCGACGTTGAGCTCGCGGGCCAGGCCGAACAGCTCGACGAGGGTCTTGCCTGCCGACGCCATGGCGTCGCGCGGCAGCATCGAGCGCTTCGTCTCGACGTCGACGACGAGCTTGTCGAAGTCGGTGCGCTGCTCGACGCGGGTGGCCTCGACCTTGTAGGTCACCTTGAGCACGGGCGAGTAGATCGAGTCGACCGGGATGCGGCCGATCTCCTGGCCCTGCTGCTTGTTCTGCACGGCGGAGACGTAGCCGCGACCGCGCTCGACGGTGAGCTCCATCTCGAGCTTGCCCTTGGCGTTGAGCGTCGCGATGTGCAGGTCGGGGTTGTGCACCTCGACACCGGCGGGCGGTGCGATGTCGGCAGCGGTGACCGGGCCGGGGCCCTGCTTGCGCAGGTACATGACGACCGGCTCGTCCACCTCGGAGCTCACGACGAGCCCCTTGATGTTGAGGATGATGTCGGTGAGGTCCTCCTTGACGCCCGGCACGGTGGTGAACTCGTGCAGGACGCCGTCCACGCGGATGCTCGTGACCGAGGCACCAGGGATCGAGGAGAGCAGCGTGCGCCGGAGGCTGTTGCCGAGCGTGTAGCCGAAGCCGGGCTCGAGCGGCTCGATGACGAACCGCGAGCGGTAGTCGTCGACGACGTCTTCGGTGAGGGTGGGGCGCTGGGCGATGAGCACGTCAGGTGTCCTTCCCACGGGCGTCCGCTATTTGACGCCTCGCGAATGCGGTGCGCCCGGAGGCGGCGTCTGTCTGCCGCCCCCGGGGTCGTGCGGTGGTGCTGGTCGTGCGGTGGTGCTGGCTACTTCGAGTAGAGCTCGACGATGAGCTGCTCCTGGACCGGCGTGTCGATGACCTGCCGGGCCGGGAGGGAGTGCACGAGGATGCGCATCCGGTTCGGGATGACCTCGAGCCAGGCCGGCACCGGGCGCTCGCCGATCTCGGCGCGCGCGACGACGAACGGCGTCATCTCGAGGGACCGCTCGCGGACCTCGATGATGTCGTTGTCGCTGACGCGGTACGACGGGATGTCGACCTTGTGGCCGTTCACGAGGATGTGCCCGTGGCGCACGACCTGGCGGGCCATGTCGCGGCTCTTGGCGAAGCCCGCGCGGTAGACGACGTTGTCCAGCCGGCTCTCGAGGATCCGGAGGAGGTTCTCGCCGGTCTTGCCCTGGCGACGGTTCGCCTCGTCGTAGTACCCGCGGAACTGCTTCTCGAGGACGCCGTAGATGCGCGCGCACTTCTGCTTCTCGCGCATCTGCAGCAGGTACTCGCTGTCCTTCGTGCGCCCGCGACCGTGCTCACCCGGGGGGTAGGGACGGATCTCGATCGGGCACTTCGGGGACTCGCACTTGGAGCCCTTGAGGAACAGCTTCATCTTCTCGCGGCGGCAGCGCTTGCAGTCCGCACCTGTGTAACGAGCCATGTGTCCTTTTCCTCCCGTCAGACCCGGCGCCGCTTGGAAGGGCGGCAGCCGTTGTGCGGGACGGGGGTGACGTCCTGGATGGTCCCGACCTCGAGGCCGGCCGCCTGGAGCGACCGGATCGCGGTCTCGCGGCCCGAGCCCGGGCCCTTGACGAACACGTCGACCTTGCGCATGCCGTGCTCCTGGGCGCGGCGGGCGGCGTTCTCGGCAGCCATCTGCGCGGCGAACGGCGTCGACTTGCGTGAGCCCTTGAAGCCCACGTGGCCGGCGGACGCCCACGAGATGACGTTCCCGTTGGGGTCGGTGATCGACACGATCGTGTTGTTGAACGTGCTCTTGATGTGAGCGTGGCCGTGGGCCACGTTCTTCTTCTCCTTGCGGCGCACCTTCTTGGCGCCCGCGCCCTTGCGGCTCTGCGGAGGCATCGGCTGGTTTCTCTCCTGAAGTCTGTGCTGCGGCTATGTGCTCGGCGTGAAGGTCAGCCCCACCGGGGCGTGCACTTCGGGGGTCACGGGGGGCGCGGCCCCCCGGGTCTACTTCTTGCCGACCTTCTTCTTGCCGGCGATCGCCTTGCGCGGGCCCTTGCGGGTACGCGCGTTGGTGTGGGTGCGCTGGCCGCGGACCGGCAGGCCGCGGCGGTGCCGGATGCCCTCGTAGCAGCCGATCTCGACCTTGCGACGGATGTCGGCCTGCACCTCGCGGCGCAGGTCACCCTCGATCTGGTAGTGAGCCTCGATCCAGTCGCGGATCTTGACCAGGTCGTCGTCGCCCAGGTCGCGGACGCGGGTCTCGGGGCTGACCCCGGTGTTGGCGAGGGTCTCGACGGCGCGGCTGCGGCCGACACCGAAGATGTAGGTCAGGGCGATCTCGACGCGCTTCTCGCGCGGGAGGTCGACGCCGACGAGGCGTGCCATCGGGCGGTCTCCTTCGTGTCACCAGGTCGTGCCCGCCGCTCCCCCACCCCGCCCGGGGTGGATGGCCCCGGCCTGGTACCGGGGGTGACCCGCCGTCCGTCTCCGGACGCCGGGGCGCGGCGCGCTTGTCGTGTCGGTCTCGAGGACCTGCGGTTCGTGCTGCGTTGCCGGGCTGGTCAGCCCTGACGCTGCTTGTGACGTGCGTTGTCGCAGATCACCATGACCCGCCCGTGACGGCGGATCACCTTGCACTTGTCGCAGATCTTCTTGACGCTGGGCTTGACCTTCATCGGTGTACTCAGCCTCGATCTGGGTTACAGCGGTGTGCGGTGACGGCTTACTTGTAGCGGTAGACGATGCGCCCGCGGTTGAGGTCGTACGGGCTGAGCTCCACCACCACGCGGTCCTCGGGGAGGATCCGGATGTAGTGCTGGCGCATCTTCCCGCTGATGTGGGCGAGGACCTTGTGGCCGTTGGTCAGCTCGACGCGGAAGAACGCGTTGGGCAGAGCCTCGACCACGGTGCCCTCGATCTCGATGACCCCGTCCTTCTTGGGCATGTCCTCCACAATCCGTTGCCGGTCCTGGTCGCCTGCCGACGGGAGCCGCCGGGCAGGGTCGTGCTGGTGAAGCGGTCGTGCTCGGGTGGGCTCACTGGTGACGTGGTCACGCGTGCCGACCCAGCCGCGGGGCGTGCGTGAACGGAGGCTCGTGAGCCAGCGTGTGAGTCTACGCCACGCCCGGCCAGAGCGCCAAAACCGGCCTGCCGCGCCCTCCGGGCCGGGTCAGCGACGGTCGCGGAGGCTGCGGGCCAGCAGGACCGCGCCCCAGGGACCGGCCACCCAGACCGGCCAGAAGTAGCCGAAGTCGTCCCCGGAGACGCCCGCGGCCGCATAGACGGCGACGCAGACCAGCACGACGGACAGCCAGGCTCCCCAGGCGGCCCGCAACGCCGGCGGCCCGGGCGACCCTCCGGCGCCGGCCAGCCGGCCGCTCCGGCGCCCGGCCCGCTCGGGACGTCGGCCGGCGGTCGGCTCGTCCCCCGTCCGGGCCGGCGCCCGGTCCGGACGCGGCAGGTCTGCGGTGAGCGCGGCCAGGTCGCCCAGGGTCCGGGCGGCAAAGGCCGCGTCCAGCCGCTCGCCGTACTCCTCGACCGTCAGCCGACCCTCGGTGTGTGCGCGCCGCAGTCGGTCGGCCACCTCGTCGCGATCGCCGTCCGAGGCCCGCAGGGCGGGGTCGCGCTCGTCGCTCACGAGGCCACCTGCACTCCCAACGCGCCCAGCCGCGCGGCACCGCCGTCCAGCGCGGTGAGCACCCACGGGCCGCGGTCGGTGAGCACGAACGTGTGCTCGAAGTGCGCCGCCAGGCCGCCGTCGGCGGTCGACACCGTCCAGCCGTCGTCCAGCTCCCGGGTGAACCGGGACCCGGCAACGAGCATCGGCTCCACCGCCAGGGCCAGCCCCTTGACCAGCTTGGGGCCGCGCCCCGCCCGGCCGTAGTTGAGCAGGTGCGGCTCCTGGTGCATCTCGGTGCCGATGCCGTGGCCGCCGTACTCCTCGACGATCCCGTAGGGCCCCTGGGAGCGGACGTAGCTCTCGATCGCGTGGCTGATGTCGCTGAGCCGGCCGCCCAGCCGGGCGGCAGCGAAGCCGCGCCACATCGACTCCTCCGTCACTCGGAGCAGCTCGCGGGCCGTGTCGGGCACCTCGCCGACCCCGACGGTGATGGCGGCGTCGCCGTGCCAGCCCTCGAGGATCGCCCCGCAGTCGATCGAGATGACGTCGCCGTCCCGCAGGGCACGGGGGCCGGGGATGCCGTGGACCACCTCGTCGTTGACCGAGGCACAGATCGAGGCGGGGAACGGTGGGATCGACGGGTGCGGCTGATAGCCCTTGAACGAGGGGACGGCGCCGGCCGAACGGATGGTCGACTCGGCCAGCTCGTCGAGGTCCTGGGTGGTCGTGCCAGGGACGGCAGCGGCCCGCAGCGCCTCGAGGGTGCGTCCGACCACGAGGCCGGCCGCGCGCATCAGGGCCACCTCGGCGTCGTTCTTGATCTGGATCATCGGCTCGCGCTTCTTCCGGAACACGTCGTCTGCGTCATTCGCTCGATCGGCAGCTGTCAGTCGCCGAAGCGGCGCAGCACGTTGATGGCGCGGTCGGTGACGTCCTCGACCGGCCCGGTGGCGTCGACGCCGCGGAGCAGCCCCTTGTCGCCGTAGTAGCCGATCAGGGGGGAGGTCTGGTCGGCGTAGACCTCGAGCCGGTGCCGGATGGTGCCCTCGCTGTCGTCGTCGCGCTGGAACAGCTCGCCGCTGCAGCGGTCGCAGACGCCCGCGTCGGCCGGCGGGTCGAAGTCGAGGTGCCACACGTGACCGCACCGGCGGCAGGTGCGGCGTCCGGACAGCCGACGGACGACCTCCTCGTCGTCGACCACCAGCTCCAGGACGACGTCGACGGCGGTGGTGTGCTCGGCCAGCATGCCGTCGAGGACCTCGGCCTGGTGCACCGTGCGCGGGAACCCGTCGAGCAGGAAGCCCTCGCTGACGTCGTCGTACAGCAGCCGCTCCTTGACCATCCCGATGGTGACCTCGTCGGGCACCAGGTCGCCGGCGTCCATGTACTTGCGCGCCTCGAGACCGAGCTCGGTCCCCTCGCTCACGTTCGCGCGGAAGATGTCGCCCGTCGAGATCTTCGGGACAGCGAAGTGCGAGGAGATGAACTGGGCCTGCGTGCCCTTCCCGGCACCGGGCGGCCCGACGAGGACGAGTCGCATCAGGACCCCTCCTTGCCCGACCCGCTCCGGGGCGTCGTCATCGGCGACGTCATCGCGGACGGCACTACCGGAGGAAGCCCTCGTAGTTGCGCTGCTGGAGCTGGCTCTCGATCTGCTTCACCGTCTCGAGGCCGACTCCGACGATGATGAGGATGGCGGTGCCGCCGAACGGGAAGTTCGAGTTGGCGTTGAACAGTGCGAGCGCCATCAGCGGGATCAGCGCGATCGCGCCGAGGTACAGGGCACCAGGAAGGGTGATGCGGGAGAGGACGTAGTCGAGGTACTCGGCAGTCGGCCGGCCGGCCCGGATGCCCGGGATGAAGCCGCCGTACTTCTTCATGTTGTCGGCGACCTCGGTCGGGTTGAACGTGATCGCCACGTAGAAGTAGGTGAAGAACAGGATCAGGCCGAAGTACAGCGCCATGTAGAGCGGGTGGTCACCACGGACCAGGTAGGTCTGGACCCACGTGGCCCAGGCCGGGGGGTCCTGCTGGTTGGTGAGGTTGACCGCCAGCGCAGGCAGGTAGAGCAGCGAGGACGCGAAGATCACCGGGATGACGCCGGCCTGGTTGACCTTGAGGGGGATGTAGGTCGACGAGCCGCCGTACATCCGACGGCCGACCATCCGCTTGGCGTACTGCACCGGGATGCGGCGCTGGGCCTGCTCGACGAAGACGACCAGCGCGACCAGGACCAGCCCGGCGGCGACGACCACCATGAACACGCCCCAGCCCTTGGTGATCTTGATCTGCCAGAGCGAGGTCGGGAAGCCGGCCGCGATCGAGGTGAAGATGAGCAGCGACATGCCGTTGCCGATGCCCCGGTCGGTGATGAGCTCGCCGAGCCACATGATGACGCCCGTGCCGGAGGTCATGACGACGACCATCACGATGATGCCGAAGATGCCGATGTCGGTGTAGATGATGTCGTTCTGACAGCCGCGGAACAGCTGCCCGGGCTGGCGGGCCAACGCGATCAGGCCGGTCGACTGCAGGATCGCGAGGCCGATCGTGAGGTACCGGGTGTACTGCGTGAGCCGGGCGGTGCCGGACTGGCCCTCCTTCTTGAGGGCCTCGAACCGCGGGATCACCACGGTGAGCAGCTGCACGATGATGCTCGCGGTGATGTACGGCATGATGCCGAGCGCGAAGATCGACAGCTGCAGGAGCGCGCCACCGCTGAAGAGGTTGATCAGGCTGTAGAGACCGGTGTCGGCGTTGTTGTCGATGCAGTCCTGCACCGCCTGGTAGGACACGCCGGGGGTCGGCATGACCGAACCGAGCCGGAAGAGCGCCATGATCCCCATCGAGAAGAGGATCTTCGAGCGCAGGTCAGGCGTACGGAACGCCCGAGCGAACGCGGTGAGCACGAGATCCTCCGAGGGTCACGTCCTGTCCACCGCAGGCGGCGGGCAGGAGAGCTTGCGGGGCGCCGGCGCAACAGGCAGGGCCGACAGGGACTCTAACAGCCCCGGCCCGGCCCCCCGGATGCTCTGAGTGGCGCGTAATGGTTGCTTGAGAGCTCCGAAGCAACCAC
This sequence comes from Actinomycetes bacterium, assembly GCA_038246545.1. Classification (GTDB taxonomy): domain Bacteria; phylum Actinomycetota; class Actinomycetes; order JACCUZ01; family JACCUZ01; genus JBBRVW01. The sequence goes on along the minus strand of JBBRVW010000023.1, from coordinate 17,748 downwards.
TACGCGCCACTCGACATCGGGTCAGGGGCGAGCTCAGAGCACCGTGGCGGTGCCCCCGGCGGCCTCGATCTTGGCCTTGGCGCTGGCCGAGAACCGGTGCGCGCTGACCTGCAGCTGCACACCCGCCTCGCCGTCGCCGAGCACCTTGACGAGCTCGCCCTTGCGGACGGCACCCTTGTCGACCAGGTCCTCGACCGTCACCGCGCCACCGTCCGGGAACAGGGCGGTGAGCTTGTCGAGGTTGACGACCTGGTACTCGGTGCGGAACGGGTTGGTGAAGCCGCGGAGCTTGGGCAGGCGCATGTGCAGGGGCATCTGACCGCCCTCGAAGCGGGCCGGCACCTGGTAGCGCGCCTTGGTGCCCTTGGTGCCGCGGCCGGCCGTCTTGCCCTTGGAACCCTCGCCACGACCCACGCGGGTCTTGGCGGTCTTGGCCCCGGGGGCCGGACGCAGGTGATGGACCTTGAGCGTCATGGTTAGTCGACCTCCTCGACGGTGACCAGGTGCCGCACCGTGTTGACCATGCCGCGGATCTCGGGGCGGTCCTCCTTGACGACGACGTCGTGGAGGCGCTTGAGCCCGAGCGTGCGCAGCGTCTCGCGCTGGTTCTTCTTGCCACCGATCCCGGACCGGGTCTGGGTGACCTTGAGCCGCTTGCCCATCAGGAACCCATCCCGGCGGCACGCGCCCGCAGGAGCGCCGCGGGGGCGACGTCCTCGAGCGGCAGCCCGCGGCGGGCCGCAACAGCCTCCGGAGGCTCGAGGCCCTGGAGGGCCGCGACCGTGGCGTGGACGATGTTGATCGGGTTGGACGACCCGAGCGACTTCGAGAGCACGTCGTGGATGCCTGCACACTCGAGCACGGCACGCACCGGACCACCGGCGATGACGCCGGTACCCGGAGACGCCGGCTTCAGCATGACGACACCGGCAGCCTTCTCGCCCTGGATGGGGTGCGGGATGGTGCCCTGGATGCGCGGGACCTTGAAGAAGTGCTTCTTGGCCTCCTCGACGCCCTTGGCGATCGCGGCCGGCACCTCCTTGGCCTTGCCGTAGCCGACGCCGACGGTGCCGTCGCCGTCGCCGACGACCACGAGGGCCGTGAAGCTGAAGCGGCGACCGCCCTTGACGACCTTGGCGACACGGTTGATGGCGACCACGCGCTCGACGAACGCGGTCTTCTCGGCCGCACCGCCGCCTCGACTGTCGCGGCGGTCGCGGCGGTTGCCGTCGCTCCCGCTGGCAGCGCCACCTCGACGCTGGGGTCCGGGCATCAGTGGTCCCTCTTCTCACACATCGGGTACGAACTCATCTCGGTGAAGGTCACAGGGCCAGCCCCGCTTCGCGGGCGCCGTCGGCGATTGCGGCGACGCGGCCGTGGTAGCGGTTGCCACCCCGGTCGAAGACGACCGACTCGACACCGGCGGCCTTGGCGCGCTCGCCGACGAGCTCGCCGACCTTGCGGGCCTTGGCGGTCTTGTCGCCGTCGAAGCCGCGTAGGTCGGCCTCCATGGTCGAGGCGTACGCGAGGGTCTTGCCGACGACGTCGTCGACGACCTGGACGAAGACGTGCCGGGTCGACCGGGTCACGACGAGACGCGGGCGCGACGTGGTGCCGCTCACCCGCTTGCGGACCCGCAGGTGACGGCGGGCCCTGGCGACGTTCTTGTCGCCGCGGCGGATCTTGATTGCCAGCGACATGGTTACTTACCAGCCTTTCCGGCCTTGCGGCGGATGACCTCGCCCTGGTACCGCACGCCCTTGCCCTTGTACGGGTCGGGCTTGCGGAGCTTGCGGATGTTGGCGGCGACCTCGCCCACCTTCTGCTTGTCGACACCCGACACCGAGAACCGGGTGGGGTTCTCGACGACGAAGGAGATGCCGTCCGGCGCCTTGACGACGACAGGGTGCGAGAAGCCGAGCGCGAACTCCAGGTCGCTGCCCTTGGCGACGACCCGGTAGCCGGTGCCGACGATCTCGAGCACCTTCGTGTAGCCCTCGGTCACGCCCTGGACCATGTTGGCCACCAGGGTGCGCGACAGCCCGTGCAGCGCGCGGTTGGTCCGCTCGTCGTTGGGGCGGGTCACCTGGAGTGTGCCGTCCTCGGCGCGGGCGATCTGGATCGGCTCGGCCACGGTGTGCTCGAGAGTGCCCTTGGGGCCCTTCACGGTGACCGCCTGGCCGTCGAGGGAGACCTCGACGCCCGAGGGCACGGTGATGGGGAGACGTCCGATGCGCGACATGTCAGCTGCCCCTTACCAGACGTAGGCGAGGACTTCCCCACCCACGCCCTTCTTGCCGGCCTGGCGGTCCGTGAGGAGGCCCGACGACGACGAGATGATCGCGACGCCGAGGCCGCCGAGGACGCGCGGCAGGTTCGTGGACTTGGCGTAGACCCGCAGGCCGGGCTTGCTGATCCGCTTGATGCCGGCGATCGAGCGCTCCCGGTTGGGGCCGTACTTGAGGTCGAGCACGAGGGTCTTGCCGACCTCGTCCTCGGTGGGCTCCTCGACGTGCCAGCCGCCGATGTAGCCCTCCTGCTGGAGGATCTCGGCGACGTGCGTCTTGAGCTTGCTGCTCGGCATGGTCACGGTGTCGTGGTACGCCGTGTTCGCGTTGCGCAGACGGGTGAGCATGTCTGCGATCGGATCGGTCATCGTCATGGCTTGTGCCGCTTTCTCGCCGGGGTTTCCGCGCCGCCCGTGGGGCGGTGCGGACCTACGGCGTTCTGAGAGGTGTTCGAAGAGGTGGGGATGCGCTTACCAGCTGCTCTTGGTGATGCCGGGGAGCTCGCCCGCGTGGGCCATCTCCCGGAAGCACACCCGGCACAGGCCGAACTTTCGGTAGACCGAGTGCGGCCGGCCGCAGCGCTGGCAGCGGGTGTAGCCGCGCACCTTGAACTTGGGCTTGGCGTTCGCCTTGTTGACGAGGGCAGTCTTGGCCATGGTTCAGGCCTCCTTCATTGCGATAGCGGTCATGAGGCGTGCTGCGACAGCGGTCATGAGGCTTTGAAGGGGAAGCCGAGGTGCCGCAGCAGGGCACGCCCCTCGTCGTCGGTACGGGCGGTCGTCACGACAGTGATGTCCATGCCCCGGACCCGGTCGATGCGGTCCTGGTCGATCTCGTGGAACATCGACTGCTCGTTGAGTCCGAACGTGTAGTTGCCGTTGCCGTCGAACTGCTTCGGCGACAGCCCACGGAAGTCACGGATGCGCGGGAGCGCGAGCGACAGCAGGCGGTCGAGGAACTCCCACATCCGGTCGCCACGCAGCGTCACGTGACAACCGATCGGCATGCCCTCGCGCAGCTTGAACTGCGCAATGGACTTGCGGGACTTGGTGACCTGGGGCTTCTGGCCGGTGATGGTGGCCAGGTCCTTGATCGCGCCGTCGATGAGCTTGGAGTCCTTGGCGGCGTCGCCGACACCCATGTTGACCACGATCTTGACCAGACCGGGGACCTGCATGATGTTGGCGAACTCGAAGTCCTCGCGCAGCTTGCCGACGATCTCCTCGCGGTAGCGCGACTTGAGGCGCGGCTTCGAGGACACAGCCTTCTCGTCCGTTGATGTAGTGCTCATCAGATGTCCTCACCGGTCCGCTTGGCGTAGCGGACACGCACGGTCTTCTCCTGGCCGTCGCGGTCGACCTTCTCAACGCGATAGCCGACGCGGCTGCCGACCTTCTTGCCCTCGACCTCGACCACGAGCATGACGTTGCTGACGTGGACCGGGGCCTCCTGGGTCACGATTCCGCCGGTCTTGGCACCACGGGCGGACTGGCCGACCTTCGTGTGCTTCTTGATCCGGTTGACACCCTCGACCAGGATCTTGCTGGTCTCCGGGTAGGCCTCGATCACCTTGCCGGTGACGCCCTTGTCCTTGCCGGTGACCACGATGACGCGGTCGCCCTTCTTGATCTTCATCGGTTACAGCACCTCCGGCGCGAGCGAGATGATGCGCATGAAGCGCTTGTCGCGCAGCTCACGGCCGACGGGGCCGAAGATGCGCGTGCCGCGCGGGTCCCCGCCGTCCCTGATGAGGACGGCGGCGTTCTCGTCGAAGCGGATGTACGAGCCGTCGGGACGCCGGCGCTCCTTGCGGGTGCGCACGACGACAGCCTTGACGACCTCGCCCTTCTTGACGTTGCCGCCGGGGATGGCGTCCTTGACGGTCGCCACGATGACGTCACCGATGCCGGCGTAGCGCCGCCCGGAGCCGCCGAGCACGCGGATGCACAGCAGCTCCTTGGCACCCGTGTTGTCGGCGACACGCAGTCGCGACTCCTGCTGGATCACTTCTCACTCCTGATCGTCGCGCCGGTTCTCTCGCGAGCCTGGCGGAACGGATGGGTTGTCGGCCTTCGGCCTCCGAGGAGGCCTTGGCTACTTCGCCTTCTCAATGACTTCGACGACACGCCAGCGCTTGGTGGCCGACAGCGGGCGGGTCTCCATGAGCAGGACCCGGTCGCCGACGCCGCAGGCGTTCTCCTCGTCGTGCGCCTTGAGACTGCTGGTGCGGCGGATGACCTTGCCGTACAGCGCGTGCTTGACGCGGTCCTCGACGGCGACGACGACGGTCTTGTCCATCTTGTCGCTGGTCACGAGGCCCTCACGGGTCTTGCGGGGGGATCCGCGAGTAGCGGCGTCCGTCTGACTCGTGGTGCTGGTGCTCATGTCTGCTGCCTTCTCGCTCATGCCGTGGCCCCGGTGTCGGCGTCGGCCGTCTCGACGGTGCCGATGCCGAGCTCGCGCTCTCGCATGATCGTGTAGATCCGGGCGATGTCCCTACGGACGGCGTTGAGCCGACCGTGGCTCTCGAGCTGGCCGGTGGCCGCCTGGAACCGGAGGTTGAACAGCTCCTCCTTGGCCTCCCGCAGCTTGGTGGCGAGCTCGTCGTCCTCCAGCGTGCGCATCGGGGCCGCGAGCTTGTTCGTCGTGCTGCTCATCAGACCTCCTCGCGCCGGACGAACCGGCACTTCATCGGGAGCTTGTGCATGGCGCGCCGCATCGCCTCTTTGGCGATCGGCTCCGGGACACCGGACAGCTCGAACATGACGCGGCCCGGCTTGACGTTGGCCACCCACCACTCGGGCGAACCCTTGCCGGAACCCATGCGGGTCTCGGCCGGCTTCTTGGTCAGCGGACGGTCGGGGTAGATGTTGATCCACACCTTGCCGCCTCGCTTGATGTGCCGGGTCATCGCGATACGCGCCGACTCGATCTGCCGGTTCGTGACGTACGCCGGCTCCACGGCCTGGATGCCGTAGTCACCGAAGGTCACGCGGGTGCCGCCCTTGGCAGCGCCGGTACGACCCGGGTGGTGCTGCTTGCGGTGCTTGACCCTGCGCGGGATGAGCATGGTCAGGCCTCCGTTCCGGTGGTCGGGGCTGCCTCGGCCGCGGGTGCCGCGGTGGCGGGCGCCTCGGTCGTCGGAGCCGTCGCCTCGGCGGGTGCACCCTCGTCCCGGCGCGCCGGACGCGCCGTGCGGGCCGGGCGCTGGCGCTGGGCCATCCGGGCCGCGGCCTGGGCCGCGTCGCGCTCGGCCTTGGTGGCCGACGCGTCGCCCTTGTAGATCCAGACCTTCACGCCGATCCGGCCGAACGTCGTCTTGGCCTCGTAGAAGCCGTAGTCGATGTTGGCGCGCAGCGTGTGCAGCGGGACGCGACCCTCGCGGTAGAACTCCGAGCGCGACATCTCCGCACCGCCGAGGCGACCCGAGCACTGCACCCGGATGCCCTTGGCGCCGGCCTTCATCGTGGTCTGCATCGACTTGCGCATCGCCCGGCGGAAGGACACCCGGCTGGACAGCTGCTCGGCGACACCCTGTGCGACGAGCTGGGCGTCGACCTCAGGGTTCTTCACCTCGAGGATGTTCAGCTGCACCTGCTTGTTGGTGAGCTTCTCGAGGTCGCCGCGGATGCGATCGGCCTCGGCGCCGCGGCGGCCGATGACGATGCCGGGCCGGGCGGTGTGGATGTCCACGCGGACGCGGTCGCGGGTGCGCTCGATCTCGACGCGGCTGATGCCGGCGCGCTCCATGCCCTTGGACATGAGGCGGCGGATCGCCACGTCTTCCTTGACGTAGTCGCGGTAGCGCTGGCCCTCGCTCGTGCTGTCCGCGAACCACCGGCTCTTGTGGTCCGTCGAGATGCCCAGGCGGAACCCGTGGGGGTTGACCTTCTGGCCCACTATCGGGTCCTCCTCTTCGTGCTCGTGCTACGGGTGCTCGTCTTCTCCGCGCGCTCGGGGCGCTGAGCGACGATCACGGTGATGTGGCTGGTGCGCTTGCGGACGCGGAAGGCGCGGCCCTGGGCGCGCGGCCGGAACCGCTTCAGGGTCGGGCCCTCGTCGACGTACGCCTCGCGCACGACGAGCTCCTCGACGTCGAGCCGACGGCTCTCCTGCTCGGCTGCGAACCGGGCGTTGGCGACCGCGCTGGCGACGACCTTGTAGACCGGCTCGCTGGCAGACTGCGGCGAGAACCGCAGTACGGCGAGGGCCTTGTCGGCGGACATCCCGCGGACCAGGTCGATGACCCGGCGGGCCTTCATCGGGGTGACGCGGACATAGCGGGCCTGGGCCCGCGCTGTCGGCAGCTCTTTGACGACGTCGTCAGCCACGGCGCGCCCTCCGGTCGTCCTTCACGTGACCGCGGAAGGTCCGCGTCGGAGCGAACTCGCCGAGCTTGTGCCCGACCATCGCCTCGGTCACGAACACCGGGACGTGCTTGCGCCCGTCGTGGACGGCGATCGTGTGGCCGAGCATGGCCGGCACGATCATGGAGCGCCTCGACCACGTCTTGATGACGTTCTTGGTGCCCTTGTCGTTCTGGACGTCCACCTTCTTGATGAGGTGGCCGTCCACGAAGGGGCCCTTCTTGAGGGAACGCGGCATGGGTCCAGTACTCCGATCAGCGCTTCTTGCCGGTCTTGCGGCGGCGGACGATCATCGCGTCGCTGGCCTTGTTGGCCCGACGCGTGCGTCCCTCTGGCTTGCCGTTGGGGTTCACCGGGTGGCGGCCACCGGACGTCTTGCCCTCGCCACCACCGTGCGGGTGATCCACCGGGTTCATGGCGACACCACGGACGGTCGGGCGCTTGCCCTTCCAGCGCATGCGGCCGGCCTTGCCCCAGTTGATGTTGGACTGCTCGGCGTTGCCCACCTCGCCGACCGTGGCGCGGCAGCGCAGGTCGACGTTGCGGATCTCGCCCGAGGGCATCCGCAGCTGGGCGTAGGGGCCGTCCTTGGCGACGAGCTGCACGCTGGCACCGGCCGAGCGGGCGATCTTCGCGCCGCCCCCGGGCCTCAGCTCGATCGCGTGGATGACGGTACCGACCGGGATGTTGCGCAGCGGCAGGTTGTTGCCGGGCTTGATGTCGGCGCCGGGACCGTTCTCGATCCGGTCGCCCTGCTTGAGACGGTTCGGCGCCACGATGTAGCGCTTCTCGCCGTCTGCGTAGTGCAGCAGCGCGATCCGCGCGGTGCGGTTGGGGTCGTACTCGATGTGCGCGACCTTGGCCGGCACGCCGTCCTTGTCGTGGCGACGGAAGTCGATCACCCGGTAGGCGCGCTTGTGGCCACCGCCCTGGTGACGGGTCGTGATCCGGCCGGCGTTGTTGCGGCCGCCCTTGCTGTGCAGGGGGCGGACCAGCGACTTCTCCGGCTCGGAGCGCGTCACCTCGACGAAGTCGGCGACGCTCGACCCGCGGCGTGCAGGGGTCGTCGGCTTGTACTTGCGGATGCCCATTAGGAGACCGGACCCCCAAAGATGTCGATACGGTCACCCTCGGCGACGGTGACGATGGCGCGCTTGGTCGCCTTGCGGCGGCCGAAGCCCGTGCGGGTGCGCTTGCGCTTGCCCTCACGGTTGAGCGTGTTCACACCGTTGACCTTGACGCCGAAGACCTTCTCGACCGCGATCTTGATCTCGGTCTTGTTGGCGTCCGGGTGCACCAGGAACGTGTACTTGTTCTCGTCGAGGAGCCCGTAGCTCTTCTCCGAGACGACCGGTGCGAGCAGCACGTCGCGGTGGTCCTTGCGCGGGACGCGCGGTCCGGCGTCGTCGCGCGGTCCGGCGTTGTCGATGGACGCCATCAGCTCTCGTCTCCGATCGGGGCTTCGCTCTCGGCGGCACTGCCCTTGGCCGAGCGGCCCTTGGCGGGGCCGGCGAGGAACTCGTCGAGTGCACCGCGGGTGAACACCACGTCGTCCGAGACGAGCACGTCATAGGTGTTGAGCTGGTCGGCCGAGAGCATGTGGACCTGCTCGGCGTTGCGCAGACTCTTGTGGGTCAGCGCGTCGGCGCGCTGCACCACCACGAGCACGTGCTTCCGCTCGGACAGCCGGGTCAGCACGGACAGCGCCGTCCGGGTCGAGGGCACGTCGCCCTCGAAGAGCGCACTGACCACGTGGATGCGGTCGTTGCGCGCCCGGTCCGAGAGGGCGCCGCGCAGGGCGGCGGCCTTCATCTTCTTCGGGGTGCGCTGGGCGTACGAGCGCGGCTTCGGGCCGTGCACGACGCCACCGCCGGCGAACTGCGGCGCGCGGGTCGAGCCCTGGCGGGCCCGGCCGGTGCCCTTCTGCCGGTACGGCTTGCGACCGCCACCGCGGACCTCGCCGCGGCTCTTGGTCGAGTGCGTGCCCTGGCGGGCCGCGGCCAGCTGGGCCACGACGACCTGGTGGATCAACGGGATGTTGACCTGGACGTCGAACACGGCGGCCGGCAGCGTCACGGTGCCGTCGGTCTTCCCGTCCGGCGTGTGCAGCGGGACCTCGCGGTCGACGGACTCGAGGTCGACGACCTCCGGTGCGGTGGTGCTCACTGGTCGGCTCCCTTCACTGCGGTGCCCTTGGCGGCGGTGCGGACGAGCACGAGCGCGCCCTTGGGGCCGGGGACGGCTCCCTTGATGAGCAGCAGGCCCTTGCCGGCGTCGACCGCGTGGACGGTGAGGCCCTGGGTCGTCGTACGGACGCCACCCATCCGGCCGGCCATCCGCATCCCCTTGAAGACCCGGCCCGGGGTGGCGCAGCCACCGATCGAACCCGGCTTGCGGTGGTTGCGGTGGGCACCGTGGGAGGCGCCGACGCCGTGGAAGCCGTGTCGCTTCATGACACCGGCGAAGCCCTTGCCCTTGCTCGTCGCGCTGACGTCGATGCGCTGGCCGGCAGCGAACACCTCTGCGGTGAGCTCCTGGCCGAGCGTGTACTCGGTGGCGTCGTCCGTCCGCAGCTCGACCGTGACGCGGCGCGGCGTGACACCGGCCTTGGCGAAGTGGCCGGATTCCGGCTTGTTCACCTTCCGCGGGTCGATGGCGCCGTAGCCGATCTGGACCGCGGCGTAACCGTCGACGTCGACCGAGCGCACCTGCGTAACCACGCAGGGGCCGGCGGCGACGACGGTCACCGGGACCATCCGGTTGTTCTCGTCGAAGACCTGGGTCATGCCGAGCTTCTCGCCCAGCAGGCCCTTCATCTGCTTACCCATGACTGATGCGTCCCTCAGTGTCTGAAGATCAGAGCTTGATCTCGATGTCGACGCCGGCCGGAAGGTCGAGCCGCATGAGCGAGTCGACGGTCTTCGGGGTCGGGTCGATGATGTCGATCAGCCGCTTGTGGGTGCGCATCTCGAAGTGCTCGCGGCTGTCCTTGTACTTGTGCGGCGAACGGATGACGCAGTACACGTTCTTCTCGGTCGGCAGCGGCACCGGGCCTGCGACCGTAGCGCCCGTACGGGTCACCGTGTCGACGATCTTGCGCGCCGACGAGTCGATGACCTCGTGGTCGTAGGCCTTGAGCCTGATGCGGATCTTCTGTCCCGCCATGGCTTCGCTTCGTTCCTTCACATTCGTACCGCTGCGGCGGGCCGATCTGCTCCCGCAGCGTGCTGCGGGACCATCTCAGCCCGAGGACTGTCTCCGACCCCCGAGGTCGGGCGTGTCGCGGGTCCGCGGCGAACCGGGACGATCGCGAATCGGTAGGGGTCGGGTCACGCGCCGGAGCCGGAAGGTCTCCCTGCGCGCGGCGAGGGCGGTCGGAGGACTCTCCCGGAGGAGGCCCGTGCCCAGCCGCCCTGGCCGAACAACGCGAGCCAGTATGCCGCAGCAGGTGCGGCCCTGGCGAATCGAGGGTTCCGGGGCCCCTCAAAAGAGGAGGGGCCCCGGTCCCCGGGACAGGCAGGAACTACTTGAGGATCTTCGTGACCCGGCCGGCGCCGACGGTGCGGCCGCCCTCGCGGATGGCGAAGCGCAGGCCCTCCTCCATGGCGATCGGCTGGATGAGGTCGACCGTCATCTCGGTGTTGTCGCCCGGCATGACCATCTCGGTGCCCTCGGGCAGCGTGACGACGCCGGTGACGTCCGTGGTGCGGAAGTAGAACTGCGGACGGTAGTTCTGGAAGAACGGCGTGTGCCGACCACCTTCGTCCTTGGACAGGATGTAGACGTTCGCCTCGAACTGGGTGTGCGGGGTGGTCGTGCCAGGCTTGATCACGACCATGCCGCGCTCGACGTCCTCGCGCTTGGTGCCACGGAGGAGCAGTCCGACGTTCTCACCTGCGCGACCCTCGTCGAGCAGCTTACGGAACATCTCGACGCCGGTGACCGTGGTCGTCTGCTTGGTGTCGCGGATGCCGACCAGGTCGACCGTCTCGTTGACCTTGACGACGCCACGCTCGATCCGGCCGGTCACGACCGTGCCGCGGCCGGTGATCGTGAAGACGTCCTCGACAGGCATGAGGAACGGCTTGTCGATCTCGCGCTCGGGCTGCGGGATCGAGGTATCGACCGCGTCCATGAGCTCCAGGAGCTTGGCTGCCCACTCGGCGTCGCCCTCGAGGGCCTTCAGCGCCGAGACACGCACGACCGGCAGGTCGTCGCCCGGGAACTCGTACTCGGAGAGCAGCTCACGGACCTCGAGCTCGACGAGCTCGAGGATCTCCTCGTCGTCGACCATGTCGGCCTTGTTGAGCGCCACGACGATGTAGGGGACGCCGACCTGGCGGGCCAGGAGGACGTGCTCCTTCGTCTGCGGCATCGGGCCATCGGTCGCCGCGACCACGAGGATCGCGCCGTCCATCTGGGCCGCGCCGGTGATCATGTTCTTGATGTAGTCGGCGTGACCGGGGCAGTCGACGTGCGCGTAGTGCCGAGCCTCGGTCTGGTACTCGATGTGCGCGATCGAGATCGTGATGCCGCGCTGGCGCTCCTCGGGAGCCTTGTCGATCTGGTCGAACGCCTGGGTGTCCGGGTTCTCCGCCGGAAACTTGTCGTGCAGCACCTTGCTGATCGCCGCTGTCAGCGTCGTCTTGCCGTGGTCGATGTGACCGATGGTGCCGATGTTGACGTGCGGCTTAGTCCGCTCGAACTTCGCCTTCGCCACTGGGGTCCTCCTAGGACTTGGGGGGTTACGCCGTACGACGTCTGTCTGAGGGCTGTCTGTCAGGTGCTGGTGCAGGTCCTGCCGACGGCAGGGACTGCGCGGTACTCGCGGCTACTCGCCCCGGGCCTTCTTGATGATCTCTTCCGCCACGTTGCGAGGGACCTCGGCGTAGGAGTCGAACTGCATGCTGTAGCTCGCCCGGCCCTGGGTCCTGCTCCGGAGGTCTCCGACATAGCCGAACATCTCCGAGAGGGGGACGAGCGCGTTCACGACGCGGGCGCCGGAACGCTCCTCCATGGCCTGGATCTGGCCACGGCGGGAGTTGAGGTCGCCGATGACCTCGCCCATGTAGTCCTCAGGCGTGGTCACCTCTACCGACATCATCGGCTCGAGGATGACGGGGTCCGCCTTGCGGGCAGCCTCCTTGAACGCCATCGAGCCGGCGATCTTGAAGGCGAGCTCCGACGAGTCGACCTCGTGGTAGCCGCCGTCGAGCAGCGTCACCTTGATGTCGACCAGCGGGTAGCCGGCCAGGATGCCGAACTCCATGGCCTCCTGGGCGCCGGCGTCGACCGACGGGATGTACTCCCGCGGGATGCGACCACCGGTCACCTTGTTCTCGAACTCGTAGCCGCCGTCGCCGGCACCCGTGGGCTCGATCGCGATCTGCACCTTGGCGTACTGGCCCGACCCACCGGTCTGCTTCTTGTGGGTGTAATCGTGACGCGCGACCTTGGTGCGGATCGTCTCGCGGTAGGCGACCTGCGGCTTGCCGATGTTGGCCTCGACGCGGAACTCGCGCTTCATCCGGTCGACCAGCACCTCGAGGTGCAGCTCGCCCATGCCGGCGATGATCGTCTGGCCGGTCTCCTCGTCGGTGCGGACCTGGAAGGTCGGGTCCTCCTCGGCCAGGCGCTGGATGGCCACACCGAGGCGTTCCTGGTCGCCCTTGGACTTCGGCTCGATGGCGACCGAGATCACCGGTGCCGGGAAGTTCATCGACTCGAGGATCACCGGGGCCTCGGGCCCGCAGAGGGTGTCACCGGTGGTGGTGTTCTTCAGGCCCATGACCGCGACGATCTGGCCGGCCGTGGCCTTCTCGATCTCCTCACGCTTGTTCGCGTGCATCCGGTAGATCTTGCCGATCCGCTCCTTGTTCCCCTTGGTGCTGTTGAGCACCTGGGAGCTCGTCGTGAGCGTGCCGGAGTAGATCCGGATGTAGGTGAGCTTGCCGAGGTGCGGATCGCTGGCGATCTTGAACGCCAGCGTCGACAGCGGCGCGTCCTTGTCGGGCTCGCGGCTGAGGATCTCGTCCTCCTTGCCGACGGCGTGGCCCTCGATGGCACCGACGTCGATGGGCGAGGGGAGGTAGCGGATCACCGCGTCGAGCATGGGCTGGACGCCCTTGTTCTTGAACGCCGAACCCGTGACGACGGGAGTGACCTTGCTGGCCAGCGTCGCCCGGCGGATCCCGGCGATGAGCTGCTCCTCGGTGGGCTCGGTGCCCTCGAGGTAGAGCTCCATCAGCGCGTCGTCGTTCTCAGCAGCAGTCTCGATGAGGCGGTCGCGCCACTCGCGGGCGGCGTCGGCGTGCGAGGCCGGGATCTCGACAGTGTCGAAGGCGATCCCCTTCTCGGCGTCGTCCGGCCAGAGCAGCGCCTTCATCGCGACCAGGTCGATGACGCCCCTGAAGTCTGCCTCGGTGCCGACCGGGATCTGGAGGACCAGCGGCACGGCGTTGAGGCGGCTGACGATCATCTCGACGCAGCGGTGGAACTCCGCGCCGGTGCGGTCGAGCTTGTTGACGAAGCAGATGCGCGGGACGTGGTAGCGGTCGGCCTGCCGCCAGACGGTCTCGGACTGCGGCTCGACGCCCGCGACACCGTCGAACACCGCGACGGCACCGTCGAGGACACGCAGCGAGCGCTCGACCTCGACCGTGAAGTCGACGTGGCCGGGGGTGTCGATGATGTTGATGGTGTGGTCGTCCCACTCGCAGGTGGTCGCGGCGGAGGTGATCGTGATGCCGCGCTCCTGCTCCTGCTCCATCCAGTCCATCGTGGCCGCGCCCTCGTGGACCTCACCGATCTTGTAGTTGATGCCGGTGTAGTAGAGGATCCGCTCGGTCGTCGTGGTCTTGCCCGCGTCGATGTGCGCCATGATCCCGATGTTGCGGACCTTGGCCAGGTCGATGATGGCGGTGTCGAGTGCCACTGCTAGCTCAGTCTTCTCTCGTCGTGTCGTCGTCGGTACGCAGGTCGAACGCCCGGGCACCCTCTGCAGGGTCAGGCGCCCGGTCGCGTCACCAGCGGTAGTGCGCGAAGGCCTTGTTGGACTCGGCCATCTTGTGGGTGTCCTCGCGTCGCTTGACCGCGGCGCCCAGACCGTTGCTGGCGTCGAGGAGCTCGTTCATGAGCCGCTCGGTCATGGTCTTCTCGCGGCGGACCTTGGAGTAGCCGACCAGCCAGCGCAGCGCCAGCGTCGTGCCGCGGTTGCCGCGCACCTCGACCGGCACCTGGTAGGTCGCACCGCCGACGCGGCGGCTCTTGACCTCGAGGGCCGGCTTGACGTTGTCCATGGCGCGCTTGAGCGTGATCACCGGGTCGGTGCCGGTCTTCTCGCGGCAGCCCTCGAGGGCGCCGTAGACGATGCGCTCGGCGACCGACTTCTTGCCCGCCGAGAGCACCTTGTTCACCAGCGAGGTGACCAGCGGCGAGTTGTAGACCGGGTCGATGATGATCGGCCGGGCGGGAGCGGGACCCTTGCGGGGCATTAGCTCTTCTCCTTCTTCGCGCCGTAGCGGCTGCGCGCCTGCTTGCGGTTCTTCACGCCCTGCGTGTCGAGCGACCCGCGGATGATCTTGTAGCGGACACCCGGGAGGTCCTTTACGCGGCCGCCACGCACGAGCACGATCGAGTGCTCCTGCAGGTTGTGGCCGACGCCCGGGATGTAGGCCGTGACCTCGATGCCGGAGGTGAGCTTGACGCGGGCGACCTTGCGCAGCGCTGAGTTCGGCTTCTTGGGGGTGGTCGTGTAGACGCGCGTGCAGACGCCACGCCGCTGCGGGCTGCCCTTGAGGGCCGGCGTCTTGGTCTTCTCGACCTTGTCCTGGCGGCCCTTGCGGACCAGCTGCTGGATGGTGGGCATGAGCCGCCTTCAGTCTCCGTCTCGTGCTGCGCTGTGGTGTGTCGCCGGGCCGGGGCTACCCGACCCACGCGGTCGGGCGTGTCGCCCTGGTCCGACTGGGGCGGCTCTGGGGCCGCACCGGGTCGGTCGTGCTGCTCGCGCGACACCTGGGGTGTGCTGGTCGTCGAACGGCCGGGGCCGGTCGGCGGAGCGCACGCGCGAGGGCCCGGGGAGTCCCAGGCACGGGGAGAGAGACTACCCAGCGCTCGTGCACAGGTCAAAAGCGCGGGCCGGTCCTCCCAACTGCACGTCACAGCCTACGCGACCCGCGTCTCCCCCGCGGACCGCCGTCCGGCGGTCCGCCGGCCCTCCTGACGCCCGGACGCCGGACGCCGGCCGCCCCCGGGAGGGCGACCGGCGTCCGGTGGTGCGAAGGGCTGGGACTAGCCGCGGAACGGGCCGTAGTCGAAGTCCTCCAGCGGGACGGCCTGGCCGGCCCCGGACGAGAACGGGCTGTAGTCGAACGCGTTCGCGTCGGCGTCGTAGCCGCCCATCGTGTACATGGCGGCCTTCGCCTCCTCGGTGGGCTCGACCCGGATGTTCCGGTAGCGGGGCAGACCCGTACCGGCCGGGATGAGCTTGCCGATGATGACGTTCTCCTTGAGCCCGAGCAGCGGGTCGGACTTGGCGTGGATCGCCGCGTCCGTGAGCACCCGGGTCGTCTCCTGGAAGGACGCCGCCGACAGCCACGACTCGGTCGCCAGCGAGGCCTTGGTGATGCCCATGAGCTCCGGGCGGCCGGAGGCAGGGGTGCCGCCCTCGG
This sequence comes from Actinomycetes bacterium, assembly GCA_038246545.1. GTDB lineage: Bacteria > Actinomycetota > Actinomycetes > JACCUZ01 > JACCUZ01 > JBBRVW01. Next base: position 2,424 of record JBBRVW010000023.1, on the reverse strand, counting down.
CGACCACCCGACGGTTCTCCTCCTCGAAGCGCGTGCGCTCGGCCAGCTCGCCCGGGAGAAGCTCCGCGTCGCCCGACTCGATGATCGTCACCCGCTTGAGCATCTGGCGGACGATGACCTCGATGTGCTTGTCGTGGATCGACACGCCCTGCGAGCGGTAGACCTCCTGGACCTCGCTCACCAGGTGCTGCTGCACGCGGCGCGGGCCGAGGATGCGCAGGACCTGCTTCGGGTCGATCGCGCCGACGATCAGCTGCTGGCCCACCTCGACGTGATCGCCGTCGGCGACGAGCAGGCGGGACCGCTTGGAGATCGCGTACGCCGTCTCCTCGGAGCCGTCGTCCGGCACGACCACGATCTCGCGCTTCTTGTCGGTGTCGTCGATGCGCACCCGGCCGGCCGACTCGGAGATCGGCGCGACGCCCTTGGGCTGGCGGGCCTCGAACAGCTCGACCACGCGCGGGAGGCCGTGGGTGATGTCGTCACCGGCCACACCACCGGTGTGGAAGGTACGCATCGTGAGCTGGGTGCCGGGCTCGCCGATCGACTGGGCGGCGATGATGCCGACCGCTTCGCCGACGTCGACGACCTTGCCGGTGGCCAGCGAACGGCCGTAGCAGGTGGCGCAGGTGCCGACCTTGCTCTCGCAGGTCAGGACGCTGCGGACCCGGACCTCGCCCACACCGGCGCCGATGAGGGCGTCGATCAGGACGTCACCGATGTCGCTGCCCGCGGTGCCGACCGTCTTCTTGTCGACCACGACGTCCTCGGCCAGGTTGCGGGAGTAGACGCTGGTGTCGATGTTGTCGAGGCGGACGAGCTGCTTCTTGCCGCCCTTCGTGACCTCCTTGGCGATCGGCATCAGGATGCCGCGGTCGGTGCCGCAGTCCTCCTCGCGGATGATGACGTCCTGCGAGACGTCGACCAGCCGGCGGGTGAGGTAGCCGGAGTCGGCGGTCCGCAGCGCGGTGTCCGCCAGACCCTTGCGGGCGCCGTGCGTCGAGATGAAGTACTCGAGCACGGACAGGCCCTCGCGGAAGTTCGACTTGATCGGCCGCGGGATGATCTCGCCCTTGGGGTTGGCCACCAGGCCACGCATGCCGGCGATCTGACGCACCTGCATCCAGTTGCCGCGCGCGCCGGAGTTGACCATCTGGAAGACCGGGTTGGTCTTCGGGAAGGCCTCCTGCATCGCGTCGGCGACCTCGTTGGTCGCCTCGGTCCAGATGTTGATGAGCTCCTGACGGCGCTCGTCGTCGGTGATCAGGCCGCGCTCGTACTGGCTCTGGACCTTCTCGGCCCGACCCTCGTGGCGCTCCAGGATCCCCGCCTTGGCGGCCGGGGTGACGACGTCCTCGATCGAGATCGTGACGCCGGACCGGGTGGCCCAGTGGAAGCCGGCCGCCTTGAGGGCGTCCAGCGTGGCCGCGACGACGACCTTGGGGTAGCGCTCGGCGAGGTCGTTGACGATGCCCGAGAGCTCCTTCTTGTCGACGGGGACGTCGACGTACGGGTAGTCCTCCGGCAACGCCTCGTTGAGCAGCGCCCGGCCGAGGGTGGTCTCCAGGGTGAGCGAGTGACCCTGCTCCCAGCCCTCGGGTGCCTCCCACGTGCGGGGCGGCACAACGTCGGCCAGCCGCAGCTTGACCGGCGCCTGCAGGTCCAGCTGGTGCTGGTCGTGCGCCATGACGGCCTCGGCGACCGACGCGAACGCGCGGCCCTCGCCCGTCATGCCCTCGCGGTTGGCGGTGAGGAAGTAGATCCCCAGCACCATGTCCTGCGTGGGCGACGTGATCGGACGGCCGTGGGCCGGCGACAGGATGTTGTTCGAGGACAGCATGAGGATGCGGGCCTCGGCCTGCGCCTCCGCGGACAGCGGAAGGTGCACGGCCATCTGGTCGCCGTCGAAGTCGGCGTTGAACGCCGTGCAGACGAGCGGATGGATCTGGATGGCCTTGCCCTCGACCAGCTGCGGCTCGAAGGCCTGGATGCCGAGGCGGTGCAGGGTCGGCGCCCGGTTGAGCAGCACGGGGTGCTCGGCGATGACCTCCTCGAGCACGTCCCAGACGTGGCCGTAGCGGGCGTTGTTGCCGCCGGCCCGCTCGACCATGCGCTTGGCGCTCTTGATGTTCTGCGCGTGGTTGAGATCGACCAGCCGCTTCATGACGAACGGCTTGAAGAGCTCGAGCGCCATCTGCTTGGGCAGGCCGCACTGGTGCAGCTTGAGCTGCGGGCCGACGACGATGACCGAACGGCCGGAGTAGTCGACGCGCTTGCCGAGCAGGTTCTGACGGAACCGGCCCTGCTTGCCCTTGAGCAGATCGGACAGCGACTTGAGCGGGCGGTTGCCCGGTCCGGTGACCGGGCGGCCGCGGCGGCCGTTGTCGAACAGCGCGTCGACGGCCTCCTGCAGCATCCGCTTCT
>JBBRVW010000022.1:0-71041 GCA_038246545.1 Actinomycetes bacterium | reverse complement strand
GGTCTGCTCCAGCGACCCCGGGCGGTCGCCTCGCTACTGGCCCTCAACGGCTTCTCCCGACTCGGTCGGCAGGTGCGGCGACGGTTCGCCGACGAGCGGCTGCACCGGCTGTTCTCCTTCCAGGCCATGTACGCGGGGCTGGCGCCCGACGACGTGAGGAACCATCCGACCGAGAGCAGGACGAGTGACCGGAAGGCACGCATGACGACGACAGCCCCGCCGCCGACGAGCGGCCCAGCCGCCGGGCCGGAGCGGACGTCGCTGCTCGCCGGGCGCGGGACCAGCAGCGGTGGCGACCGGGTCTTCGCCGCAGCGGTCCGCGTGGCCGGCATCCTGGTCGTCGTCCTGGTCACCCTGACGGGCGCCTTCCTCGTCTGGAAGGCGACCCCGTCTCTGCTCGACAACACCGCCAACTTCTTCACCGACCGGGTGTGGCAGCCGGCGACCACCCCGCCGGCCTTCGGCATCGCGGCCCTGCTCTGGACGACGGTGCTGGCCTCGGCCTTCGCGATGCTGCTCGCGGTGCCCGTCGCGATCGGGCTGGCACTGTTCATCACCCAGTACGCACCGCGCCGGGCCGCGCGGCCGGTGGGGTACCTCATCGACCTGCTCGCTGCGATCCCGTCGATCATCTATGGGCTCTGGGGCATCCGGGTGCTCGGGCCGGTGATCGCCGGGCAGGACTCGTCGGTCCGCGTGTGGATCGAGAAGGCATTGGGCTGGGTCCCGCTCTTCGACCGCACCAACGTCTCCCTGGGAACCGTGTTCCTCGCCTCGGTCGTGCTCGCGATCATGATCCTGCCGATCGTCACGGCGATCAGCCGCGAGGTGTTCGACCAGACCCCGCTGCCGAACAAGGAGGCGGCACTGGCGCTGGGTGCCACCCGCTGGGAGATGATCCGCGTCGCGGTGCTGCCGTTCGGCAAGCCCGGAGTCATCAGCGCGTCGATGCTCGGCCTCGGTCGCGCGCTCGGCGAGACCATCGCGGTGACGATCATCCTCAGCCAGCCCAGCAGCCTCGACAAGTTCGACCTGTCCCTCTTCTACGGCGGCGAGACGTTCGCGTCCAAGATCGCCAACAATGCCAGCGAGTTCTCCACCCCCCAGAAGACCGGCGCCTACATCGCCGCGGGGCTGGTGCTCTTCGTCCTGACCTTCGCGGTGAACGCAGTCGCTCGCGTCGTCATCGCCCGCACCGCCAGGGAAGACTGATGGCCACCGCGACGCCGACCAGGCCGTCGACCCTGCTGGTCCCGGAGTCCGCGGGCCGGCGGTTCCGGGACAACGCGGCCACTGTGCTCGTCTACGCGTGCTTCCTCATCGCCCTGGTCCCGCTGGTCTGGATCCTCTGGACCGTCGTCAGCAAGGGCGCGGGACTCGTCACCGACCCGACCTGGTGGACCAACTCGCAGCGCGGCATCACGGCACGCCGGGTGGGCGGCGGGGCGTACCACGCGATCATCGGCACGCTGTTGATGGCGTTCGTCACGGCCGCGATCAGCGTGCCGATCGCCATCGGGACCGCCATCTACCTGGTCGAGTACGGCCGCGGCAGGCTGGCCAAGACCGTGAGCTTCATGGTCGACGTCCTGACCGGCGTTCCCTCGATCGTGGCGGCGCTGTTCGTCTACGCCCTCTGGGTCACGACCTTCGGGCTGCATCGCGTCGCCTTCGCGGTGTCGCTCGCCCTGGTGCTGCTCATGATCCCCGTGGTCGTCCGCTCCACCGAGGAGATGCTCCGGCTGGTGCCGCGCGACCTGCGCGAGGCGTCGTACGCCCTGGGCGTGCCGCGCTGGAAGACGATCCTGAGGGTGGTGCTGCCGACGTCCTTCAGCGGCATCATGACCGGCATCTTCCTGGGGTTGGCCCGCGTCATGGGCGAGACGGCGCCGCTGCTGATCCTCGGACCGTACGCCAGCGCCATCAACACCAACCTGTTCAGCGGCAACATGGCGGCACTGCCGACGATGATCAACCAGGACCGCAACCAGGCACTGGACCCGGCGCTCGACCGGGTGTGGTCGGCAGCGCTCACCCTGATCGTGCTCGTGATGCTCCTCAGCCTGGCCGGGCGGTTCATCGCCCGTTTCGGCTCCGTGAAGAAGTAAGGGAACCCATGGCCAAGCGCATCGACATCTCAGGACTCGACGTCTACTACGGCGACTTCAAGGCCGTCGAGGACGTGTCGATGACCGTCCAGCCGAGGTCGGTGACGGCGTTCATCGGCCCCTCCGGCTGCGGCAAGTCGACGCTGCTCCGGACCTTGAACCGGATGCACGAGGTCATCCCCGGTACCCGGGTCACGGGCAAGGTCACCCTCGACGACCATGACCTCTACGCCGACGGTGTCGACCCGGTCGCCGTGCGCCGCACCGTCGGGATGGTCTTCCAGCGGCCCAACCCGTTCCCCACGATGTCCATCTACGACAACGTCGCGGCCGGGCTCCGGCTCAACGGCGTGAAGAAGAAGGCCGTGCTCGACGACGTGGTGGAGCGGTCCCTGAACCACGCCAACCTGTGGAACGAGGTCAAGGACCGGCTCGCCAAGCCGGGTGCCGGCCTCTCCGGCGGCCAGCAGCAGCGGCTGTGCATCGCCCGTGCGATCGCCGTCGAGCCGCAGGTGCTGCTGATGGACGAGCCGTGCTCGGCGCTGGACCCGATCTCGACCCTCGCGATCGAGGACCTGATCCAGCAGCTCAAGGACGAGTACACGATCATCATCGTGACCCACAACATGCAGCAGGCCGCCCGGGTCAGCGACCGCACGGCGTTCTTCACGATCTCCGGCGCCGGCATGCCCGGTCGTCTGATCGAGGTCGGCGACACCGCGGAGATGTTCAGCCGCCCCGCCGAGAAGGCCACCGAGGACTACATCACCGGCCGCTTCGGCTGACGCGGACGGTCAGGGCCGCGCGGGGGTCTCACTCGATGATGAAGTGCACGACCTCGTAGACCAGCGCGGCGACGAGGGCGGCCATCGGGATCGTGAGCACCCACGCCACCAGGATGTTGCCGGCGACGTTCCACCGCACCGCCTTGCGCCCCTGGGTGGCGCCGGCGCCCATGATCGACCCGGTGATGATCTGGGTCGTCGAGATGGGCGCCTCGAAGACGTACGCCGTGGTGTACAGCACCGACGCGGCGACCGACTCGGCCGCGAACCCGCGCGGCGGGTCGATGTGGATGATCCTCCGCCCCAGGGTGCGCATGATGCGCCAGCCGCCGGAGTAGGTGCCTAGCGAGATCGCGCCGGCCGACAGGACCACCACCCACCACGGGATGTCGAAGCCGTCCTGGTAGCCGCCGGTCACCAGGGCGAGCACGATCACGCCCATCGTCTTCTGCGCGTCCTGCAGGCCGTGCCCCAGCGCCATCGCGGACGCCGACACCGACTGGGCGATACGGAACCCGCGGTTGGTGGGCCCGGGACGGGCATCCTTGAACGCCCACAGGATCGCGACCGTGAGGGCGAAGGCGAGCAGCCCGCCGACCACCGGCGAGATCAGCATCGGGATGACCACCTTCTGGACGACCGCGTCCCACTGCACCGTCACCGAGCCGGCGATCCCGGCGCCGACGAGCCCGCCGATGAGCGCGTGCGACGACGAGGACGGCAGGCCGAAGTACCAGGTGAGGAGGTTCCAGGTGATGGCGCCGGTGAGTGCGGCGAAGACCACCACCAGGGCGTGCTCACCGGAGGGAGGTTCGAGCACCGAGAACACCGTCTTCGCGACCTTGGTGCCGAGGAAGGCACCCACGAAGTTCATGACCGCCGCCAACAGGAGCGCCACCCGGGGGGTCAGCGCCCTGGTCGAGATCGACGTGGCGATGGCGTTCGCCGCGTCGTGGAAGCCGTTGGTGTAGTCGAAGACCAACGCGATCGTGATGACCGCGATGATGGTGGCGAGCTCCACCGGTCAGGACTCCTTGACGGCGATCGTCTCGACCGTGTTCGCAACGTGCTCGAAGGCGTCGGCCGCACCTTCCAGCTGGTCGACGACCTCCTTGAGCTTCAGGACGGTCAGCGCGTCGTAGTCACCGTTGAACAGGCGGGCGAGGAGCCGGCGGTAGACCTGATCGGCCTGGTTCTCGAGCCGGTTCAGCTCGATCCAGAACTCGGTGAGGTCCTTCATCGACCGCAGCCTCGGCATGGCCTCGGCGGTGAGCTCCGCCGCCCGCTCCAGCACCTCGACCTGGTCGGCGACCTCCATCGGCAGCTCGCCGATGTTGTAGAGCACGACGAGGTCGACGGCCGCCTCCATCGCGTCCATGACGTCGTCCAGGGACGACGCGAGCCGGTAGATGTCCTCGCGGTCGAACGGCGTGATGAACGTCTCGTTCAGCTCGCGCATGATGGCGTGGGTGGCCTCGTCACCGGCGTGCTCGGCGGCCCGCATCTTCTCCGCGATGGCCTTGCGCTCGCTCTGGTCGGCGCCGAGCAGCTCCTTGAGCAGTCCGGCTCCCACCACCAGGTTCTGGCCCGAGCTGGCGAACAGTCCGTAGAAGACGTTGTTGCGGGGGGTGAAGCGCACGGAGTCTCCCGTTGGGAAGCGTCAGGACAGGCACGTTCGGCGAAGGGTCACGTCCGGGTCAGGATGCTAGGGCCAACGGGGCGCCGTCCCGCAATCCGGGGTCGGGACACGACGGGTCCGCACCACGGTGCGCTGCCGGGGCTCCGTGCCCGGCGGTCAGGAGGCGGAGCGTCCGGAGCGGGGGCTGCCCTGCTCGCGGAGGCCGAGCACCTGGTCGATCTGGTCCGGGCTCAGGGGGTCGTCGGAGGCGGAGGCCGCGATGACGAGGTCGCCGTACAGCTCGATCTCGTCGAGGGCCTGCGGGTCCTGCAGGCGGCCGTCAGCGGTGGGGACCACGGGTCCGGCCCTCCTCGTCTGCGCGCCTCGGTGGCCGGCGTCGGGTCGCCGGCCGGTGGCCACCAGCCTAGGTATGCCCGACTTCGCCCCACCATGACCCACCCGGGTCATTCGCGGAGTGGCCCAGAGGGGTGACGGTGCGCTGTCATCGGTACACGGACGGGTCATCGGATCATCCGCATCAGGGGCCGGTCAGGGCGGCGAGCAGCCCGTGGAGCACCACGGTGTGCCGGTCGACGTCGGCCTCGGTCGTGGCCGGCGACATCAGCGCCATGTTGTGGAAGGGCGTGAGCAGGACGCCGCGGTTGAGCGCCCACAGGTGCAGCAGCTGCTCGAGGGCGAAGTCACTTGCGGCGTGCGCCTCCGCGCCGGTGCGCGGAGCCGTCGCGGTGAAGGTGTACTCGCCGCGCGCACCGAGGCGGTTGCACTGCCACGGCAGCCCGTGGGCTGCGATGCCGGCGTCGACGCCGTCGGCCCAGCGGTCGCCGAGCGGCAGCATCCGGCCGTAGGCCTCCTCGGTGAGCACCTCCGTCAGGGTCGTGCGCATGGCGGCCAGCGACAGGGCGTTGCCGGCGAGCGTGCCGCCGATGCCGCCGACGTCGATGTCCTCGAGCTCGATGGAGGCAGCGATCCGGTCGGCCACCTCCCGGGTCATGCCGAAGGCGCCGGCCGGGATACCGCCGGCGATGGCCTTGCCCATCGTCATGAGGTCCGGCTCGAGGTCGTGCGCCCGGGTGTAGCCGCCCGGGCCGGCGGACAGGGTGTGCGTCTCGTCGATGACCAGCAGCACGTCGTGGCGCCGGGTCAGCTCGCGCAGCGCGTCGTGGTAGCCGGGGTCGGGCAGGACGATGCCCACGTTGGTGAGGGCCGGCTCGGCGAGGACGCAGGCGATCTCGCCACTGGCGAGGGCCCGCTCGAGGCCGTCGACGTCGTTGAACTCGACCACCCACGTCGTCTCGGCGGGGTCGACTGGCGGTCCGATGTTGCCGCGGCGAGCCACCGTGCGGCCGTTCTCGTCCAGCGTCGCGAACGTCTCGTCGACGCTGCCGTGGTAGCAGTAGTCGTGCACGACGACCTTCCGCCGGCCCGTGACGTGCCGGGCGTAGCGGATGACGTGCCGGTTGGCGTCGGTGGCCGACAGCGTGAACTGCCACAGCGGCAGCCCGAACCGGCGCCGCAGCTCCTCGGCGACCACCACCGCGTCCTCGGTCGGGAGCATCGCGGTGATGCCGCGGCCGACCTGCTCGCGCACCGTGGCGACCGTCGGTGGCGGTGAGTGCCCGGTCATCGCGCCGGTGTCGCCGAGGCACAGGTCGACGTAGTCGTGGCCGTCGACGTCCCGGAAGTGTGCACCGGACGCCTCGGCGACGAAGACCGGGAAGGCGCCGGGCCACTTGACCATCCAGCTCATCGGGACGCCGCCCGGCATGACGGCGCGGGCCCGCTCGAAGATCTCGCGGCTGCGCGGGTGGGTGCTGGCGAAGCGGTCGTTCTCGACTGCGCTGAGGGCGGTGACGCGCGCCGGGTCGACCGGGGAACCTGTGGACATGGCCGGAGGCTAGTGGGGCGCTGCCCGGCGTGGGACGGGGACCGGCGTCCCCTGCCGTAGGCCGGCCCCCGTCCTCGACGGTCCGTTCCCTGACCTCGCACCGGCAATCCCGACGAACGGCACGGATTCCGCACCGCGGGCGTGACGCGGTGGACGGGTGGCGGCCACCACGCTGGCTAGGCTCCCCCGGTGGGATCGACCGATGGATGGCCGCGGCTGCGGCGCGGGCTTCTCGTGGGCTTTCTCGTCCTGGTGATGGGGGCGTCGGGGCTGGTGCTGCTCGGCACCGTCACCCACGACACCGGCGTGCTGGGCTTCCTCATCGGCGTCTCGCTCGCCCTGCTGCCGCTCCCGGTGGTGCTGGCGGCATACCGCTGGCTGGACCGCTACGAGCCGGAACCGCGGTCGGTGCTGGTGTTCGCCTTCTTCTGGGGCGCGACGGTCGCGGCGCTGGTCGCGGCAGTGCTCAACACGGCAAGCCTCATCGCGATCGCCCGCACCGGTGGCGATGGTGGGATGGACACGACGGCGGTGATCGCCGCGCCGTGGGTCGAGGAAGCCGCGAAGGGCGCGGCCGTGCTGCTCGTGCTGCTGTTCCGTCGGCGTGAGTTCGACGGCGTCGTCGACGGCATCGTCCTGGCAGGCCTGTCGGGCGTCGGGTTCGCCTTCACCGAGAACGTCCTCTACTTCGGACGCGCGTTCCTGGCCGGGCAGGAGCAGGGGCTGGCGACCGGCCTCTTCGCGGCCGGCTTCACCTTCCTGCTGCGCGGGATCCTGTCTCCGTTCGCCCACCCGCTCTTCACGACGATGACCGGCATCGGGCTCGGCATAGCCGCCCGCACGCCCCGCCGGGGGCTGCGCGTCGTCGCGCCGTTGGTCGGCTACCTGCTCGCCGTCGTCCTGCACGGTGCCTGGAACCTGTCGTCGCTGGCCGGCATCCAGGGCTTCTTCACCGGCTACCTGCTCGTGATGCTGCCGGTCTTCGCGCTCGCGGTCGGCATCGCCATCTGGTCGCGCCGCCGCGAGGGAGCGACCGTGGCGGCCCGGCTGCCGGCGTATGTCGAGGCAGGCTGGCTGGACCCCGGGGACGTGCCGATGATCGCGTCCCTGCGACGGCGACGGCAGGCGCAGGACTGGGTGCTCGGCCGGTACGGCGGCGGGCCGGCGACGGCGCTGCGGGAGTTCCAGCACGCCGCGACCGAGCTGGCTTTCCTGCGTGACCGGCTGGAGCGCGGGCTGGACGTGCCCGACTTCCCGGCGCGCGAGCGCGAGCTATTGGCGCAGGTGTCGCGGGCCCGGGACGCGGCCCGGCCGGCGACGTAGTCCGGCTCGGTCAGCCCTCCCCGGGCACCAGCTCCTGGAACCACGAGTCGCAGGCGAGCGCGCCGTGCAGGTCGAGCAGGTCGTCGTGGGTCAGCGCCGGCAGGGTGCCCACCGTGGCCGGCACCCGCTCCAGCGGCTCGGCCGACGGCGTGGTCAGGGCGAGGTGGGTGACCCCGCCCATGACGAGGACTGCGACCGCGGGCGCGTCGAGCCCGGTCGTGACGGTGGCGTCGCAGGACAGGCAGGTCCAGAGCAGCTCACCGGTGGTCGTCGTGCCCTCGTCGACCCGGACCAGCAGCCGACGCGCGGACAGCGACACCTCGGCGTGGCACTCCGGACAGGTGAGGGTGAAGCGCGGCCTCGAGCCGGGCTGGCTGGGCTGGCTGGACATGCGGTCCTCCTTCGGCCGTCCCACCGTGCTCCTCGCCACTGGCGAGGGACTTGCGGCGTACTTGAGACGACGCCTGGAGGATGCTCCTGGTTGCCCCCCGATACCTGCTGATCCACCAGATCGACACCCGCGCCGCGGCAGGACGTCCCGGTCCGTGCCGAATGGTCCGCAGGCTCGCCTGCCGGTGCCGGCCCCGCTGCTGCCCCTTGCGGTGCACGGTGCCGGGTCCTAGGTTCGCAGCGAGCCGGACCACCGGCTCCCCAGCTGTTGCCCCGGACCCGGCAGCGCGTTGATTGCCACGCGGTGCACCGGAGGCGGGCGTGACCAATGTCGGCGGAGACCGACGGTGGGCCGCCCGGCCCGCGCCAGGCCGGGCGTCAGCGGTGCAGGGCCACCGTGAGCAGCACGGCGGAGTCCTCGATGGCCTCGAGCACGTGCCGCAGGTCGGGCACGACCAGCAGGTCGCCGGGGGAGCCCTCCCAGCTGTCGTCGCCGGCGCCGAGCCGGACCCGCCCGGTGAGCACGTGCACCGTTGCCTCGCCCGGGTTCTCGTGCTCGTCGAGCCGGCGGCCCGCTGCCAGCGCGATGACGGTCTGGCGCAGCACGTGCTCGTGCCCTCCGTAGACGGTCTGGGAGCTGCGACCGCTCGACGCCGCCCGCGCGCGGGTCAGCTCTTCGCGGGCAAGCGCGGTCAACGACGACTTCTGCATACCGGCACCGTCCCACATCGGGCCGGACCCCTCCGCCGTCCGGCGGGGTCGGCGATGCCGACCCACCCCGTCACCCGGGAGCACCGATGACCGTCTCGACCCCAGTCCCGCGGCTCGACCCGGTCGGAGGGGACGCCCTGGTCTCCCGTGCGTGGGTCCAGGTCACGGCACTCGTCCTGCTGCTCGGCATGGCCGTGCTCGGCTTCCTCGGGTACCGCGCGTACACCGCCGACCCGCCGATCGCCGCACAGGTCCGAGGCCCCGACGGCCGGGTGGTCTACACCGGCGACGACGTCCGGGCCGGTCAAGCACTGTTCCTGCGCAAAGGCCTGATGGAGTACGGGTCCATCTTCGGCCACGGCGCCTACCTCGGTCCGGACTTCACCGCCGACTACCTCCATCGCGCTGCCCTGCTCGCGACCACGTCGTACGGCGGGGCGTCCTCGGACATCGCACGTGCGCGCGTGATCGCAGACTTCAAGACCAACCGGTACGACTCCGGCTCGGACACCGTCACCTACACCGCGGCCCAGGCCGCGGCCTTCGACCGGCTGGTCGAGCACTACACGGCGTACTTCGGCCCGCAGAGCGCGTCCAAGGGCCTGCTGCCCGACGCCATCACCGACAAGGCCGAGATCAGGTCCCTGACCGCCTACTTCGCCTGGTCGGCGTGGGCAGGCTCGACCCTGCGGCCGGACAAGGACTACACCTACACGAACAACTGGCCCCCCGAGGCGCTGGTCGGGAACACCGTGACGGCCAACGTCGTGGTCTGGAGCGTGCTGTCCCTGATCGTCCTGCTCGCGGGCATCGGCGCGCTGTTCGCCGCGTTCGGCCGCTGGGGCGACCGGATGGGTTGGCGCGGACGACAGGCCGACACCATCTCCTTCCGGCCGCCGGCCGACGTCGCCGTCACGCCCACGCAGCGAGCCTGCGCCTACTTCTTCCTCGTGGTCGGCCTGCTCTTCGTCATCCAGACGATGGTCGGGGCGGCCAGCGAGCACTACCGGGCCGACCTCACCAGCTTCTTCGGCTTCGACCTTGCGCGCTGGCTGCCCTACAACCTGGTCCGCACCTGGCACGTCCAGCTGTCGATCTTCTGGACCGCCACGTCGTTCCTGGCCACCGGGCTGTTCCTCGCCCCCATCATCTCGGGCCGCGAACCGCGCCGTCAGTCCTGGCTCGCCTACGGCCTGCTGGGTGCCCTCGCCCTGGTCGTGTTCGGCTCCCTCACCGGCGAGCTCCTGGACATTCATGGCTGGTTGTCGCCGTCCCTGCACGCGCTCGGGATGCAGGGGTGGGAGTACCTCGACCTGGGTCGGCTCTGGCAGGTGCTCCTGACGCTGGCGCTGTTCTTCTGGGCCTTCATGCTGTTCCGCGGCCTGCGGGGCGCCCTGCGCCACCAGTCCCGGATCAACATGCCCTGGCTGTTTTTCTACACCGGCCTGGCGATCCCGGCCTTCTACGCTGTCGGTCTGCTCACCAACGCGGACTCCAGCTACACCGTCGCGGACTTCTGGCGGTTCATGGTCGTCCACCTCTGGGTCGAGGACTTCCTGGAGATCTTCACCACGGTCCTGGTGGCCTACCTGTTCGTGCTGCTCGGTGTCGTCCGCCAGCGGGTGGCCATGACGATCATCTACCTCGACATCATCCTGTACTCGGTCGGCGGGGTCATCGGCACGATGCACCACCTGTACTTCTCCGGTACAGCCGCAGAGACGATGGCGCTGGGCGCATTCTTCTCCGCCGCCGAGGTGCTGCCACTGACCTTCCTCACCGTGGAGGCCTGGGCGTTCCTGCAGCTCGGCTCACGGCAGGAGAACTCCTCGAAGACGCCCTTCCCGCACCGCTGGGCGGTGATGTTCCTGGTGGCCGTCGGGTTCTGGAACTTCCTCGGCGCCGGCATCTTCGGCTTCCTGGTGAACCTCCCCGTCGTGTCCTACTACGAGATCGGCACAGCGCTGACGGCCAACCACGCCCACGCCGCCATGATGGGTGTCTACGGGATGCTCGCGATCGGGCTGGCGCTGTTCTGCCTGCGCTACCTGGTTCCGCAGGAGCGCTGGCCGGACCGGCTCGCCCAGCTGTCCTTCTGGTCCTGCAACATCGGGCTGGCGTGGATGTGCTTCGCGACGCTGCTGCCGCTGGGCATCCTTCAGCTCTACAAGTCGGTCAACGACGGGTACTTCGCGGCCAGGCAGCTGGAGTTCATCACCAACCCCAGCAACAGCCTCATCGAGTGGATGCGCCTGCCCGGGGACGTCGTGTTCATCGCCGGTGGCGCGCTGCCCTTCCTGTGGATCTGCTGGCTCGGCGTCCGCTACCGGGTCGACAACCAGGTGATCGAGGAGCCGGACGACGTCCTGTTCACCGAGATCGGGGTGGCTGCGGCGGCGGGCGCACCGGGCGGCGACCGGTGATCTGGTCCCCCGAGGTCCTCCTGTTCGCCTGTTACGCAGGCTTCCTGCTCGCCGTCGCGGTGGCGCTCGACCGGCTGGCCCGGCACAGCCACGCCCGGGCAGACCGCTACCGGACGGCCGGTTTTCGCTACCACCCGGTCCACGACGTGTGGGTCTGCCCGCAGGACCAGATGCTCTGGCCGGCCGGCTACGACGAGGGGCGGCGTCTGAAGAGCTACCGGGCGAAGCCGTCGATCTGCAACGCCTGCCCGGTGAAGGACGCCTGCACCGGCTCGCACCGCGGGCGGGAGATCAGCATGCCGACCGAACCGTGGCCGCACTCGGAGGCGGCCAGGTTCCACCGGGGCATCTGCCTGGTGCTGGTGGGGCTCGCGGCCCTGGTCGCGACCGTCGGGCTGGTCCGGCACCACCAGCCGGTGGACCTCGTCGTGGCGGCGGTGCCGCTGGCTGCCGCCGGTGTGCTCGGTCAGCGGTTCACCGACCACTTCCGCCGGACACCTGCGGGCTTCCCCGCCGCTACCGCCGCTACCGGCCTGCGCGTCGCACCGTCCAGCCGGACTCGCTGGGGGTCGGACCGGGGGCCGTCGTGACGGCCGGCGTCGTGCTGGCTGCCGTGCTGGTCGTCGCAGTGGCGGTGACGGTCGCCACCGCGCGCGTGCTGCGTGAGTACGAGCGCGGCGTGCTGTTCCGGCTGGGCCGGCTGCGCCCCGTCGCGGGACCGGGGCTGGTCGTGCTGGTGCCGTTCGTCGACCGGCTGGTCCGCGTCGACCTGCGCACGGTCACTCTCACCATCCCCCCGCAGGAGGTCATCACCCGCGACAACGTGCCGGCCAGGGTGAACGCCGTCGCCTACTTCCGGGTCGTCGATCCGGTCCGCGCCGTCACCGAGGTCGAGGCGTACCCGGTCGCTACCTCCCAGATCGCCCAGACCACGCTGCGGTCGGTGCTCGGCAGAGCGGAGCTGGACACCCTGCTCTCGGAGCGGGACGAGCTCAACGACAGTCTGCGCCGCATCATCGACGAGCAGACCGAGCCCTGGGGCATCAAGGTCACCACGGTCGAGATCAAGGACGTCGAGATCCCCGAGGCCATGCAGCGCGCGATGGCGCGGGCCGCCGAGGCCGAGCGGGAGCGCCGAGCGAAGATCATCTCCGCCGAGGGCGAGTTCCAGGCCTCCCAGAAGCTGCTCGAGGCCTCCGAGGTGCTCAGCCGCAACCCGGCCGCGATGCAGCTGCGCTACCAGCAGACCCTCGTCGAGCTCGGCGGCGAGAAGTCGACCATCGTCTTCCCGCTCCCGCTCGACCTCATCGCGCCGTTCCTCGCACCGCCTCGCGACGGCCCGGACGCCACCTGACGCGAGCGGGACGCGCGGTGCCGGCCTAGTGGCAGTGGTGTGGTTCGCCGGCGGCCGCTGAGGCGCCGAGGTCGTCGGGCCGGCCGGCCACCAGCCGGGACCATTGCGCGCTGGGCCGGCCGCCGGTACGGAACTGGTCCCCTGCGAACGGCTGCGGCCAGCCGGCCGGCGAGTCCTCCCAGGCCTCCTGGCGGCCGTAGACGGTCATGTCGAGCAGCGGGTAGCTGGGCGCCATCGCCTCGGCGCCGCGACCGGTCGTCCAGTAGGTCTCGAACACCCGGTCGCCGTCGCGCAGGTAGCAGACCTGCGTCCCGAACCCGCGGTCGCCGATGAGGGTGTCGCTGCTGGGCCGCGCCGAGTACCAGGGGACGTCCCAGCCCATGAAGTCGCGGTAGCGGACGCTGGCGTCGTACGGGCCCTCGCAGAGGGTTGCGTAGGTGACGTCACGCGCGTGCAGGTAGGCCAGCTCACGCACCTGACCGTTGAAGAAGGTGCAGCCCTCGCACTGGCCCTCGGCCGGCTGGCCGTCGTGCCACATGTGGAAGTACGCGTAGAGCTGGCGACGCCCTTCGAAGACGTCGAGCAGGGTCACCGGCCCGTCCCCGCCGGTCACCGTGAGCGTCGCGTCGACCTCCACCATCGGCAGCCGGCGCCGGGCGGCGGCGATGACGTCGCCGGCGCGGGTGTGCGCCTTCTCCCGGGTACGGAGCTCGTCGATCTGCCCCTGCCAGGTCTTCCGGTCCACCACCTCGGGGACGGGGAGGTCGGCGGGCAGCGCGGTCGTGGGGGTCTCCACCGTCATCGTGCGGTCACCTCGGGTCTCGTGGCTCTCGTGTCTCCGACCTACCGACCGTAGGCAGCCAGGAAACTCATCGCTCTCGATGTGCCTCACCGCCCGTGCAGCAGCAATGGCGGCCGCCCATGGCGACGAGCTCACCGGTACCCCGGACACAGCCCGGCCCGTTCGGTGGGCCCCGTGGGATTCGAACCCACAACCCGCGGATTAACCTGCCACTACGCCTTTCGGCGCCGCCCAGGCGGGCGTTCGTGGTCTGGACTGTCCCTTCACCGTGGCGCTGTGCGCTGTAGGTGCCACCCGTCCAGTCTCTACACCTTCCGAGGTCACCCTCGGCTTGGCTCGGGATTGCCATGCCGGTCGTCCGGCGAAGGGTTCCCCGACTTTGAGTGGTGTCATCCTGACCGTTTCCGGCCAGGCGCTCCTATTTGTGAAGTCCGCTGCTCTGCCGATTGCGCTAGAGGCCCTAGCAAGCCGGAAGTGTATCGGCCTGTCGACCCCTCGACGGGCGCCTGTCGGAAACCGGATGGTGCGACAGGGTGCGGCCGGCCGATCCAGACGTTCCGGGCCGTACGCGGGGATGGGGCCAGCACACCCCTGAGGGTCGGTCAGCCGCAGCACGGCGTGCGACGGACCCCGGGCGGGCGTGCGGTCCGCGCCATGGGAGCGGGCTCCAGGTCCAAGCAGTCTTCAGGAGCCGGACCGAGCACCCCGCACGGCCGGACCCCCACCGCACCAGCCCGACCAGGGCAGGAAAGGCCATGCCATGTCACGCTTTCTCTACCGCGTCGGTCACTTCGCCGGACGGCACCCGTGGCGCGTTCTCGCCGCCTGGGTCCTGGTCGCGGTGACCGCGGTACTGCTCAACATGTCCCTCGGCGGTCCGGCCGACGAGAGCTTCACGCTCCCCGGCGCGGAGTCGCAGCGCGCGGCGGACGCCATCCAGGACCGGTTCCCGCAGCAGACCCTCTACACCTCGAACGTCCTGTTTCACGCCGAGGACGGCATCACCGCCCCGGCCGCGAAGAAGGCCGTCGAGCAGGCCGTCACCGCGCTGGCCGACGGCACGCACGTCACCGGCGTCAGCGATCCCTACGACGCGCGGGGACCAACCGTCAGCCAGGACGGCACGACGGCCTTCTCCACCGTCGGCTTCGACCGTGACGTGATCGGCCCCGAGGACTTCGACGAGGCCGAGCTCGCCACCCGGGCGGTTCGGGACGCCGGCATCCAGGTCGAGTACGACGGCGGCCTCGGCTATGCCAAGGGCGATGCCGCTCCGGGCAGCGAGATCATCGGCATCGCCGTCGCCGTGGTCGTCCTCGCGATCGCGTTCGGCTCGATCGTCGCCATGAGCCTCCCGATCCTGGTGGCCCTCGTCGGCCTGCTCATCGGCACCAGCGCGATCGGCGTCATGTCCGGCGCCATGTCGGTGCCGTCGATCGCCAGCATCGTCGGGGTCATGATCGGTCTCGGTGTCGGCATCGACTACGCGCTGTTCATCCTGGCGCGGCACCGGCAGAACCTCGAGTCCGGCATGCCGGTGCCCGAGGCCATCGGCCGGGCCAACGCCACCGCCGGCCTGTCGGTGCTGTTCGCCGGCGTGACCGTGGTCCTCGCGATCGCCGGCCTGTACGTCTCCGGCGTCCCGATGATGGCCACCATGGGCTGGGCCTCCGCGATCATGGTCGCGGTCTCGATGCTCGCCGCGGTGACCCTGCTGCCCGCGCTGCTCGGTATCACCAAGAAGCGCGTCAACAGCGTCAAGGTGCCGTTCGTGAAGCGGCGGCCGGCGTGGGACCCGAGCTCGACGTCGGCCCGCTGGACCGCTCGCGTCGTGAACCGGCCGGTGCGCTACGGCGCGGCAGCTGCGCTGGTCCTCGTCGTGCTGGCGATCCCGGTGCTGTCGATGCGGCTCGGGTTCGCCGACGCCGGCAACGACGCGCCCATCACCACCACCCGCAAGGCGTACGACCTGATCGCCGACCACTACGGTCCCGGCAGCAACGGCCCGCTGACGGTCGTCGTGGACACGGCCGGCACCACGGCCGACGCGAAGGCGACGGCAACCGCGCTGGCGGCGGAGATCGGCGACGTCGCCGGTGTCGCGTCCGTCGACGCACCGGTGCTCGACGCGAAGGGCGACCTGGCGATCATCGGGGTCACCCCGGTCACCGGCCCGCAGGACGAGGCCGCCTCGACGCTGCTGACGCACCTGCGGACCGACGTGATCCCCGGCGTGGTCGGCGGCTCGGCCGCGGACGTCAGCGTCACCGGCGGCACGGCTCTCACCGACGACGTGTCGAAGCGGCTGCAGGACCGGATGCCATACTTCCTCGGCGCCGTCATCGGCCTGTCGTTCCTGGTGCTGATGATCGTGTTCCGCTCGGTGCTGGTGCCGTTGAAGGCAGCTGTGCTCAACGTGCTCAGCGTCGGCGCGGCCTACGGCGTCATCGTGGCCGTCTTCCAGTGGGGCTGGGGCCGCGAGCTGATCGGCGTGCACGAGAACGTGCCGATCATGCCGCTGGCGCCGATGCTGATGTTCGCGATCCTCTTCGGTCTCTCGATGGACTATGAGGTGTTCCTGCTGAGCCGGGTGCGCGAGCAGTACCTCAAGCACCGTGACCCGAAGCGGGCCGTGGTCGAGGGTGTCGGGTCCACCGCCCGGGTCATCACCAGCGCGGCCCTCATCATGATGGCGGTCTTCGGTGCCTTCATCCTGGGCAGCGACGTCATCGCGAAGATGTTCGGCGTCGGCCTGGCTGTCGCCGTCCTGCTCGACGTGACCCTGGTCCGGATGGTGCTGGTGCCGGCGGCGATGAGTCTGCTCGGGCACCAGGCCTGGTGGCTCCCCCGTTGGCTCGACCGCCGGCTGCCGCACCTCAACCTCGAGGGCGCGGACCTCGAGGAGGACGAGCTGGAGGCCATGCTGGCCGAGGAGCAGACGGCAGTGCTGGTCTGATCCTGGTCCACTGCGCACGACCCGCGGTGCGGTCGGTCCTCACGGACCGGCCGCACCGCGGCGTTTCCGTCTACCCTCCGGACCATGGCGCTCCGGGTCGTCCTGGCCGACGACAACTACCTCGTCCGCGAAGGCATCGCCGCGCTCCTGGGCGAGGTCGAGGACATCGAGCTCGTCGGCGCAGTGGCCGACCCGCAGTCGCTGCTGAAGACGGTCCGGGAGACGAGCCCGGACGCCGTCCTCACCGACATCCGGATGCCACCGTCGTTCACGACCGAGGGCATCGACGCGGCCAAGCAGATCCGGGCCGAGCACCCCGACATCGGCGTCGTGGTGCTGTCGCAGTACGTCGAGGAGGACTACGCCTTCGAGCTGCTCAAGGACGGTGTGGCCGGTCTCGGCTACCTCCTCAAGGAGCGGGTGTCCCAGCTCGACGAGCTGGTCCGGGCGCTGCACGACGTCGCGCGCGGCGGCTCGGCGCTGGACCCGAAGGTCGTCGAGGGGCTGATGGCGCGCAAGGCCGGGGACGCCGGCTCGCCGCTGCCGGGGCTCACCGAGAAGGAGCGGCAGGTGCTGGAGGCGATGGCCACCGGCAAGAACAACGCCACCATCGCCCGGACGCTGTACATGAGCGACCGGGCCGTGGAGAAGCACATCGGCTCGGTCTTCCAGAAGCTCGGCCTGGTCGAGGAGGGCGAGGTGAACCGCCGGGTGATGGCCGTGCTCGCCTTCCTCGAGGCCACCGGCTGAGCTGTCGGCCGCACCTGTCGGTGACGTCCCTCAACCCCTTGCGCGTTCGACCTCCCGACGTCGGAGGCACGCTCCGGATCAGCAAGCCGGCCAGCGCCTTGACCCGTTCGCGGCTGACCAGCGGTGGGTAGCTGCGGTCAGCGCAGCCCGGACAGGCCGGGGCAGGTGGATGGTCGCGCGCCGTCCGCGGCTCACCGGCCGTTGCTGTTGCGAGGAAGTGGCCCCGCCATGCGGGTGGATTCCGCCCGTCTGCCGGGGCCGGGTGCGGCTGGCCCCACCCCCGGGGTTCGGTCAACGCCCTGCCCGCGGAGCGCCCGCGGGGGCAGACTGCGGATCATGTCGACCACGTTGCCGTCCTCCGCGCTGCTCGCGCGCTGGCGACGGTCCCGCGGCGATTGGCGCGCCGCGCTGCTCGTGCTGGGCGGGCTCACGGTCTTCGTCGTCGTCACCTATGTCGTGGTCGTGCTCGGCGGCGGGGCGCTCATCGGGCACACCGACTCGCCCCACCTCGGGCTCTCGTTGCTCGCGACGGCCGTCGTCGCGCTCGGCTTCGAGCCGGTTCAGGTGCGGCTGGAGGGCCGCGCGTCGCGCGCGGTGCACGGCGGCCGGCCCTCGCCGTACGACGTGCTGAGCAGGTTCGCCGAGACGGTGACCGGGCCGTCGGGCGACGAGGTTGCGACCCGGATGGCGCAGGTGCTGTGCGAAGGCACCGGCGCGCAGTGGGCGCAGGTCTGGCTCTCGGTGGACGACGGCCTTGTGCTCGCCGCGACGTGGCCGCCGGAGACGACGGCCGACGACACCCCGCCGGACGTCGCGCTCGAGCCGGGCCGTCGGACCCGCACGGTGCGGCTCGCCGGCGACGTGCTCGGGGTGCTGCGCCTGCGCGAGCAGGACGACCGGCCGCTGACGCCCGTGGAGGAGCGGCTGTTCGCCGGGCTGGCCGCGCAGGCCGGTGTGGTGCTGCATGGTGTGCGGCTGCGGGCCCAGCTGGCCCGGCGGCTGCTGGAGCTGTCCGCCCGGGCCGAGGAGCTGCGGGCCTCCCGCGAGCGGCTGGTCGAGACGCAGGACGCCGCCCGGCGGCGGCTGGAACGGGACATCCACGACGGCGCGCAGCAGCACCTCGTCGCGCTGGCGGTCAACCTGCGGCTGGCCGAGACGCTGGCCGCGAAGTCGGCGGAGCGCGCCACGCAGGTCCTCACGGCGCAGGCCGCCGCCGCCCGGGCGGCCACCGACACCCTCGTCGAGCTGTCCCGCGGCATCTACCCGCGCCGGCTCGGCGGCGACGGCATCGGCCCGGCTCTGCTCGCTGCCGCCGCCACCAGCCCGGTGCCGGTCACCGTCGCGGACGCCGGCCTCGGCCGGCACCCGCGCGAGGTGGAGGCCGCCGTCTACTTCTGCTGCCTCGAGGCGGTGCAGAACGCCGTGAAGCACGCCGGCGCGACACGCGTCCACGTCGCCCTCGTGATCGAGGGCACCGTCCTCGCGTTCACCGTCACCGACGACGGCGCCGGATTCGACCCCCGCGTGGCCGCCGCAGTCGGCGGGCTGGCGAACATGAGCGACCGCGTCGACTCGCTCGGCGGCTCGCTCGACTGGGCCGCGGCGCCCGGCGGCGGCACCCGGGTGTCCGGCCGCGTGCCCCTGACTCCGGCCGGCCGACGTACGGCGGGGGTGGGCTGAGTGCGGCGGCTGCCCTGGCTGCTCGTCGCCCTGAGCGCGGCCTGCTTCGCCGGCGACACCGCCATGAACGCGGCAGTCCAACCGCTGTTCTCACGCGACTCGACGGTCGTGCACGGCTGGCCCATCATCAACGCGGCCGCCCTGGGCAGCACCCTGATGGGCGCCCTGATCCTCAGCCGCCTCCCGCGCAACCCGATCGGCTGGATCCTGGTCGGCGTCGGGGCCTCGACGTCGGTCTCGATGGTCAGCGAGATCTACAGCATCTGGGTGGACACCGAGGGCGGTCCGGGCACCCGGTCGCCCAGTGTGCTGGCCGGCTGGGTCGCGGCGTTCTTCGGCGGGCCGGTCGCGCTGACCGGGCTCACCGTGATGTTCCTCATCGCGCCGGACGGGCACGTGCTGTCGCGGCGCTGGCGTTACGCCGTCGCAGCCACCGTCCTCGGGCTGGCGCTGTTCCTCGTCGGGCTGGTGCACGCCGACCCCGACAGCTTCGTCGGCCGCGGCGACCAGACCCACACCAACACGACGTCGGGGTTCCTGCTCTCCTCCGGCGTGCTGCTCGTCTGCGCGATGCTGCTGTTGTCGGTGGCGTCGCTGATGGTGCGGATGCGGCGGGCCACCGGCGAGACCCGCCAACAGCTGCGCTGGTTCGTGCTGGCGGCGGCCGCTGCCGGCGTCGGGATGCTCATGCTCCTGGTCGTCTCGGGACTCAACGACGGCCGCACCACCTGGCTGTCGGCTGTACCCCTGCAGGTGTCGTTCCTGCTGCTGCCGGTGCTGCTGGCGATCGCCGTGCTGCGCTACCGGCTCTACGACGTCGACGTCATCATCAACCGCGCGGTCGTCGTCACGCTGGCGGCGGCGTTCGTCGCGGTCGGCTACACGCTGCTCGTCGTCGGGGTCGGTGCTCTGCTCGGCGACCAGGTGTCCGGCTTCTGGCCGTCGGTTGTCGCGACCGCCGCGGTGGCGATGGCGTTCCAGCCGCTGCGACGCCGGGTCGTCCGGTTCGCCGACCGGCTGGCGTACGGGCCGCGCGCCGTCCCCTACGACGCTCTTTCGGCGTTCAGCCGACGGCTCGGCGACAGCCCCGCCCCGGCCTCACTGCTCCCGGCGGTCGCCGAGGCGGCCGGTCGCGCGGTCGCGGCCAGCCGCTGCGTGGTCACCCTCGACGTCGACCACGGCGAGACCGGCACCGCGTCGTGGTCGTCGTCGCCGCGCGCCGCCCGCTCGGCGTCCGGGGCCGATGTCACGGTGCCGGTGGCGGACGCGGCAGGGCCGCTCGGGTCGATCACCGTGACCCCCGCCCCGGGCCGGGCGGTGCGGCCGCACGAGCTGGCCCTGCTGGACGACCTCGCCGAGCAGGCCGCGGTGGCCTTCCGCAACGCGCGGCTGGCGGCCGAGCTGGCCGCGCACGTCGCCGACCTCGACCGGCGTACGGCCGAGCTGGCGGCGTCGCGGCGACGGCTGTTCGAGGCCGGTGACGCCGAGCGCCGCCGGCTGGAGCACGCGATCGACCGCGACGTGATGCCGAACCTGCGGTCACTCACGGCGACGCTGGAGGCCGGCCCGGACCCGACCACCGCCACCGACGCCCTCGTCGGCCAGGCCACCGACGCCCTCGAAGCGCTGCGCGAGCTGACCCGCGGCATCTTCCCCACGATGCTTGCCCGGGCCGGGGTGGCACCGGCTCTGACCGCATTCCTGGCGCGGGTCGGCAACCCGGTGCAGCTGGCGGTCGCCGCCTCGGCGCAGGGACGCCGCTTCGCGGCGCGCACCGAGGCGGCCGCGTACTACGCGGCGACCGCGGCCGTGACTGCGGGCGCACGCGGCACGCTGCACCTCTCGGTCGACGACCGGAGCCTGGTCCTCGAGGTCGAGCGGGCTGCCCCACTGCGCGGCGAGCGCGAGGCGGTGCTGGACCGGGTGGAGGCGCTCGGTGGCTCGCTCGTCGAGTCGCTGGGGCGGTTGCGGGTGACCGTGCCGACCGTCGAGGCGTCGCCGGTGCCCGCGCCCCGCGAGGTCGACGACTCCGCCCCGGCGGTGCGCTGACCGACCGCCGGGTCAGCCCGGCGGGGCCTGCGCCGTGGCGGCTTGCCACTCGCGCAGCAGCCGGTCCGGCCCGAACGCGCCCTTCGGCACGTAGGCGGCGGCACCGCAGCCGGCGCTGTCGAACTCGTCGTCGTCGTACGTCGAGAGCAGCACGACGATCGCGCCGGTGCCGAGCCGACAGATCTGCCGGGTCGCTTCCACGCCGTCGATGCCGGGGAGGTTGACGTCCATCAGCACCAGGTCGGGTGCGAGGTCGCGGACGGCGGTGACGGACTCCTCGCCGGTCTCCACCGCCCCCACCACGACGAAGCCGTCGGTCAGCTCGACCACGGCCGTCATCGCGGCCCGGAACGGCTCCTGGTCGTCGACGACCAGGACGCGCACGACGTCCATCACACACACCTCCTCACACCGATCATCGGTCACCGGCGGGCGCGGCCACAGGAGGCTGGGCGCCCAGCGTGGTGCGGCCAGCCCCACCTCCGGCGCCGTGCGGTCGCACGGCCGACCGGCCGACAACGACTGCTGTCCTACTCGGGCCATGCCGCTCCCGCCGCCGCGGGCGGCGTGGTGGGAGGCGCCCCGCCCGCCCCCGTCGCTGCCGCCACCGCAGCGCCCGGCGCCTCAGCCCACGCCCGCCGGGGGAGGAAGGCGAGCGACGCGTCGCGCTCGTCGAAGCACCGGAAGACACCCACGACCGCCACCACCCACCGCGCGACGGCGAGGCACTCCGCCGAGCCCACCGCCACAGCTGCAGCCACCGGCAAGGCGACTGCCACCGTCACCGCCGAGCCGACCACCAAGCCCAGCAGCAAGCCGACGAGCAAGCCCACCAGCACCCGGAAGCCGACCCCCACACAGGCGGCCGGGCCGGCCGCTACCTCGGGCCGGTCGCGCAGTCGAAGTACGGCCCGCTGCAGGTGGGCATCCGGGTCGCGAACGGCACGCTGGTCGACGTCTGGGCCGCCACCTACCCCACCGGGGACTCCGAGCCCTACTCCGAGATGGCCCTCCCGATCCTGACGGCCCAGACGCTGGCGGCGAAGTCCGCGCAGATCGCCGGTGCGACCGGCGCCTCGTTCACCTCCGCTGCGTGGAAGACCTCGCTCGCGGGCGCACGGGCCAAGGCGCACCTGTGACCTCGACCGGCCTCGCGCCGGAGGCGTCGAGAACCAGCGATGCACGGCAGGATCGGACCATGCCCGACTCCGTCGTACCCGAGGTCACGCTCGCCGGCCCCGGCCCGTGGCAGCGGCGGGTCCACGTCGAGCACGTGTGGGGCACCGCGGTCACCTTCGACCTGCGCGCGCCGGAGCTGCCGTCGGACTACGACGACATCATCAGCGACGCCGTCGCGTACCTGCACCAGGTCGACGCGTGGTTCTCCACCTACCGGGTCGACACCCCGATCACCATGTACCGCAACGGGTTGATCACCCTGGACCGGACCCCGCTCGTGGTGCAGGAGGTGCTCGCCGCCTGCCAGCGGGCACGGGTCCTCACGGGCGGCGCGTTCGACCCCTGGGCCGTCCCGGGCGGCGTCGACCCGTCGGGCTACGTGAAGGGCTGGGCGGCCGGACAGGTCGCTCTGCAGATCGAGGCCGCCGGCATCCCGAACGTGTGCGTGAACGCGTCCGGCGACATCGCCTGCCGGGGCGAGCAGGCGCCCCGCCAGCTTTGGGCGATCGGCATCCTCAACCCCTACGACACCCAGCAGGTCGTGCAGGTGGTGCACGTCGGTACCGGAGCCGTCGCCACCAGCGGGCTCTACGAGCGCGGTCGCCACCTCACGAACCCGCGGACCCGCAGCACCGCGATGCACTACGACTCCGCCACCGTGGTCGGCCCGGACGCCGGGCTCGCCGACGCCCTGGCCACCGCCGCCCTGGTCGAGGGGCCCGGCGCGGCTGCCTGGTTCGCCGGCCTGCCCGACTGGTCGGTCTACCTGATCAAGGACGGCCAGGCGTCGTTCTTCGGGCCGGAGTTCGGCCGGGCGTAGCGGCGGCGTCGGGGAATACCGCTGCTGGCGCCCGTCGCTGGGACTGGTGTGACAGCAGCGATCAAGGTCGATATCTGGTCCGACGTGCAGTGCCCCTGGTGCTACATCGGCAAGCGCAAGTTCGAGGCCGGGGTCGCGCAGGCCGGGGTCGACGTCGAGGTCGAGTACCACTCCTTCGAGCTCGCCCCCGACACCCCGGTCGACTTCGAGGGCACCCCGGTCGACTACCTGGCCGCGAAGTACGGCACCTCCCGCGAGCAGGCCCAGTCGATGGTCGACCGCGTGGTCGGCATCGCCGACCAGGTCGGCCTCGACTACGACTACGACCACATCCACCAGACCAACACCGTGCTGGCGCACGAGCTGCTGCACCTCGCGAAGGCGCACGGCAAGCAGCTCGAGCTCAAGGAGCGGCTGCTCGCGGCGTACTTCGTCGAGGGCCGCCACGTCGGCCGGGCCGAGGAGCTCGCCGACCTCGCAGCCGACGTGGGCCTGGACCGCGACGAGGCCGCCGCGGCGCTGGCCGACCACCGCTACCTCGCCGACGTGAAGGCCGACATGGCGCAGGCCGCGGCCTACGGCATCAACGGCGTGCCGTTCTACGTCATCGACGGTCGGTACGGCGTGTCCGGCGCGCAGGACGCAGCCGCGTTCGCGCAGGTGCTCACCCAGGTGGCCGGGGAGGCCGCGGCGTGAGCGCGCCCGACGCCACGGTTCCCGGGACGCCGGTGGTCCCACTGCAGATGCTCGGTGCTCCCGACGCTGCGGTGTGCGAGGACGACACCTGCCTGCTGCCCGGCGCGGCGCTGCCCGCACCCAGGCCGCCCGACGTCGTCGGCGAGGTCTAGCCGCGGCCCATCGGCAGCTGCAGGACGGCGAGGCCGCGTAGGTCGAGCCAGGTGCGGTCGCCGGACTGCACGACGCGCAGCAGCACCGCCTCGCAGCCCGCGCACCGCACGACGGTGCCGGGCGCGTCGACGTAGACGCGGGTCTCGGCCATGACGGCGCTGCGGCCGCAGCCGTTGCACCGGCCGACCGCGGCGGTGACGTCGACCGCGAACACCTGGCCGAGCACACCGCCCACCGAGTTGCCGTCGAGGAACGTGTCGGTCATCGGTTGCCTCCTGAGGGTCCGAAGCGTTCGGTGCGCACCCGCGCAGGGTCCTGGCCGGCGGTGACGAGCAGGTCGGCCACGGTCTCGACGAAGCCGGTAGGGCCGCAGACGTACGACGTGGCCCGCTGGTCCGGCCCGAAGGCCACCGCCGCGAGCCGCGCCGCGTCCAGCCGGCCGACGGGCCGGTCCCAGCCCTCGGGTGCCGTGCGGGTGTAGACCTGGGTGACCTCGACGCCGGGCAGCCGCGCCAGCTCGTCGGCGTAGAGCAGGGCCGCGGGGCTGCGCACCGAGTGCACCAGCCGCAGCGGCGCTGTCGAACCGGTGGCGGCGTGCTGCCGGGCGACCGCCATCAGCGGCACGACGCCGGAGCCACCGCCGACGAGAAGCACCGGCTCGGCCTGCTCCGGTCGCCACACGAACCAGCCGCCGATCGGCCCGCGCACCTCGAGCTGGTCGCCCGGCTGCGCCTCGTCGACGAGGTACGGCGACACCTCGCCGTCGGCGAGCCGCTCGACGGTGATCTCGACGTGGCCGACGTCGGGGGTCGAGGCGATCGAGTAGGACCGGGTGGCGGTGTAGCCGTCCTCGGCGGTGAGCCGCACGTCGACGTGCTGGCCGGCGAGGTGCCCGGGCCAGTCGGGGACGTCCAGCACCACGGTGCGCGCGGTCGCCGACTCGGGGCGCGCCGACGCGACGGTCGACCGGCGCCAGCCGCTCACACCTCGCTCACGCGCTGCTCACGAGTCCCAGTAGCGCTGCTCGCGCCAGGGGTCGCCGTAGTCGTGGTAGCCGGCGGTCTCCCAGAAGCCCGGCTCGTCGTCGGGCGAGAGCCGGATGTCGCGCACCCACTTGGCGCTCTTCCACAGGTAGAGGTGCGGCACCAGCAGCCGGGCCGGCCCGCCGTGGGCCGGCTCGAGGTCGGCCCCGTCGTACTGGTGCGCCACCCAGGCCTTTCCCTCGAGGAGGTCCTCCAGCGGCAGGTTGGTGGTGTAGCCGCCGTAGGAGGTGATGACGGCGTAGTCAGCGGTGGTCTCGACGTCGGCCATCAGCACGTCGAGGGACACGCCCTGCCAACCCGTGTGCAGCTTGGACCAGCTGGTGACGCAGTGCAGGTCGACGGTCGGGGTGTCCTGCGCGAGGCCCTGGAACGTCGGCCAGTCCCACCGGTGCACCTGCCCGGTCTCGGTCGTGACCGTCAGCTCCCAGGTGTCGGTCGGCACCCGAGGGGTCGGCCCGGCCGTGAGGACCGGGAAGTCCTCGGTGAGGTACTGACCCGGGGGCAGGTCCGCGGACCCGCGCCGCCGCCCGCCGAACCCGCGCGACACCACCATGCTCGCAGCATCGCAGCGAGCGTCGCACGGTGGAAGACCGGCGCCGGTGCTTCTCGCCCCTCGTCCCCGAGGCGTCCCGACGTCCGCCGGGTCCGCGAGCGAAGTGGCCCCGCTCGGCTGCTTGCCGGTGGCGCAGCGGGGCCGATTCGCTCCACCTCCGGCGGCACGCGAGCGACCCGGCCACGCCTGACCCGCGCGACGGGGTTCCGACGCGGCCCGACGCGGGCCCGCGCCGGGCTCAGGTCCCGAGGCGGCCGGGGCCCGGGCCCGGGCCGCGCGGCATCCGGCCGGGCTCTGGGACGGCCAGCGAGGCACCGGCGGCCGCCACCACCCGGCCTAGTCCCTCGGTACTAGTCCCTGCGCAGACAGCCGGGCGTGTCCGGTCGTCCCCCACGAGCGAGGTGGCCCCGCTCGACCACTGTTCCCGGCCGCGCAGCGGGGCCGCTCCGCCCGGGAGCCCGTCAGGGCTCGCGCGGCGGGTTCTGCGCGCGCAGCCGGCGCTGCGCGTCGCCGCCGTAGACGTGGGAGAAGTACCCGTCGTCGTCGATCTGGTCGTGGGCGCGGTCGAGGTGGATCGTCGGCGGCAGCACGAACCGGCGCTCGATCAGGTCGAAGTCGATCGGCTGGTCGAGGTAGGCGTGCCAGCCGTCCTGCTGCGAGACGAAGCCGAAGTTCTGGTTCGGGTACGTCACCGAGTTGCCGGCCTCGACCAGCGCGACCATCACGGGGGCGAGGTGGCTCATCGCCGGCTCGCCGGGCCGGTCCTGCGCGTCGATGACCTCGCGGTCGCCGGCAGCGGTGCCGTCGTCGGGTGCATCCGTCATGCCGGCATCCTCCCGGACCGGTCAGCGACCGTCATCGCGCACCCACGGTGATCCGCGCGTGAAGGTTGGTCATGGCGCGCCGCTCGACCTCGGTGAACGCCGACGGCGGCAGCTCGCCGGCGTCCGGGAGGAAGATCTGCCGCAGCCCGCCGGCGCCGTACTGAGGGTTGGCCGTCGTGTAGGCGACGGCGACGTCCATCGGCTGGTTGACCCGCACGACGGTGGTCTCGTTGCGGTAGCTGCCCTGGTAGGGCTGGATCTGCAGGCCCTCGTTGTAGCGGACGGCGTCGGTGCCGACGTCGTCGAGCACCGACCGCGGCACCGCGAAGCTCCCCGGCGCCGGCGCGGTCTGCGCCTGCAGCGAGCCGAACGCGACGTGGTCGCCGGGCTGCAGGCGCGCGGTGTACCAGCTGTCGGCGTTCGGGTAGCTCGGCCCGCTCTGCCACTGCTTCGCCAGCCCGGCCGGGGTGCCGGGCAGGTTGGCCTCGGGCAGCCGCTCGCCGCTGAGGAAGGTCCTCGCGCGTTGGAGGTAGGCGAGCCGCTCCGGTCCCTCGCCGAGCTTGTCCAGCCGCTGGAAGGTCCGTGCGACGTCGGCCACCTCGTCGAGCGCCCCGACCCCACGCACCGACCGGGCCGCGACGGTGCCGGCGCCCGCGGTGCCCAGGGCGAGCAGCAGGTCGGGCACCAGGTGGCCGATGGCGCGCCCCGGCGACTCCTTCCAGGTGTCCCAGTCGACGAGCGCCCTGCCGAGCTCGGCCGGGTGCTGGACGCCGAGGACCAGGCCGGTGCCGAGGTTGGTCATGTCCTGCTGCCAGCCGAGCGGGTCGACCATCATCCGGGTCGGCGAGACCGACCAGGCGAGCTCCACCAGCCCGGTCGTCGCCTCCCACGCGCCCGTGCCGATCTCGGCGACGACGTGGCCGGCCTTCTCCCACCAGCGAGGCTCGCGCGGCGCGTTCTCCCAGGCCGCGGCTACCCGCCGGGACGCGATGCCGCCGGCGGTGCGGACCCGCTCGCGGGCGTCGGCCAGCATCGACTCGGCGCGCTGCCGGTCGTGCGAGCCCGGGTCGTACGACGACGGGCGGGCCAGCCGGTCGACGGCGCGCGCGGCGGCTGCGGGGTCGGCGGCCCCGGCCCCGGCGGTGCGGACGTCGGCGTCGTACCGGTCGACGCGGCCCTGCCACGCGCGGGTGTCGGCCTGCGCCTGCGCGTGGAGGCTGAGGGCGGTGCGGGCGGTGGCCTGCGCGTCGCGGAGCACTCCGGCGTAGGCCTGCACCGCGCCGGCGGTGGCGCCGAACGCGGCCGAGGCGTCGTCGTACCTGCCCGGCTCGATGTCGACGACCGCGCGGAACGCGTCGCCGGCCGGGCCGACCCACTCGCCGGAGTCGATCGCGCGGACCCGCGCGGCGGCACCGCCGAGGCCGTCGGCGACGGTGCGGCAGCGGGCGACCAGCCGGTCGAGCCCCCCGGCGCTGCCGGGCACCAGCTCGGTGACGGTGGCGCCGGCGTGCAGCCCGCTCACGACGCCCGGTCCGGTCGGGAGAGGACGACACCGCGGCGCAGGGCCGAGGCGGGCAGGACGGCGGGGTGCGGCCCGCCAGGGTCGACGACCAGTCCGTAGCCCCCGGGCACCAGGTCGAGCAGGTCGCGGCCCGGGGCGCCGGCCCAGTCGCACTCCCCCACGGCGGCGGCCATCGCCTCGAGCGAGGAGTAGAACGCGACGAGCCCGGTGCCCGGCCGGCCGTACGCCGCTATCGCCGGCGCGCCGTCGGCGCCCTGCACCCGCTGGACGTAGAGCGTGGCGGCGTCGACGGCGGCCTGCAGCTGCTCCGGCCCGATCGTGCCGGCGGCCCAGGCGGCGAGCACCGGCTCGAGGGCGGCCGGCTCGACACGGGGGCCGGTCGCGGTCATCGCGCGCCGCGCGGGCCGCACGCGTCGGCGATCGAGGTCTCGAGCTCGACGTAGACCTGACCGGTGTCGCTGAGCATGCCCGCCAGCGTCTCGGCGTCCTCGACCAGGCAGTCGAGGCCGTGCGCCCAGCTGCCCATGAACTCGTGGACCGTGTCGGTGAGGTCGCCGTGGCCGGCGTCGTCGGCCAGCGCCGCGAGCTCGCCCTTCTTCCCCGCGACCTCGGCGGCGGCGTCGTCCGCCTCGCGCAGCCGGCTGCCGGCGTGCGCCAGCAGCGCCGGGTCGACCTCGAGGTGGCTCACGGGAACGACGGTAGGAAAGGTCGCCCGACCCGCTGTTGGACTTGTCCACAGGCCAGTTCCGACGGGTGACCCGGTGGACCACGGGCGGGACGGGCTCTTGTCGACCGAGTCGTACCAGACTACTATTCTGGTCCGTGACGTCGACGCTGCCGCTCTCCGAGGTCAAGGCGCGCCTCTCCGAGATCGCCGAGGAGGTCGATCGCACCCACGAGCGGGTCCACGTCACACGGAACGGTCGGGAGTACGTCGTCCTCGTCTCCGCGGCCGACCTGGACTCGCTGGAGGCCACCCTCGAGCTGCTCGCCGATCAGGCGGGTCTGGCCCGGGTGCAGGGCGCCGAGGCGGCCGTGGCCGCCGGCCAGGTGACCACCGGCGAGGAGATGGCCGAGCTGATGTCCCGCCGGCGCGCGCACGAGCGCCGTGTCACCTGATCCCGATGCGGCATCCTCGTACGACGTCGTCCTGGCGCCCGGAGCACGGCGCGCCCTGACCGACACGTTGCCCTCGGCCGCGGCTTTCGCGGCCTGGGAGTTCATCCGCGGCCCGCTGGCCGAGTCGCCTCGGGTGGTCGGGACGCCACTGGGCGCTCCGGTCGAGGGGATGTGGCGCGCGCGGCGTGGGGACTATCGGGTGCGGTACCGGATCGACGACTCCGCGCGACAGGTCGTCGTCCTGGACGTCGACCACCGTCGCGACGCGTATCACGGCTGACGGATGCCGCGTGCGGGCCGCAGACGACGGGTAGGAGGCTCGCCGTGCGCCTCACGGATACGAGTGACCTCTGGTGGAAGAACGCCGTCGTCTACTGCCTGGACGTCAAGCGGTACTGCGACTCCGACGGCGACGGGTGGGGTGATTTCCGCGGGCTGACCAGCAAGGTCGACTACCTGGCCGACCTCGGGGTGACCTGCCTGTGGCTGATGCCGTTCTTCCCGAGCCCGCTGCAGGACGACGGCTACGACATCAGCGACTACTACACGGTCGACCCGCGGCTCGGGACCCTCGGCGACCTGGTCGACTTCCTGCGCACCGCGCACGACCGCGGGCTGCGGGTGATCGCCGACCTGGTGCCCAACCACACCTCGGTCGCCCACACGTGGTTCCAGGAGGCGCGCAAGGGGCCGGAGTCGCCGTACCACCACTGGTACGTGTGGAACGACGACCCGCCGCCGACGGCGCCCAGCGACGTCGCGTTCCCCGGCGACGAGACCAGCATCTGGGAGTACGACGAGGTAGCGAAGAGCCACTACCTGCACCGGTTCTACCACTTCCAGCCGGACCTCGACATCAGCCACATCGACGTCCGCGACGAACTGGCGCGGATCGCCGGCTTCTGGAGCGAGCTGGGCATCGACGGCTTCCGGATGGACGCGGTGCCGGCGCTGCTGCAGAGCGACGACGACGCGGAGAAGGCACGGCTGCCCGATCCGCACGAGTTCCTGCGGGACCTGCACGGCTACCTGGGCCGGCGGCGCGGCAACGCGTTCCTGCTCGGCGAGGCGAACCTGCCGCACGACCAGCAGCGACTGTTCTTCGGGGTCGACGGGGCGCCGGAGCTGTCCAGCTCGTTCGACTTCATCACGATGGCGAACCTGTGGCTGTCGATGGCCCGCGGCGCGGCCGGCCCGCTGGCGCACGCGCTGGAGAACCGGCCGGCCATCCCGCCGGAGTCGCAGTGGGCGACATTCGTCCGCAACCACGACGAGCTGACACTGGACCGGCTCACCGACGGCGAGCGCGACGAGGTGTTCGCGGCGTTCGGGCCGAGCAAGCGGATGCAGGTCTACGACCGGGGGCTGCGGCGCCGGCTGGCCGCGATGCTGGACGGCGACCAGGACCGGATCCGGCTGGTGCTGTCGCTGCTGTTCAGCCTGCCCGGCACCCCGGTGATCTTCTACGGCGACGAGATCGGCATGGGCGAGAACCTCGGCGCCAAGGGCCGGCTGGCCGTCCGGACCCCGATGCAGTGGACCGGCGCCCGCAACGGCGGCTTCTCCACCGCACCCGCGCGGTCGCTGATCTCGCCGATGGTGCGCGGCGACCTCGGGCCGACGTACGTCAACGTCGAGGACCAGCGGCCGGACCCCGAGTCGCTGCACGCCTTCGTGCGGTCGCTGATCCGGGTCTACCGGGAGTGCCCGGAGCTGGGCTGGGGGCAGTTCTCGCTGCTGTCCTGCGACACCCCGTCGGTGCTGGCGCACCAGGTGGCGTGGGAGGAGAAGACCCTCGTGGTGCTGCACAACCTCGCCGACCAGCCGGTGCGGGCGACCGCGCAGCTGGCCAGCGGCCGAGGGCCGGTCGAGCTGGTCGAGCCGCTGGGGTCGCGGACCGCCACCGCGGACCGGGACGGGCGGCTCACCGTGCCGCTGGACCGCTACGGCAGCTGCTGGCTCCGCCCGCGCGGCTGAGCCCCGTCCGGACGACGATTTGTCCGGTGTCACCCTGCGTAGCCAGACTTTACTCGCGCGTGACTCTTTCCAGCGTGGGGGTGATCTCCGGCCGGTCGGAGGATTGTCGACGCTGCGTGACGGGACGATAGGGGACAGCGAAGGGGTGAGGTGCTGACCGACGACGAGGTCCGGACCGGCTCGGCGGGTGCCGAGCCGGTTCTCGTCGTGCCGCTGTTGGCCGCCTCGCTGACCGGCCCGTTCGCCCCCGGCCCGTCCCCGCTGCCGCCCGGCACGGCCACCGCGTCGGCGTACGGCGGGGCGGCGTTCGTCCGCAGCACGGTGGCCATGGCGGTGGTCGACGGCACCGGCACGGTGCTCGAGGTGAACCCGGCGCTGGCCCGCTACCTCGGGCACACCGCGGCGGCCCTGGTCGGCTCCGCGCTGCATGACCACGTCGCGCCGGAGGACGTCGGCCGGCTCCGGCTCGGCACCTCCGAGCGCCGCCTCAAGCACGCCCGGGGGCACGACCTGTGGGCGGTGGTGTCCGCCGTCCCGATGCCGGAGGCGGGGGCCGGCGCCGCGCTGGTGTCGATGGACGACGCGACCAGCCGGCGCAACACCGAGCGGATGCTGCTGCACGCCGCCCTGCACGACAGCCTCACCAACCTGCCGAACCGGCGGCTGCTGCGCGACCGGCTGGAGACAGCGCTGACCCGCGCGCACCGGACGTCGGCTCGGGTGGCGGTGCTGTTCGTCGACCTCGACAAGTTCAAGGAGGTCAACGACACCTTCGGTCACGACGTCGGCGACGAGGTGCTGGTGTCGGTGTCGAACGGGATCCTCGGCGCGCTGCGGTCCAACGACACGGTGGCCCGGCTCGGCGGCGACGAGTTCGTCGTCATCGCCGAGGACCTCACCGAGGACGAGGACCTGGTGACGCTGGTCGACCGGCTGCGCGAGGGCATCGGCCGGCCGGTGACGGTACGCGGCCACCAGATCCAGGTGCGGGCCTCGATCGGGGTCGCGATCGACGGGCTGACCGCCACGTCCGGCGAGGAGCTGATGCGCCTGGCCGACCTCGCGATGATGCGCGCCAAGCGGCACCCCGAGCTGGCGTTCGTCGTGGCCGACGACACCATCGCCGACGACATGTCCGGCGACCCGCGCGAGGGCCGCGGCCTGGTCGCCGAGCTGCGGCACGCGATCCAGGCCGACATCCTCCAGCTGCACTACCAGCCGGTGGTCTCGGTCGAGGGCCGGCTGATGGGGCTGGAGGCGCTGGTCCGCTGGCCGCACCCGCGGCTCGGCCTGCTCATGCCGGAGGACTTCCTGCCGCGCATCGAGGGCACCCCGCTCGCCACCTCGCTGACCGACTGGGTGCTGCGCGCAGCGGTCCGCGACGCCGCGTCCTGGCACGACCCCTCGGTGCGGGTGTCGGTGAACGTGTGGGCCGACGAGGTGGCCCGCCCCGGCTTCGCCGACACCGTCTCGATGCTGCTCACCTGGGCCGGCCTGCAGGCCCGCGGCCTCTACCTCGAGCTGCACGAGCAGGAGCTGCCCGAGGCCGGCCCCGCCCTGCCCGACGAGCTCGACCGCCTCCGCCGCCTCGGCGTGGGCCTGGCCATCGACGACTTCGGCTCCGGCGGCACGTCGCTCGCCGGGCTGCGCCGGCTGCCGGTCGACACCCTGAAGGTGGACCGCCAGTTCGTCGCCGGCTGCGTCGACGACCCCGAGGACGGCGCCGTGGTGGCCGCCGTCGCGACCGCGGCCAAGGCGGCCGGCCGGCACCCGCTCGCGTCCGGTGTCGAGACCGCCGAGCAGCTGCACCTGCTCAAGGACCTCGGCTACGAGTCCGTGCAGGGCTACCTCACCGGCGCCCCCGCCCCCCTCATCGATCTCCGCGAGGTCCTCGCCCACCGCCGCATCGAGCTCCCGGCGTAGTCCCGCAACCGCGCGTTGATCACGTCCACGTGGTCGACACCTGCCGGCGGTGGATCCGGCGCGTGCGGCGGTCGTGCACCGCGGGTGGTGCTACCCATGCGCCACCCGACGTCGTCCCGACCACGACGGGCGGCTCGGGCTTGGCTATCGGCGGTCGTCCGCCGTCGGCTCGTCCGTGTCCGCCTCGCCCGGCTCGCCCGGACCGGCGGCGGAGTCGCCGGTGGCGGCGTCGGCGGCGCGCTCGTCCTCGAGGCCCGGGGCGTCGGACACCGGGTTCACTCCGGCGGCGTCGTTCCTGTCACTGTGCATCGGCTGGGTCATGTCCGATGCAGTACCCGAGCCCGCACCGGCCATGCCCGGGAGGTCGCGCGACCGCAGCGCCCTCACTCGTAGCCCAGCGCGTGCAGGCGGTCGTCGTCGATGCCGAAGTGGTGGGCGACCTCGTGGACGACGGTGATGTGCACCTCGTCGACGACCTCCTCCTCGTCCTCGCACATCCGCAGGGTCGGGCCGCGGTAGATGGTGATGCGGTCCGGGAGCGCACCCCCGTAGGCCCAGTCGCGCTCGGTGAGCGGGATTCCCTCGTAGAGGCCGAGCAGGTCGGGGTCGTCGGCGGGTGGCTCGTCCTCGACGAGGATCACGACGTTGTCCATCACCGCGGTGAGCTCGGCCGGAATCTCGTCG
This sequence comes from Actinomycetes bacterium, assembly GCA_038246545.1. GTDB lineage: Bacteria > Actinomycetota > Actinomycetes > JACCUZ01 > JACCUZ01 > JBBRVW01. The sequence continues at coordinate 37,693 of JBBRVW010000022.1, read as the reverse complement.
AGGGCCTCCGCGACCAGCTCGTCGAACCGCTCCGGCGGCATCTCCAGCACCTGCCGATCATCCCGCGGCGCGAGGCGGTGCGGTGGGCTGCCAGCCGGATCGGGTAGGCAGGGACCTGTGACCGACCAGCCCGAGGCGACGCCTGCCCCCGCCGAGGAGCAGGCGCCGGCCACGACGCCGTGGTGGCGGGGCACCCGGGAGCGCCGGTTCCTGCTGGTCACCGAGGTGCTGGTCGTCGGGCTGATCGGCTGCTGGCTCGGGCTGCTGGCCGGCGGCAACCTGGACGCGCACGTCGGCCCGCTGGACACCCGGCTCTCGATCGTCCCGTCGGCCAGCGGCGGCAGCGTGGTATCGATCCCACCGCTGGGCGAGCTGCGGGTGAACAGCCACGCCGGCCCCTGGCAGCTGGACATCTCGGTGGCCCGGATCGACGCCACCGACGCCCGGCGGATCTTCAACGACCCCGCGGCTGTCAGCGGCCTCGGCGAGCAGGTGGTCGGCGACCTGCGCTCGGCGGTCATCACCGTGACGGTGCGCTCCGCGCTCGCGGCGGTCGCGGGTGCGCTGCTGCTCGGGGTGCTGGTGTTCCGGAGCCGGTGGCGGCTGGTGCTGCTCACCGGGGCGGTCAGCGCGTCGGTGGTCCTCGCCGGCGGGGTGGTGGCGGCCGCGACGTTCGACAAGGACGCGATCAGCCAGCCGCAGTACACCGGGCTGCTGGCGTCCGCGCCCGGCGTGGTCGGCAACGCCCAGGACATCGTGGCGAACTTCAACAAGTACGAGAACCAGCTGGCGAAGCTGGTGACCAACGTGTCCCGGCTCTACGACGTGACCTCGACGCTGCCGGCCTACCAGGCGGACACCTCGACGATCCGGGTGCTGTTCGTCTCCGACCTGCACCTGAACCCGGCGTCGTGGGACGTGATCCGGTCGGTCAGCAACCAGTTCAAGATCGACGTGATCGTCGACTCCGGCGACCTCACCGACCACGGCAGCGCGGCGGAGAACACCTACGTCGACCAGATCGCGACCCTCGGCGTGCCCTACGTGTGGGTGCGCGGGAACCACGACTCGCTGATCACCCAGGCCGAGGTCGCGGCCCAGCCGAACGCCGTCGTGCTGGACAAGGCGCAGCCGGTGGAGGTGGGCGGGCTGCGGTTCCTCGGCTGGGGCGACCCGCGGTTCACCCCGGACAAGGACACCCGCGACACCCCGGCGCCGGCCAGCGTCGGGCAGGTCGGGCTGGCGATGGGCTCGGCGCTGCGGGCGCAGCCGGCCGACCAGAAGGTCGACGTCGCGGTGGTGCACGACGGCGCGGCCGCGACCGCGATGGCCGGCGACGTCCCGCTGGTGCTGTCCGGGCACTACCACCGGCGCGAGCAGCACCTGCTCGACGGCGGGACGCTGTCGTTCTTCCAGGGCTCGACCGGTGCTTCCGGGCTGCGCGGACTCGAGCACGAGAAGCCCACCCCGGTGCGCGCCTCGGTGCTCTACTTCGACCGCTCCACCAAGCGGCTGCAGGCCTGGGACGACATCACCCTGGGCGGCCTCGGCCTGGTGTCGGCCAAGATCCAGCGCCGGCTCCTGAGCCAGCAGTTCCCGGAGCTCGCCGCCACCGCGTCGCCGTCCCCCGGCGCCGCGCCGACCGGCGGAACGCCGTCACCGACCCCGTCCGGTGCCCTCGGCGGGAGCATCCCGCCCGGGACCTCCACGCCCTCCCCGAGCGCCACCGCGGACTTCGCCGGCGGCTGATCGGGCGGTTCAGGACTGCTTTGGTGAACCTCTGGGCCGTCCCCTATGCTTTCGGGGTCCCCGACGGCTACGACGCCGTGGGCCAGCAGCCCTCATCGTCTAGTGGCCCAGGACGCCGCCCTTTCAAGGCGGTAGCACGGGTTCGAATCCCGTTGGGGGCACGCAATGCAGCAAGGTCCTGTGGAGCAGCTTGGAGTGCTCGCCACCCTGTCAAGGTGGAGGCCGCGGGTTCAAATCCCGTCAGGACCGCCTTGGGCCGGCGTCACGCCGGGTCCCTCGGCCAGGTAGCTCAGTTGGTACGAGCGTCCGACTGAAAATCGGAAGGTCGGCGGTTCGACCCCGCCCCTGGCCACCCTATAAGTGCAGGTCACAGCGTTGCCGCGTAACCTTCGATCACTCTGTGTCGACCATCTTGCTAACATTTTGCTAACAAGCGGTTCTTTCACAGTTTTCGGCGTTGCCTACTCTGGGTGACATTGATCTTTCCGAGGCGCCCCTCCGGTCGCGGCCGGCGCACCGCCCGGCAAGGTCGCAGATGGTCGATACGTGTGTGGTCTGCGTAATCCGCTCAACTAACTGCTGACGATGCGGCGCTCGACCCTGATGAGGCCGTCGTCAGCAGCGGGCTGGCTGCCCATCACTGACCGGTCGGCTCGGGTCGCGTCGACCATGTCGCGCAGGTACTGGCGCTCCTTCTTCGACAGCGTCTCGTCGACGAAGTCCGAGGCAGCGACCAACGCGGCCAGGGTCGCGAAGTCGCTTCGGTGGCGTCCTCGATGCGGGTCGACGGGCAGCGTGTGCGCTGCCGCCTTCATGATGAGAGCCCCGATCAGGCCGGGCCGTCGAACGTGACCCTGGCGGCCGGCGACGTCGACCGGGACGGCCTCGCTCCGGTGCAGCGCTTGGATGCCGCCAGGCGTCCGGACCGTGGGGCTACCAGTGACGCCGGTGCGGCGGGCGAGCCGCTCACCGACGTTGTCCGGGATGAGCACGTCGAGGGAAGCCAGGTCGCGCTTCCATCGGTGCTGTTGGCCCTCGGCCGTGATGCCGTCCGCGACGAACCCGAGCTCGGTCAGGGTGCGGGTGAACTCGAGCAGAATCTGCGGGTTGGCCCTGATGTCGAGGACCGCGTCAGCGTCGTCGGTGGGCCGCGGAGACGATGTCCCGCGTTCAGCGCAGTGCAGGTGGACCATCTGCCCGCCGATCAGTGTCCAGCCGGCCGGGAGGAGTTCGTACAGGTCGAGGAGCGCGTGCCATGACGCGCTCTGCGCCACCGACATCGGCGGTAGGACGATCACCGCAGTGCCTCGACCAGCGCGCGCGCTCTGCCCGCTTCCCGCGGCTGCTGGTACTCAGCCAGGTCCGCGGCCAGCAGCAGCGGCCAGACGGCCGCGGGACGTCGGTCGGCCACATGAAGCACGACGTTCCCTCGGCGGTCGGCAGCCTCCACGAGCAAATAGCGGTCCACGAAGGCATCGAGGTCGGCGCGAGCGAGGTAACCCTCGGCCACGTCGGGGGAGGCCATGGCGCTCTCGGGGTGGCTGAGCCCGGACAGGAGGAGCCGCCGATCGCCGCGAATGTCCGCGAGGTCTGGCTGGGAAGCCCGGAAGACACGCCGCTCGGCGCGGCGCCGCAGCCCGGCCCGCAGGAGGTTCTCCGGAACGGGCGCCACGAGAATGTCGGCCAGTCGCTTGCGCGCCCGCGACCACTCGGACGGAGCGAGCTTCAGGTCACGCACGAACTCGGAGGCAGCGAGTTCTTCGTTGTGGGGCGCGGCCAGCGCGAGCACGGCCCACGCCGCGCGCCGGGACAGAGGTTGCCCCGGCCGGCTGGACACCTGGTGGAGCAGAGCCTCGTCGATGGCCCACTGGCTCCCGACTCGAACTGCGGGGAGCGAGCCATCTTGGATGCGCTGATGAACCCGCGACGCCGAGACACCAAGCCGATGCGCCGCCTCAGCGACGCTGACGAATGCCATATACAGAACCCTACAAGAACTTCAAGGGAAGTGCATGCACGGGATGCGCTCAGGGCGTCTGCAAGAGCGCGACGCTGAACTTGCCCGAGGCGACCGAGTCCCTCGAGCGATGATCGCCCTACGCGTCGAACATCGTCGCAGTGCGTGCCGGCCGGTGTAGTCGCCTCACGACGAGCCCCCATCGATCTGCAGCGTCGGGAGGGCGATCGTAGACAGATCCGGACCGTCGACCATCGCGACGGGATCACCGCGGCGTGGCGCACCGCTCGGTTCGCTATCCCGCGTCAATCGCCGCTACTAGACGATTCCCTAGGCCCGGCGTCTGGCCAGACTCGGTCCAGGTGAGACGCGTCGCGCGGCTGGGCACAGCTAGTTGATATGTTCATTTAGTCTACTCGCAAGACATATCAACTAGCTGCTGAACCTGATAAGTTCGATTAGCTCAGCGATGAGCTACTCAACTTGGTGTGTCCATATCGGTGTGGACGCGCCGGACCGGGGAGGCAGGCGAAAGTCATGGCACGAGGCCGACCAGGCAGGGCCACGGTGTATGCCCGCCTCGACGCCGCGATCCACGAGCTGCAAACCCGGCTCGGCGGACTCCCCTCTCCCAAGGAGTCCGAGTCCATCTGGGCGGACATCTGGCACCAGGAGGCGCACCACTCCACAGCCCTCGAAGGCAACACGCTGGTCATGCGCGAGGTCGCCGAGTTGCTCGACCAGGGGCGTGCGGTCGGCGCGAAACCGCTCAAGGAATACAACGAGGTCACCGGCTACGCCAAGGCAGCTCAGTGGGTCTACAGCCAGGCCCTCGAACCAGACGAGTGGACCACTGACGGGTTGATCAGCCTCAACGAGGTGCGGCGCATCCACCACACCGCGATGAGCGCCGTATGGGAGGTCGCACCGCACGAGACGGCAACACCCGAGGAGGGCCCTGGCAACTGGCGCCGGCACGACATCGCGCCCTTCCACGGCGGGATGACCCCGCCCCCCTGGAACGAAGTTCCCGCAGAAATCGCGGGCTGGGTGGACGCGGTGAACTCGACCGGCGCCGGCCTGCGCAGACCTGCAGCAGTACGCGAACCCCTCCCTGAGCAGCTCGCGCGGCTGCACGGCCACTTCGAGGGGGTGCACCCCTTCATCGACGGCAACGGGCGCAGCGGTCGCCTGGCGCTGAACCTCGTGTTGGTCCGCCTGGGCTATCCGCCGGTCGTCATCGTCAAGAAGCAACGGGATGCCTACCTCACGGCCCTCGTCAAGGCCGACGGCGGCGACTTCGGTCCGCTCGGCGAGCTGATCGCTCGAGCCATGCTCGACAACCTCAACCTGTTCATCGTCCCGAGCGTCGCTGGGCCAGCCCGGCTCGTGCCCCTGGCGGCACTCGCAGACGACGACTTCACCGTCGCGGCGTTGCGCCAGGCCGCCCAGCGCGGCCGGCTCCACGCGGTCCAGAGCACCGACGGCACCTGGCGCAGCTCCCGAAGATCCGTGCAGGCATACAAGCGCTACAAACACCGACGCCGGCCAAAGGCAACCTGAGTCCATGAGGCGAGGTCATCGCCGCACTGGACGAGCTCACCGCGCGGGCTGGGCGGCGGGGTCGAGCCCTGCAGCATGTGAGCAGGGGCGCCGGGAAGCGGCTGGGCGTTTCGCAACCGACACGCCGATGAGGCATGAGACGGTGAGCGAAGCGAAAGGGCAAACGGGGAGCGAACGTGCGGCTGGTACTGAATGTGCTGTGGCTCGTGCTCTCCGGGTTCTGGATGTTCCTTGCCTACATGTTCGTCGGCGTCCTCTGGTGCATTACCGTCATCGGAATCCCATTCGGCCTCGCGTCGTTCCGCATCGGGCTCTTCGCGCTCTGGCCGTTCGGGCGCACCGTGATGAAGAAGCCGGGTGCGGGCGCTGCCTCAGGAATCGGCAACGTCTTCTGGTTCATCCTCTCGGGACTCTGGCTTGCGATCGGACATGCCGTCACCGGAGTCCTCCTGTGCGTCACCGTCATCGGAATACCCCTGGGCTTGGCCAACTTCAAGCTGATCCCGATCTCGCTGTTCCCGCTTGGCAAGGACATCGTGTCCACCGATGGTGCGCCGCGTGCCAGCGCCGACGGTGCCTTGGTCGGGCCGTCCATCTAAGACGGCTCAGCCATGACCGGTGACGCCGCGGGCTCCGCCGCTCTGGCGCAGTGCGAGCATCTCGATCGACGTCGAGGGGCTGCCCCATCGCGGCGGTGTGAGCCCTCCTGCGGTGTGCCCGGCCCGGACCCCGCACGCTCCGAAATGGGCGGGTCCGGCTTCGTCCCGGACCGGCCTTCCGTGGTCCGTTTAGGGTGAAAGCGTGAGTCACTCCGGCGTCGAGCCTGTCTCCTCGGACGCGCCGGAGCTGACCGGGCCAGTGATGATGAACCAGAGCTGGCGGGACCTGACCTTCATGCACTGGGCCGTTGACCCGGAGGAGGTCGCTCACCGGATGCCACCCGGCGTCCGACCGGACATCCTTGACGGTGTCACCTACGTGGGGCTGATCCCGTTCCGGATGGTCGGCGCGGGAATCTTGCGCGGTCCCGGAGTCCCATGGTTCGGGTCGTTCCTCGAGACCAACGTGCGGCTCTACTCGGTCGATGACACTGGACGCCGCGGCATCGTGTTCCTGAGCCTCGACACCGACCGGGCGGCGGTCGTGGTCGGTGCGCTCGCGGCGTTCGGGTTGCCCTACCGCTGGGCACGCATGCGCTACCGGGCGAGCGGCGACGTGCACGCGTACGACGCGCGCCTTCGCTGTCCGGGGAGAGGGATGGAGAGCCACGTCGTGGTCCGCGCAGGAGCGAGACGTCAGCGCACCAGGCTGGACGACTTCGTGAGCGCACGCTGGGGACTGCATGTGCGCTGGTGGGGACGGACGTTGTATGTCCCTAATCGCCACGAGGTCTGGCCGGTGCACGACGCGGAGGTGCTCGAGCTCGACGACGGGCTGCTGGCGTCAGTGGGGCTGCCCGACCTGGCCGCCCGCCTGCCCGATCACGTGGCATTCAGCCCCGGCGTGCGTACCCAGTTCGGGTTCCCCGGAGACGCGACCCGTCCTCGGCGCTCCTGACCCATCAGGTGGATCAGGCCGTGGACCGTGAGGACGACGACGACGAACCAGCGGACGACGCTGCTCATGTTCCCTCCACCGCGATGATGGCCTCGGCGGGAGGGTCCGCCAGGGACCTTGGTCGTGCCTGTGGTCACCACCGCAGCCGGGACGCTGGAGCCGGTTGGAGTTCGTACACTGGGGGGTGATGACGACTCAGCGACGCCGTGGACCCTCGGCGCGGCGCGCCGTGTGGGCCGGGGGCATGCTCGTGCTCCTGGCTGGTCTGTTGGGTATGCACGGCCTGGGTATGCAGGGCTTGGGCAGCCACGGCACCGCGGGCATGGGCCCGATGGCAGAAGCGTCCTTGTCTGAGTCTGTGATGGGAGTGGGCGGGGCTGTTCACACGTCCATGTCGGGCGTCGCTCACGAAGCCGGTTCTGCGGTGGCGTCGACGGTGGTCGTTGCCGGTCACCGGTTGATGGACATGGGCATGGCAGGAATGTGTGTCGCGATCTTGTCGATTGCGCTGATCGCGTTGCTCAGGCTCTTGTCGACCTGCCGGGTCCAGTCGGGCCTGTGGGTGTTCGCCCGTCCGGCTCGGGCGCTGAGTCAGGTCGGTCGTCGCCCTGATGCGCCTTCTCTGTTCCGTCTGTCGATTCAGCGCTGCTGAGCGGTCAGCGGACCTCCCGCTTGTCGGGCGGTCCGTTGTACTTGCGCGCCCACATCTTCTTCGACAGACCCCTCAGGAGCTCTCACATGAAGCGTTTCATCAGTTTGATAGTTGTTGCCGTCGTGGCAGCGCTCGCGTTGTCTGCATGCGGCGGTAGCAGCAGTTCCGGCAGCACGAGCAGCAGCTCGTTCAATAACGCCGACGTGACGTTCGCCCAGTCCATGATTCCGCACCACGAGCAGGCGGTACGGATGGCGAAGTTCGCGAAGACGAACGCGTCCTCGCCCGCAGTGAAGGAACTGGCAGCCAAGATCGAGGCTGCTCAAGGCCCGGAGATTGCCACGATGTCTGGCTGGCTGAAGGACTGGGGCAAGGACGGAAAGTCCGGGTCCGGGATGAACGGCATGGACATGGATTCGATGCCGGGCATGATGAGCGACGACGAGATGATGACGCTCGATGGAAGTTCCGGTGCCATGTTCGACCGGATGTTCCTCACCATGATGATCGAGCACCACACCGGTGCCATCGAGATGGCGAAGACCGAAAAGTCCGACGGAGAGAACTCGGACGCGATCGCCCTCGCGAAGAAGATCGAGGCCGATCAGGCCGCCGAGATCGCCGCGATGAAGGACCTTCTCAAGTCCTGACCCCCGAGGTCCGGTCGGCTGTCGCGATTCCCGTCCACGTGGCAGCCGACTGGGTCCCGTCCACTACTCGGCAGAAGCCGTGAGAGCACGCCGGCTCTTCGCTGGGACCAGCCTGATGACCGCTGGTGTCGCCTCTCACCCCGACTGTTCACCGTCGGCTCGGACGGTAGACGCGGCGCCCTGCGTCCAACATGGCGGCCCTTGGCGCACAGGGTTCGCCGCAGATGAAGCCGCACGACCTTTGAGGGCGTGCGCGGGACTTACGGCCCATGCCACCCACCGGCGGCGGGCCTACGTTCAAGTAGGCGTAAACCGCCTGAACCAACGGTCGACAGGCTCGCAGCCATGGAAAAGGACAAGTACCCGATGTACGCCTTGGCCCTCGTTGCCGGGGCCGCGATTGCGGTGTGGGCCGGGCTTCCGGTCCCGTACCTGTTCCTGCTGGCCTGCCCGCTGATGATGTCCTTCATGATGCGCGGCATGGGCGGGATGCACGGCGGTCAGAGCAGCGAATCCACGCGCGACCGAGACACGACGAAGCGCGACACTGCGAAGCGTGACGGGTCCCCATGAGCGCATCGACCAGCCGTAAAGACCCGCTCGGGACCGGTTCCGGCGGGGTCTCCAGCCCTTGACATTATACCCCATGGGGGTATAGTGGAGGTATGAGTAGCCACACGGAGCACCATGCAGCGCAGGCGCGACCAGCTGTGAAGGATCCCGTCTGTGGGATGGACGTCGACCCGGCCGGCAGCGCACCCGTCGCCGACTACAACGGGCGGGCGTTCCATTTCTGCTCGGGCCACTGCCAGGCGAAATTCGCGGCCAGCCCCGAGATCTACCTCGGACGGGGCCTCGAGGCTGCTGCGCCATCGTCGGAGAGCGCGGTCACCGAGTGGACCTGTCCGATGCACCCCGAGATCCGACAGCCCGGCCCAGGGGCGTGCCCGATCTGCGGGATGGCCCTGGAACCGGTCACGGTGACCGCCGACACCGGGCCGAGCGCTGAACTCACAGACATGACCCGTCGGTTCTGGATCTCGCTGGTCTTGTCGGTCCCGGTTCTCATTCTGGGCATGGGTGGGGACCTGATCCCGGCGATCCACAACCTTGTTTCGCCCAGGGCATCCACCTGGGTCCAGCTCGTGCTCGCCACTCCGGTAGTCCTGTGGGGAGGCTTCCCGTTCTTTCAGCGCGGCTGGACCTCGGTCCGGACCATGAAATTGAACATGTTCACGCTCATCGCGATGGGTACCGGCGTCGCCTGGCTGTTCAGCGTCATCGCCACCATCGCCCCCGGGATCTTCCCCGACGCGTTCCGCATGGACGGAGCGGTCGACGTCTACTTCGAAGCCGCAGCCGTCATCACCACTCTCGTCCTGCTCGGACAGGTCCTCGAGCTGCGCGCCCGCGAACAGACCTCCGGTGCGATCAAGGCGTTGCTCGACCTGACCCCGAAGACCGCTCACCGGGTCGCAGCCGACGGGGCCGAGGACGAGGTCACCCTCGACCAGGTGCAGATCGGGGACCGGCTCCGCGTCCGACCCGGCGAGAAGGTCCCGGTCGACGGGACCGTCGAGGACGGACGGTCCTCCCTCGACGAGTCCCTTGTGACCGGCGAGTCCATGCCGACCAACAAATCCGCCGGCGACGTCGTCATCGGTGGCACCCTGAACCAGACCGGATCGTTGGTGATGCGCGCTGACAAGATCGGGCGCGACACCATGCTTGCCCGGATCGTGCAGATGGTCGCCGACGCCCAGCGGTCCCGGGCCCCGATCCAGCGGATGGCAGACCGGGTCGCGGCCTGGTTCGTCCCCGCCGTCATCGCCGCCGCCGTCATCGCGTTCATTGTCTGGGCCACCATCGGCCCCGACCCCCGCCTCGCGCACGCGCTCATCGTCGCCGTCGCCGTTTTGATCATCGCCTGCCCCTGTGCGCTCGGCCTCGCCACACCCGTCTCGATCATGGTCGGCGTCGGCAGAGGGGCGGGGCTCGGTGTCCTGATCAAGAATGCTGAGGCGCTCGAACTGATGGAGAAGGTCACCACACTCGTCGTTGACAAGACCGGCACCCTGACCGACGGGAAGCCGTCGGTCACCCAGGTCGTGCCCTCCCCCGGGTTCGCCGACGACGAGGTCCTCCGGCTCGCGGCGGGAGTCGAACGCAACTCCGAGCACCCGCTCGCACGCGCCATCGTCAACGCCGCCATCAAAGCGGGCCTTGCTATCCCGGACGTCACCGACTTCGACTCCCCGACAGGCAAGGGAGCCATCGGAACCGTCGAGAACCAGCGGATCGTGATCGGCAGCGCCAACTACCTGTCCAGTGAAGGGCTCGAGACCGGCCCCCTGACCCCGGAGGCTGACCGGCTCCGCGCTGACGGAGCAACCGCGATCTTCATGAGCATCGACACCCAGGTCGCCGCGATCTTTGCTATCGCCGACCCCATCAAAGACACCACCCCCGCCGCCCTCCAAGCGCTCCGTGACGAAGGCATCGAAGTCGTCATGCTGACCGGCGACAACCAGGTCACCGCCCAGGCCGTCGGACGACGCCTTGGCATCGACCGGGTCGAAGCCGACGTGCTCCCCGACCACAAGAGCGACATCGTCAAACAACTCCGCGCAGAAGGCCGCGTCGTCGCCATGGCAGGCGACGGCGTCAACGACGCACCCGCCCTGGCCGCCGCCGACGTCGGCCTCGCCATGAGTTCCGGCACCGACGTCGCCATGGAATCCGCCGGAGTCACGCTCCTCAAAGGCGACCTCACCGGCATCGTCCGCGCCCGCCAGCTCTCCCAGGCGACCATGTCCAACATTCGCCAGAACCTGGTCTTCGCGTTCATCTACAACGTCGCAGGGATCCCCATCGCCGCCGGAGTCCTCTACCCCGCCTTTGGGCTTCTGCTCTCACCGATGCTCGCAGCAGCAGCGATGGCCCTGTCGTCCGTGAGCGTCATTAGCAACGCCCTACGCCTGCGCTCAAGACACCTGTAGTGCGGGGTGTCGATGCGCGAACTGTGAGCCGTCCTCGCGGAAGAAGACTAGGTCGCCCTCCAACTCTGAGCACGTCCGCATCCGTGGCTGACGACGGTAAGGAAGCGCCGGTCGGTCAGCCGTCCACGGCAGTAGCGAAGACGTCGGCGACACCGCTCGCCTGTTCACGCGGCACATGCGCGTAGACCCGCAGGGTGATCGCCGGGTCGGCATGGCCGAGACGAGCTGCAACAACGTGCACGGGTACACCGGCAAGCAAGAGGGTCGTCGCGTGCAGGTGTCGAAGGTCGTGTAGCCGGGTGTGCGGCAAGCCGGCCGCGGTGATGAACTTGGGCATCAGCGCGGTCGGGGTATCGGTGTGCATCGGGGCGCCGTCCTCACGCAGGAAGACCAGGTTGTCACCGTCCTGCCACCAGGTGCGGGCCGCGAGCTGCGCCTTCCGGTGCGCCCTCATCACCTCGACGGTGCCGGCGTCCAGGCTGACCACCCGCGAGCGACCGCCCTTCGTGGTGCCCTCCACACGGACGGCTCCGATGGTGGCTGCTGACCCGCTGATCGTGAGCTCGGCGGCATCCAAGTCGAGGTCGGACCAGCGCATGTGCGTGAGCTCGCCGCGGCGCGCCCCGGTGTAGGCGGCCAGACGGTAGAAGGCGCCGATCCGGTGGCCGGCCGCGACGTCGAGGAACGTGCGCAGCTGCTCGGTGGTCCAGAGATCGGCTCGCTCCACACCCCGTGACATTCTGTTCCCAGCGGTTCTTTCGCAATTTTGGGCGTTGGCTACGCCCGGTGACTTCTATCTTCCGGGTCGGCCCGCTCTCAAGCCGACCCCGACCCGGTGGATGCTTGTCCTTCGAGCTGTGACAGACTACTATTCTAGTCTATGAGCACGCTGCCCCTGTCTGAGGTCAAGGCACGGCTGTCTGAGATCGCGGACGAAGTGGATCGCACGCACGAGCGAGTCCATGTCACCCGGAACGGTCGCGAGTACGTAGTGCTGATGTCGGCCGAGGATCTGGACTCCCTCGAGGCCACGATCGAGCTGCTTGCCGACGAGGACGCCGTCGCACGCGTCCGAGAGGCTGAGGCTGCTGTGAGCGCAGGTCAGCTGACCACCGTGGACGAGATGGGCGAGCTCATGCGCCAGCGTCGAGAGCGCACCCGTCGTGGCGGATGAGCCAGATCCGCCGTACCGCGTCGTTCTGGCTCCCGGTGCGCGACGCGCTTTGACCGAGCTGCTGCCGGCGGCGGCCGCATTCGCGGCGTGGGAGTTCATCATCGGTCCGCTTGCACAAGCGCCGCGCCGTGTCGGAGCGCCACTTCGCGCACCGTTCGAAGGGTTGTGGCGAGCTCGTCGCGGTGACTACCGGGTCCGTTACCGCATTGACGAAGAAGGGCGGCGGGTCGACGTCCTCGACATCGACCACCGGCGCGACGCGTACAGATCCTGAACGGCGGTAGACGATCACCGCAGCCGGAGCTATCGGCCTGGCCCGCGATCGGGTGGGACTAGCGGCCGTGGGTTCCGCGGACGTCGCTCCAGGCGATCGTGCGCCACAGTCGTGGCCATGAGCACCGAGTCTCGCGGTCAGTCCGCGACCACCTCAGCGAGGTGGTCAACCGCGTCGAGCACCAGCACGAGCGCGTCCTCGTCACCCGCAACGGCACGCGGCCGCCGTGATGATCCGCCCCGAGGATCTCGCCCAGCTCGAAGAGACGATCGACGTCCTGAGCGACCCGGCGGCTCTCGCCGACATCCGCGAGGCGGACGCCGCCTACGCGCGAGGCGATATCGTTCGAGGCGTCGACGCCGCCCGCCGCCTCCGCGGGTGACCGGGGGCTCGCCGCACGAGCTCGTGCTGCCCGCTTCGCGGGCCACCGCAGAGGGACTCCCCGAGGCCGTGGCCACGTCCGTGGTCGACTTCCTCACCGCGGGGCTGGTGGCGAACCCCCACCGGACGGGCAAGCCCCTGCGCGAGTACCTCGCCGGCATCTGGTCGGCTCGCCGCGGGACCTACCGGGCGCTGTACCGCATCAACGAGGAGGCCCGGGAGGTGATCGTCCTTCGCGTCGAGCACCGTCTCGACGCATACCGGCCGATGTAGCCGCAGCCGTCGCGAGGCCACCGAGCCCTGGGACCATAGAGGCGCGCGACCCGGCGGCTTTCCCCGCCGGCACGATCGCCTCCTCGCTCAGCCAGTCAGTATCGCGAGCGTGGCGCGGCCATTGCTGCGGATGTCCTCGGGCACCAGCGCCCACGCCGGGTGCGCGGTGTCGTGGAGAGCGGCTACCTGCCGCATCCGACGTAGGTCCTTCCGGGTGAGGTGCGCGCGCATCTCGAACGGGTCCTCGACCAGCGCGCACAGCAGGGCAAGATCGCGAAGGTGCCGGGCCGGGTCGTGGTCGACGCCCGAGGCGGCAGCCTTGAGAACGAGAACCGCGAGCAGCGTCGGGCGCGGCAGATGTCCGACGCGGCCCTCGTGGACCACGGTGACGGTCTCCGTGCGGGCCAGAGCCTGGGTACCGCCAGGGACCTCGATAGTGCGGTTCGGCGGTGCCGTCACCAGAAGCTGCGTATCGGCCGGCAGGCCCTCGGGGCCGAGGACGTCGACGACGACAGGCCTCGGCTCGGCCGCCCGCGAGTCGCGGTGGGCGATGCCGTCCGCGCTGGGAATGTTCGGTTCGAAGCCGGCAGCCTCGGAGGGCTGCGACGACATCATGGACCGCGGACGGCCTGGTGCGGACATCGGTGACGACGTCCCCGTCCTGGCTGATCTGCGGAGGCACCCGGCCGTGCTCGAGAGCGTGCAGGAGGACCATCTGCCCGCCGACGAGAGCCCACCCGGCCGTCAGCTGTTCGCCCAGGTCGAGCGGCACGTGCCACAGCTCGTCGACCGGCGTCGCCAGCGGCGGCAGCTCGATGGTTGGCGCAGTCACCGGTTGACCTGGCTTCGGTTCGCGCTGGCACCTTGTAGGGCACCGGCCCGCTCGTTCAGCACCCGCACTCGAGGCCACATCGAGCTACTCGCCGACCAGGACGCGGTCGCGCGCATTCGGGAGGCCGCCAAGGCCGCTGTGGCCGCAGGCCAGCTGACCACCGTAAACGAGATGGCCGTGCTCAGGCAGCAGCGTCGCGAGCGCGCCCCCTTCTGACGCTTGACCCAGATCCGCCGTATCGCGTCGTCCTGGCGCCCGGACCGGTGCGCGACGCGCGTTGACCGAGCTGCTGCCGGAAGCGGCAGCGTTCGCGGCCTGGCAGTTCATCATCGGTCCGCTCGAGCGAGCGCGTCGGCGTGTCGGAGCTCCACTTCGTGCGCCGTTCGAAGGGCTGTGGCGGGCCCGTCGCGGGGAATACCGCCTCCGCTACCGCAACGACGACGAAGCGCGGCTGGTCGACGTCCTCGGCATCGACCACCGGCGCGACGCCTACCGATCCTGACCGGCGGAGCCGAGCCATCGTCGAATGAGCGCGGGGCAGGTTTCCCGGCCTTCGAGATCGCCCAGGGCAAAGAGGCGGTCAAGTCAACCGGAAGCTGTCACACCGCCATTGACGGCATCGCTGACCCGGCGCAAGATCCGCGTGGGATCACCACCCGCTGCTGCGGACGGGGGACGTGCGAATGCCTGGCCCGTTCTCGCACATCTATGCGGCCCGCCGAGTTGCCGACCATCTGCGCGGCGGAAGTGCGTTCCCGCGCCGCCCAGAGCGGGCTCCCGGTCGGCGGCCACACCGTAGTGGTCCTCGGTGACTGGCCTGCGTCGCCGAGGCTGCCTGCCCGCGGGCGCACTGGCCGTAGCCTTCGCGCTGGCGATGTGGCTCTGCCGCCGATGGCGCTGTCGAGTGCGCCGCGACGCGCTCGGCGAGGGATCGACCAACGTCCCCTCGTGGGCCTACCGCCAGCCGGACCCGATGATCTACAGCCAGACCTACCTGCAGGGTCTGGGCTACGCCGTCACCTGGGACAACCCCGACATCACCGTGGAGCACGAGGGGGTGCCGGTCGACCAGCACGACCTCGCGCCCGACACCCGGTACGACGTCCTGGCCCGGATCTGGAACGGCTCGACCAGCGGGCCCGCAGCCGACCTGCCGGTGCACGTCTCCTACCTCGACTTCGGCATCGGGACGGTCAGCGTCCCGGTCGGCAGCACCACGGTCGATCTGCCGGTGAAGGGCGCGCCCGGTTGCCCGGTGACGGCACGGGTGCCGTGGACCACTCCGGCGGCACCGGGGCACTACTGCCTGCAGATCCTGCTCGACTGGAGTGACGACGCGGAGCCGGCGAACAACCTGGGTCAGAGCAACACCGACGTGAAGCCCCTCAACTCCCCGAGGGCGACGTTCCGGTTCCCGCTGCGCAACGACGCACCGCGAGAGCGGACGATGCAGCTGCGCGTGGACGCCTACGAGATCCCGCCGCCGTTGCCCTGCGACGACCGGCCCGACGACCGGGGTCAGATACGCCGGCGCCACGATCCGGACGCCTACCCGGTGCCGGAGGGCTGGAGCATCGAGCTGTCGCCCCGGGAGGCGCACTTGCGTTCCGGCGAGATGACCGAGGTCACCGTCGAGGTGACAGCGGTGGAGGAGTTCACTGGCCGGCAGACCTTCAACGTGCACGCGTTCGAGGGTGACAACGTGCTCGGCGGGGTCACGTTGAGCGTGGAGGGAACCGGCTGATGACGACCGTGGTCTACCCAGGAGGGCACTTCACGCACTGCGTCCCCCGCAAGGACTTCCACGTCCTCCCCAAGGAGGTAGCGGGCATCTTCACGATCGGCCCCGCGTCGTTCGGAAAAGAGACCTGCGACTACCTGCTCGGCGGCAAGCTCGTCTGCATGTCGTCCGAGACCGTGTGCGCGATCGGCACCGTGGTCGGACTCGAGGACACCGACTACGGAAAGAGCGGCTTCGACGGCATCGACAACGACTTCTCGTTCAACTTGCTGCTCGCCCCCTTCACGCCGAAGCACTTCTGGGCCGACGCGATCGCCAAGACCGATCGCTACGTCCTGCGCGACCGGGTGGCCGACCACGCCGCCCAAGGGCAGCTGATCATCGACAGGCTGGGCACCGTCACCGGCCTGCAGGCGCGCGATCCGAACGGCTTGAGCCCGGTGGACGGCTACGGCGTGCTCTGGCGCTACCCCGGTGCGAACGACCCGTTCGCCCCATGGCCCGGCCCCGGTGCCGCGCCGGTGCCCGAGCCGGCTGCCGACCCCGACAGCAACCGCGAGAGCAACCTGTTCAAGCTCGCAGCGGTCGTCGACGGCGCCGACGTCTCGATCGCGCTGCCGGTCCTGCACTGCGAGTGCGAGGGCTCGCGGATCTGGGCCGTCTGCACCGCGCTCGCGCCGTTCCTCGACATCCTGTCCGGCAAGCTGCCCGGGGTCCCCGGGCCGTCGGTCACCGAGATCTGCCACGACGCCCTCGGCTGGATCCCGATCGTCGGTGACATCGTCTGCGCGGTCGCCGAGGCCATCGTCGACGTCGCGATGCTGCCGGTCGTCCTCGCAGCCCTCGCAGCAGCCGGTGTGGCGTGGGTCGGTGCGCAGGGCTACGACGACCTGTTCCTGACCGGGCCGGTCAAGAAGCAGATCAAGATCGGGCAGACGGTCGTCGTCCAGGGACGGTGGTGCTGGGACTCCGGGCACGCCGGCCACATGGAGCTGCATCCCGTGGTGGCCATCGCCATCGCCGACGGAGTGCCCGGCGACGGCGCCGACCTCGACGACCCGCGGGTCACAGACCGGGTCAACGACCTGGCACGTCGTTGGTGCGGACTGCTCGACTCGGCCCCGCCGCCACCGGCTCCGGACGGCACGGTCAGGCGGCCTCCGGTGCCCGGCGCGGAGCTGAGCCCGGGACAGCTGGCGACCGCGGCCGGGCAACAGCTGCCGGAGAACCAGTGGACCGTTCACCCGGTCATCGACGGGTGCAGCCCGCGCGAGGTGATCCGGTGACGGAGCGGCGCGGTCGAGGCCGGCTGTGGTGCCCGGAGTGCTTCGCGCGGATCGGTCGAGCCCTGCTCGTGTGGGCGGCCTTGATCACAGTGCTCAGGCGTCGACGTAGACATCGCTCAGGGCGGAGAGTCTGATGGACTGGATCGAGCAACTGACCGGCTGGGATCCCGACCACGGGAGCGGGATGGTCGAGCTCGGCCTGGTGTTTCTCGTCGTCGCCATGGCTCTCCTGCTGTCGCCTGCCGTGCGCATGTTCCTGGCGCGGCCGCGCCACCGCCGAGCACGGACGCGATAGCGCCTCTACCCGGGCGCATCCATCCACCGAAGGACGGGGTGGCGGCGCCGCCGTAGGGCGCGGTAGCGGGACCGCCGGGCCTCTCACACCCGCCCGCCTCGATGATCTCGGACTCGGTCTGGAACTCCCGGCAATCGTGCGGCCACAATTGTGGCCATGAGCACCGAGTCGTTGCGGTCAGTCCGCGACCACCTCAGCGAGGTGGTCGACCGCGTCGAGCACCAGCACGAGCGCGTCCTCGTCACCCGCAACGGGCACGCGGCCGCCGTGCTGATCAGCCCCGAGGATCTCACCCAGCTGGAAGAGACGATCGACGTCCTGAGTGACTCGACGGCGCTCGCCGACATCCGCGAGGCGGACGCCGCCTACGCTCGAGGCGATGTGGTTCCCGGTGTCGACGCCGTCCGCCGCCTTCGCGCGTGACCGACGAGTCGCCGTACGAGGTCGTGCTGACCCCGACCGCCGCGGGGGCCATCGCCGAGAGGCTCCCCGAAGCTGTGGCCAGGGCCGTGATCGACTTCCTCACCACAGGGCGGGTGGCGAACCCCCACCGGATGGGCAAACCCCTGCGCGACGACCTCGCCGGCATCTGGTCGGCCCGCCGCGGGACCTACCGGGTGCTGTAGCGCATCAACGTGGACGCTCACGAAGTGATCATCCTTCGCGTCGAGCACTCGCGAGGCGTATTGGCCGATGCAGTCGCGGGCCGTCGCGCAGCTGCTGCTGCCTCTCGGCACGTGATCAGCTGGTGGCTGCGGCGCCCGGCCCGTCCGCCGGCCGCCGCTCGGCGTCCCGCACCCGTACGAACTCGCCCGTGGCGAGGGCGATCCGGTGCGAGGTGCGGCCGTGCGCGGCGTCCCGGGACACTGCCACCTTCAGTACGTCCGGGTCGTGGCCGAGCCGGCGCGCATGTGCCTGAGCGGCCTCCACCGCCGACGCGTCGGTGACCTCCGCCGCCCCCTCGTGCACCAGCACCTGGTGCAGGTGGCGGATCCGGCCCGAGGCCGGGTCGTAGAGCGCCACCACGATCGTGCGCGTGACCTCCGCCGCGACACCGGCCGAGACGACGTCCGGGTGCTGCCCGCCGGGCGTCATCGGACCGACGGCCAGAAGTAGATGTTCAGCAGCCCTGCTGAGTCCACCTCGAAGATCCGCATGTACCACTCGACCCTGGTCATCCGGTCGTGGCCGACGTTGGCCCGCCGGGCGGCCCAGTCGAGGTCGACCTGGTGCGGCGTGCCGTCCGGGTCGACGTACGTGTAGGAGGTGAACCCCAGGTTGGTGCCCGCCTGGTCGCCCCACTCGTTCACCGACGTCAGGCTCAGCTCGCAGATCGCGGCATGCGGCGCGAACTCGTGATGGAAGCTGTGCGAGACGGCCAGGTCGGAGTCGGTCCAGCCCGAGAAGCGGTGCGTCAGCATGCCGTCCACACCGGCACTGTAGGCGCAGACGACTGTGCAGAGCAGGCCCCGATCTCAGCCGGGCGGCGCCGGCTCCGGCAGTCCACTGAACCGTCAGCTGTTCGCCCAGGTCGAGCAGCACGTGCCACAGCTCGTCGACCGGCGTCGCCAGCGGCGGCAGCTCGATGGTTGGCGCGGTCACCGGTTGACCGGGCTTTGGTTCGCGCTGGCACCGAGTAAGGCACTGGCCCGGTCGTTCAGCACCCGCGCGGCCGCGTTGACGGCGCGCGGCTCAGCGTGCTCGAGCAGGTCTGCAGCCAGCACCGGGACGCTCAGCTCGCCGTCAGCGGGCCACCAGCCACCGAGCGGCACCCTCACCAGCAGCGACGGCCGGCTCGAGTGCTCGTCCAGGGCGAAGCGCTCGACGAGGTTCGGCCAGGCGTCGCCGCGCACGTAGAACTCGGGCTGGGCGCCCAGCGCGACAAGGTCAAGCCCCCGTGCAGCCGCTTCGCCGGGCCCGGCGACGAGGACTCCCGGCACTGCCTGGAGCCGGCGGATGGCGGCGGGATGCGCCGCGACGCGCCGAAGGTCGGACCGGGCGTGCAGAGAAGCGCGCCAGCGTGGGGCATCAGCGCCCGCGAGCGCGCGCGCCTGTACGCGGACCTGGCTACGCGCAACCGTCGATAGCCACGGCGCGCGTCCCCCGTCGAGCAGCTCGAGTAGGCCCCATGCGCGCTGGGCGGACATGGGGCGCCCGACGGGCCGCGGCTCACCACCCCTCGGGGACAGCGATTCCAGGCGGGCGACGTCGTCGCCGTCCACCACCCAGGAGCCACCGAACCGGTGTCCGGCGAGCCGCCCCTCGCGCAGCAGCCGCCGGACGCGGGACCCGTCGACGCGAAGGCGCTGGGCGGCCTGCTGCACGCTCAGGTCCATGACCCGCCACCCCTTTCGCTAACTATCCCGGAAACGGGATGGTTTGCGTAATACTGTTGCACGGCAAACAAAGTCTTCGGCAACTACCCGTCCGCAGGACAATTTCCGTAACACACGGTCGCGAGGACGCAGGCGGGGTCGGCGTGGCCGAGGCGAGCAGCGACCGCAGGCACGGGGACGCCGGCTGGCAGCAACGTGGTCGATGCCGCGGCCGTGGTCGACGCGCCGGGATCCGGGAGGCGAAGGCGCTGCGACCCATCAACGTCCTGGCCGACGCCGGGGTGCTCACCGAGTCCACCGGCTTCAGGCGGAACAGGATCTGGCAGTCACGCGAGGTCATGGCCGCGCTGGACGAGTTCGCCGCACGGGCGGGCCGGAGAGGCTGAGCGGGTCCACCCTCGCGCGCCCCCGCCCGGTCGGCCTCCGCGCATTCGTCGTGAGAGCCACGGGTCAGCGAATCATGCGGAGGACCTCGTTCACGGCGACGACGTCGAAGGCCTCTGGATCGAAGTTCTCGTCAAGCCATGCGGCGAACGTCTCGTGGTCGGGATGCTCCGGGTCGTGAACAGCCGCCAACATCTCGGCGTATCCCCACGGGCCGCCGGAGTCCTCGGGCGGGCAAGCCCGCTCTCCCGCCAGGCAGGAGGCCTGTGGAACCGGTTCGCTGATCTCCTCCACGACGATCTCGTGGCGCCAGCCGTCCCCGAAGTCGTAGGTGTAGAACATGCGGGCTCCCACGGCAGGGAGAACCTCGTGAAGGCGACCGGTGGCCTCGCGACGCACCCCCGAATCCCATGCCGGGTCGGGCATGCCGTAGCGGACACCATCGATGTCGAACTCGTGCAGGTGGGAGTCCTCCCACCCCATCGCGTGCTGCAGCGCCATGTGCACGAGCCCGAGGTGCCAGTGCCCCGGAACCACGATCCGGCGCCATACCGGGGGCGTCACCTCCTCGAGCTCCACCTTCAGCCGGTAAGCGGGCGCCCTCGCCGCCTTGCCTGCCATGGTCGAACCTTTCGCCGTCTCGCTGGGTCCGCTCGGCCGCACGCCGGACGGTCGCGCGACCCATCGAACACGATGGACTCACGCCGCCGGGCACTGACCATCGGGACGGGGTGCGCGACGCGCGCTGACGGAGGTGCTCCCGGAGGCGGCAGCGTTCGCGGCGTGGGAGTTCATCATCGGCCCGCTCGCGCGAACACGGCGCCGGGTAGGAGCGCCACTTCGTGCACCGTTCGAAGGTCTCTGGCGGGCCCGTCGCGGGGACTACCGCGTCCGTTACCGCATCGACGAGGAGGCGCGCCGGGTCGACGTCCTCGACATCGACCACGGCCGCGACGCCTACCGATCCTGACCGAGCTCAGCTCCCCCAGCCGTCGAGCAGTGTCTCGACCACCTGCTCCTCGTGCACCGCCTCGCCACGTTCGGCCATCGCATTCGCCAACGAGGGTTCCCACGGCGTCGGTGCGGGTCGTCCCTCCAACGGCCCACCGCCCGGCGCGGCCCGGTAGTCCTGCTCGGTCATCCGCCAGGGCACGACGCCGGTCTGCTCCCGC
Organism: Actinomycetes bacterium; assembly: GCA_038246545.1. Lineage (GTDB taxonomy): Bacteria > Actinomycetota > Actinomycetes > JACCUZ01 > JACCUZ01 > JBBRVW01. The sequence continues at coordinate 16,418 of JBBRVW010000022.1, read as the reverse complement.
AGCCAGCTGCAGATCTCCACACCCCGCCAGTCGAAGTCGCCGTGGTAGCGGAGCGGCGCGCCGAGCCGTTGCAGCAGGTCCACCGCGACATGTGAGGGCCACCCGGAGGTGCACACGACCGGGAACCGACCACCGTGCCGCACGGCGAAGGCCTCGAGAACCGAAGGGTTCTCCACGACGAGCACCTGCCCAGGACCAAGCGCGGGCTCACACCTTCGCAGCGACCACGGGGTGATGTGCACCGGGTCGCCCACGTCGGCAGCCAGGCGCAACAAGCCCTCCCGCGCACCGCCGTACGTCGGTCTCAGCCCCAGGGTGAGCACCGACGTGGACACCGTGTCGGCGAGCACGCCCACGCCCTGCCACAGATCGCGGCGGCCCGCCGCCGCCAACGGCACGGCGTCGACCAAACTACGGAGCACCACGGCCGCCAAGGGTCGGCCGTCGTCGAGTGCGTGCGCGTCGCCGACGACCGAGGCGGCGAGCTCGGTGCGCAGCCGGGTCGCACCCGGCAGCTCCGCGCGGACCGCGATGGCCCGCTTCACCAGACCGACCGGGTCAGCGACGCGGGTCAGGATGCCGCTGACGCGCACCCGCTCCGCCCACGCGGCGTCGACCGCGGCAAGCAGCTCGATCGGGGCGAGGCGCGCTTCCCGCTCGGCTGTCCGGTTCCGCAGCGGCCCGGTCGCGGCTTCGACCACCTCGACGAGAGCGATGCCCGCGCGTTGGTGCAGGAGCGCGTCGACATCGGCCAGCACGAGGGTCACGTCGCCGGTCACAGGCCGGCCCAGCACGCCGGACAACGCGTGGCGGGTGGGCCGGTCCAGGCCCCCGAGCCGCGTTGTCCGGGCGCCGCGCTCCAGCGGCGCTCGCAGCCGCTGCCACACCGACTCCAACGACGAGTCCGCGAGCCACGCCGGCAGGGTCATCCTTCGCCGACCAGCACGTGCCCGTCCCAGGTGTAGCGGTACTGCGCGATGCCCGGTTCCCCCGGCGCGCGCAACGCCTCGTAGATGGCCAGCGACGGGACCGTCGGGTGGTCGCCCCACAGCCGCTCGCTGGTCAGCACGAAGTCCAGGTCCAGGTCGACGAGCAGCCCGAACAGCAGCGGGTGGGTCCGCACGTCGATCTTCGGGAACGCGTCGTCGAGCAGGATGAGCCGCGGCGCATCCGGCGCGGCCCCGGCGACGGAGGTGAAGTGTGCCGCAGCCGCGGCGAAGAGCGGCAGGTAGCACACCACCTTCTGCTCCCCCTGGGACAGCGGCGTACGCCGGGTCAGGGTGCTCCAGGACTCGGTGCCGGGCCGGTGCAGCCGGACCGCGAACGCGGACCAGCGCCGGTAGTCCAGGGCCCGGGCGAGGTGCTCGGCGTAGCCGCGTTCGGGCTCGGCGGCGCGCTGCACCTCGATCAGCGCTCCCAGAGCGTCCCGGAGGCGGTCGGACTCGTCTGGGGTGAGCGAGCCCCGTGCCCGGCCGAGCAGCGCCACCGCGTCGCGCACATCGGGCCCCACGTCGTCGCGCAGCGCCCAGTCGAGGCGGACCCGGATGCCTTGCGAGGTGCGAACGTCCTCGAGGAGCTGGTTCATGCCCTTCACCAGGTCGGCCGCCTCGTGCCGGCGGGAGCGCAGTGCGTCGCCGAGCTCTCCCAGCAGGTGCTCCTCGAACAGGGTGCGCTCTCGTTCGGTGAGCAGCTCCTGCTCGCGGCTCACCTCCCCGGCCATCCGCACGGCGAGGTCGGCGAGCGGCCGCTCGACCCCGCTGCTGTCGCGTCCCAGCACGGACAGTGCCTCGCCGACAGGAACGACCCGGGGTTCCGCGTCTGCTGCCGGTCCGACCGCCAGCGACCGCATCTCGGCGTGCACCGCGTTGGCGTCGACAGGTCGCTCGACCGGCCGGTCGGCCCAGAGGCGCAGCACCTCGACGGCGGCCCGAGGCGCGGGCACCACGTCGAGACCGTCCAGGCCCAACGCCTCGGCTTCCTGCAGCGGCCGGCCCAACCCCGCCTCGACGAGCCCCGGCACGTCGCGCAACCGGGCCGCCGCCGAGAACTGCGCGGCGACGTCCGGCAGGCAGTCCGCCAGCCGCAGGCGGGCAGCGTCGAGGCGCGCGTGGTGCTCGCCCGCCAGCCCGGTCAGCTCTCGCACCCGTCGACCGGCGCGGTCCCGGGACTCGCGCGCCACTCGGGTGGTACGTCGGGCGTCGTCGAGCTCCGCCTGCATCCGCTGCACCTCGATGCCGAGGGTGTCCAGCAGCGCCTTCGACTCCTCGGCCGCCGCCTCGCTCGTGTGCAGCGCGGCCGAGGCCTCGTGGGCTGCGAGCGTCGCCTCGGCCTGGTCCCGTTCGAGGCCTTCGGCGTCCTCCTCCAGCCGGCGGGCCGCGACGACCAGTCGTTCGCCTTGCTCGCCGAGGGACTGCAGCCGCTGGTCCAGGCGGCCGAGCTCGGCGTCCCGCGCGTCCAGCGCCTGCCGGTCGGCGGGAAGGTCGTGCTGGGCGCAGAGTCGCCGCTGGGCCTCGACGCGCCGGGCCAGCTCCTCGGTCACGATGCCGAGGGACCGCACCTGACGCCCGGCCTCGGCCTGTGCGCGGTCGCGTTCCGCCGTCCGCTCGTCGATGCGGATCCAGGCCCGGTGCAGCTGGTCCCACGAGGGGAGCCGGTCGACCCAGTCCTGGGTGCCGCGGATCTTCTTGGCTGCGGCCTGCTCGGCGGTGGACGCCGCCTGCACCTCCAGGCGCGCTGCCTGCAGCTGGGCGTCGATGTCGGCCAGCCGCCGGGCCCGTTCCGCCTCCCGGGCCGCGGCACCGATGTACTGCGCGGCGGGCTTGGCCGCGCGGCCGTGTGCCGGACCGAGCCGCCAGGAGCCGTCGCGGCCGATGGCGGGCGGCCCGTCGATCTCCAGCACGCTCGGCAGGAGCAGCACCGAGTCGAGCAGCCGCGCAACGGTCTCCGCGTCGACGGGACTGCCCGTCGGCACGTCGACGACCAGCGCAGCCCGCAACGTCGCACCCGATGCCGGCGGCAGCGCCACCAGCACGGTGTCCAAGGCGGAAGGACCCAGCAGCGACCCGTCCGCGAGCACCTGAGCGTCCAGCAACCCGGCCGCCTGCAGGGCCGCCTCGAGCGGGGCCGCCTCGACTCCTGGAGCCACGTCGATGAGCCGCCACAGCGGCAGACCGTGCGCGGCGTCTCGTCCCGGCCGGGGCAGTGGTGGCGGCGGCGGGGCCGGGTCGCGCTCGGCAAGCACCTGGGTGCGGTGGTCCTGCAGGGTCTGGGTCTGCACGGTCGCCGCGGAGCGTCGCGCGGCCGCCGCGGAGCGCTCATCCTCCAGCTGGGTGAGCACCGGTGCCGCCGCCGCGCGGACCGCTTGCCGCAGGTCCTCCAACGCCGTCGGGTCCGGCACCGGGACGGCGACGGGTAGGTCCGGCCGCTCGGCCACCCACTCGCGAGCCGAGTCGGTCCACGCGCCGGCCAGGCCGTCGACCTCACGCTCGGTGTCGGCGAGGCGGCCGGCCGCCTGCTCCTCGCGGCTCTCCGCCTCGGCTGCGCGCTGTGCGGCGGCGTCGCGGCGGGCGGTGACCTGCTCGACCAGGTGGGTTGCCTCGCGGACCACGGTCACGGCGGCGCGGGCGGTGCTGACCGCCTGTCGAGCGGCGGGCAGCCCCACGGCCAGGGCGACCGCTTGCAGCAGACCCTTGATCGCGGTCGGGAGGGGGCTGTCCAGCGTGCAGACTCGGAGCAGGCCCGCCGTCTCCGACGTACCGGCCGCCAGGTGTGCGCTGAGGTCGGTCAGCTCATCAGTGCCGCGGGCGACCCGCGCGGACGAGTCGGCGACCCGCTCTCTGGCGCGCTCCGCGGCCGCTGCCCCCACTCGAGCCGCATCGGCGAGCTCCTCGGCCCGGCGCTGCTTCTCTTGCAGGACCTGCTGATTGCGGGCCAGGGGGCCGGCTTCCAGTGCCTGCACCTTGCTCGCGGCCCGGGCGACCGCTTCGCGGGACTCGTTCTCGGCGGACTCGGCTGCCGCGAGCTCCTCGCCCACGCGGGCGACGGCTGCCTCCTGCTGGGCGACAGCCCGGGTCCGACCCACCCGCTCACGATCCGCGCCCAACGCATCGGCGGCGCGTTCGCGCAGCAGGGTCGCGGCGTACCGCGCGTAGACGTCGGCCGAGCCGGCGACGGCCACCGCGGCGGCCCGCAGCCGGTCGAGACGTTCCCCGTGCTCGGCGAGCTCGTCGAGAGCCTCGCCGACCTGCCGCACGTCATCCTCGTCCAGGGCGGGCAGCGACTCGTCCAGCATGGCCACCAGGCGGGCGGGGTCGATGTCCTCGCCGACCTGAGGCTGCCGCAGCCAGTAGAGCAGCCGGAGAAGGTCGTCGTACGCCTGTGGTTCCAGGCCGAACAGCAGCTGCCCCACGTGCTGCTTGTAGTCGCGCGGCGACTCGAAGTTGCGCCCCGACAGGGACTCCACCAGCTCGCGGCAGCGCGGCGCGGACAACGGCGTCCCGTCCGGCTCGCTCAACGCGGGCACGGCCGTCGGCACGGTGAACTGCCAGGTCGTCACCTGCCGCGCGCTGGTCGAGTGCCGGATGCCGACCCCGCAGGTCACCACGTGCTGCAGGCCGTCGGTGTCGACCCGGACGAGCTCCACCCACAGGTACCCGGTGCGCGTCCCACCGGTCCACGCGCCCTCGCTCATCAGCCACAGCAGCTGGCTGCCCTGGCGCCCGGTCGCGGTCATCCGGGCCTTGTCCCCGTCGAGGACGAACGGCAGCAGCATCTCCATCGTCTTGCTCTTGCCGGCGCCGTTGGTGCCGCGCAGCAGCAGCCGCCCGTCGCAGAACTCGAAGACCTGCTCGTCGTACTGCCAGACGTTGAGGATGCCCGCCCGGTACAGCCGGAACCGGTGCGGGTTGCGGGCCATCAGAAGAGCCGCTCGGCGTAGGAGGTCTGCGGTGCGTAGCGCGCCGCCGCAGCGTGCACCACCAGGCCTTGGGCGGTACGCCGGACCAGCCCAGAGCCCGTGAGCACCTCGAGCACGTCCTCCCCGAGGACCTCGCTGTCGCTGTAAGCCTTCCGCAGGCCGCGGCCGTGCTCGTCGCGGACCGACTGGACGGCCCGCTCGAAGACGCCGTCGGGCAGTGGTCGCCACACGCGGTCGCCGAGCTCGGCCGACCGGGCGTCCTCACGCACCCCGTCGACGAGCCGCTCCAGCACCAGCAGCGCAGCGTGCCGCGCGGACCCGGTGCCGGGGAACACCAGGTCGGTCAGCGACTCGTCGGGGTCGATGGCCAGCGCGCCCTCGGCGCGCAGCTCCAGCTCGAGGCCGATGTGCTCGCGGAACCACTCGGTCTCCCGGTTGCGGTTGCGGCGCCACCACTCGGCCTGGTCCGCGGTGAGATCGGTCAGGGACAGCAGCGGCGACTCGAGCAGTGCGCGGCGGATGGCGACCCGGGCGCCGCCGGCGGCGCTCGGCAGGGCCGCCGCGTCGAGCAGGTCCTCCGGGCCGCTCGCGCCGGAAAGCCCTGCTGCGGCAAGGAGGGTGAGCCGGTCGCGGCGTACGTCGAGCAGGCTCTGCGCGTCGGTGTCCTCGACCCAGCGGGCCAGGTCGCCGTCGCGCTCGACGAGCACCCCGAGCTCGATCAGCACGGCCAGGGCGGCAGCCATCGCGCGTCGGTCGGCCACCTTGTCGAGGTCGACGTCGAGACCCCCGTCGGCCACGGCGCTGCGCACATGGGCGACCAGCTCGTCGAGCAGAAGCTGTCCAGGACACCGGGTGAGAGCCGCCAGCGTCAGGCACAGCAGGGCGTAGGCCCGTGGCTCGAAGCGCCGGCCCTGACCGCGGCTGACCGGCTTGCGCAATGGGCGGGTCGCGTCGCGTCCGAGACCGGCCTTGTAGAGGCGGGCGGCCCGGGGCTCGACGACGAGCCGGTAACCCAGTCCTTCCGTGCACAGTCGCGCCAGGTGCTCGCGGTGCCGGCGTACGAGCAGCAGGTCGTCCGCGGACCGTTCGTCGGTCAGCAGCGGCTGCATCAACAGCGCCCGCAAGGCGGTACGGCGCTCGGCCGCTGCATGCGTGTCCTCGGCGGTCACGTGGGCGCCGTCATCTGAGTTCCAGGGTCATGTCGTGCAGGCGCAGGCTGCCGGCAGGGCTGGACACGAGTGCGCAGTCGCCCGGCGCGGGCCGGACTCGTAGCTCCAGGACGGTGCCGTTTGGCAGCGCGGCCGTCGCCGTCGCGCTCGACGTGAGCGGGCCGCCTGCGTTGGCCAGCGCCCGGGCGTGCAGCTCCAGCAGGTGCACCCGGGCGGCGTCGCTGAGCCAGACGTCGACCAGCGGTGCTCCGGCATGTGTCTTCAGCTCCGACAGTGCTGCCGCCCGCTCGGCCTCCGAGGTGGCCCGCTCGCGCAGCCGCTGCGCCTTGACTGCGCCGAAATCCGCACGCCGCGCGGTCGCACCGCTGGCCTTGCGCTCGCCGCTGGCCCGCAGCATCACCGGCACGTCGGCCACCGGAGCCCGCCACCAGCTGCTCGTCGCGGGCAGCGGGTCGCCGTCGGTCTGAGCCGGGAAGCCGAGGTGCCGCGCCGGGTAGAGGCCGAACGCGGCCGCCCACAGGGCAGCCGCCTGGTCGGTGTCGCTGGCGTCGAACCACTGCGCCAGCCGCACCAGGTCGGCGTAGCGACTGACCTCCCGGTCGGTGCTGCTGGACAGGCGTCGGAGGTTGACCAGCAGGGCCCGCATGGCACGGGTGGCGAGGGTCCTGACCTCCTCCGCGTCGCTGCGCCGGCCCGGCGCCCCGAGGAACCAGGCGCGCAAGCCGGCCCAGTCCTGCTCGGCCAGGCCGCTGGACCGGACGGCCCGCGTCCCGTCGAGGTTGACCAGCCGGGCCCCCGCATTGGCTCTCGCGAGAAGCGGGACCGGGTCGGTCGACTCGATGAGCTCACCGATCTGCGGCATGGTGCGCGCAATCTGGTCGACGAAGCGCTGCAGGTAGTCCAGCAGCGCGGCCTTGAACGCCTGGAAGTCCTCCCGTCCCAGGTCGTATCGGGCAAGCACCTGGCTGAGGCTGGCGTAGAACGCCCGGGTGCTCGTGACGAGCCGCTCGAACTGCGCGAACAGTGTGGCGACCTGAGCAGCCACCACATCGGGGTCCGCCTCGGCCACCGAGGTCTCGTCGTAGGCGGCCAGGGTGCGCAGGCCGGCCAGGATGCCACCGAGCATCTCGGTGGAGACCTCCCGGACCTCGTCGGTGGCGCTGAGCAGCTCCTCCACCTGCCGATGGACGAGCTCCCCCCGCTGGGTCAGCTGGTAGCGGGCTCTTGCCGTGAGGTACTCGCGGATGCTTCGAGCCTCGGTCTCGCGAGGGCTGCGGGTCAGGTTGCCCGACTGGACGAGGTAGGACAGGCGGGCGTCCACCAGGTCGACGTCGAGCTCGATCCCGTGCTGCGCGCTCAGACGGTCGACGACCTCCCGGGCGGACAGGTCGGACAGCAGCCCTGCGGTGCCGTCGGTGAAGACGCGCATCACGGCGACGTACTGTTCGGCCTCGTCGTTGACGGCGTAGCGCAGGGCGGACAGCCTCAGCCTGTCGAAGGGGGCGCCGGTCATCAGGCGGAGGATATCGACCACAGCCGGGCGTCGCCGCCGGAGATCGACGAGTCGCTCATGAAGTCTCCCGCCTGAACTTCGCTCGCCTCATGGTTGAGCATCATGTGGAACGGCACCCCCTCCACGTCGTCGCGAGAAGGGAGTTGGACAGGCGGGCGGAGGCGCGTGCAGCAGGTAGAGGGGATGACGATGAGAAGGATGACGAACGTCTGTTTGTAACCTACTCTCGTCGTAATGAACCGGAGGCGAGCCAGATGGCGACAACACGCACCGAACGGGCGAGCGGGCTGCCCGCGCTCCTGGCGCGCACGCCTTTCGGGGTTCTCCGCCCGTCCGACGCCCAGGTCGTCTACGCCCGCCCCCGGCAGGAGTTCCAGCGCCTCACTGAGCGCGGTGTGCTCCACAAGCTCTCGACCGGCTACTACGCGACGGTCCCGGCGCACTCGCACGACCGAACCTGGCGGCCAAGCCTGGAGGCGGCCGCCTACGGCATCGCCGCCGCGGACTACGGCGCGCAGGGAGCGATCCTGATGGGCCTCAGCGCTGCCCGGCTGCACGGCGCCATCCCCCGCGCGCTCGGGGTCGCTGTCGTCGCGATCGACCGGAACAGGCCGAACCTGAAGTTGGCCGACCGGGACGCCACCGTGCTGTTCGTCCGCCGGGACACCGGCCGTCTCGACGCCGAGCGGGTCAGCACCGACCTGGGCGCGGCTCTCGCCACGACCGTCGAGCAGACGCTGCTCGACCTCGCGCACCGACCCGACCTCGGCGGCGTGACCAACGAGGCGCAGGACGCGGTCCGCGCGCTGTGGCCCCGCGCCGACCCCCACCAGCTCGAGCACATCGCGGCCGAACGGCGGCTGCGCACCGCGCTGCGACGTGCACGCAGCTGGGTGGGCGAGTAGCGGGTGCTCGACCCGGCCGAGGCCGCGGCAGTCGCGGAACAGTTTGGCGTCACCGACGAGCAGGTGCGCCGCGACCACCTGCTTTCCCAACTGCTCGCAGTGCTCGCCCAGCGACTGTCGGACACAGTTGTGTTCTTCGGTGGGACCGCGCTGGCACGCACCCACCTGCCGGACGGGCGGCTCAGCGAGGATCTGGACCTGTTGGCAGTGACGCAACGCGCAGAGATCGTCGATGACGTGCAGGCGGCGCTCGCGACCGGGATGCTCCGCGAGTACGGCCGGCTGACCTGGGACCCTCCGCTCTCCGCGGTGAAGGACACGGTCCCGGCGGTGCTACGCACCCACGACGGGCTGACCGTGCGGGTCCAGCTGCTCGGCCCCACCGGCCAGCCGTCCTGGCCGACCGAGCGCCGCCCGCTTCACCAGCGCTACAGCGACGCGCCACCCGCGAACCTCGCGGTGCCAGTCCGGCCAGCGTTCGCCGCGTCGAAGACCGCCGCCTGGCACGACCGGCACGCCCCCCGCGACCTGTACGACTTGTGGGGACTGTCCGCGCTGGGCGCGCTCGATGCCGACGCGGCGGAGCTGTTCGCCCGGCTCGGCCCCACCGGGCACCCGCCACGTCCGTGGATGTTCCGCGACCCGCCCGCCGCCGCAGACTGGACGACCCAGCTCGGTGGACAGACCCGAATCGCCGTTGGAGCGGCCGCGGCGCTCGACGTCGTGCGCAAAGCATGGGCGGCGGTAGACACCAGCGACTTGCCCTGACGACGGGGCGGGACGTTGGATCTCACGCCCTCCAGTCCTTAGAACTTCCGCGCGGCCCTGGGCGAGCGTTCGAATCTGCAGACTCAACCACGACGGTTGTCGCAGAGCTGGCCGCTACCGTCGCAGAGTGACGTACATTCCAGGCGAGGCCCGCTGGAAGGCCCGGTGAACCACGGCACCCGCCGCGCCTATGACGACCACGGCTGCCGCTGCGACCTCTGAGTCGATGCCTGGAACACCCGCCAGCGTGACCTCCGCGCCCGGCGAGGCGCGGGCAGACCGGAGGACGACCCGACCCTGAGCCATGGCACCAAGAGCAACGACGTGAACCACGGGGTGCCGGTGCGAGCCGTGCAAGGCGGCGCAGGCGGACGCGAACCGGCGGCGGTACGCCTAGCCCCACCGAAGCACGATACTGCCAACGCAGCACCAGCCGCTGGTGAAGCACCCGCCGCCGGGCATGGGCGTGGCCAAGACACCGGTGGGTAGGCCTAGGGTTGCATGCGTATCTGGCCCGGGAGGTTGTCCGTGAAGATCGGCTCCGTTCTGTTGGTGATCTGGCTGCTGATCGGGGTCGTGGCGGCAGCTCAGCGGGACTACTTCTCGGGCTCGGATACCAACTGCGCCAAGACGGGCAGGATCGTGTTGACCGTCGTTGCTGGGCCGTTGAACTACGTCGGGGTCAACCCGAAGATCAAGTGCAGCGTCCCTCAGCCCTCAAAGTAGCTGCGGCTCATCGCCCCGCCCGGTGGAGCAGCGTCGCCGGAGCATGTTCACCAAGGCGAGAGCCCGATGGCTGCCTGGTTGACCGGGCCCGCACAGTCGAGCGCCCATCACGGTGTTGGCGGCGTGAGCCCTGCCCGTGCGGAGCATGTTGCACTCGGATCGGTCACCACGACGTGGAAGGACAAGCGCCGGGGCGTCCAGAGCCGGAGCGGCGCGATGACGGCCAGGCCGGTGGGCCGCAGCAAGCGCGTGACGCCTGCCGACGCGCGGCGCAGCGTGTGGGAAGCCGGGTGGTGATGACTAACGAATCGCTCGACGCTCTGCTCTTGTTTGTACACGCTCGGCACCTGGAGGATCGGCAAATCATGCAGGCGGCAACCCCCACTACGACACCGAGGCCACGGCGCACATCACGTCGGAGACGCATAGCTGCCACGTCACGAGGTTCTCCCCGGCGAACCTCTCGCTTGACCACGAGGCGCGGCAAATGATCATTCAGTCGGAAGTCGTGCAAAACGAGCGCATCGCGGAGATGAACCGGCAACTCGATCATCCACATGAGAACTACGGGTTCCCCTGCACCCGCATCCTCGCCTACCGCTACCGAGACCACCCTGACTCGTCCTGAGTGGGGCTGACTTCCGCCACGAGGCAGGCCACCTAGGTCCGGGATCGAACTGTCCACGGTTTGCAGATCTCCCGGTCATGCCTCTATCCCGTCCGGGAAGCCGATCACCGCGACTCTGCCCACTGGAGATGCCGGTCTGCCCAAGCCTTCGGCGTGGCCGGATGGACGAGCGCCTGCCAGCGGACGTTTCGGCATCATGCTCACACGGTGTCCTCCCTGCGGCTGCCGCTCGCGTTTCCGGTGCTGTTAGGCCCGATTGCCTTGGCGCTCCTACTAGTGTTGCTCGGTACGTCGCAGGCCAGTGAGTCGCTGACCAAGGCCGGCGGTTACGTCGTGCTGACCTTCGCGGCCCTCGGCGATTACCTCTTCCTCGACGCGATGTCGACCTCGACCGGCGGCAAGGCGCTGCCGCTGGGTCAGCCCCTGGTGAAGTGACCCGCAGGATCGGTCAGAGCTGGATGCCTCGGGTCAGTGCGCCGTCGACGACGAGGTTGGTCCCGCTGATCCTGCTGGCGCGCGGACTGGCCAGGAACAACACGGGGTCGGCGACCTGCTCCGGCGTGCCCATCTGACCGGTGGGGTTGAGGCCGACTGCGGTCGCGAACAGCTCGGGGTTGCCCGTCTCGATGCCGGCCCAGACCCCGCCGTCGAAGTAGGTGTTGCCCGGGCACACCGTATTGGCGCGGATTCCCTTGTCGGCCAGTTGCATCGCGAGGCCGTGGATGTATCCGACGATGGCCGTCTTGGCCGTGCCGTACGGACCTGAGGCGAAGTCGGACTCTCGCCCGGAGACGCTGGAGATGGCGATGACCGACCCCGCGGAACTTGCCTCGAGATATGGCATCGCGGCCCGAACCAGCCGCACCGTGTGCATCACGTCGACGTTGAGGCTGGCCAGCCAGTTCTCCTCAGTGTCCGGGATTGCCAGCGCGCTGACGTTGGCGACCACGACGTCAACGCCGCCGAGGGTCTCGGCGCTGCGCTCAACCCAGGAAGCGAGCGCCTCTCCGTCGCCCACGTCGACAACGGAGCCGTGCACGACCCCGCGCTCATGCAACGCGGTCTCGGCGGACGTGACCTCGTCCTGGTCTCGTGCACAAAAACTGACCGCTGCGCCCTCGGCGAGGAAGCCCGACACGATCGCGCGCCCGATGCCTCGGGTGCCGCCGGTGACAAGGGCGCGAGTGCCAGTGAGCTGAAGGTCCATGAGGTCGGTCGCCTTTCGGAGGAGGGGCAGGGTCCCACGTGGCCAGGGCAGGCAGTGCAGTCAGGTGGAGCCAATGGTTCGCGCGCGGTCGCGAAGGTCGGCGTGGATGCCGCCGAACGCGTCCGAGGCAGGGAGCAGCGCCTTGGCGGCCTTGACCACGACGCTGTAGTTGGCGTCGACCACATTCGCGACGGGAACCTGGGCGATCTGGGACATGAGCTGGTAGGCGTCCATCGGGTGGAGCCCGTAGAGCTCGCCCACCCAATGCACCATCTCGGCGTTGCCGATGCGCCACGCGTCCTCGAGCGGACGACTCGAACCGATCGCCATCCAGTGCGTGTCGTCCTCGATCCTCGGCCAAGCCGGCGCGCCACCCTTGATGAGCTCGACGATGAGAGTTGTCGTCATCGCACCCTCGACAGCCGTGCCGCAGGCCTCGCCCTCACCCTGTCGGTAGTGCCCATCACCGATGGAGAACATCGCACCCTCGACGTTGACGCCGAGGAAGACCGTTGCCCCGGCGCGCATCTGGGGGGTGTCCATGTTTCCCCCGAAACGGTCCGGCACCAGAGAGGAGCGGGCCTCGTTACCTGCCGGTGCAACTCCGACGGTGCCAAGCATCGGCTCGACCGGCAGCTCGATTCGGTGGTCGCTATGGTGCGCTGCGAAGGCCACCGTGTTGCGGGCCCGGTCGAGGTCGTAGATCCACGTGGTGTCCGGCAGCGCGTCCTGCAGTGTCACCGTCCGGTCCGTGCCGGTCATGCCGCCGAAGAACGGGATGGCCGCCGACGCACCCCAATCACGCGCCGGCTCCAACGCGACGAAATGCAAGGCGAGCGTGTCGCCCGGCTCGGCGCCCTCGACGTAGAAGGGCCCGGTCTGCGGATTGACGAAACGCAGGTCGACCTTCTCCGCGGACAGGTCGCCGACGCTGCGCAGTGCGCCGCCGAACGCGTCGTCGGACCAGAGCCGCAGCGCCGTTCCAGGCTGGATCCTCATGGCGGGCTTGGCACCACCGAAGGTGTACGCGTACTGCTCGCGAGTCGGCGTGTATTCGACCACGTCCATGCTGGAAACCTAGCCCACACCCGGGCGCAGGCGAACGTGGTCCGGACGCAGCTCCTCGACCGTCGAGACACCGAGGAGCGCCATGGTGACGGCACATTCCGCGGCCAGGATCTCGGCGGCCCTGTCCACGCCTCGCTCGCCACCGGCCATCAGTCCGTACAGGTAGGCCCTCCCGACCAGGGCAGCCCGTGCGCCCAGTGCCACGGCGGCGACGACGTCCGCGCCGGAGAGGATCCCGCCGTCGATGTACACCTCTGCGCGGTCTCCGACCGCTTCGACCACCGCCGGCAGCTGCTCCAGCGGGGTCGGTGCCCGGTCGAGCTGGCGCCCGCCATGGTTGGACACCACGACGGCGTCGGCCCCGGCATCGACGACCACCCGCGCATCCGCGACCGTGGTCACTCCCTTGACGACGAGCGGACCAGGCCAGATCTGCCGCAGCCACTCCACGTCCGCCACTGTGGCGGCCGGGTCGAACATCGTGGCGACCAGCTCGGCAACCGTTCCGTCGAACCGGTTGAGTGACGCGAACTCCAAGGGCTCGGTCGTGAACAGGTCGAACCACCAGCGTGGATGCAGAGCAGCCTCGGCCGCTGTCTTGACCGAGAGGGACGGTGGCAGGGTCAGGCCGTTGCGCACGTCGCGCAGACGCCGGCCCGCCACCGGTGTGTCGACGGTGAGCACGAGAGCCTCATAACCGGCCGCCAGGGCGCGAGCGACAAAGTCCTTGCTCGCACCTCGATCGCGCCAGAGGTAGAGCTGGAACCAGCGGCGGGCGTCCGGCGCCTCGGCGGCCAGGCCCTCGATAGAGGTCGTACCCATCGTGGACAGCGCGTACGGGATACCCGCGCGCGCGGCTACCCGGGCCACGGCCGGCTCACCGTCCGTGTGCATCAGACGGGTGAACCCCGTCGGGCCGAACACCAGCGGCAGCCGTGCCGCGCTGCCCATGATCATGGTGGTCGTGTCCAAGTGGGACACGTCCTGCAGCACCCGTGGCCGGAACTCGACGCGGTCAAACGCCGAACGTGACCGGCGGAGGCTGATCTCGTCTCCGGCCGCCCCGTCGGTATAGTCGAAGACTGCGCGAGGTGCCCGCCGTCGAGCCAGCCGGCGCAGGTCCGCGATGGAGGCTGCTCGCCCCAAGCGGTGCGTCGTCGGGTCGACCGAGAACGCCGGTGGGACCAGTAACGGCCTCAGCTCGGACCATCGGGGTCGGCGGCGGGTCACTCTGGAGTTCTACACGAGAACCCGCCCGGGCTACCGACCGGTGATGGTCGTGTGCGCCACGCCGAGCACCCGGCCGGAGATCCAGTGCAGGTACTCGAACGTGACGATCGACGTGCCGCGTCGCCGCGGATAGAGCAGCATGTCGTAGCGCTCAGCCACCGTGGTCTCGAGCGGTCCGCGCAGCGTGAACGGCCGGGCGTACGGGGTGAGCGGATCATGCAACCGATCGACGATCCGCACTACGTGCTCATTGATCTCGAGTTCGCCACTGTCGAAGCGGCGCAACTCTTCCAGCAGTTCCTCGAGACTCAGGTGTGTGGTCGAACCCGGCTAACTCGCCCGCCCTCGAGGGCAGCCCACAGTCGCGCATCGCGGACACGGCTCCAGTGGCCCTCAACTAGCAGAGCGCGCCAACGTCCGGCGCCACCCGGAGAAGCGCCTTGACGCACGCCACAGGACCCCCGTGTGAGACCCATCAGAGCTTGCCTGGCCGCGAGCCGGAACCGTGAGGCACGGCGACGCCCGCGCCTGCGTCATATCCGCGATTGACGCGAGGAGCCGAGCCGGTCCGCAACGGTTCGGTAAGGCGAACGCACTCACATGCCGCGCGTCGCGGCCAACGAGGGCGGGCTGATGGCGGCGGTGTCTGCCGCGACTGTGGTCGATTTGATGTCAGCGCTCAGCCGGCGGCCGTAGCCCCGGCCAGGGCTTTGTCGAGGATCTCGAGGCCGAGGTCGATCTCATCGTCGGACACGGTCAGCGGCGGGGCCATCCGGAACACGCCGCCCATGCCGGGCAGCTGGACGATGTTCATGTGCAGCCCAAGGGCGAGGCACTCGCTGGTGACCCGCCGGCCCAGGTCCTCGGCCGGCGCCTTGCTGGCCCGGTCGGTGACCAGCTCGATGCCCTGCATCAGGCCGCGGCCCCGGACGTCGCCGATGCACTCGTGGCGAGCTTGCAACTCGACCAGTCCGGTTCGCAGCCGTCGCCCCCGGCTGGCGGCCGCGGCGACCAGGCGGTCCCGGTCGATGACGTTCAGCACGGTGCAGCCGACCGCCGCGGGCAGCGGGTCGGACACGTGTGTGGTGAAGAACAGGTAGCCGCGCTCGTGGCAGCGCGCCTCGATCTCCGCCGTGGTCACCACCGCGGCGAGCGGCAGCCCCGCGCCGAGGGTCTTGGACAGGGTGAGGATGTCGGGAACGACGCCGTCGCGTTCGAAGGCGAACATGGCCCCGGTGCGTCCCAGGCCGGTCTGCGCCTCGTCGACGACCAGCAGCATCCCGCGCTCGACGCACTTGACCTTCAGCGCCCGCAGGTAGCCGACCGGCAGGTCGATCAGGCCGCCCGAGCTGAGGATCGGCTCGACCAGGCAGGCGGCCAGCGAGCCGCTGGACTGGCGGTCGACGAGGTCGAAGGCGTAGTCGAGCTCCCCCCGCCAGTCATGCTCGCCGTCGCTGATGAACCGGGTCCGGTACGCGTTCGGCGCCGGGATGGCGAAGTTTCCTGGTGTCGGCGGGCCGTAGCCACGCCGCCCGGCGCTGTAGGTCGCCGCGGCCGCCCCCGAGGTCATGCCGTGCCAGGACTGGCTGAAGCTGATGACCTCGTACCCCCCGGTGTACAGCTTGGCCATCTTCAGGGCCGCCTCGTTGGCCTCCGCGCCGGTTGTCAGCAGCAGGGACTTCGCCAGCGGTTCGGGGGTGACCCCGGCCAAAGCCCGGGCGAGGTCCACCACTGGCTGGCTCAGCATCCCGCTGAACAGGTGCGCCAGGGTGGCCACCGACCGCTGTACCGTCTCGACGATGTCGGGGTGACTGTGGCCGAGGACCGCGCTCATCTGACCTGAGGTGAAGTCCAAGATCGCCCGGCCGTCCGCGTCGTAAACGAAGGACCCCTGCGCGCGTTCGATGACGGCCGGCACGAAAACCCCGCCGTAGCGCACGAGGTAGCGGTCGACCTCCGCCCAGAACCCGGTCTCTGTCATCCACTTCTCCGTAGATCGCCTCGCGCCGCCCGTCACGGTACGTCTCAGACCAACGTCGGTCAGCACCGCCACCCGGCGCCGATCGCGCGCACCGTCCCGGTGGAGCGCCAAGCCACCAGCAGGAGGTCCCAGGCGGACTTCCGCACATGGCGCAGACAGTCTCTTACCCCTGATCCACCGATGATCTTGGGGTTGTCAGCGGGTCGGAACACGAAGATGCCCTTGCGTGGCAACAGAATCGGGCTTGCGAAGGACCGAATCTGACTGCTCACGAAGGGCATCTCGTAGATGCGACTCTCTCATAGACC